>JANOQJ010000082.1:0-49859 GCA_031414805.1 Comamonadaceae bacterium
CCAGGCCGACGGCGGTGCTGTCGGGGTCTGCGGGGCTGTCTGTTTCGGCATCGGTTAACGCTGCCTCTGCTATGTTTTGTATAGCTGCTTGAGCAGTATTTACCGGGGCTGGAGGCATAAAAGGCATCAAAGTCAGCTCGAATGATGTCTGCGCGGGCTGCTGAAGTTGCTCCTCGTCCTGCGGTGGCGGCTCAGGCAGGTGTGGCACTGGCAGCTGCTGCACGGGCACGCCGTGGGCTTGCGTGGCGGCGAGCAGGCGTTGCAGGGGGCTGTCGGGGTTGGCGTTGCGGCCGGGGGCGATGCTGGAGAACACGAGCTGGGTGCGGGCGCGGGTCATGGTGACGTACAGGGCATTGAGCTCTTCGCGCGCGCGCTCGGCCAGGTCGGTGGCCAGGGCCTGGGCGGCGCAGGCGGGGGGCTGGCTTTCGCTGGCCAGGAAAGTGAGGCGCTGGGGGGCGGTGGCTACGCCTGGCCAGGCAATCAGCAGGCTCATGCTGTCGGCTCGGGCGGAGGCGCTGTCAGCGTCCAGCAGCAGCACGCAGGGGGCTTCCAGGCCTTTGGCCCCGTGTACGGTCAGCAGGCGCACGGCGTTGGCATCGGTGGGGATACTGGCTTTGAAGCCGCTGGGCCGGCCATTGTTGCCTGGGCCTTTGAGGGCGCGCACCAGGGCGTAGGGCGTGGCATAGCGAGCGCCGTTGATTTGCAGCGCGGCGCCCAGCAGGGCCTGCAGATTGGCCAGTACGCTGGTGCGCAGAGCAGCGGGCGCGGCCTGGGCGAAGCGGGCGAGCACGTCGCCGTCCTGGTAGATGGCTTGCAGGGCGTCGTGCGGCGGGAGGGTGTGCAGCCAGGTTTGCCATTGACGCAGGCGGGGGGCGAGGCTTGGCTGGGTTGTGGTTTGAGTTGTTGTGGGGGCGTTCTGAAGGGGTTGGCGCTCTGCCCCCACCCCCGCCCTCCCCCGGGAGGGGAGGGAGTTGTTGATTTCGCTCCCCCGGTAGGGGAGGGAGTCAGACATTTCGCTCGCCCGGGCGGGGAAGGAGTTGGGTTCGAGTTCAGATCCGGGTTCCCATTCCTCAAAGGGCAGAAACGGGGTTTTTTCATCGCCACGAAAGGTTCGCGGTTGGGCAGGCGGATTGGGTACTTTTATAGCCAAATCGACCTCCTGCCCTTGTAAATCCTGCTCAAGCAGCTCTTCTTTTAATAGCAAATCAAACCAGCTAAGGCCTGCGTTGACGGGTTCACGCGCTTGCAGCGCCAGAGCGCAGAGTGCGGTGTCGTCAAAGCCAAATAGCGGCGAGCGCAGGGCGCGGGCCAGGGAGAGGTTGTGGGCGGGGGAGACGAGCACATCGAGCAAAGCCACGATGTCTTGCACCTCGGGCGCATCGGCCAAGTCGGTTTTTTCGGGTTGCCAAGCAGGTATGTGCAGGGCACGCAGAGCGTCGTGCAAGGCGGCCAGGCGGTCGCGTTTGCGGGCCAGCACCATGATCTCGCTGGGCGCATGGCCTTGCGCGAGTTGCTGGGTAATCCAGTGTGCAGCCTGGACGGATTCGCGCATGCGCAGGGAGTCTTCGGGCTCCTGACGCGGCTGGGTCAGGGTGTCGCGCCAGACGAGTTCGCTGCTCGTCTCTTCGAAAGCATCCGGGTCATCGCGTGAAATGGGCGGCAGGCAGGCCACGCTGCCGGGCTCCAGGCTGGAGGTGGTGTGGATTCGAAACCCCCCGAATTCGCCTGTTTCCTGCGCCTGTGCAAACACCGCGTTCACCGCTGCCAGAACCGCGGGCGCGTTGCGGCGGGTGTGGTCGCAGGCCAGTGTGTCGCCGCCCAGGCCCTCGACCACAAAGCGTTTGGCGGCCTGAAATACCTGGGGCTCGGCGCGGCGAAAGCGGTAAATGCTTTGCTTGGGGTCGCCCACGATGAACACGCTGGGCGCTGCCGAGCCCGCGCCCGCGTAACCACTCAACCACGCCGACAACGCCTGCCACTGCAGCGGGTTGGTGTCTTGAAATTCGTCAATCAGCACGTGCTTGATGCGCGCGTCCAGCCGCTCCTGCACCCAGCCGCTAGCCACCGGGTCGGCCAGTAGCGCCCAGGCGGCCTGCTCCACGTCGTTCATGTCGACCCAGCCCTCATCGCGTTTGACGGCGGCGTATTGCGCGATCAACACACGGCTCAGGCGCGTCATACGCTGCTGGTGCTGCCAGGCTTCGTGCTGCTGCATGGCGGCACGCAGGTTCAGCGCCAAGGTTTGCGCCGCGCGCACCTGGGCCAGGCCAATGACGTTGTTGCTGAACTGGCGAGGCTCGTTTTTGTGGGTGAGCAAGGCATCCAGCACGGCCTGCACGTCGCCTGCGGTGAGTGCTTGCTCCAGCTCCCGCCCTTTGGCTGAAAAGGTTGCGGCTTTGGAGCGGCCCAGGCTGCGCGCGGCCAGCGCCAGCGTGGCGCGCGGGCCTTCGGTGTGCAACACCTGGGCGGGCTCCTGCAAGCCAGCAAACTGGGGGAACTGCTCAGTCCAGTGAAGCACGCCACGGTCGGGCACGCCCTGCGCATCGGCCAATGCAAATTCCACCCGCCGCGCCAGCGCCGCGCCCAGGGCTTTGTGGGCGTTGAAGCGGCCATGCGCGGCCACCAGCTCGGCAAAGTCGGTGCTGGCTTGGCTTTCTTGCAACACCGCTTGGTAAAAGCGCTGCCACACCTGCGCGGTGGCCTGTGTGTCGTCTTCCAGCAATTGAAAGTTGGCCGGCAGACCCATGCGCTGCAACATCGCCAGCGGTGCGTTGCGCAGCAGGCCGGCAAACCAGCCGTGAAAGGTGCGCAGTTGCACCGGGCGACCCGTGTCCAGCACGGTTTGATATAAATTTGATAGCTGCTTGAGCAGGTTCGATAAGGGCTGCTGGCCGATTTGGCTTGTAACGCCTCTTATGTCCAGCTCATGCGCCAGTTGCTCGGGCGTGGCACGCGCAAAGTCTTGCAGCCACTGCGTGAGCCGTTCGCGCATTTCGCCCGCGGCCTTTTTGGTAAAGGTGATAGCCAGAATTTCATGCGACTGCGCGCCTTCCAGCAGCGCCCGCACGATGCGCGAGACCAGCATCCAGGTCTTGCCCGCCCCGGCGCAAGCCTCCACCGCCACGCTACGCCGGGGGTCGCAAGCGATGGCGTAAAACGCGGCGGCGCTGATGGGCTGGCCGTTGTGTTCGTAGGCGGGGGCTGTCATGTCTGGTGACGGATGACGCGCGCTTTGCGCTGATGACAGATGACCGCGCCTTTCGGCGCTGATGACAAATGACTGGGGACACGTCGCTCCCAGGCGTTGGTCATGCGCCACCGGGCGCGGTCATCCAGCCGCCAGGCGAAGTCGTTGCGCAACGCGCTGTCATTTTTCATGCGCTGGCACCCCAAAAGTCTTTGCGGCAGAGCCCCCGCGCCGCACAAAAGTCGCACGCACTGCCCTCGCCCAGCGCAGGCAGCGCCGCACCGTCGGCAATGGCTTGCATGTCGTGCAGGATGCCTTGCACCAGCAGGTCGCGGGCGGGCACCACGTTGCGTTGTTCCACGGTGCGGGTTTCTCGCTCGCCCACGTTCACGTAGGCCGCGCGCAGGTCGTCGTCGGGCAACAGCGCGGCGTAAAACAGCAGCTGCGTGTCTTCGGTGGGCTGGCGCACGCGCTGGGTGCTGGCTTGCAGGCTTTCGGTTTTGTAGTCGAGCAGAAAGGCAGTGGTTTCGGCCCGGGTCTGAAAGCGCGCGCGGCTTTGGTCAATGCGGTCGATGCGGCCCACCAGCGTGATCTGGCGCAGGTTCACCTCGTGCGGGCTTTCGGCCTGCGCAAACACGTGGCCCTGCGACTCGTGCTCGGCCAGCCAGGCCAGGTAGCCGTCGCGCAACTGCGGCCAGGCGGCGGCAAAGGGCAAAAACTCCGCGTGGCTCAAGCCCATGCTGCGCTGGGTCTGGTCAGCGCATTGGTTGATGAGATCCAGCCGCGGCCCCTGGACCTCGGGCAGCGCCTGGTGAAAGGCCAAGAGCACAGCATGCAGCCAGCTGCCAAAGTCGCGCTTGCTCAATTCGGTGTCAATTTCGTCGTCTTCGCGCAAGCCCAACTGGCGCAGCGCAAAAAAGCGGTAGGGGCAGCGGCGCAAGTCTTCATAGGCGCTGGCCGACAGGCGCTGCGGCCCGCCCGCCTGCAGCAACGCGGCGGCCTGCGGTTGCGGGCGCTCGGTGGGCGTAGCCCGCAGGGTACGGGGCTCGCGCGGGTCGGGGCTCAAGGGCAAATGCGGATGCTGCAAACGCAGGGCCTGCACCAGCGGGCTGGGCAGCACGGTTTGGCCGGTCTCGTCGGTCTGGCGCCACAGCAAATCGACGTGTGGCTGTGCCAGCGCGTATGTAAAAGCGGCGCGGGCCTGGGCCTGCAAATCGGCCCGCAGCGGCAAGCCCAGTGCGGTGCGCTGCGCGGCGCTCCAGTTGCCTGGTGGCTCGGGCGAAGCAGGGAGATGGGTTTCGTCGCACGCGGGCAGCACTAGTGCTGCAAACGGGCGGCCCAGCAACTGGCTTAGCGGCAACACCACCACCTGCGCCCGGGGCGGACTGTCGGGCTGGAAACTGGCAGCCTCCAGCACCTCGCTGGCCCAGACCGTGAAAGCCGCCAGCGGCAAGCGCGGCGGAATTGGGGAAAGAGCTCGCGACAAGCGGTCCAGCGCCTCGCGCGGGGCCTCGTTCAGGCACAGATGGGCCAGCACACGCTCGCCAGCCGCATCAGCCAGCAGCGGTTCCCACTGCCCGCTGGCTTGCAGCAGTTCGCTCAGGGACTGCAACCACGCGCCCAGCGGCCTGGGGCTTTGCAGGGCACCGCGCAGCGTGTTCACCGTGGCGACCAAAGCCAGCGTGGCGTGCGGGTCGGGCAGGGCCACCCACGCACCCGGGAGCGTGTGCCACTGCGCCATGCCGCTGCTGCGCAGCCGGGCTTCGAGCGCTTGAACGGCGGCTGGCAAAAAAGCGGGGCATTGTTTGAGCCAATCGAGCACGGCGTCGCTCGGGGCGTCCCAGGCGCAGGCTTTCAAGGCGGCCATCAGCTGTGCGGCGGCGCGGGTGGTGGAGAGTTTCCAGCCGGTTTCGTCACGCAGGCTGATGCCGCGGGCGGCGAGCAAGGCGCTGGTATGTCGCGTGAGCAGCCGGTCAGTGGCGGCCAGGGCCACTGGCACCCGGCCGGCCGCGATGTGGCGCAGCACGCAGGCGGCGGCGCGCTCGGCTTCGTCTTGCGCATGGGTAGCCAGGTGCAGATGGGGCTCGCACAGCGCATGCGTCGTGTCGGGTGGCTGGAACAGGGGGCAAACCAGCAACCGGTCGGCAAATCGGGCTTTCAGCGCCTGTGTTAACGGGTCGGCCTGGAAACCATCAAACACCACGAGACAGTCCAGTGCCTGATCCACCGCATCAGAGAACAACACGTCAGTTGCGTAGGCCGAGTGCCCTGCCCACACCAGTGCCAGCCGCGACACGGCCACCTCTTGGGCCAGCAGCGCAGCGTCGTGCCCAACACCCACCACCGCTTGCCGATCAGCGGCCCACGCGCTGCGTTGGGCGGGCGGCACGGCGCTGGCCACGCCCCCCAGTTGCCAGGCGGCTTCGACCAGGCGCGATGTCAACTCGGCCGGGCTGGCCTGGGCTGCAAACCCGCTGCGCGCCAGCAGGGCCTGCGCGGTGAGCGGGTCACGCGCCATGTCAAAGCTCAGGTCGTGCTCGTCGGGCGAAAAACCCGCAAGGCCGCGCGCCCAGTTCTGCGTGGTGTCAAAGCGCGGCATGAAGCACGATGAAGACCCGCCAGACTGCGCCACCCAGACCTCGCGCGCCACGGGAATCAGGTGCACAAACGGCACCAGCACCACCGTGCGCGCCATGCGCAGGTTGTCGCCTCGCAGATGCGCGGCCACAGCCGCCAAACCGGCTTGCAGCGCCGTTGATAGTTGGTTTTGCGCTATCGCATCCATAGCATTTGCAGCGGGCGGCACGGCAGAGGAAAAAACTAGGGTTTCTGTCACAATGACCGCACTCTAGCGGTACCGTAACCCCACCCGAAGGAATTCCCCCCATGGCCAGCGACCTCATCAAACATGTAACCGACCAGTCTTTCGAAGCCGACGTGCTCAAGGCCACCAAACCCGTGCTGGTCGACTATTGGGCCGAGTGGTGTGGCCCCTGCAAAATGATCGCCCCCATCCTGGACGAAGTGGCCACCAGCCACCAGGACCGGCTGCAGATTGCCAAGATGAACGTCGATGAAAACCGCGACATTCCCGCCAAGTTCGGCATTCGCGGCATTCCCACCCTCATGCTGTTCAAAGACGGTCAACTGGCCGCCACCAAGGTCGGCGCTTTGAGCAAAGCGCAACTCACCGCCTTTATTGACCAACAACTGGCCTGATCTACGCCGCACACGCCAGCGACTGACGCGCAAGGCCTCAGTCGCTTTTTGTTTCCATCCCCATTTTTTTGCTGTCATAATTCATAGCATTCAGCCCGCCACAGTCTTACTGGCGACGCTTCCCTGGCATGTGAAACCGATCTAAGTTTCACACCCACTTTCCCCCCAAGACCTTTCGTCAATACGCCCTTTAAAGGGTTACCTCATGCACTTAAACGAACTCAAGGCACTGCATGTGTCTGAAGTCCTCAAGCAAGCCGATGCACTTGAGATTGAAAACACCGGCCGCATGCGCAAACAGGAGCTGATGTTTGCCATTATCAAAAAACGTGCGCGTGCCGGCGAGCAGGTGTTTGCCGATGGTGTGCTGGAAATATTGCCCGACGGTTTTGGCTTTCTGCGCAGCCCCGACACCAGCTACACCGCCAGCACCGACGACATTTACATCAGCCCCAGCCAGGTGCGCCGCTTCAACCTGCACACCGGGGACATGATTGAAGGCGAAGTGCGCATTCCCAAAGACGGCGAGCGCTACTTTGCCCTGACCAAGCTGGACAAGGTCAACGACGACCTGCCCGAGAGCAACAAACACAAGGTGATGTTCGAGAACCTCACGCCGCTGTTCCCCAAAGAGCAGATGAAGCTGGAGCGCGAAGGCTACAAAGGCGAGGAAAACATCACCGGCCGCGTGATCGACATCATTGCCCCCATCGGCAAAGGCCAGCGCGCCCTGCTGGTGGCACCGCCCAAAAGCGGCAAGACGGTGATGATGCAGCACATGGCCCACGCCATTGCCGCCAACTACCCCAACAGCTACATGATGGTGTTGCTGGTCGATGAGCGGCCCGAAGAGGTCACGGAAATGCAGCGCTCGGTGAAAGCCGAAGTGATTGCCTCCACCTTTGACGAACCCGCCGCCCGCCATGTGCACGTGGCCGAAATGGTGATCGAGCGCGCCAAGCGCCTGGTGGAGCTGAAAAAAGACGTGGTGATCCTGCTTGACTCGATTACCCGCCTGGCCCGGGCCTACAACAACGTAGTGCCCAGCTCTGGCAAGGTGCTCACCGGCGGTGTCGACTCCAACGCCCTGCAACGCCCCAAGCGCTTTCTGGGCGCGGCCCGCAATGTGGAAGAAGGCGGCAGCCTGACCATCATCGCCACCGCGCTGGTCGATACCGGCAGCCGCATGGATGAGGTGATTTTTGAAGAGTTCAAAGGCACCGGCAACAGCGAGATTCACCTGGACCGCCGCCTCTACGAAAAGCGCGTGTTCCCGTCGATTCAGCTGAACCGCAGTGGCACCCGCCGCGAAGAGTTGCTGCTGCAACCCGAGATCCTGCAAAAGACCCGCATCCTGCGCCAATTCATGTACAACATGGACGAGATTGAGGCGATGGAAATGGTGCTCAAGAGCATGAAGGCCACCAAGACCAATGTCGAATTCTTCGACATGATGCGCAAGGGCGGCTAGCGACTCACTGCGTAACCGGATGCGCAGTTAAGGCTGCGCTTCAAGCTTTCTGTTTTGACCTGCGATTTGCCTGGGCCTACTGCCCAAACGCCTTCGCAAGCACCGCGGCCTTTTCGCTGGTGTAGTCGCCTTCCACACTGGCCAGCACCTGCCCGGCGCGGCTCACGATCACCACATAAATGCTTCGTGTGGAATCGGGTAGCCCCATCGCTTTCAGGAACGGTGCGCGCTCGGTGTACAGGGTGATGACCCGATCACGCATGGCTTCATCGCGAATGCCGATCCGCATGCCGCCATCGATGAACGCGCGCGGTGTTCATGGGTGAGCACCTTTCCTGAGCTTAAAAAGCGCGCAAGACGCCCATAACCAAGGTGGTTTGATCTTTTTGCTGCGTGATCGGGCTGTCGGCCGCATCGCCTTGCAACTGGTACAGATTCAGGCGGCCAAACGCACTCCAGTCGGTGTCAATTCTGTAAAAAGCCTGGGCAAAGGCGCCTGCGCTTTTCAAGCCGCCGCTGGCATTGAAACCAGGCAGCTTGGAGGCAGCCGATTGCTGCGCACTCACACCAAAAAAGTTGCGGGCATAGGTGCTGTCCATCGTGTTCAGGTTCAGACCAGCGGCCAGTACCAGACCCTGGGTCTTGATGAAGTTGTAGCCCAAATCCACATCAACCGAGGTGCCACGCCGGTTGCCCGAACCCAGGCGGCTGCTCAAACCGGCTTTGACAAACGCATCGCCCAGCTGGTAGTCCAGCCCCAGCAGCAACGCCCCCGCTGCGTTCACATCACCCACGCCCACCAGGCGGGTGCTTTCTTTTTCTTTGCGCGATGTCAGGTCAAAGCCAATAGCGGCGCTGCCCTTCAGGCCCTGCGCCAGCGGAAACTCCACGCCAATGCCGCGAATCGGGCTGATGAACAAGTAGTCTTTGTAACGCGCGTCAATGACCGGCACAAAGGTGGCTTTGTTGTCGTTGGAGCCTGGATAGCGCGGGCCGGAAATGATGGCCGCGCCGACGTTGACTGTCCAGTTGCTGGTGCCGCTAACCGGTGTAGGGCGACCGGATTGGGCTTGAACCGCGGTCCATCCGATCACGGCGATCAAGGCACCAGCCGTTTTGAGCAAAGCGAGTTTCGAGACAGTCATAAATTAGCTTTCAAAGTGATAAAACAGACTACTCAGTATGCCGCTTTCGCATGAAACCGGGACGAAGACCCCAAGATCAGGCGGCTTTTGAACGTTATTGATCCGGAACGATTTAATTGCGAATTCCCGTTCGGGCTGAGGTGGCCTGCTACCGTCGCAGGGTCTGGGTACTTGATATGACTCGATTGCTATTTATTTGATAGCTGCTTGAGCAATATATACAAGGGCTACAGTCCCTTTTTACTCAAAACTAGCGTGGCGGCGGGATTTCATCGCCCCACATGCGCTGCCACAGCCACGCAAGGCCGCGCTCGATGTCTGGCCGCGTGCGGAACTGCTCCGGCTTGTCCAACGCTACCCAATTACTGCCGCGTTGAGCCACAGAAAAGCTGAAGCTGTAGTTGGGTTCCTGGCCCATGCGCAGGTCGGTGATGAAGGCCTTGCCCGCCTGTTCATGCAGCTTGTAAAAACCCTGGCTGAAAGCCTGAATACGCTGCACACCCCGGTTCGTTTGCAACTCAGCTGCCAACGCTGAGCCACGGGGAAAGCGGTCAAAGCTCATGCGGGGCGCCGCATCCAGCACCGAGTAAAAGCCTTCGTAATAACTATCTCCCGACACCGCCACGACCCGCCACAGGAGTGTGTTGAACGCCGTGGGCGTGACCAGCACGTGCTGCGCAGCAATGCCTTGCGACACCAACGATTTGTTGGCGACACGCGTGGCGTGCACTTGCGCCACCACACCCCAGCCCAGATACGCCGTGCTCAACAGCAGCCCCACCGCGTTGGCGCGCAATCCCCGATCTGCACCCCGTGGCGATGCGCGCGTGCTCAGCGCCCAGACCGTCCCCACCAACAGCGGCACCGTGTACAGCAGATCGATGATGAACACGCTGCCCACGGCATAGGGATAGTTGGTAAACGGCAGCCCTAGCTGGGTGCCATACACCGTCATCACGTCCAGCAGCGGATGCGTCACCAGCGCCAGCCACATCGCCATCCACCATCGCCCACGCAAGTCCCATTGCCCGTGCATCTTGGCTATCGCCAACCCGAACGGAATAGAGAGCACGCTGAGCCAAAACAGGGAATGGCTCTCCGCGCGGTGCAGCACCATATTGGCAATCGGGTCACCATGGTCAAACAGCACATCCAGGTCCGGCAAGGTGCCCGCCACCGCGCCCCACGCCGCAGCCTTGACCACGCCAGCGCGTCGCCCCATCACCGCCACGCTGACGGCGGCACCTAATGCAATTTGTGAGAGTGAATCCATGGCGGGAACTGTAGACAAAGACGAATGGCAACGGTGATTTGGGGGTCAGCCCGCCTGGTTCGCCTGGCTCCACTTCTTGATCTGCGCCCGTCCAAACGATGCAGCAAACGCGGACCCGTACTCACTAGAACCAAATTGAATTTGAGGAAAACATTGACTTACCCCATCAAAAGCGCTTCAAAGCGTCCCGCTTGCATGAAACATGCGGGTTAGAGTGATGGGCATGCAGTTCGTCGCCCAAGCAGGGGAACCCCAAATATGAAGCAGACGGAAAATCAGCATGACCTACGAAGAATTCAATGACTTTTGCCGCTGTCTGCCAGCGACTTCACACGTCGTTCAGTGGGGCGGCTCCCACGTCTGGAAAGTGGGCGGAAAAGTATTTGCAATTGGCGGCTGGGAGAAATCCACCGGGCCTGCGTTTTCATTCAAAACATCGGAAAACAATTTTGAAATATTACGAGACCTGCCCGGATTTCGGCCAGCGCCTTACCTCGCTTCCCGGGGTATGAAGTGGATACAACAATACGAAGTACCCGGCAGTGCAGTTGAAGAGCTCAAGGGTTATTTGAAATATTCGCACCATCTCGTTTCTTCGGGACTCAGCAAGAAAATACAAAGGGGATTGGGGCTTATCCATTGATCATCAGGATGCAAACAGTAGCTATGTTTTTAATAGCTGCCTGAGCAGTATTCACGAGGGTTGTAGCCCATCTTCATACAAATTCAGTTCAAGAAATCGATCCAGAACTTGTCGCCTCCCAAGGAAAAAATGCTGTCACAGTGTGCCGTGACAATTATTGTGTCCATCGCGACGCTGGTGCTCGACACCCTGCTCGGAGAGGCCTTGAGCGCCGTCGTTGACCATTTGGTCTTCTATGCAGAGGCCGCCGGTTTGATGGCGTTTGGGGTGTCCTGGCTCACCGCCAGCAGGGTGTTGACGGTGCTGACCAGTCCCGACGAACGACTCTCTTTATTCGACTAACGCGCAAACGCCACCGCCCGCAGCACACCCCCGGCTGTCGGCAGGCCAGCCGCTACCCAGCTTTCCATGCCGCCGCGATACCACTGCACCTGGGTGTAGCCCAGTCTGGTTGCGCGCAGGGCCGCGTTAACCGATTGCCAGCAATGACGACCTGTGCAGAAAAACACAACGGGTGAAGCCGGGTCGGGCACCAGCAAGGCCAGCAGTGCGCCAATGCGTTTTTCCAACTCGGTGTCTTGCGTGGGGTTTTCCAGCGCTGCGCCGGCACCCAGCAGCGTGACCGATTGCGGGATGGTTTCAAACAAGCCCATCACGTCGACCACCGTGGGGGCTTGGGCGGACAGCAGGGCGCGGGCCAGATCTTGGGTGCCAACGACGGTCACACCGTCGAGCCTGGCAGGCGTGATGTCTGACATTTTTTGGGTGCGAAGGCCTGCGGCGCTGGTGAAACCGCCACCAAATTCTTCGTTGGCGTAATACTTGTCTGAGGGCACTTTCAGCGCTGCCCGCGCAGAGGCATGCGAGGCCTGCGCCGCCTGGTGCAGCGGGCGCAGATCATATTGGTTGACCACCTGGGCCTCGCACAGCGCCACGGGGCGCTTGCTGTCGTGGTTGCAGCTGTAGACCGCCCGCACCACAGCACCCATGGGCGAATCCACGTTGAACGAAAAACCGTAGCCTGGGCCTGTCAGGGGTGTGGCGATGGCGCGGTTTTCGCCCTGCTCGTAACGCTTGAGGGTGGCGCTCTGACAAGGTTCGCCCCGACATTGTTTGCGGGCCAGGTCAGCGTAGTAAGCGGGCAGGTCCGGCACCACAGTGTCCAGCGGTTTGCCCATCACAGTCGGTGCGGCGGTGAAACCGGATGGCAAATCGAGTTTGACCAGATCGGTGTGGGTAATCAGGCCCAGGCTGGCAGCGTCAGCACCGTTCAGGGTGGTGCATTTGCTGCGCGGTGTCTGGCCGCTGGCGCAGTGATAAGGCAGCGTTTTGGCACTGCGCACGGGGTCAAACACCCGCAGCAGCGAGCCGGCGTCTTCCATCTCGTACAAGGCCTGGTTCATCGCCTGGCTGTTGAACTTGTCACCCATGCGCAGCTTGTAAAACGCAAAAATTTGCGGCTGCAAGGCGGTGATCGCCTGTTTGGTTTCGATGTCGTGCGCGCCGTGAATACCTATCAGGGTTTGGCTCGGCCGAAGCGCGTCAGAAAACCGCCGCTCTTTGCCGCCCATGAACATGATGGAGCAGGCCGACAAACAGCTGCCCGCCACTACCGTGTTGTAGCCCTTGTCCGCAATCAGACGGCCCACGCGCAAGCCAGTCCACAGGTCGCCACCCGGCGAGTTGACGAACACCACGGTGTCAATGCCGCCTTTTGCAAAGGCCTCTTCAAACTGCCGCAAGTCATCGCCCACCGGCCCGCCTGCAAACAGCTGGTTACCCTGAACCTGCACGGTCATGGCCTGCGACGAGGCGGCGCACGCGACCAGCGCGGTTGCAAGCAGCAAGGAGTAGACCGGTGGGCGCATGGTTTTGAACGGGTTGATTTACTATCAAATATATAGCTGCTTGAGCAGGTGGAACAAGCATTCGGGCTATTTTTACCTCCGATACACAGGCCGTTCACCAAGCAGACGCACCCCCGCAGTGGCCCGCCAGCCAGCACCTGGAAACTGACTCGTTCAATCACTACATTTTTCATAGCTGCTTGAGCAGTATCCACAAGGGCTAGTACCCAATTTGGCCCAAGCCCCGCCGCTCACCCCCGATACGCCCACCGCGCCAACGCCTGCGCCAGCACCGCCGCCGGGTCCACCAGTTGCACTTGCGGATGCTCGGGCAGCGTTGTCAACGCCAGCGGGATTTCAGTGCAGCCCAGGATGAGGGCTTGCAAAGGGTGCTGGGCTAGCAGGCGATTGGCCACTCGGGCAAAACAGGTTTGTGCCAGCGCCATGTCTCCGGCTTTCACGCCGTCGTAGATGCCTTGCATGAGCACCGCCCGGTCGGCGGGCTCGGGGAGCACGCAGCGCACGCCGACGGCTTGCAGGGCTTGCTCGTAGACGGCGCTTTGGTAAGTGCCGGTGGTGGCCAGCAGGCCAACTTGGGTGACGCCGGTGGTCGCCAGAAACTGCGCGGTTTCTTGGGCGACGTGCAGCACTTCCAGTTGTGGAAAGCGCTGCTGCATGGTGGGGTGCCAGGCGTGCGCGGTGTTGCAGGCAATCGCCACAGCGCGAGCCCCCAAAGCGGCCAGGCGGCCCATGGCTTGGAGCATGGGCTCCAGCGGCTGGTGGCCGCCAGATTGCGTGGAATGCAGGGCCGCGCTGCGGTCGGGCACGGGCACCTGGGCCAGCCAGTGCTCGGGGTAGGCCTGGTCGGTCACGGGTACGTGCAGCTCATGCATGCGGGTGGCGCAGGCTTGTACGAACAGGCGGGCAAAGTCGGCACCGGCGGCGGGGCCCATGCCGCCAAGGATGCCGACCACCTGGGGCATGCCCAGTTGGGTGCCAACCACTTGGGGCGAGACGTGTGAGGCGTGCATGGGGTGGGTATGAAGTTCGCCGTCATTCCCGCGCAGGCGGGAATCCAGGCGTGTGACGCGACGGGTACACGGGACGGAGCCCCTGGATCCCCGCCTGCGCGGGGATCACGCTTTTGGAGCGGGAGACTTACAGCGCAGGCTTGTCGCTGCGCTCAAAGAGCAGGCTTGTCGCTGCGCTCTTTGAGGTTGTCCTTGAGCTGGGCGCTCATGGGCAGGCTCAGGTTGATGTTTTTCGGTGGAATGGGGGAGGCAAACCACTTGGTGTACAGGCGGGCGAACTCGCCGCTTGCCATCATCTTGCCAATCACGCCGTCGACCAGGGCTTTCATTTTGGGGTCGTCTTTGCGCAGCATGCAGGCGTAGGGCTCAACCTGTAGCGAGTCGCCCACCACTTCCCACTCGGCGGGGTTTTTGGCATTGGCCATCAGACCGAACAGCAAGATGTCGTCCATCGCAAACGCCACGGCGCGGTCGCCTTCGACCAGGAGCATCGAATCAGCATGGTCTTTGCCCAGCACGATCTGCATGTTCAGCGCTTTGTCGGCGTTGTACTTGCGCATGACCTGGGAGTTGGTGGTGCCGGTGGTGCTGGAGATGGTTTTGCCGGCCAGGTCGGGGTAGTTTTTCACCTTCGATGTTTTCTTGGCCAGCAGGCGGGTACCGGTGTAGAAAATGTTGGTGGAAAAGGCCACGTCTTTGCCGCGGGTGCTGTTGTTGGTGGTGGAGCCACATTCCAGGTCAATCGTGCCGTTCATCAGCAGCGGAATGCGGTTTTGCGAGGTGACGGGCATGTATTCAATTTCCAGCACCGACTTGTTGGTCACGCGTTTGATTTCCTGCACGATGGCGTTGGCCAGATCCGCCGAAAAACCCACCGGCTTGCCGGGGCCCACGATGTAGCTGAAGGGCACCGATGAGTCGCGGTACGACAACACGATCTTGCCGCTGTCGGCCACTTTTTTCAGGGTGTCGGCGTGTGCCAAAGATACAGGTACAGCCACACAGGTAGTGGCCAAAACCACGGCGGACATCAGGGTTGAGAGTTTCATTCGGAGCCTTTCGGTGAACAGGTAAATAAATAGATGAATGACGGTGCGAAGTGTAGGCAGCGCCTGCTGCGCAAGCCAATACATTTTGCGTGCAAGCCCATGCGCAAAACTCATGCCATATGGGTGAAAACACCCATGCCATGCCTGCAGGTTATGGCCATCCGGTGCTTTGGCATTGGTCAAAACACGGCGTTTTTTCTAGCATCCCCCTTGTCAAGATCAACAAGGGCACGTGATGCATGTGTGTGTAGTGGGAGCAGGTGTGGTGGGCCTGGCAACAGCCTACCAATTGGTGCAAGACGGCCACCAGGTCACGGTGATTGACCGCGCCACCCCCGGCGCGGGAACCAGCGGTGGCAATGGCGCGCAGCTGAGCTATTCGTATGTGCAGCCGCTGGCCGACCCCAGCATCTGGCGGCAGTTGCCCAAGCTGCTGCTGGCCGCTGATTCGCCGCTCAAGTTGCGCCTGCAGGCCGACCCGCAACAGTGGGCCTGGGGGCTACGCTTCATGCTGGCCTGCAGGGCCAGCACCTCGCGGGAAACCACCGCCAAGCTGCTGGCACTGGCGGCGACCAGCCGGGCGGCGTTTGACCAGATGATGCAGGCCGAACAACTGGCGTGCGACTTTGCGGCGAGCGGCAAGCTGGTGATTTACGCAAGCGCCGCAAGCTTTGCTGCCGCGCAAAAGCAGTTGGCGCTGCAGAGGGCGCTAGGCAGCGTGCAGACGGCTCACACAGCGATGGAATGCGTAGCAATAGAGCCTGCCTTGCAACGCTACCAGGCGCACATTCAGGGCGGGATTTACACCGCCAGCGAATGCGCGGTTGACAGCCAGAAGCTGTGCGACGGTTTGGTGGCGGTGCTGCGCGGGCGTGGCGTGCAGTTTCTGCTGCAAACGCAAGTCAGCGGCTGGGTGCAACGCGCGGGCCGGGTGGTGGCGGTGCAAACGCACAGCCCACTAGCGGCGTCGCAAACGCACAGTCCACTAGCGGCGTCGCACACGCACAGTCCACTAGCGGCGTCGCACACGCACAGCCCACAAGCGGCGTCGCACACGCACAGTCCACTAGCGGCGTCGCACACGCCGCGGGTCGAGGTGACCGCCGATGCTTTTGTGGTGGCCGTGGGTGCGCAGGCCCCCGCGCTTGCCCGCGAGCTGGGTGTGTCGCTACCCATTTACCCGATCAAGGGCTACAGCATCACGCTCGATGTGGCCGCACAACCCAACGCAGCGCCCACCGTGAGCGTGACCGATGCTGCCCGCAAAGTGGTGTTTGCCCGCATTGGCGACCGGCTTCGGGTGGCCGGCATGGCCGAGCTGGTGGGCCACGGGCTGGACATTGCACCCGCGCGCATCGCGTCGCTGCAGGCGTCGACGGTGGCGTTATTTCCACAAACGCAGGGCCTGGCCATCAGCCAACCCTGGGCCGGCCTGCGCCCCGCCACGCCAACCGGCCGGCCTATCGTGGGGCGTTTGGCTGGCGCGCCGACCAATGTGCTCTTCAACGTGGGGCATGGGCCGCTAGGGCTGACGCTGGCGTTTGGCACGGCGCAAGGGGTTGTGAAATCGCTATTAAAAAAATAGCTGCTTGAGCAGTATCTATTAGGGCTACAGCCTGTTTTTTGCATATGAATACGGAGATTTTCATGACTACGAGATTTTTAAAGCACACCGCACTGGCTGCTTTGATGGCGGCACCCGCTGCGAGCCTGTACGCAGGCCAGCTCGATCAGATCCGCGCCAGCGGTGCCGTCACGCTGGCGCACCGCGAGGCGTCCATTCCGTTTTCGTATCTGGATGCCGACAAACAAGCGGTGGGTTACAGCATGGATTTGTGTCTGAAGCTGGTGCAAGCCATCCGCCAGGAACTGAAGCTGCCAACCTTGCAAGTCAAGTACCTGGCCGTGACTTCCGCCACGCGCATGACTGCGATTGCCCAAGGCCAGGCCACGATGGAATGCGGCTCCACGACCAACACAGCCGAGCGCCGCCAGCAGGTGGACTACACGATTGCCCACTTCATTTCGGCCGCCCGGTTTTTGGTGCGCAGCGGCTCCGGCTTGACCAGCCTGACCAGCCTGGCAGGTAAAACCGTGACGTCCACCCAGGGCACCACCAACCTGAAGACCCTGGAACGCCTGAATGCCGAATACGCGCTGGGCATGAAGCTGGTCTCGGCCCCCGACCATGCACAGGCTTTCAACCTGGTGGCCACCGGCAAAGCAGACGCCTTCGCCATGGACGATGTGCTGTTGTATGGCCTGCGTGCCAACGCCGACAGACCCGAGGCCTTTGAACCCAGATTTTCCATTAGGCGCACCTGCGGTGCTGTTTGGATTCCAACGGCGCATTTGCGGCCATTTTCGCCCCTCTTCGTCACCCATGGCACTGGCCATGGGCTCCTCAGTCGGACCAAAACTGACTCGCAACTGCATCCGTTGTCTCTCCAAACCCTAATGGAAATTCTGGGTTGAAGTGATCGGCAAAGCCATGACGGTGGAGCCCTACGCCATCGTGCTGCCCAAAGGCGACGCTGCTTTGAAAGCCGTGGTCGACAGAGAGATGCGCCGGATTATTCAAAGCGGCGAGATCTATCCGATTTATCAAAAATGGTTTCAGACCCCCATACCGCCGCGCGGCATCAACCTGCAACTGCCCATGCCCTACATGCTGCGCGATTCGTTCAAGTTTCCCAGCGACAAGGTAGGCGACTTTGTGGTCGACACCGCCAGTAAGCAAAAGGAATAAAGCCATGCAATTCATCTCCGACGAGCAGGTGCGCGCCAGCCTCACGGTGGCCGACGTACTGCCCGCCATGCGCCGGGCCTTTGCCGCTCTGGGTAGTGGCCGCGCTGCCAATCTGGGCCGCGGCCGCGTGGCCTCCACAGCCTGGCCGGGCGGCCGCTCGCTGAGTGTGATGGGCGGCATTCTTCCAGGCGGGGCAGACGAGGGCCGCAGCGTGATGGGGGCCAAGGTCTACCCCACGGTGGACGGCCAGTTCAACTTCATCATTCCGCTTTTTTGCGCCGACAGTGGGAAGTTGCTGGCGGTGGTGCAAGGCAACGCGCTCACCGAGTTGCGCACCGCTGCCGTCACCCTGCTGGCGGCTGAATTTCTGGCACCGCCACAACCGCACACGCTGGTCGTGTTTGGCTCTGGCATCCAGGCCCGCGCCCATGCCACGGCCCTGTGTGGCCACTACGCGTTGCAGCAGGTGTGGGTGGTCGATCCGCATGGGAATGCGAATGGCAATGCCAGCCAGTTGGCCGCAGACTTGCGCAGCCGTTTTGGGGTTGCCGCACAAACCAGCACCGCGCAGGAAGCCGTGCCCCAGGCGCACTTGCTGGTGCTGGCCACCCGCGCCAAAGATCCGCTGTTCCCTGGCGACTGGGTCAGCCCCGGCACCTTCGTCGCCGCCATCGGTTCCAGCAAACCCGACACACGGGAAACCGACGATGCCTTGCTGGCGCGCTGTGCCTGCGTGGTGGTGGAAGACAAAGCGCAGGCCCTGCGCGAGGCTGGCGACCTGGTGCGCGCCAGCAGCCAGGCCCTGAACCACGACAGCGTGCTGGAACTCGGCGCGCTCGTGTCTGACCACACCACCTGGACGCGCCAGCCGCAGGACATCACGCTGTACAAATCAGTCGGTATCGGCCTGGAAGACGTGGCACTGGCTCGCCTGGTGTGGGAAACCGTACGGTAGTCGCTACAAAATACATAGCTGCTTGAGCAGTATTCATAAGGGCTGACAGCCTGTTTTGCTTATAAAGCCGATTGATACCTTCCCTTTCGGGGGCAGGGGTCAAACCATCTCATTGCGCTGTCAGCGCCACCACCGCCTGCTGCACACACCGCACAAACGCCCGCGTGGCCACCGAGCCGGGCTTGCCCATCGGGTAGATGGCATGCACCGGCACCGCAATGGCGGGCTCCAGCCGCAGCACATCCACCCGCGTGCGGTCAGCCGACACGGCCGTGCAGCTGTCGACCAGCGCCAGACCCAAGCCGTGGTGGGCCAGGGCCAGCGCTGCGTGGTAGGTCTGCACGGTGATCTGCGCCTGCAGGCCCGCCCCAGCATCACCCATGGCTTGCTGCAGCGCGACACCAATCGGATCGCGCGCGTCCAACCCCACCAGCGGGAGGCCAGTCAAATCGAGCAGCCCCACCTCGCCGCGCAAAACCTGCCGCCCCGCCAGCATGCCCTTGGGTGCCACGCACACCATGCGCCCGGCGGCCAAAGGTTCCTGCACCAACGCGGGGTGGGTATTGGCGTTGAACACAAAACCCACATCAGCCTCTTGCAGCGCCACACTGGCCACCACCTGCGGCGAATGCAGCGCCTCGATGCTGATGGCCACATCGGGGTGGCGGCGGCGAAACTGCGCAATAGCACGCGGCAGCACCTCGTAGCTCAGTGCGAGCACCGTGCGCACCCGCAGCTGCGTGGCCCCGTCACCGCCGCGCAAGCCCGTAGCCAGCCGTTGCACCTGGCCGAGTTGGGTAAACAGTTGCTCAATGTGCGGGTACAGCGCCAGCGCCTCGCTGGTGGGCACCAGCCGCCCCCGCGTGCGCTGAAACAGCGCAAAACCCAGCTGAATTTCAGCGTGCTGCAACAGACGGCTGACCGCTGGTTGCGTCACGTTAATCAAGCGCGCCGCCGCGCTCACGCTGCCAGTGAGCATGACGGCGTTGAAGACTTCGATGTGGCGCAGGCGCATGGATCAGCGCGTACCAGGTGAGAAACTTGCTATTAAATACATAGCTGCTTAAGCAATATTTATAGGGGCTGGTGGCCGTTTTGACTTAAAAAAAGTCTTTGCAAGGCACACGACTCGCTAATTCAGCACCTGTAGTCCGTGCTTTTCAACCACGCTGAGCAGCTTCAGCGCCATGCCGCTAGGTCTCTTGGCTCCCGTTTCCCACTTTTGAACCGTGGACTGACTGGTATTCAGGTAGCGCGCAAATACGGGCTGGCTCACGTGGTTAACTTCGCGTAGTTTTTTGATTTGGGGTGGCTGCATATCGACGGGGCTGACCAGACATGCTGTGTCAAAACTTCGCAGGGTGGTTTTAGTTATGGCACCGATGTCATGCAGCGCTTTTGCAGACATGTGAATCGCCTGAAACGCGTCGGACTTGAATTTACGCTGGGTGGTCATGGCAAATCTCCACAAAGTGCTTGCTGTCAATGAGTTTAGAAAGCTGCGCGTCGGACAACGTGGCGTAGCTGCGTGTCAGCGTTCGAAACTGATCCTCTTGAGCATGCTTACGTCTAGCACCTGGCGCTACAAAGCACTCGGAAACCCTCTGCTAAACCGCCACTTTCACACCCTTCCAGAACGCCACCCGCCCCCGAATGCTCTCTGCCTCCGGCTTGGGGTTGGCGTAATACCACACCGCATCGGCATTCATCTCGCCGTTCACGACCAGGCTGTAGTAGCTGGCTTCGCCTTTCCAGTGGCAATGGGTTTTGTGGTTGCTGAAGGTGATGTAGTCGCGGTTCAACGAGGTTTCGGGGAAGTAGTGGTTGCCTTCCACGACCACGGTGTCGTCGCTCTCGGCTATCACGGTGTTGTTCCAGGTGGCTTTCATGGTGTGTGTACCTTGGTTGAAAAATCCTATTCAACTACGGGCTGCATGCTTTGTCCAACGCAGGGTCATAACCCTGCAAGGTATTGAACCGAGATTGTTCATCAGGACGCGAGTGCATGGTGAGGCGAGTTGCGAGGCAGTTCGCGCATTTGTGAGACGGCAATAGCCATTGCTATTGCCAACGAGGCACCAGATGGCCCCAAGCCTCGGCCGTTTCGTTTATGGTGCAGCAAGGTGGCGCGCTGCAAACCGGCGTAGGCAGGTTTTTCTCACGCCGCAAACCATAAACTAGATACCCCTCGGTTATAAGCGCTTTACTTATTCAAACCGTAAAGAACCTTCTTCCTTTCTTCTGAAAGTGCGCTCGGAAACCAGTATTCATCGGCCAAATCATCGCGCAAAATCTTGTCTCTGTTTTCCAGAGTCATCGGGGCTGGATTGTAGATATAGTGCTTATAAAGCGATTTACCCTCAAGTAGTGCAATCGCTGCCCTGACACCCGCCGCTCCCTGTTCAGGCCCATATTCAGGCGCAATAGCCTTTAATTTATTGTCGCGCCATATTTTGAAGAACCCGTTATTGCCCTCACCTGTGATTGGTGGGATTTTTACGCCTCGACTTTTGAAAACATCAATGCAAGCACGTGCCATATCCGCGCCAGACGACCATATTCCGTCAACTTCAGGATTAAATTTGAACAGATCTTCGCATAAAGTTTTTCCCCCTTTGTAGTTCCAATCCCCGTAACCCCCAAGGCGAATTTTTACATCTGTGCCGCGTAGCGCATCCACCAATCCACGGTAGCGATTGATATCCTCCGGATGCTTTGGTACCCCGCGCAACACCCAAATGGCCCCCTTTCGACCGAGCTGGGCGACCAGCCAATCGCCCATAACCCGCCCAAAGTGCTCGCCACCTCCCTGGATTTCCACTGTGTAGTTATCACTTGATGCGATGCCGGTGTGAATGACGACTGGAATACCTCTGGAAATAGCCTTACTTATCCCCTCGTTTGCAGAGTTTGGTGTCAGCGGTGTAATGATCAACGCATCCACTCCTTTTGCAATGAGTTCGTCAATGTCCGCGAATTGCCTCGCAACACTAAGACCGGCATCTCTAAAAATGAAACTGCCTACATTAGGATGGCTTTTTGCTTCATATTCTGACTCGTGTGCCATTTGAACCGCCCAAGAGTTACTTAATCCAAAGTGACTCATGCCAATTTTCCAAGGCCCTTTTTTCTTGTACTTGTCAACCTCAGTTCGAGGATTTTGTGTAGCTCTCGGCGTTACTCCCTTCATCAATGAAATATCTTGAGCTGAACCTGGCTGCGAATATGAAAAGAAGAGCAAGACCATGATTAGACTCACCGCAGCGAAATTAATAACTTTTTTCATTATTTGGATTCTCCAATCTGAATTGACACTTCAACACAACGACGAATTTTTAAGGTGCACAGGCGTACTGGGTCGCCAACTGGTTGAATTCATTCAACGCCGGATCACTTGACAGCTCCTCGCGCAGGATCTCCGCTACCCGGGGGGCGCAACGGGCTGCTAAACGTGCATCAAGGAACAAGAAACGCACGCGCCTGGCCAGGATGTCTTCTACCGTCCGTGCGAACTCGTGACGCGCAGCAAACCGAACCATCGCCTCTGTCAGTCCAGGAGCTATTTCTATGTCCGCCCCTGGTAGCGTTTGCACCAGGTCTGCCTCCGATCCATAGCGGGCGAGTGCGCCTGCAGGCACATGGTCAGTGGCACCAACCAAGTGAAGCCCCTGGGTCTGACAATCCGCCAACTTTGGCAGCAGGCCATGGTCATGGCAGGCCTCGAGCGCGTCTTGCGCAATCACCCGGTAAGTCGTCCATTTCCCGCCCGTCACAGTGACCAAGCCGGTCTTGCTGACAAGGATGTCGTGCTCCCGGCTGATCGCCTGGGTTGACGTCTCGTCGGAATCCGGGCGCACCAGCGGGCGCAAGCCAGCCCAGGTGCTCAACACGTCATGACGTGTGGGCTGGCGGTCAAGGTATTGGCCAAGCTCCCGCAGGATAAAGCTGACCTCGTCAGTGGTGGCTGCTGGATCTACGTCTGGTCTGGCCGCTGGCACATCAGTGGTGCCTGCAAGTAGTTTGCCTTGCCACGGAATGGCGAACAGGACCCGCCCGTCCGTCGTTTTAGGCACCATCAGCGCCTCGTTGGACGGCAAGAATGAGCTGTCGAGAACAATATGTGTACCTCGGCTCGGCTGGACTCGTTCCTTGAATGCCGCAGGTACTCGTGGCGCATCGACTCGGCGCATGCTGTCTGCCCATACGCCCGTGGCGTTGATCACACAGCGCGCGCGAACCGTGTACGTCGCATCGGTTTCCTGGTCTTTGCAAACGAATCCGGCGACCCTCCCCCCGTCATGCAGCAACTCTGTCGCCGTGCAGTAGTTCAGCACAGTCGCACCCTGCTGAACTGCTGTGCGGGCAAGTGCCAGTGCGAGCCTGGCGTCGTCGAATTGAGCATCCCAGTAGCGGATGCCCCCGACCAGACCTTCGCGGCGTAGGGTTGGCAGGGCCCTAATCGTCTCTTTTGCGCCTAGCCACTGCGTCTTTCCTAGGCTTCGCGCACCAGCCAGAACGTCATAGGCCGTCAGGCCCACACCGTAGAGGAAGCGATCCCAATGCCGATACGCAGGTATGACGAAAGGCAACCGCTGCGCGAGGTGCGGGGCGTTGGCGAGAATTACGGCGCGCTCGCGTAGCGCCTCGTAAACCAAACGCACGTTACCTTGCGCCAGATACCGTACGCCCCCATGCAGAAGTTTGGTTGCTCGGGAAGACGTGCCCTTGGCGAAATCAAGCGCTTCCACGAGCACGACCGAATGTCCGCGCAAGGCGGCATCTAGTGCGATCCCGAGCCCCGTAGCACCTCCACCAATGACTGCGACGTCCCACATGCAGCCAGTCGAAAGCCGGCAGATCAATTCGTCGCGACGAATTATTTGTGTGATGGCCATTCTCATTCCGTCCAACTGCGTGCTCGTTCAACGGCTTTGCGCCAGCGTCGCAACTTTTCCGCTCGGCGATCAGCGGAATACGTGGGTTCGAATCGCCGATCCACTTTCCACATCGAGGAAACCTCTTGCGTGCTGGCCCACATACCCGTGGCGAGACCCGCGAGATACGCTGCACCAAGTGCCGTGGTTTCGGTCACCTTGGGTCGCACCACAGGTGCACCCAAGAAATCCGCTTGCATCTGCATCAACATGTTGTTGCGACAAGCTCCACCATCGACACGCAGTTCACGCAACGGAATGCGCGAATCCTGCGACATCGCTTCAAAGACGTCGGCTGTTTGCAGCGCAATGGCCTCCAATGCGGCACGGGCAAGGTGCGGTCGACCTGTGCCCCGACTCATGCCAACCAGCGTGCCTCGCGCATGACCATCCCAATAGGGCGCACCGAGACCAGAGAAGGCAGGAACGAGGTAGACGTCACCTGTATCGTCCACCTGGGCAGCCAGAGACTCAACCTCCGCTGATGCTTGAATGATTTGCAGCCCATCGCGCAGCCACTGCACAGTAGCGCCGGCCATGAACACAGAACCTTCCAGGCAAAAAGCAGTTGCGACCGTTTCTTGCGGACCGCACCAACCAATCGTTGTCAGCAGCCTGCTGCGACTCACTATGGGTTGCAATCCGGTGTTCATCAACATGAAGCACCCAGTACCGTAGGTATTTTTCGCCATGCCAGGTTCAAAACAGGCTTGACCGAACGTCGCTGCTTGTTGGTCTCCGGCAATACCAGCAATTGGAATGGCAATGCCCAACACGGACGAGTTGGTTTCCGCCACAACACCACTCGATGGAACAACCGTGGGCAGCATTGACGCCGGAATCCCAAACAGATCCAGTAACTGTTCGTCCCATTCCAGCGTGTGAATGTTGAACAGCATGGTGCGCGACGCATTGCTCGCATCCGTGATGTGTGTTGTCCCGCCCGTAAGATTCCAGATCAGCCAACTGTCTATCGTTCCACAGGCAAGCTGACCTGCTTCAGCCCGTCCGCGCGCACCTGGCACGGAGTCAAGCAGCCAGCGAATTTTGGTAGCCGAAAAGTAGGCATCCAACAGTAAGCCCGTCTTCTTCTGCACGCACTCTTCAAAGCCTTCAGCCTGAAGCTCGTCACACCAGTCTGTGGTTCGGTGGTCTTGCCAAACGATGGCATTGGCGATAGGTTGTCCTGTCACCCTATCCCATATAACGATGGTTTCTCGTTGATTGGTAATTGCGAGCGCGGAGACAAGGCCCTCAACAGCCCTGGCTCCCCGGAACTCCCGTAACCGTTGCAATGCTTCCAATGCCACTGCGTGCTGTGTCGCCCATATCTCTCTCGGATCGTGTTCGACCCAGCCAGGTTGGGGGAATATCTGCGTCAGTTCCCTCTGTGCAATGACGACTGGATCCCCGGCCTCGTCAAAGACAATTGCTCGTGAGCTGGTCGTCCCTTGGTCTAATGCAAGTATGTGCTTCACTGCTGGTTGATTCCACGGACGGCCTGCCCCACCACTTGCTGCCTGAAGAACTGGCGAATCGATTCATTGATCAGATCTTTGTCGAAATCGATCGTCGCCACATGGTAAGAATTCCTCAAAATAACCATCTCCCGTTTGGTCGAACTCACTTTCTGAAGAATTTCATAAGAGTTCGCAGGAGGCACCACATGGTCGTCTGGTGAAACAAGCACCAACGTGGGGGCAGTGACCCGCGGAAGCATGTCACGTGTCACAGCCATGAGGCCATATATCTCGCGGATGCACCGCACTGGAACGTCAGCGTAGGCAATTTCTGTTATCGCCGGATCCTTCACGTCATTGCTGACCCCCTTGATCGTGATCGGGGCATTCGTCTCAAAAGCCCAAGCCGCAAAGTCCGGCGCGCCAAAGTCCAGGCAGGCATTGATAGGAGCGACTGCCTTGAACGCTTCCGGATACTTGGCGGCCAAGTACATGGTCAAACAACCACCCATCGAAAGCCCCGCCATGAAAATCTGACTGCATCGAGACTGCAACGTGTGCAGAGCCTCCTCTAGCGAGCGAATCCAGTCTTCTGCGCTGGTGAGCGACATGGCCTCTGGCGTCTCGCCATGACCTTTGAGGCGCGGCGCTAGTACAGTCCAGCCTTCTGCTTTATGAAGATATTCACCGAGCGGGAGCATGCCGGAAGTGGTACCTGTAAAACCGTGTGATAGCAGGACTCCCACGTCGTTGCCTTCGAAAAGGAAGGGTTTGCCGCCCTCAGCCATATTGGTCATCATTAACTTTCTCCTGGGAATAGATTTAGGAATTGCTCGTTCTGCTGCCATAGACGACAGCAGCCAACAAAATGATTGCGCCTTGGGCAACTAACTTTCCGTGCTCCGGCACGCCCAAAGTGGTCATCAAAACGAAGAGCAGCGAAAAACAAAGCACGCCGACGAAGGGCCCGAGTACTCCGCCGGACCCTTTGCCAAACATCACACCGCCCAAAATCGTGGCAGCGATTGAATTCATCACCAGGTCTGGCCCGAACCTGATGCTGCCGACAGCAATGGAAGCGGTCTGTACAAGACCAGCCACTGCGGCTAGAACACCAGCCATGGTGTGCGATACAACGACGGTTCGCTCAACTGGAATGCCCGCGTAATGAGCTGCCACAGGGTTCTCACCGATCGACGAAATCCAACGACCAAACACCAGTCGCTTGAGCATCGCAGCCACTGAAATCGACAAAGCGGCCCAGAAAATGATCGGGGCAGGCACGCCCAAAGGCCGCGTCTCGTACATGTCCCGCAAAGTCTGTGGCACATCGCCGGGTGGTTTCCCGTTGGCAAAGTACTCAACAGTTCCGCTGAGCACCACACTCACAGCCAAGGTGACCACGACGGCGGATACTCTTCGCTTGCCGACCATCAAGCCATTGAACAGCCCCACTGCCAATCCTAGGCTGAGGGCGCAAATGCAGATCACCAAAGGCGACATGTCGTGCATCGAACCGGACGAGATCATGTAATTGACAAGCAGGATGACGCCGCCAGCGGAGAGGTCTATTGACCGAGCATTCATCACGAGGAGTTGAGCCAACACCACAATGCCAAGTGGCGCGACTTGACGTACGAACGTCCCCAGAATGGTGGGATTCATCAATTGCGGCCGCGTTATCCATAGCGCCACAATCAGAATGACGAATAGGAAGTAGGCTGGTGGCATTCTGGCGACACGGCCTAACAGGGAAGGGACTTTGTATGTAGTCATCGTCAAAGTCCTATGTTCTTGCGCGGCTGCATGGCCACAACAACTAACAAGATGCTGCCCTTGATAACCGTCTGGACAAAGGCCGATACGTTTTCTAAGTTCATGCCGTTAGCGAGTAACGCGAGGAACACTGCACCCGTCAATGCACTCCACACACTACCGATGCCACCGGCTAGTTGCGCGCCGCCGAGCGCGACCGCAGTGATGGACTCAATGGCGAACAGCGATCCGATCTGCGGGTCACCAGACGCAATACGCCCCGCGAGAAAAACCCCGGCTGCGGCAGCGAAGGTAGACGAAAGTACATAGGCAGTTACCACCACGCGCTCGACCGCAATGCCATGAAAACGTGCGACTGCCTGGCCGCCGCCTACAGCGAATAGATGCAGACCGAAGCGAGACTGGTGAATCAACATCCACGCACAGCCGACGCTTGCAAGCACCCACAAAACAGGCATCGGCAAGCCGAAGAACGTGGCATTCACCATGTCAGAAATCAAAGGTGGCGGTGTGCCTCCAGCCACAGGTCTTAGCAACAACGCAGCACCCTGCACAAGACTGGTCATCGACAGGGTTGCGATGATCGGATGAACATTGAGCCGTGCAATCAGTAGTCCGTTCGCGAGTCCTATCAGTGCGGCGACCAGGAATACGCCTGGGACAACAACGAACCACGGCGCATCAATCACCAGAATGGCAGTACTAAGACTGATGACCGCTCCCACTGACAAATCCAGACCGCCTATCAACACGACCATTAGCTGGCCCAGGCTGGCCAGGATCAAGGGAGCCGCCTGAGCGATCAGGTTGCCGATGTTCTGGGGAGTAATGAATGTGCTGGAGCGCATGGTCATCCACGCCGCCACGATGACGACCATGAGGAGCGGCAACAGCCACAGCCCTTGTCGCGAGTTCTTGCCGCTCAGTCTTTTCAACATAGTTAAAAGCAAGGGGGGATTCATCACGCTTTTCCCTTCGCTGCGGTCAACGCCGCGTCGACAATGTCATGCTCGGTAGCCTGCGAGCCCTGCATCTCACGTACAACTCTGCAACCGTGGATGACATAGAGGCGATCGCACAGTCCGATCAATTCGATGGTTTCTCGTGACAACACAATCGCCGCCCCTCCGTTGACAACAAACTCCCTGAGCAAACGATAGATCTCGGCCTTTGCGCCAATATCCACACCACGTGTCGGCTCCTCAATCAATAGAACCCCAGCACCAAGCAGCAGGTATCGCCCCAGCAATACCTTTTGTTGATTTCCGCCAGAAAGCGCGCCGACTGCAGTAGCGCTGGCGCGAGTCTTGATAGACATACGGGCAATGAGTTCATCCACCAGATCGCGAAAGTTCTTTGCTATGGAGAATCCTGCGCGCGCCGATTGAAGGCCGATTGACAAGTTGTGGTCGATCGAAAGATCGAGAAAGAGCCCTTCGTCCTTGCGGTCTTCCGGCACAAAGCCAACCCCTAAGGTTTGCATTGCACGAACCCCACTTTCAGCATTAATTGGTAGTGGCATCTTCGATCCGAGGACGGTCAGAAACCCTTCACGCGGTTGAAATCGACCGACCAAAGAACGGACAATTTCTCGTTGCCCTTGACCTTCCAAGCCTGCCAATCCGACGATTTCGCCTTTGCGGATGTAGAGATCGACAGGTGCTGATTGCTCTGTAAGTACCAAGCCTCTAAGCTCCAGCACCTTTTCACCTACTTGATCTGCTCGCGATGGAAATAGATCGCCCAGTTCGCGCCCCACCATCATGGCAACCAATGTGCTCGGCGTCAGTTCAGCGATTAGCTTCGAATCCACATAGCGACCGTCTTTGAGCACGGTCACGACATCGCACATCTGAAAGACTTCCTCCATTCGGTGCGAGATGTAAACAATGGCTTTGCCTTGCGCCTTCAGCCGTTGGATATGCCGATTGAGAACACCAACGTCAGCAGCATTCAGCGCGGCAGTTGGCTCATCAAGAATCACGACATCAGCATTCGAAGAGATCCCCCGAGCGATTTCAACGAATTGCTGCTGTGCCACAGTGAGCTGAGAAACCAGTGTCGACGGGGAGAGATCAAGACCCAGCTCGGCAAGCGCAGCGCTAGTGCGCTCCATCATCACGTCACGATTTGGGCCACGCTGCGTCACCGGCTCTTTGCCGAGAAACATGTTCTCGGCAATCGACAAGTTGGGTAGCAAAGACAGCTCCTGAAACACGGTCGAAATACCTTGCTCCAAAGCGTGCTTTGGGTTGCGCAACTGCACCACCTTGCCACGTACGGTGATTGAGCCGGCGTCTGGACTGACAACGCCCGCCAGTATCTTCATCAGTGTTGACTTACCAGCACCGTTCTCACCCATCAGCCCGTGGACCTGGCCTGGAAGAAGCGTCAGAGAAACCTTGTCGAGCGCTGTTGTATTGCCGTACGCCTTTGATACGCCGGCCATCGAGATCAGAGGCGTCACGGTCTGATTTACTTCTTGTTGCCGTAGAATTTTTTGAGGTCCTGCTCGCTCAGACCCGTTGGCCACCACACATTTGCCGACAGATCCGATCGGTAGTACTTCTTCGCCGTATTCACATCCCAACCTGCAGGCTCATAGGTATAGCGCTTGTTGAGGGACTTGCCCTCGAGCAAGGCAATGGCGGCACGCACACCTGCTGCACCTTGCTCAGGGCTATACACAGCGGATATCGAATCTGCACCACCGGCAATCCATTGCCCAAAAAATCCGTTGTTGCCTTCTCCTGAGATCGGGGGCACCTTCCCGCCGAATTGCTTGAAGACATCCATACAAGCGCGGGACATGTCTGCGCCCGATGACCAAATGCCGTCAACTTTCGGGTTGTTCAGGTAGAAGGTTTCGCAGACTTTTTTGCCGTTGTCGTACTGCCACTTACCAAAGTCTTCGGCCACGATCTTGATTTGCGTACCCTTCAAAGCGGCCTCAAGCCCTTTGTATCGGTTGATGTCTTCTGGATGAGCAGGCAAACCGCGTATGACCCAGATGTTGCCCTTGCCACCCAACTTTTTGACGAGAAAATCGCCCATCACTTTGCCGAAGTTTTCGCCACCGCCCTGGATGTCCACCGTATAGCCATCTGTTTCGGTGAGTCCGGTATGAACAATGACGGGAATGCCAGCGGCTACGGCCTTCTTGATGCCGGCATCTGCAGAAGTACTTGTAAGTGGCGTGACAATGATTGCATCCACCTTCTGCGCGATCAGATCTTCTATGTCGGCCACTTGCTTGGCTTGATTCAAGTTGGCGTCTAGCAAGACGAACTTGGTCACGCGCTTGTCCTTGGCACTTGCGGCTTCAGCTTCATGCGCCATCTGCACGGTCCACGTATTCGCGTTCACCCCAAAGTGGCTCATGCCAATCTTCCAGGGCTCTTTTTTCTTGAACTCCCCCAATTTGGTCATGCGGGCGTCCCCCACGCGCGGGTTGACGCCATCCATCAACTTGACCTCTTGGGCGTGGCTGGCAACGCTGACCATAAGGCCGATTGCCATCAACGCGCCGCGAGCGCTCTCCGCAAACTTGAAGCTGGGCATTTGTGTGTCTCCGAGGAATGGAATTGAACGCAACCTTCACCTTGTTGGCTGCTGGTGCGGATCATACGTTCATAAACCTATTAATAAACTTAGTAGATTATCTATTGACAATTTTGACAATGTGATTTGGTGCATGACTCAATGTGGGTTCAACAAATCTTGTTGATTGATCCTACAACTTGAACAATTGACCGCTAAGCTTCATGCCCAAGAAGCGTCGTAACGGTGCACCGATTGGCGGCTAAGATGAATGCCCTGTCTAACAAGCAAAGCCCGCGCGTCGAAACTGCCCCGCCGGGCGGTCACACCATGCGAACTGTCCTCTGTTTCGGCGACTCCAATACCCATGGGCAAATTCCGGGCAAAGGTCCCGTTGACCGCTTCGGTCCGAACGAGCGATGGCCGGGTGTGATGCGCAGTGCTCTGGGGTCGGCTTGGCTGGTAATCGAGGAAGGCTTGAGCGGCCGAACGACGGTGCGGGAAGACCCGATTGAAGGCGCGCACAAGTCGGGGCGGCTTTATCTGACACCCTGCGTGCAAAGCCACGCACCGCTTGATCTCGTGATCCTTATGTTAGGTACGAATGACCTAAAGGCGAGGTTCGGACAACCACCGTCAGAGGTTGCAATGGGCGTCAGCGTATTGGTACACGACATCAGGGAGTTGGCCGCCGGTCCCGGTGGAGCGCAGCCAGAGATCATGATCGTCGCCCCTCCGCCGATGCTGGCAGACCTTCGTGAGTGGCACTCGGTCTTCGCCGGTGCGCCAGAGAAGTCACTTCACTTGGCAGTAGAGTTTGAAATGATCGCCGACTCGCTTGAATGCCACTTCTTTGACGCCGGAACCGTGGCGCAATGCCATGAGGACGATGGCTTCCATCTGGGTTTCCACGCGCAGCGTACTCTTGGCTTGGCCCTGGCTCAAGAGGTCGAAGCAATCGGTTGGCCAACTGCCTAAAGGGAGTTCAACGTGCCAGATATGCGGTTTGCCCCGCCAAAACAACTGCGTATTGCTGATCGAACCGACGGGCTCAGCCCGGAGCGGGTTCGCAGCTACAACGAACGTGTTGTGCTGTCCCTGTTGCTGCAAAACGAAGGGATTTCCCGCCTGGAAATAGTAGCCCGCACCAAGCTGTCGGCACAGACGGTCTCGGTCATCGTGCGTTCACTGGAGCAGGAAGGTTTGCTTGCGCATGGAGAGGCGCTACGAGGACGGGTAGGGCCACCCACCATCCCACTCATGCTTAATCCGGATGGCGTGTTTTCGGTAGGCATTGACCTGGGCGATCTCGAAACGCAGGTCGTATTGATCGATTTTTTGGGCACCGTCCGTTTCCAGGCCCACATATCGCATGCTGCACTTAGCGAGGATGGGTTGCAGGCAGCTATTAATCGGGCCGTGAGTTCAGCGCTCGGTGCGCTAGCTCCAGCGGCTCGGGTTCGGGTAACTGGTATTGGCTTGGCTCTACCCGAAGATGGGCGCGCTTTGTCGGCACCCCATGTGCCGACGCACGAGGAACTACGACTTCAGAGTGATCTGGAGCAAGCTTTCGGGCTGCCAGTGTTTGCCCAGAACGACATTACCTGCGCAGTCGGTGCCGAGATGATGTTTGGCGCTACAAAAACCACGAGTGACCATCTATTCTTTTTCATCGGTGCCATGCTACACAGTCGTTTAGTGCTGAACAACCACGTGTACACAGGCAACTACTCGATCTCGCCAGCAAACTTCGATGCTGGGCTGCTGAGTCTGAAGAAAAAGGTGGTCCGAAAGGACGGTACGCCTTTCGATCCACAACGGGAAGACTGGCTCGACCTCGGTGAGTCCCTTGACCGATGGCGCAGCGAGTGCGTCGGCACACTGAAGCAATCGACGCGATCACTTGCCCAGTTCGTGGATATCCGATCAATCGTTGTGTCATCAATGGTGCCGCGAAGCCTGTGCGAAGCGATTTGCGGTGACCTGCAGCGCGCGATCCCAGATGTTCGGGTTGTTAGTGGTGCCATACACATCGCTCCAAAGGCGGTGGGAGCGGGGAGCCTGCCATTTATTTCACGGCTAACCGTACAGCACTGACACCCCAGTCATTCAAAGTCGAGCAAGGTGTTGCGCTCTCAGTGCGCATCAATCTATGTGATTAACACTGTTGGTTTTCACGCCAACCAGCCCGCCGCCCGCGCCTGCGCGAGCAGCCAGCTGCGAAAGGCGGCCACCGCGGGGTGGTCGGCAGCTTCGGGGCGAAAGCACATGTAGTGGCCGTAGGGCAGCTTGACCTGCGCTTCGTGGGCCAGGGTCAGGCGGCCTTCTGCCACCAGGGCTTGCACCAGGCAAAAGGGCACCACGGCCAGGCCCATGCCAGCCACCACGGCCTGGATGATTTGTGAGTACTGGTTGAAGAAAATACCGGCCCGTGTGTCCAGGCCCTGCACGCCAGTGGCGGCGCACCAGGTGGCCCAGGCTTCGGCGGTTTCGATGTGGTGCAGCAAGGTGGCACGCTGCAAACCGGCGACGCTGCGGCGGTAGCCGGGCGGCGCAATCACCACGCAGGCACGCCCGGCCACGTATTGCGCCGTGTCGCTGCCCCACTGGCCCAGGCCGTAACGCACGGCCACATCGACGTTGGCAGGCATGGGGCTGCTGCCGCTTAAGTGCTGGGCAAAACTGATGGTGATGCCGGGGTGCTGCTCACCAAACGTGGGCAGGCGCGGAATCAGGCAATGCGTGGTGAAGGTGGGCACGCTGGCCAGGCGCAGCAGGCCCGAGCCCTGGGGCGTGATGCGCAGCTCGATGGCTGCGGTTTGAATCGCGCACAGCGCAGGGGCCACGCTGGCGTGAAAGCGCTGGCCCGCGTCGGTCAGGCTCACGCGGCGGCCTGCGCGGTCAAACAGCTTGGCACCCACGTGCTGCTCCAGCGAGGCAATCTGGCGGCTCACGGCGCTTTGTGTCAGGCCCAGCTCACCGGCGGCGGCGGTGAAGCTGGCGTGGCGCACGGCCGCGTCAAACGCCACCAGGTCGTGCATGGCGGGGTGGCGGGCAATGGAAGGGAAAGACTGTTTTTGCATGCGATTTCAGAATGCTTTGGTGCGTATGGTGCCTTCAAGTGTCACGGAAATTGAATTCTCGCCGGGCATGATGACGGCATGACGAAAGAAAACTGCACACCCACCGCACCAGCACCCAGCCAGGCCGGGCGCTGGGTGCTGTGGGGCTACAGCGTGTATTTGTTTTTACCCATGCTACTGGTGCTGGTGGGCACGTTTGGTGAGAACTGGAGTAACTCGCTGCTGCCCTCGGGCTTTACCTTCAAGTGGTTGCGCGAGCTGTGGGAAGACACCAGTTACCGCCAGGCGCTGGGGGTCAGCGTGGGCACGGCCGTGGCAGCAGCTGCTGTGAACCTGGTGCTGGGCCTGCCGCTGGCACTTGCATTGCGCAAGCCCCAAGGCGCGTGGGGTGTGGCCACGCGCTGGCTGCTGATTTCACCGATTGCCGTGCCTGCCGTGACCTTGGGTTTTGGCTATGTGGTGCTGTTTTCCAGCGAGGGGCTGCCGTGGTTGGGCTCGTGGTGGGTGCTGTTTGCCGGGCATGTGGTGCTGACCTTGCCCTACATGCTGAACGCGCTGCTCAACGGCCTGCGCCACCAGAGTGTCGATTTGTGGATGCAGGCGGCACAAACCCTGGGTGCCACGCCCAGCCAGGCGTTATGGCAAGTAGCCGTGCCAGCGCTGCGGGCACCGATGGCCTCCGGCGCGGTGCTGTGCTGCGCGCTGTCGGTGGGGGAATTCAATTTGTCCAACCTGGTGGCGGGCTTTGAGAGCCGCACCTTCCCGGTGTTGATGCTGCAGGCGTTTTACGGGGCCACCGGCTTTGCCTGCGCCGCCACCTTGGTGCTGCTGCTGGTGGCGCTGATGGCGGCTGGCGCTTCGGCGCGTACCAGTGCGCTGGGTCAGCCAGCCGACTCGCATTCAAGAAAGCAATCATGAGCCTGCAACTTCACGACATTGGTTTTGGCTACAGCGATGAAAAGAGCACGGGCGGCGCGAGCGCAAGCGGCGCGCGTGCAGGCGGCGTTCAAGGTATCAACCTGCAAGTGGCCGACAGCGAACTGCTGGCGGTGATGGGGCCGAGCGGTTGCGGCAAGTCCACCCTGCTCAAGCTGTGCGCAGGCCTGCTGGCACCCACTCAGGGGCGCATCACGCTGGACGGCAAAGACATCACCCACCTGCCACCGCACCGCCGCCGCATGGGCGTGGTGTTTCAGGGCTACGCGCTGTTTCCACACATGACGGTGGCTGACAACGTGGGCTACGGCCTGCGGGTGCGTGGCGACAAAGGGCCTGCGCTGGATGTGAAGGTCAACGAGATGCTGGAACTGGTAGGCCTGTCGGCCTTCGCCAACCAGCGACCTGCACAGCTGTCGGGTGGGCAGCAGCAGCGGGTTGCACTGGCACGTGCGCTGTGCATCAAGCCGCGTGCGCTGCTGCTGGATGAGCCACTCTCGGCGCTGGACGCGAGCCTGCGCGGCCCACTGCGTGACGAGATCAAGCGGCTGCAACGTCTGGCCTGCGCCACTGCTGTTTTCGTGACGCACGATCCCGCAGAAGCGCTGGAGCTGGCCGACAAGGTGGCAGTGATGGCGAGCGGCCAGGTGCTGCAGTGCGCCGCCCCGCAAACGGTATACGAACAACCGGCCAACGCCGAGGTGGCGCGCCTCACGGGCCTGTGCACCGTGCTGCATGCGCAGGTGCAGGCAGGAGACTGCGTGCGCGTACACGAGGCCGAGGCACCGCCGTGGAGCCTGGCTTGCAAGACAAAAGGCTTTGCCGTGGGCGATGCCGTGCAGGTGATGGTGCGGCCCGAGCACGTGCTGGCCAACCCGCCACTGGGCATGCCCAACCGCTTTGACGGCCAGGTGCTGCGCACCCGCTACCAGGGCTCGCGCACGGTGTTTGACTTTGCCGCCCAGGGCGCAGGCCTCATCACCGTGGACGCCACCGGCCCGGTGCCGCGCAGCGTGGCGCTGGACCCGAGCACCTTGCACCTGATGCCTCAAATAAACCATGACAGATGACATCGCCGCAAAGGCGGCATTTATGAAAGATGACTCAGGACACGACCGTCATTTGTCATGGCTGCCCGAAGGGCGCGTCATTTGTCATTCTTTCCGCAGCCTCTCAACCACCCATCCATAGGAGCAACCATGCAACGCCGTCAATTCATTCAGACCTCAGCCGCCGTAGCGGCCAGCTCGACCCTGATCACCCCCAGCAGCCACGCCGCCGAACTGGTCGGCCCCGAGCTGTACAGCGGGGAGACCAATTTGTACCACCGCGCCGCCAAAGAAGGCTTGGTGGTGTCGTTTGACACAGGGCCGGAATGGGCCAACTGGAAGGTGCTGTTTCGCGAGTTCAAAAAACGCTACCCCGAAGTGGAAATGATCTACAACGACCTGGGTTCCGCTGCCACGGTGGTGGCGCTGGACAAAGCCCGCCGCCGCCCGCAGGCCGACACGGCTTACTACTTTGCCGCCTCCGCCGTCGATGCGTCCAAAAAGGGCTTACTGGCACCGTTCAAGCCCATCAACTTCGACAAACTGCCCCCGGTGTTCCGCCATCCCGAGGGCGAGTGGTTCACCATTCACACGCTGAACATTGCCTTCATCGTGAACAAAAAGCTGGTGCCCAACGTGCCGCAAACCTGGGCCGATTTGCTGAAACCCGAATACAAGGGCTCAGTTGTTTACCTCGACCCACGCTCCACCGGCGTGGGCCAAGTAGGCGTATTTGCCGCGGCCTTTGCCAACGGCGGCAGCGTGGACAACCCCAAGCCCGGCATCGAGTACCTGGCCCGCCTGCACCAGGCTGGCAATGTGCTGCGCACCGAGGGCACCACGCCCTATGCCAAGTTTTTGAAAGGCGAAATCCCGATCTGGATCAGCTATGAAAACGACGGCCTGAAGGCCCGCTACACCGACGGCATGGCGGATGCACAAGTGGTGATTCCCGCCGAGGCCAGCGCCGCCGCGCCCTATGCCATCAGCCTGGTCAAAGGCGCACCGCACCCCAACGCCGCGCGCCTGTGGCTGAACTTCACCATGAGCGAACAGGGTCAGGGGCTGTTTGCCCAAGGCTATGTGCGCCCATCGGTGCCCGGCATCGCGCTCAGCCCCGAAATGGCCGCCCGTATGCCCGCCGCACCGCAATTGCGCCCGCTGGACGTGGTGGCTGCAGCGGCCAAAAAGGCCGAGATTGACCGGGATTGGGCGGCGGCGGTGCTGCGGTGAACTGTGCTTTCCTGCCTTATTGATCTGGCCGATGAAATATGAACCGTTCGCCCTGAGGTGGCTGGTCCGATCATCCTGAGGTATCGAAGGAAGGGCTCGCGAGGGCTTCGATACCTCAGCCCGAACGGTAACTTCACACTTCATTGCGCCGTATCAATAACTCCCTCTCCCGCACCTGATAGCGCAGCCTTCGGCTTCGCGTGCGGGAGAGGGTGAAAAACCGCCGATCACCACTTATGAACCAAATCGGTCTCCAGCCCTTGTCTTTCCTGTTCAACCAGCTATTTAATTTGTAGCAACCTGCCACCCTCCATGTCGTCCACCATGACCTCCAAAACCCCCTGGCCCGTGCTGCTCGCCTGCCTGCCCGGCATCGCCATCGTGGCCTTCTTCCTGCTGGCCCCGCTGGCTGCTGTGCTGGTGGAAGCGGTGGGCGCGCCCGCCGCCTGGACGGAATCGCTGGGTAACCCGCTGCTGCTGCGCGCCCTGATGAATTCTGTGTGGCTGGCCGCCAGCGCCGCCACGCTGTCGGTGGTTTTTGGCTTGGTGCTGGCCTGGGCCATCTCCCAGGGCACGCCGCAAAGCCAGCAGCGCTGGCTGGTGGTGCTCGGGGTGCCGCTGGCGTTTTCCGGGCTGGTGGTGGCTTATGGATTCATATTGGTCTACGGCCGCGCCGGGTTTGCCACGCAGTTGGTCGTGGCCGCTGGCGCACCGGTGTCGGTCGTGGGTGCCTGGTTGTATTCCATGCCGGGGTTGGTGGCCGCTTATGCCTATTACCTGGTGCCGCGTGCCGCGCTGTTGCTGCTACCGGTGGTGCAAGCTGCTTCGCACAGTCCGTACCTGGCCGCCCGCACGCTGGGTGCCAGCCGCTGGCAGGCGCTGCGTGATGTGGTCTGGCCCGAGCTGCGCCCCACCCTGCAAAGCACCTGGTGCCTGATTGCTGCCATTGCGCTGGGCACCTACGGCACCGCGCTGGCGCTGGTGGGCACGCAGATCAATATCTTGCCGCTGCTGCTGTACGTGAAGGTCAGCGACGGCAGCTCGGATTTGGCCGGAGCGGCGGTGATGTCGATCTTGCTGGCTGCAGCGTGTTGCCTGGTGCTGGCGCTGGGCGATGTGCTGTCGCGCGGTAATGAGCGGGGTGGTTCACATGGATGAGATTTTTGAGAATCAACCCGATTGGGCCGTGCTGGCCGCCATCCAGTCCAGCACCACACGCAACGCCCAACCCGTGTCCATCGTCGGCCCGCGCGACGCGACACCAGATCAACTCGCCGCTGCCTACCGAATTGCCCAGCAGCTGGCGCATGCAGGCATTCCGCTGGTTTGCGGAGGCAAGCAGGGCGTGATGGCCGCTGCTTCAGAAGGTGCCCACACCGCTGGCGGCGTGGTGGTGGGCTTGCTGCCAGAAGACGACACCAGCCAAGCCAACCCCTGGCTCACCGTGGCACTGCCCACCGGCCTGGGCATCACCCGCAACGCCCTGATCGCCCGCAGTGCCCGCTGCTTGGTGGCAGTGGGCGGCGGGTTGGGCACCCTGAGCGAGATGGCGCTGGCAAGGCAGTGGGGCAAGCCGGTGCTGTGTGTGCTGGGGGCACCGGTGGTGGACGGGTGTGAGGTTTTTGACTCCACCGAGGGACTGTTGGTGGCGCTGGTGCAGCACTTGTTGCAATCACCTACAAACCTTGCAAATCACGCAGGGGCCGCAGAGATGGGATCACTACACGCCTCAGACAGCTAGAGATCCGTCATTCCCGCGCAGGCGGGAATCCACGTTCCGCGACTGGCAAATCGTGCCGTCTGCGTAGCCCACGCGCCTGGATTCCCGCCTGCGCGGGAATGACGATCTGAGGCATGTATCGAATCAAGCCGAAAGTGCCAGCAGCCCTTTCAGATACTGCTCAAGCAGCTACCAAAAACGAAGCACTTTCAGCTTAACTCCACACCGAGACATGCACTCAAAGCACGGGTGCTTGCAGCCAGTGCACGCTGAACCGTTCATCGGGGTCGGTCCACACGGGCCCCGGCTCAAACCCTGCTTGCGTCGCCAGCGCACGCAGGCTGTGCACGGTGAATTTGTAGGAGTTTTCGGTGTGCAGGCTGTCACCTTCTTCAAAGGTGAACACCTCGTCGCCCAGCGTCACCTGTTGGCGGCGCAGGCTCATCAAATGCATTTCGATGCGGCGAAGTGGCGCGTTGTAGAAGGCGCTGTGGGCGAACTCGTTCAGCGCAAAGTTGCAGCCCAGCTCGCGGTTGGCGCGCGCCAGCAGGTTGAGGTTGAAGGCGGCGGTGACGCCTTGCGCGTCGTTGTAGGCAGCGTGCAAAACAGCGGGGTCTTTCACCCGGTCGGCACCCAGCAGCAGGGCACCGCCGCGCAACAGTTGCGCGGCGTGTTTGAGGAACACCAGCGCTTCTTGTGGCGTGAAGTTGCCCAGGGTGGAGCCGGGGAAAAATCCAACACGTTTGCCGATGCGTTTGGCTCCGCTAGCTTGAGTGGGGATCGCAAAGGGCTGGGTGTAATCGGCCACCACGGGGGCAATGTGCAGCGACGGGTAGCGTTGGGCCAGGGCGGTACAGGCGCTGGCCAGGTGCTCGCCTGATATGTCGATGGGGCGGTAGGCGGCAGGACTCTCCATAGCATCCAGCAGCAGGCCCACCTTGGTGCAGGAGCCCGCGCCGAATTCCACGATGTCAGCTTGCGGGCCCATGCGCTGCGCGATTTCGGTAGCGTGGGTCTGCAAAATGGCCAGCTCGGTGCGGGTGGGGTAGTACTCAGGCAAATCGCAGATTTGGTCGAACAAGGCGGAGCCTTGTGCATCGTAAAAATACTTGGGGGAGATGCTGCGTGGGCGTTGGCCCAGGGCTTGATGCAGGTCGTGTGCAAAACCACTGACCGGGATCACCGGTATGGGCGCAACCGCGTTGCGGTCAACGATGGAGGGGTTTAGCAAGTGACGTCCTTTGCCAGACGGGATGAGGCGTCACGACATGAGGCGTCTTTAGCAAGACGCAGGCCGCTGAACTGCCAGCGTGCGGCGGGTGGAAAAAAGTTACGGTAGCTGGGCCGCGTGTGGCCGGGCGGTGTGGCCAGGCTGCTGCCACGCAGCACCTGCTGGCCGCTCATGAACTTGCCGTTGTACTCGCCCACCGCGCCGGCAAAGGGCTTGAAGCCGGGGTAAGGGTCATACGACGAGCGCGTCCATTGCCAGGCGTGGCCGGTCATTTGGGTCAGGCTGTGCGCGCTGTGTCCGATTCCTGTCGCCGCCGAAAAAGCGGCTTCCCACTCAAACTCTGTCGGCAGGCGGGCACCCGCCCATTCCGCATAGGCAGTGGCTTCATAAAAGCTCAGCTGGGTGACGGGCGCTTGCGCATCCAGCGGCTGCACCCCGTGCAGACCAAACACTTGCCAGTCATCGCAAGGCACCCGCGCATCACCGGGTGCCAGCCAATACGCAGGTGCATGCCAGCCCTGCGCCTGCACGGTGGCCCAGCCATCTGACAGCCAGAACTGTGCACGCCGGTACCCGCCATCGGCCACAAACTGCGCAAATTCGCCACACGTCACCAACCGGTCGGCCAGTTGATACGGGGCCAGCAGCACGGGGTGGCGGGGTTGCTCGTTGTCGAAAGCAAAGCCATCACCCTGATAGCCCACGCTGTGCACCCCGCCAGACAGCGTCACCCAGCGTGCGCTGGATTGCGGCACGGCCCGCAGGCCGTGTGTTGCGGGCGTGTTGATGCAAGTTGGGAGCAACGGGTTGCACGAAAACGCATGTAGTAAATCAGTGAGCATGAGCTCCTGGTGCTGCTGCTCGTGGTGCAAACCCAGCTCCAGCAGCGGCGCGGCGGCGGCCCATGCTTGCGGTGACGCATCACTGGCAAAGGCCTGCAGTTGCGCGTCCACATGCGCGCGGTAGGCATTTACCTGGGCCAGGCTTGGGCGGCTGAGCACGCCACGGGCCGGGCGCGGGTGGCGTGGGCCCAGGGCTTCGTAGTAGGAGTTAAACAAGTGGGCAAAGCGCGCATCAAACCAGGCAAAGCCGCTCTGGTGAGTTTGCAGCACCACCGCTTCAAAAAACCAGCTGGTGTGGGCCAGGTGCCATTTGGTGGGGCTGGCGTCCGGCATGGACTGGATGGCTTGATCTTCGGCGGTCCAGTCTTTCGTCAACGCAACGCTGTAAGCCCGCACAGCCAGCAAGCGCTCGATCAGGCCGGTGCGGTCGTTGGGCGCAGCGCTGTGACGCGCGGCGGGTTCGACGCTGGCGGAGAAATTGTGGGTGGCAAGAGATAGCACGAAGGAGTCTCCGACAATTGAAAAAATGCTGACCCTTGGGTCAACTTGGCTTGTTGAGTAGCTCAACCAATCAAGTCAACCAGACAACGAATTTATTACAGCACAGCGATATGTAGGTGGGTGTGCCGTTGGGTTGCCAGATATTGCGAAGCGCGGGGGTATGGCTCGGTATATGTGTGATGGGGGCGCGATATGGGCGCGATATGGGCGGCGGTGTCACCCCCGTAACCCACCCCGTAAAACCCAAGCGCTAGCATGCGCGGCCTGCGATTCGATTGCAATTACCAACTGGAGACTTTATTCATGACCACCCTCACCTCTCTCGTCAACCACCAGATCCGTCTGGCCGCCCGCCCCGTCGGCATGCCCGGTCCCGAGTGCTGGAGCCACACCACGGAAGCCGTGCAAGAACCCGAAGACGGCGGCGTACTGGTCAAAACCCACGCCATTTCGCTGGACCCCGCCATGCGCGGCTGGATGAACGAGGGCAAAAGCTACATTCCGCCGGTGGGCATTGGCGAGGTGATGCGCGCCGGCGGCGTGGGCACCGTGATCGCCTCTAAAAATCCGCAGTTTGCGGTGGGTGATGCCGTGTCGGTAGGCACCGGCGTACAGGAATACGTGCTGATCCCGCAAGACCAGATCCGCAAAACCGGCTTGGTGAAAATCGATCTACGCATGGGCAGCATGAACCAGTGGCTCAACGTGCTGGGCATGCCTGGCATGACTGGCTACTTTGGCCTGATGGACGTGGGCCAGCCCAAAGCTGGCGAAACACTCGTGGTCTCGGGCGCAGCAGGTGCCGTGGGCCAGACGGTCGGCCAGGTCGCCAAAATCAAGGGCTGCCGCGTGGTGGGCATTGCCGGCGGCAAAGCCAAGTGCGACTGGGTGGTCAACGAGCTGGGTTTTGACGCCTGCATTGACTACAAAGCGGGCAATGTGAAAGCCGGTCTGAGAGAGCACTGCCCCAGCGGCGTAGACATTTACTTTGACAACGTAGGCGGCGAAATCCTGGACGATGTGCTGACCCGCATCAACCGCAAAGCCCGCATCATCATTTGCGGCGCCATCAGCCAATACAACAACACCACCGCCGTACAAGGCCCGAAAAACTACCTGAGCCTGCTGGTCAACCGCGCCCGCATGGAAGGCATCGTGGTGTTCGACTACGCCGACCGCTACCACCTGGCCGTGGCCGAGATGGCTGGTTACCTGAAAGACGGCCGCATGAAAAGCCGCGAAGACGTGGTGGAAGGCTTGAGCACCTTCCCCGAGACGCTGGGCAAGCTGTTTTCGGGCGCGAACTTTGGGAAGCTGGTGTTGAAGGTTGCGGATTGAGCTTCACGTCGGCTATTGCTGCTTAGCCTGAGCACACCAACCACCCAAACCGCTACTGTATTAATAGCTGCTTGGGCATTATTTACAAGGGCTGGTGGCCGATTTGACTCATAACCAGAGCCCACCCGGTGCAAGCTCAGGCATTACACCCACCAGCTTCAAGTGCAAGGCTTCAACCGCGCCATGCAGCGGTTCGCTGTAGGTGGTGCCTTGAAACCAGTCGTCTTGACCGTTGTTGCCACCTGTGTGGTCGTTGCTGAGAATGACTTCCCGTAGCGCGGCACTCACCACCGTTCTCGCCCGCACGTCCGCCACGTTCCACACCACGCCCGGCGCATCGGTGAAGGTGATTTGCTCAATGCCGTAGCTGTTAAACGTTGCGTCTGAGTAGTAGTTGGTCACCGTCATCTGATCGGTCGTGCCGTTGATCTTGATCACCAGCGAGTTGCCGCTGCGCGTCAAAACCACATCAGCCACCGCCACCCCGGCCTTGAACACCACCTTGTCGACATTGCCAACGGTTGCATCGTTGTCGGTCACGCTGTCTTGCCCGTCACCGCGGCCAAACAAATAAGTGTCGTTGCCAGCCTCACCCATCAAACTGTCGTTGCCAGTGCCACCGTCCAGCGTGTCGTTACCTGCACGACCAGACATCGTGTCGTTGCCCGCGCCGCCGCTCAGGGTGTCGTTACCGGCATACCCAACGAGCATGTCGCTACTGACCGTACCGCTGATGACTTTGAGCTTCACGTCAGCCACCGTCCACACCACGCCAGGCTCGTCCGTGAAGCGTATTTCCTCCACCGCATAGCCCTGCGTGCTCACACCGTCGCTAATAAAGTAATTCGAAATCGTCACCTGGTCGGTGGTGCCGTTGATTTTGACCACCAAGTTCTCTCCCACCCGGCTCACTGTCACATCGCTGCTGGCCACACCAGCTTTAAATCGCAGCACGTCTTTTTTGCCTGCAGTGGGGTCTGCTGTGCCGTTCCACGCATCGGCGTAATTGCTCAGCGCGTCCTGCCCATCGCCACGTCCAAACCAATAGGTGTCGCTGCCCATGCCGCCGACCAGGCTGTCATTGCCCGCGCCGCCATCCAGGCTGTCGTCGTCGCCCACCCCGCCGCCGCCGTAGACACCCATGCCGTACAGGTTGTCGTTGCCCGCACCGCCCACCAAGATGTCGGCACCCAGACCACCGTTCAAAGTGTCAACGCCGTCACCGCCGTTCAGCGTATCGGCACCTGCATCGCCACTGAGCATATCGTCGCCCGCGTCACCGTTCAGCGTGTCAGCACCGTCGCGGCCATACAAGGTGTCGTTGCCCAAACCGCCGCTGAGCGTGTCGTTCGTGGCATAGCCGGTGAGGATGTCCGCACCAGCCGTGGACACCGTGACTTTGGTTTTGACATCCGCCAGCACCCACACCACCGTCGGTTCATCAGCAAAACGAATCTCGTCGACCGCATAGCCCTGGGCGCTGACGCCGTCGCCGGTGAAGTAACCAGAAATCGTCACTTGGTCGGTGCTGCCGTTGATTTTGATGATCAGGTTGTCACCGACACGCGCCAACGAAACATCGCTGCTGGCTATACCCGCCTTGAAGCGCAGCACATCCTTCTTGCCAGCCAGCACAGGTGCGCCGTCATAGGCATTCGCTGCGTTGTTAATCGTGTCCTGACCATCGCCCCGGCCAAACCAGTAGGTGTCGTTGCCCATGCCGCCCACCAGGTTATCGTTGCCCACGCCGCCATCCAGACTGTCGTTGTCGCTTGCGCTGCCGCCGCCCGCAAATCCAGTGTCACCGTACAGGTTGTCGTTGCCTGCGCCGCCCACCAGGGTGTCGGCACCCAGGCCACCGGTCAGCGTGTCAACGCCGTCGCCGCCATTCAAACTGTCCGCACCGGCCTCCCCGTTCAGCGCGTCGTCGCCTGCATTGCCGTTCAGCGTGTCATTGCCATCGCGGCCATAGAGCGTGTCGCTGCCATCGCCGCCACTCAGCGTGTCGTTCGTCGCGTAGCCGGTCAGGGTGTCGGCACCCGCCGTGGGCACCAGCACTTTGACTTTCACATCAGACACCGTCCACACCACAGTCGGTTCATCCGTGAAGCGAATTTCGTCCAACGCATAGCCCTGGGTGCTCACGCCGTCGCCGGTGAAGTAATAAAAAATGGTGACCTGATCCGTGGTGCCGTTGATTTTGATCACCAGGGTGTCATTGACCCGGCTCAACGTCACATCGGCGCTGGCCACCCCTGCCTTGAAGCGCAGCACATCCTTTTTTCCAACCAGGCTGGGCGCACTGATGAGGGGATTGGCCCAGTTGTTGATGCTGTCTTGCCCATCACCCCGCCCAAACCAGTAGGTATCGTTGCCCATGCCGCCCACCAGGCTGTCGTTGCCCGCACCACCGTCCAGGCTGTCCACATCGCCCAAATCACCACCGCCCAGCGATCCTGCGCTGTTCAGGGTGTCATTGCCCGCGCCGCCTACCAAGGTGTCAGAGCCGGTCCCGCCATGCAAGATGTCCACGCCATCACCACCATTCAGCGTGTCGGCACCGGCTTCACCCTCCAGGGTGTCATTGCCCGCGCCCCCGTCCAGACTGTCGTTTCCGGCGCGTCCATAAATCGTGTCGTTGCCGTCACCGCCACTGATGCTGTCGTTCGTGGCGTAACCGGTCAAGGTGTCGGCACCCGCAGTACCTGCAATGGTTTTCACCTTTACATCCGCCACCGTCCACACCACCGTCGGCTCATCAGTGAAGCGAATTTCGTCCACCGCATAGCCCTGGGTGCTGACCCCGTCGCCGGTGAAGTAATAAAAAATGGTGACCTGATCCGTGGTGCCGTTGATTTTGATCACCAGGGTGTCATTGACCCGGCTCAACGTCACATCGGCGCTGGCCACACCTGCTTTAAATCGCAGCACATCCTTTTTACCAACCAGACTGGGCAGGCTGATAAGGGGATTAGCCCAGTTGTTGATGCTGTCCTGCCCATCACCCCGGCCAAACCAGTAGGTGTCGTTGCCCATGCCGCCCATCAAGCTGTCGTTGCCCGCACCACCGTCCAGGCTGTCCGCATCGCCCAAATCACCACCGCCCAGCGAGCCTGCGCTGTTCAGTGCGTCGTTGCCCGCACCGCCTACCAAGGTGTCTGAGCCAGCCCCGCCATTCAAGATGTCCACGCCGTCGCCACCATTCAGCGTGTCGGCACCGGCTTCACCCTCCAGGGTGTCATTGCCCGCGCCCCCGTCCAGACTGTCGTTTCCGGCGCGTCCATAAATCGTGTCGTTGCCGTCACCGCCACTGATGCTGTCGTTCGTGGCGTAGCCGGTCAAGGTGTCGGCACCCGCAGTGCCTGCAATGGTCTTCACTTTCACGTCTGCCACAGTCCAAACCACCGTAGATTCATCCGTAAAACGAATCTCGTCCACAGCGTAGCCCTGCACGCTCACCCCGTCGCCTGTGAAGTAGCTGGTAATGGTTACCTGATCCGTGCTGCCATTGATTTTGATCACCAAATTGTCATTCACCCGGCTCAGCGTCACATCGCTACTGGCCACGCCTGCCTTGAAGCGCAGCACATCCTTTTTCCCGGCCAGGTTGGACGGGCTGACGATGACATTCGCCCAGTTATTGATACTGTCTTGCCCATCGCCCCGGCCAAACCAATAGGTGTCATTTCCCATACCGCCCACCAGGTAATCGTTGCCTGCACCGCCATCCAGGCTGTCCTGGTCTGCCAGATCACCGCCACCCAAAGAGCCCCAGCTGTACAGGGTGTCGTTGCCAGCGCCGCCCACCAAAGTGTCCGAGCCAGCACCCCCGTTCAGAGTGTCAGCACCGTCACCGCCATTGAGGTTGTCGTTACCCGCGTCGCCAGACAGTGCGTCGTCGCCAACCTCGCCCAGTAAGGTGTCGTCGCCGCCTTCGCCAAATAAACTGTCGTTGCCCGCACCGCCCAAAGCCGAATCGTCGCCTGCCCCGGCTCTGAAGGTATTGTTGGCAGCATCGCCCATATAAATATCGTTCGTCACGGTGCCCTTCACTGCGGCACCTTTAAATACCCCCATGTCCACCAGCTTGGCTGCCAGTGGAGACCCGGCAGGTACTGCATCGACCCACGTTTTCAGCAGCGCAAGGCCGTTAAAGCCCACCGCATCCAGCGTGCCCAGCGCAAACTTGTTCAAATCAACCAAATCAGTGAGGCCATTTTCAGTATGGCCCGCATACTTGGCCTGCAGCATGGCTTGCATGGCTGCAGTGTCAAATCGAATACCGTTGGCGTCGATCACCAGTTCAATACTGTCCAGATAGGGCTTCAAACGGGTTTGCATGATCAAACTGGCGTACACGCTTTCTTTGAGCACGGCATAGCTGTCTGTCAGCGCGACAATTTGCGCGGTAGACAATTGCCCACGTACCACGCTTTCGCCCGATATTCCGCCGCCGCCACCACCGCCCGGCGGCGGCGCGGTGCTGCCCTCTGGCACACGGGGAGCCATGGGCGGCGCTGTGATGAATTTCGTACCGTTAAATACCTCCAGAACATTTACCTTGTACAGCACTTGCACGCCAGCACTCGTCAGATGCAGTATTTGTGCCCCGCCGGTAAGGGTTTCAATATGACCCATATCCTGCGGTAGCAGCAGCAATGCAAATCCGTTGGCGTTGTAGCTGTAGTTGGCGGTGGTCATACCACCTTCGCCCGGCACGAATGAATATTTGCCAATGCTCAGCATGCGAGAGCCCGTGGTATCTGCCCAGCTCACCAACAGATCTTCCAGCACCGCCATTTGCGCATCACGCGTGGTACCCGCTGCAAATGCCTCCACTTGGGTTTGCAGCGCAGTTGCCTGCGGCGTTCCCAAACTCATCGCCTCCCGCAAATCCCGCACCCAACCGCTGCCCTGCATTTGGGGCAATGCACCCGCAGCCGTTGTGACAACCGGGTTATCAGTGAATTCGCGGTAGAAGTTATTGCTGGCCAGTATCAGGCTGCCGCTTTGGCCATCGGTTAATACGGTGGTGCCTGCGGTTCCGGTGGTGCCATTGGTTTTGGTGAAGGTGGCGCTCAAAGGCTGGGTGTTTCCATTGCCCAAATTGATATTGCTGGCTACGCCCACGGTGCTGATGCTGGCAATGCCCAGTTGGGTGAGTGTTTTGAGTTCTCCAGCCTGGCTGATGCCGTCCTGGTTGGTGTCTTGCCAGATGCGTAGCTGCGCATAAGCCGCATCGGCGCTGTCTATCTTTTTGTCTGCATTGGTATCCAGATCAGCCAGCGCCTGAAAGCCGTTGGCGGCGTGCAGGCCTGCGTAAGCACCGGTGGTTAATAAGGTGTTGTCGCCAAACAGTTCTCTTCCACTGTCGATGGTGCCGTTGCCATTCCTGTCCAGTACCAATATTCCATCGTCTGCTTTGATCCAGCCGGTGGCGGTTTTGACGGTATCGGCGTTGTGGTCGAAGAGGATGGGGTTGGCAGAGTTGATGCCTATCGCCTCGATACCATCGCCATCCAGGTCCAGGACTAAGGGGTCGCGGCCTATGGTGGGGCGGGCGGCGTTGTAGAGGTCGTTGAGATCGCCATTCATCGGATTTCCCAACGCATCCATAGATGCCCAATCGTTTGGTAGGTCTGTACTCCAATTTGCGTTGGTCGAGAGATCCCTCATGAAATCAAAAAGGGCTTCATACATTTTCCCCGCCATAAAACCAGCCGCAGCACCTACAAGTGGCGTTGCAATACCCGACACAGCCACGCCTACAGCAGTTCCAAATGCGGTCGATCCAACCAATCTTGTTGTCCCAAGTACTGGATCTGAATCTTGGGCGGCATCCATTGCAGATTTGGCTAAATCTGTAAGCTCTACAGCAGACATTGCCGCGGTCGGGTCAGCTGCCGATCTCTTGGCCACCTCACGCGCAACCGCATTTGCCGCAGCAGGGAATGTCGCTGGATTGCCTCGAACAACAATGATTCCCCCAGGAATAATTAAAAAACCAGTTGCAACTAAAGAAGCCATAACTTATCCTTTCTTAAGACTTAATAGAACATAATAAATTAGCGTGGCACTGCAATAAATTGCAAAACCAGCAGCGATACACATCATTAAAGGAACAATAATTGGAATTGAGTTCAATAATTTTGCGTAGGAAGGCAAACCACCCAGCATCAAAAAAACAACACTTATTGCGCCAAGCAAGTTATTGATAAGCATGTAATTTTTAATATTAAAAATTAATAAACAGACATCCGTCATTGATCTAACCGAGGCGATGGTGTTGTCTTGAACTACTGCCTGCGCACGAATCTGTAATACATTTTCGTTGGGCATGAGGCTGAGTAAATATGGGATTTTTTTATACATGCTTTCAGCAACCAATCGCATCTCAGATCGAAGATCTATTGACGTAGTGATCAATCTGGCTGCGATAGATTTAAAAAGTGCATCCCACCTGAAAACATGAATGGCAGATGTAGTCAATAACAAAAGTAATAAATATGCGTCGCCGAGGTAATTTATCTCTTTGCCTTCGGCATTGGTATGAAGTAAAAATATTCGAATTATCCAGCACAAGTTAAACGCATGAATAATAAACAAAAGAATATCCGATTTTTTATATTTCCTAAAGAAATTCATCATTTCAACTTCTATTTTCATTGGTTAAAAAAAGGTCACCGAAATATGCGTATGCAGACGGCTTGCTTCTTGTGGGAGCCGACTCGGGGTTTGCTCGCGAAAGGTGATGCCATCAAACTGTTTGCGTTATTCATTGTTTTCGCCGTCCCTTTTGTGATCCAGCAGCTATGCTGACCTGCGTTCGGTTTGTACCTGCAGGTTTTTATCGTGTCACGACAGCTTGCATAGTTTTACATCTGGGTCTCTGTGCTGTTGTGTCTGCCTGCCCCGCTCCTGCTTTCATAGCGAATCGCTGTCGACAAGCACTTTGCGACGGTTTTCAAGCCAAATCAGCCATCCGCCCTTGTATAACCTAGTCAAGTCGCTATCATTTTCGAACCCATCTTATTGCGTAGCTTGCACTTCGGGTGCCACACTTGGCACTGTCTGCGCATACGCCCTTCTCCAGACATACGCCCACTGCCAGGCGTCGTGCTGCCCTCCGGCATCCGCGCAGCCATAGGCGGCGCTGTGATGAATTTCGTACCGTTAAATACCTCCAGCACATTTACCTTGTAAAGCACTTGCACACCAGCACTCGTCAGATGCAGTGTTTGTGCCCCACTGGGACTGGTTTCAATATGACCCATGTCCTGCGGTAGCAGCAGCAATGCAAATCCGTTGGCGTTGTAGCTGTAGTTGGCGGTGGTCATACCACCTTCGCCCGGTACGAATGAATATTTGCCAATGCTCAGCATGCGGGAGCCCGTGGTATCGGCCCAGCTCACCAGCAGGTCTTCCAGCACCGCCATTTGTGCATCACGCGTCGTAGCCGCTGCAAATGCCTCCACTTGGGTTTGCAACGCGCTCGCAGCGGGCGTCCCCAAACTCATCGCCTCCCGCAAATCGCGCACCCAGCCGCTGCCCTGCATCTGGGGCAATGCGCCTGCAGCCGTTGTGACAACCGGGTTATCAGTGAATTCGCGGTAGAAGTTATTGCTGGCCAGTATCAGGCTACCGCTT
>JANOQJ010000083.1:0-27684 GCA_031414805.1 Comamonadaceae bacterium
CAAAGAAAAGTAAGCAAAAGAAAGGCGACCCGGCAGTCTGGGTCCCTTCGCTTCGCTGCGGGCACCTTGCGGTGCTCAAACCCAGTGGGGTCACGTGCAAACTCGCCTGCGGCTCAAACAAGCACGTGCCCTGATCCACTGGGTTTTGCGCTCCTCAGCCCAGCCTGTACGGGTTTTCTGTTTGTCTCGATACAGCGCTCGCCCAGACGGAAATTTCACACTTCATCGGGCCAAATCAATAGACCCATGGCTACTTAGACCCATTCCCGCTTAGATCCAAACCCGAACCCAAGGAGCAACCCATGTCTGTATTTCACCCCGGCTTTCTAACCCGCTGGCTCGCCACCGCCCTGGTTGGTCTGCTGCCTGCGTTGGGCCTGGCCCAAACCGGCATGGCGCAGTTGCGGGCGGGCGCATTGCCCATCACGCTGGTCTACCCCACCGCTGCCGCGAACACCACGGTCACGCGCGGCCCTTTCACACTGCAGGCGGCTGTGGGTGCGACGCCGTTGCGTGGCAATGGCCGCTTGGTCGTGCTCTCGCACGGCACCGGCGGCAGCGCCACCAGCGAATTTGATCTGGCCAGCACCCTGGCCGCTGCGGGCTTTGTGGTGGCGCAGCCCGAGCACACCGGCGATAACTGGCGCGACTACAAACTCGCAGGGCCTGAATCGTGGAAGCTGCGACCTGTCGAGGTCAGCCAGACCATCAACGCCGTGGCGCAAGACCCGCGCTTCGGCCCGCTGCTGGACACCGCCAAAGTCGGCGTGCATGGTTTGTCGGCGGGTGGCGTGACCGGTTTGGCACTTGCCGGTGGGGAGTGGAGCCTGGCCAACCTGGTTCGTCACTGCATTGCGCAGCAGAAGACCGACGCCAACTTCTGTTTCAACGGCCTGCCCAACCAGGCTGATCGCGACGCCCGTGCTGCGCTGTTCGCCAAAGCGGCGCAGCAAGACCTGGATGCAACGCTGCAGGGTGGTGCCAAGGTGCACGACCCACGCGTGGCTGCCGTAGCCTTGACGGTGCCTGTGGTCGCGCCATTCACGACTGAAAGCCTGTCGAAACTGCGCGTGCCGGTGGGTGTGGTGGAAGCAACGCGCGACACCGTGCTGGTGCCTACCCATCATTCCAGCCGTCTGCTGCAGTTGTGCAAAGCCTGCAAAGCACTGGGCGCCATGGAAGGTGCCGAGCACTTTGACATGCTGTCTCCCTGGCCCGACGCGGTCGATCAGCCCGTGCGCGCCGTGCAAGGAGGTCAGGTCACCGGCTTTGACCGTGGCCGTCTGCCAGCCAGTTATGGCCGGGTAGCCACGTTCTTCCAACAGACGCTGTTGCCATGAACGCCGCTCTTGTGTGGCTTCGCGCCGTGCTGTCCGTCGGCCTGTTGGGATTGCTGAGCGCACCCGTACTAGCAGGCGTGGGCCTGACCGAGCTGCCGGGCCAGAAGGGCGACGGCCCCGTGATGGTTTACTACCCCACGCAGGCCGCAGATCAAACCGTCACGCGCGGGCCGTTTCAACTGCTGCTGGCGCACAACGCAGCACCCCAGCGCGGCAACGGGCGCCTGGTGGTGGTCTCGCACGGCTCGGGCGGCAGCCCCTGGGTGCATGCCGACCTGGCCCGCGCCCTGGTGCAAGCGGGCTACACCGTGGCCCTGCCCGAGCACCGGGCCGACAACAGCCGCGACCCCAGCGACCCCGGCCCCGCCAGCTGGAAGCTGCGCCCCGCCGAGGTCTCGCGCGCCATTGACACCGTGGCGACCGATGCGCGCTTTGCACCTTTGCTGTTGCTTGACAAGGTGGGCATGTGGGGCGGCTCGGCGGGTGGCCACACGGCGATCAGCCTGGCCGGAGGCAGTTGGTCGCCGGGGCGCTTTCGCCAGCATTGCGAGGCAAACATCGAGCAAGATTTTTCCTCTTGCGTCGGCAACATCACGCGCCTGACCGGCGGCCTGCTGGACGGCCTGAAAAAGCTGGTCGCAGTCGGCGTGATCCGCCAGCGCTTTGACGACGACACGGCTTACGCCCACACCGACCCGCGCATCGTCGCTGCCATTGCAGCGGTTCCATTTGCAGCCGACTTCGACATGCAATCGCTGGCGCAGCCACGCATTCCGCTGGGCCTGATCACTGCCGGCCAGGACATCAACCAGGTGCCGCGCTTTCACAGCGGCGCCGTGCTCGAGGCCTGCAAAAGCTGCACCCGCGTAGCCGAGTTTGCCGACGCCTCACACGGCGTGATGCTCTCGCCCATGCCACCCGCCGAGCGCCTGAGCACCATCGCCCAAGCGTTGCTGGGCGACCCGCCGGGCTTTGACCGGCCAGCAGCCATTGCACAGCTGAACCGCGCCACGGTGGCATTTTTTCGCCAACATGTACCGGCTGCACCCTGAAAATAGCGCTCATGTTCAAACCCCCCGCCATCAACTGGCCCAGCAAACTGCGCCACATGCTGCAAACCATGCTGTTTTGCGTGGGCGTGGCCACGGTTCAATATGCCTTTATGCCGGAGCGGCCGTATGCGCCGCCGGTGGTCTATTCGATGGCGATCGGGCTGATCACCTGGGCGGTGATTGACCTGGGGCGTGAGCTGTTTCCGTCATCCCGCGAAACGGGTTGGCCTGGCCGCTGGCAGGGGCTGGCGCTGGTAGCGGTGGGCATTGTGGCGGGCTATTTTCTGGGCACTTCGATGGCTGATGCAGCCTGCCGCAACTTTGGTTTGTATGGGGCCAGTGCAGCGCCTCAATCGGCGGTGGATCTGCGCACCTCGCTGCTCATCACCGGCCTGGCAGGCGTCATCGGTACTTACTATTTCTATACCAAAACCAAAAGCGCCTACCTGCTGGGCAAGATGAATGAGGCGCAGCAACACGCCAACAACGCCCGCCTGAAGCTGCTCGAATCGCAGTTGCAGCCGCACATGCTGTTCAACACCCTGGCGAATCTGCGGGTGCTGGTGGCCACCGACCCGCAAGCCGCGCAGGACATGCTGGACCGCCTGACCGCTTACCTGCGCGCCACACTGGCTGCCTCGCGCGCCTCCACGCACACGCTGCAAGATGAATTCGACCGGCTGGACGATTACCTGGCCCTGATGGCCGTGCGCATGGGCCCACGCCTGGCCTACACGCTGGATTTACCACCCGAGCTGGCTCAGCACAGCGTGCCACCGCTCCTGCTGCAACCGCTGGTGGAAAACAGCATTCACCACGGGCTGGAGCCCCAGGTGGCGGGTGGGCGCATCACCGTGAGCGCGCGCCAGCAAGGCACGCTGCTGGAACTGCTGGTGCAAGACACCGGCCAGGGCCTGAACCACCACAGCCCAGCGGGCACCGGTTTTGGCCTGACGCAGGTGCGCGAGCGGCTGGCGGCTTTGTATGGCAACTTGGGTGCTATTGAAGTAATAGCTGCTCCAGCAGGTGGTACAAGGGCTAGAGTCACTTTTCCTTTGAAAGAGGGATTTGCTCCCTCTCCCGCACGCAAAGCCGAGGGCTTTGCCCTCAGGGGCGGGAGAGGGCAGGGGTGAGGGTGTTGGCGTTGTACAAGTTATGTTCTCGCGCTGACCCTCACCCCAACCCTCTCCCCGAGGGGAGAGGGAGCAAAACCCCTTGCCCGCCAGGCAAGAAACAAGCCCCACCGCTGTGCCCATGACCCCCACCGCCCTCATTGCCGAAGACGAACCCCTGCTAGCCCAGGCGCTGAAAGCCGAGCTGGCCTGCGCCTGGCCGCAGCTGCAGGTGCTGGCCACTGTGGGCGACGGCATCAGCGCCGTGTCACAGGCATTGGCGCTGCAACCCGACGTGCTGTTTTTCGATATCCGCATGCCCGGCCAAAGCGGGCTGGAGGCTGCGGTGCAACTGGCCGATGAATGGCCCGCCGGGCACAAGCCGTTCCCCACACTTGTCTTCGTGACGGCCTACGACCAGTACGCGGTGCAGGCCTTTGAAGCTCAGGCGGTGGACTATTTGCTCAAACCGGTGCAGCGCGAGCGGCTGGCAAAAACAGTGTCAAAACTGCAACTAGCCCTTGTAAATACTGCTCAAGCAGCTATCAATTCAGAAGCGAACACATTTGATACCACCCTGGCCCAGCTACGCCATTTGCTGGCGCCACAGGCTGTTCCCGGTGCGACGCCTGTGCCCCGCCTGGCCGTGATCCAGGCCAGTGTGGGCACCACCATTCGCCTGATCCCCATCGAAGACGTGCTGTACTTTGAAGCCGCCGACAAATACCTGCGCGTGCTCACGGCGGGCGGTGAATTTCTCATTCGCACCGCGCTCAAGGAATTGTTGCCCCAACTCGACGCGCAGCATTTCTGGCAAATCCACCGGGGCACCGTGGTGCGCGCACAAGTCATTGAGAGCGTCACCCGCGACGAGTCGGGCAAGCTGCACCTGTCGCTGCGCGGCAGCCCCGGCAAACTGGCCGTCAGCCGCCTGTACGCCCACCTGTTTCGCGCGATGTAGGGCGGCACCTCGGAGCTTAGTAAGCATTAGTCATGCTAATGCCTTCGTTTTGTGACTAGATACAAGTGGAAACCCCGCACCACGGCACGCTCTGTGCATGGTTCCATTCGCTTACCGCTTGTTCACCCCCGTTTGGAGACCCCATCTATGTTCAACATCCCTAGCCGCCGCACCGCCACCCGGTTCCTGGTTTCAGGCGCTCTGGCTTTCGGCACCGTCGCCAGTAGCACGCTGCTGGTCGGTTGCGACAACGTTCCCACCACCCTGAAGATCGGCGTGGCCCAGCCGCTCACCGGCAACCTGGGAGCCTTGGGTACCGACATGCTCAACGGTGTGAAGCTGGCTGTGGCCGAGTTGAACAAGGAAGGCTTCAAGGTCAAGGGCAAAGTGGTCACCCTGGAAGTGGTAGCCGTAGACGACAAAGCCAACGCCGCTACCGGCAAAGAAGTGGCCCAGCAGCTGGTAGACCAGGGCGTGGTCGCCGTGATCGGCCATTTGAACTCGGGCGTGAGCATTGAAACCGCCCCGATTTACGCCGCCAAGAGCATTTCTCAGCTGGCCATTTCCACCAACCCCAAATTCACGCAGCTGGGCTTTCCCACCACCCTGCGCATGGTGGGCAACGACGTGCTGCAAGCCCGCGCGATTGGCTCCTTTGCCGCCAACAACCTGAATGCCGGCAAATTCGCCGTGCTCGACGACGGCACGCCCTACGGCAAAGGCCTGGCCGACGGCGCGGTGGCCGAGCTGGCCAAGGCTAAAAAGCCAGTGGCGGTGCGCCAGTCGTTCGACGACAAAACCGTGGCCTTTGACGAGCTGGCTGGCAAGATCAAAGCCGAAGGCATTGACGCCATCGTCACCACCCTGAACGACTTTCAGGTACTGGCATTGATGCAAGCGCTCAAGAAAATCGACTACACCAAGCTGAGCATTCTGGGTGGCGACACCATCAAAACCACCGACATGCTCAAAGGCGCGGGCATTGTGACCGGCCTGTATGCCACCTCGCCCATCCTGGAGCCACGCGAGTTTCCCGCAGGCGCCAAGTTTCTCGATGCTTACCGCACCGCCTACAAAATAGACCCCGCCTACGGTGGCCACTACAGCTACGACGCCATGTTTGCTGTGGCCGCCGCCATCAAACGCGCCGAATCAGGCGACCCCAAGCGCATCAACGAAACCCTGCGCAAACTCGATGCGTTTGCCCCCGTGACCGGCTCCATGAAGTGGGACGACAAAGGCGAGCAGCGCTACGGCGTGATCAGCGTGTACGCCGTGCGCGCTGGGGCGTGGGAGTCGCAACTGCGGTCTGACAGCTGGTAAATCGGCTCGCATGGCTTTCCCCCTCTCCCGCTTGCGGGAGAGGGTTGGGGTGAGGGAGAGCAGTACCTAAAATGGCCTGCATATGACCACCGCCCCCGACAAAAACACGCCCCCTGCCCCCAGCAACTTCCTGCGCCAGATCATCGAGCGCGACCTGGCCCAAGCCACCTACGCGCAGCGCCACTGGGGCGGCTCGCCCGGCGACGCCGCCCACCACGCCGCTGGCCCGCTCGATGTTGCCAAAATCCGCACCCGCTTCCCCCCCGAGCCCAACGGCTACCTGCACATTGGCCACGCCAAAAGCATCTGTATCAACTTTGGTTTGGCGCGCGACTATGGCGGCGTGTGCCACCTGCGTTTTGACGACACCAACCCTGAAAAAGAAGACCAGGAATACGTCGACGGAATCATCGACACCGTGCGCTGGTTGGGCTTTGAGTGGAACGGCTCGCCCAACGCCGCCCCCTACCAGGCCAGCGACTACTTTGGCTTCATGTACCGCGCAGCCGAGCACCTCATCGACATCGGCCTGGCCTATGTTGACGAGCAAACCGCCGAGCAAATGCGCGCCAACCGGGGCGACTTTGGCAAACCCGGCGTCGACTCCCCGTTTCGCAGCCGCACCCCCGCCCAAAACCTCGCCCGGTTTCGCGAGATGCGCGACGGCCAGCACGAAGACGGCTCCATGGTGTTGCGCGCCAAAATCGACATGGCCAGCCCCAACATCAACCTGCGCGACCCCGCGATTTACCGCATCCGCCGCGCCACCCACCACAGCACCGGCGACGCGTGGTGCATCTACCCCATGTATGCCTATGCGCACCCCATTGAGGACGCGCTGGAGCAAATCACCCACAGCCTGTGCACCCTGGAATTTGAAGACCAGCGCCCCTGGTACGACTGGTTGCTGGAGCGCCTGACCGAAACCACCACGCTGCCCGACGGCCGGGTTGTGGGCGGCCTGTTGGCCAGCCCCCCGCCCCGCCAATACGAGTTTGCCCGCCTGAACCTCACCTACGTCGTCACCAGCAAACGCAAGCTGGCCCAGCTGGTCTACGACCGCAAGGTGAACGGCTGGGACGACCCCCGCCTGCCCACCCTGGTGGGCCTGCGCCGCCGCGGCTACACCCCCGCCGCGCTGCAACTCTTTGCCGAGCGCATCGGCGTGACCAAAAGCGACAGCTGGATTGACTACAGCACCCTGGAAGGCTGCCTGCGCGAAACGCTAGACGTGAGCGCCCCCCGCGCCATGGCCGTGCTAGACCCCGTCAAACTGGTGCTGACTAACTGGGAAGAAGCCTTCGGCAGCGCCTCCCACGTCGAACCCTGCACCGCCCCGGTACACCCCCACCTGCCCGAGTTGGGCAAACGCAGCTTCACCATCGGCAAGGAAGTGTGGATCGAGCGCAGTGACTACGAAGAGGTGCCCAGCAAAGGCTTCTTTCGCCTCTACCCGGGTAATAAAGTCAGACTGAAATACGGCCACGTCATCGAGGTGCAAGGCGCTGAGTACCCCGAAGGCACGACGCAGGACGCTATTAATTCAGGAGCTGCTCGAGCAGTATCCATAAGGGCTAATGTCCTAAAAGACACCAAAAGCGGCACCCCCGGCAGCGACGCCGTCAAAGTCAAAGGCGTCATCACCTGGGTAGCCGTAGCCGACGCCGTTTCAGCCGAAGTCCGCCTCTACGACCGCCTATTTACAGAAGCCCAGCCCGACGCGGGTGGTAAAGACTTTCTGGAAAGCCTCAACCCCAAAAGCCTGAGAGTATTGCAAGCCATGGTCGAGCCGTCGCTAGCCTCAGCGCAGGCCGATGACAAGTTTCAGTTTGAGCGGCATGGGTACTTTGTGGCGGATCGGGTGGATCATGGGGCGGGTGGCAGGCTGGTGTTTAACTTATCGGTGGGGTTGAAGGATTCTTGGGGAAAGTGATGCGATGACTGAACAACTACACAGCGTCATGGGAAGCGACAACATCTTTCGTGACCTGGGTTTTCCTGAATCGCAGGCGCAAAACCTATTGCTACGCTGTGAGTTGATATCCGCATCCACAAAGCGATAGCCCACTTCGGCATCACGCAAGCCGAAGCGGCCAAGCGCGCTGGCATCACACAAGCTCGCATGAACGACCTCATCAAAAACCGCACCGAGAAATTCACGCTGGATGATTTGGCATCCGTTGCTGCGCATCTGGGGCATCGCCTGCCAGCCCATCTATGCAAGCAACTAACGCGGGAGATGTGCCATGCCCATGACTGACAAGCAACTGCGCGAACGAGACGCCAAGCGAGACCTGGGAGCCGAGTTGCTGCAATCTGTGCGCGAAATGAATGCCAGAAAAGGCCAAGTGGTTGCCAAAATCGACGCTCTGCCTGTGGTGATGACTCGCATGAAGTCCAGTCAGTCTCACAGCCAGAAGAAATGATGTCCCCCCGCGCCGCCCAGCCCAAGCCACCCACCATCGTGGTGATTGCCGGGCCTAATGGCGCAGGCAAATCCACCGCCGCCCCCTTTTTGCTCAAGCAGGCTCTGGGCATTTTGACGTTTGTGAACGCAGATCAAATTGCTGTGGGCCTGTCTGCCTACGCACCTGAAACCGTGTCGTTCGAAGCGGGCCGCATCATGCTCAAACGCCTGCATGACCTGGCAGCATCCAAAGCCAGCTTTGCATTCGAATCCACCCTGTCCAGCCGCACATTCGCGCTGTTTTTGAACCAGTGCAAGGCGCAGGGCTACCAAGTTCAGATTTTTTACATCGCGCTCCCCAGCGCCGCACTAGCAGTGAACCGCGTTGCCCTGCGCGTGAAACTGGGTGGTCACAACATCCCGCAGGCTGATGTTGAGCGCCGATTTCAGCGGAGCCTGCAAAATTTGTTTGCGTTGTATTTACCGCTGGCGGATCGCTGGACAGTTCTGGACAATGCGTCTGGCAAACTGACAACCATCGCGTATGGCACTGCGCGACGTACTTATATTAAGGAATCGGAAAAATGGCTCAATCTAAAGCGACTCGGACAATAAGCCTCGTTACTCCAAAGCAAACATCAATTGCGCGAGACAAAATTACCCAAGCGATGGCGCTGGCGACGAGCCAAGCCAAGAAGCAGCTTCTGTCGCACGGGTTGAAGCTACCGACGCAGAGTTGGTCGGGTTGTACGATTCGTAATCCGGTTTAATTTGTACTTTTTGCTGTGAGCGTGGCGGAACCGGCACCGTTGATTTCCTGAAGATCGGCTAGAAGATGAACACAGATGACATTGACCATAGCCTGCCCTCAACACTAGGAGTGTTGATTGATAGAGGTATGTCTGTATCCTTGCCTAAGACATCGCAAATCACAGTGGATGTGGACGTTCAATCAGCGGATGACCCTACTTGCGGCTCGGATGTCTTTCGAATTCAAGGACTTCTATGCTCAATGCAAAGTATTGATGCATTAACTCTCAGATGGCCAGAAAGCTTATTTAATAAAGTTGGAACTGCTCCCAACTCATTTCCTCTATTGGCATGCGCGCTACTACACAATCGCATTCAGCACATAGTTGGAATGAATGTCACTCCCAGATCACTAACTGGGATTCGCAATAAAATTGAAAATACTCGTATCGGTTTCGACTGGTTCTCAGAACCTCAGTCCTTGCTATGTGCCGATCATTTGGGGCTAGGTCGACCAAAGGATCTATATGCGTCGCCGTCAGCACCGGGTATAAAGCCACGCGAGGATTTCGAGGAACTAGTATTTCCCTACATTGAACGCCAGCTCGCAATCGATTTGAATGAAAAGAAGGCCTTTCATTGGCGCGCCTCATTTGCGTCTGTAATATACGAGTTGTTCGAAAATACAGAGCTACACGGCAAAACAGATATGAACAAGCGTGTGCTCTCTACGTCAATTCGAGGAATGCTATTTCGTGATGTCCCATTTAGTCGATACCAACCAACGGCGAAGCCCATACCAGCTAATGCTCGTTGTATCGAAATAAGTGTCTTTGATTCTGGAATTGGTTATTTCAGTAAAAATAGAGGCCGCCCACTTGACGAAAAAATTCCACTTTCAGAGGAGTGGCAAGTATTGCATGACTGTCTATCAGTCCATCTTGAAAATATCAACGCGGCACAGCCTGGTAAGGGCTTGCATGGCATCGGTCTTTATGAGGTGTTAAGAGCATTGAAATTTCTAGAAGGAGCGATTGAAATTCGAACTGGAAGGGTACATGGGTATCGCTCTTTTCTCCCAGGTGATATGCCAATTCAAATGGAGCCCTCAGAGTCAAAATCCCGACCAGGAATGCCAAAGGCAACCCTACTTGACTTTGAACGAAAGTATATAAAAAAACCCACACAGCATCCGCAAATGATTGGTTCGGCAATTCGTGTGCTTGTACCAATCGTCTGACCAAAATGGCCGATCTTTCTCTCTTTAGCAAGATTGCTATCCACACCGTCGATGGCATAGAACGGATACTTGGTACCTGCCTTCTAGTGTATGACGAAGAAAACTTCACGGACGAAGCACTCAGCAATGACCTTCGTGAGGAGCTAGAAAATGATCCTACGTTATCCCGAATCTATGTGGTCGCGCCAAGGGTCACTGCGACTGACGTTATCGATCAGATTCGCAACGGATCTTCACAACTCCGACCATCTCAGCACGAAAACGACCAAGAGTCGTTGCTGAGAATTGTGCTGCTAAAGCCTACGGAGACAGATAGCTCATTCGGACTTGTTGAGGCATTTTTCTTACGAGAGCGCAGTGAATCGGACACCGGATTGCAATATGAAGAAAACGTTCTTGATCCAAATTTAATTCAAGGGTGGTTATTCAATTTATTTCTTCAACGTGAAGCTATGGTTCTTGCGCCTAGCGGCGTCCATTTTGGTAAAACTTCCGGCAAACATTCAGACAGATTTTTGCGTACCGCGAACGTCTTGACAAGTTCATCTGCATGTAGATTAATTGCATTTTTTTGCCTCCCGAAGCTTCCTCGTCGGCGATTTCGACAAATATATGTAGATACCTCGCCGATACTTTCTGTAGGTCTAGCGCTGGTCGAAGTGAGTCGAATTCATGGGCTAACTATCGAGTCAGGAAAAATCAGATCGTTCGGATCCTATTCTGGTATGAGAGGGGATCTCGATTTTCGCCAATCTGATTTATTACTGGTCTCCGCGTCTTCTTCAGGTGGACTGGTAAAACAACTTATTGATAGGGGTGGTGATGACCAGGCAATCATCACACTGTTTTATCTGCAAGCCAAGAACTGGGGAATGACTAAAGGAAAAATTCTGGCGAACTTGACATATAAGAAAGATGCTTTGTTCGGTTTTCCAGAGATTGCCAGCTATGCACATGGCGAATGCCCGCTTTGCGCACAAGGACTACTATTGGCTGAATTTGAAGGAGATCAATTCTTATTACAGCGGAGAAAAACTAGGCGACTAAAAGTTACTCTAGCCAGTCAGTCTAGCTCTGCCAGAAAATTTTTTGAGCTCGCGGCTCGCAGTCAATCCATATTTGTTTTGCTAGTCGGATCTGGTCGAAGCAGGTATTCAGATATCTACTTCGATATAAATAAACTAGTGACAAATAGTTCGGAATTTCGTAACGATTTGGCCTATAAGCTTCGAAGAATTGCGCCCTCACCATTGGATCTAATAGTCTCAGACCACAGCACTTCGCCTCAACTATCAGGGTGGTCAACAATCAGTAATCGCCCGGCATTTTCCGCTGATACCCCATCTGTGAACGCGATCGAATTAGAGGCTTACCCCACTCTCACCGAGGGCGGTGTGCTTGTGTATTTTGCCGAACTTAGTGACGAACTCGTAGCGCGATCAATTAATCGCTCCCTTCGCTCAATTGCACCGAAAGGAAGTATTGGTTACCTTTCTGCTTTATTGGTTTCTGATTCGCCTGAGATTAGACGTGACCTAATATCTTTTCTAAAATATGGTGAGCGCGGAGCCAGTACATTCGTATTTGAAAGTATCCACGACTTGTTGCTATCTCAGCGTCGGGAGCGTTTGCCCTGGGATTTGGAGCGTGACTGCCTTGCACGCCTCGACTGCCCGCAAGAATTACCGAACGAGTTGGTTAAGCGTCTTGCTTTTCTTCGAGATAACGATCGAGCGGTTGATCAGATTTTTCTTTCTGGACAGAATGGCGATCTTAGGATTAACAACGATTTTGTTTATCTGACTACTGGAACAGACAAGAGTCTTATTTCTCAATCCGACATCTATGCCATCGTTTCCAACCTACTTACCGCCTGTCGAAATGACAATCGAGATGCGCTCGCGCCAATCGTAAGAGGGAAGGAAAGCCTGATCTGGGAGCAATCAGTTTACGGACAGGTACTCTTATGCCCTAGAAATTTTAAAGACTTCAATGATGGGGTGTTGCACGCAGCCTTTTTACGCGCAGCAAAAAACTCTGAGCTACGTTACGACACTGATGAAGCACTTAGTGAGGAAATGCTTGAGGTAATTCTTACTGAAATTGGTGGATGGCGACACGGGAACGGGCAGGCTCTTGCAGAATTTGTTCTTTCAATGATTACAAAGCGGCTAAGCCTAAAACAAAAACACATGCAAGAGTTGGTCAACGTGATGAACCAGGCGAAAAGTATTCCAGATTGGATATCGCGTCTTATACCTCTTCTATCAATAGCTGCTTGAGCAGTATTCAATAGGGCAATAAGCGGTTTTGGCATATACCTGCACCGCACCCTTAAACTTCAGCCATGCACCCCGCAATAGCCCAACACCGCGCCGGTATTTCCGCCATTTGCCAGCGCTACCGCATTCGCCGCCTGGAGGTGTTTGGGTCTGCCGCGCGGGCGGATGACTTTGACCCTGAGCGTAGCGATGCGGACTTTTTGGTGGAGTTTGCGCCAGACGTGCAGCCAGGGCTGGATGCTTTTTTCGGTGCGAAGGCTGCGCTGGAAGCTTTGCTCGGGCGTGGTGTGGACTTGGTGGAGCCCGGCGCGGTGCGCAACCCTTACGTGCTGGCCAGCATCAACCACCATCGCGAGGTCGTCTATGCAGCGTGATGCGCGTGCCTTTTTGTGGGACGTGCGTGAGTCGGCGTTGGCGATTCAAAGCTTCATCGCGGGAATGGATGCAACGGCTTACGCAGGCAACGCAATGGCCCAGGCAGCGGTCGAGCGCAAGTTTGAAATCATTGGCGAGGCGCTGAACCAGTTGGCAAAGCTGGACGCGACATTGGCGGCACGCATTCCAGACCTGCCGCAAATCGTGGCATTTCGCAACCTGCTGATTCACGGCTACGCCACGGTTAACGTCGCCACGGTATGGAACATTGCGCAGAGCGCGCTGCCCATGCTGATCGAGACCGTTGAGGCTTTGTTGGACGAACTCAGCTAACGTTTTGCTCTTCTTTAATAGCTGCTTGAGCAGTATCTAAAAGGGCTAGGCGCCATTTATGCATATAAAAGCACTGGTATTACACTCAGCCCCATGCGCCCCTCTCAAGCCCTGAACCTTCACCGCACACAGATCCGCGAGATTGCTATGCGCCATCGCGTGAGTGGCGTGCGGGTATTTGGCTCCGCGCTTCATGGCGACGACACGACTGGCAGTGATTTGGATCTGCTGGTGGAACCAACGCCCCAAACCACGCTGATGGACATTGGCGCCATACGGTTTGAGTTGAAGCAACTGCTGGGTATCGATGTCGACGTGCTCACGCCCAACAGCCTGCCACCCCATTTCCGCGAGCAGGTGCTGCGCGAGGCACTGGCGGTATGAGCCGTACGCACCCGCTGCGGCTGGCGGATTACCTGGGGCACATCATTCAAGCGATTGGCAACATTCAGGAATACACGACAGGAATGGACTTGGCGGCCTTTGTGGCAGATCGCAAAACCTGCGATGCGGTGATTCGCAACCTGGAGGTGATTGGCGAGGCCTGCAACAACGTTACGAAGAACCACCCAGTGTTTGCCGCACAACACGCTGCGGTTCCCTGGGGTTTTGCTTATGAGATGCGCAACGCTTTGGCACACGGATATTTCACGGTGGACTTGGGGCTGGTGTGGCAAACCATTCAAAACGATTTACCCGCCCTCAAAGTGCAGATTTCTGCCTTGGTCTGATGGCTTGAATGGAGGGCGAAGTGCAGCCTCAAGCCTTCACCGCCGTCGCCACCTTCCGCCGAACATGCAGATGCGTCTGCACCGAATCCCCCTCGCCCGACTTCACTTCTTTCACTTCCAGATACGCCGCCTGCTGGCGGATGAGTTCGCCGAGCTTGGCCACGCCGTAGTTGCGCGGGTCAAAAGACGGGTGGCTGCGGTTGATCTGGCTGCCCAAAGCGGAGAGCGTGGTCCAGCCGTCTTCGCGCATGGTGGCGGTTAGCGCGTTGAGCAGCATGGGCTTGAGCTTGGGGAGTTCGGGGACAGGTTCTTGGCCGGGTTTGGCTTCTTCGGGCACGGCCCGCAAAATTTCCGTATAAATAAACTTGTCACACGCCGCCACAAACGGCTCGGGCGTTTTACGTTCGCCAAAGCCGTAGACCACCAGCCCGGCCTCGCGGATGCGGGTGGCCAGGCGGGTGAAGTCGCTGTCGCTGCTGACCAGACAAAAGCCGTTCACGCTGCCGGTGTGCAGCACGTCCATGGCGTCGATGATGAGCGAGGCGTCGGTGGAGTTTTTGCCGGTGGTGTAGCTGAACTGCTGGATGGGCTGAATGGCCATGCGGTGCAGCACCTCTTTCCAGCCTTTCAGGTTGGTCGTGGTCCAGTCGCCATAGGCACGCTTGATGGTGGCGGTGCCGTAGCGTGACACCTCGGCCAGCAGCTCTTGAATGACCGACGCCTGCGCGTTGTCGGCGTCAATCAAAACGGCCAGTTTCTGGTTGGTGTTGGTGGCCATAGATCTCCCGTTGATCAGGTTTTGGGTGCAGGTGCAGTGGGTTGCGTTGAGCAATCACGATACCAGCAAGCGCACGCAAAACGGTGCACGGCGGGCACGATGTGCCGCTTGTTGGCTGTATGAAGATTCCTCACCTGTTCGCTCTTTTTTTGATAGCTGCTTGAGCAGTATTTACAGGGGATGGAGGCAGTTTTGGTCTGATGAGGTACATGCCTCACCTACAAACCCGTCATTCCCGCGAAGGCGGAGTTCACCTCGGCACCGCATCCGCCTTGCCTTCTGCGTGATCCTCGCGCCTGGATTCCCGCCTGCGCGGGAATGACGGTCTGACGCATGTATCTCATCAGGAGTTTGGGATTTGGCGGCCTCCAAACTGCTGGCGAATTCAAAACCGCCAGGGATGGTTGGCGCGCTGCCTGCAGGTGATGGCAATGACCATCCCGAAGGCCGTGTATGGCAATAGATCCGCGCCCTGCGGCGGGTTTTGCCTCTGGTTTCTTGAGCGCACCGCCTGTGCCGCGACACGCACACGGTGCGTTGTCTGACAGACGGCTGCGCGGTTGTTATCTGTAATGGGTGCTTGCGCAACATTCAGGACACCACCATGACCCAACACGCCACCATCACCGACCACGTGACTTACCGCGCAGGCGACGGCCCGCCGCTGGAGATTCCGAAAGGTGCGGTGGAGGTTGACTTGTCAGCCGACAGCGCGACCTTGAGCTGGACAGCTGAGAACGGTGCAGCAGGGTCGACGGCAATTCCGTTGACGCAGTACAAAGAGTATGTGAAGCAGAAAAGAATTCAGCTGACGGCTGGTTGATTGCTGCTTTTTTAATAGCTGTTTGAGCAGTATTTATAAGGGTTGGAAGCCGATTTAGCTTGATTGGAAACACGCCTCAAACGTTTATCCATCGGTCATTCCCGCGCAGGCGGGAATCCACCTGCGCGACGAGCAAACCTTTCCGACTGCGTAGACCTCGCGCCTGGATTCCCGCCTGCGCGGGAATGACGGTCTGAGGGGCATGCGCGTCCCAAGCCCCCATCCCAACCTTCCCCCAAAGGCGGGAAGGGGCAAGACACGCCGTCACGACCTGAGTAGTTACGAATTTTGTTCACTTGCGCTCGTTCGCCCTGATCCCTTTGACGGGCCAGAGCTGAGCCTGTCGGCGGGATGGGCCCGAACGGGATTCACCTCACTCCAACCCCAGCTCCTGAATCTTGCGGGTAATCGTGTTGCGGCCGATGCCCAGCTTTTGGGCGGCTTCGATGCGGCGGCCGCGGGTGGCGACGAGGGCGGTGCGGATGAGGCTGGATTCGACGCGGCGGGTCAGTTCGTCCCACACGTCGGTGCGGCCGGTGGCGAGCAGGGCATGGGCTTCTTGCTCCAGGCCAGTTTCCCAGGCTGCGGGGTTGGCGCCTGCAGCGACTGGCGGGGCAAACGGCTCTGATACGTCACCCGAGACGGGCAATTCTGCGGGTGCCGCAGGCTGCGCAGCGACCACTTCCGGTGCAGCGGTTCGCGCAGCGGTGCTGGTCGGTGCCGTGGCGTGGCCCACCAGCACTTCGGGCGGCAGGTCTTTGGCTTCGATGACTTGCGACGGGGCCATGACGGTGAGCCAGTGGCAGATATTTTCCAGCTGGCGCACGTTGCCGGGGAAGCCAAAGCTGCCCAGCTGGGCCAGCGCCGCGTCGGCAATGCGTTTGGGGTCAACGCCCAACTGCTTGGCGCTTTGCTGCAGGAAGTGGCGCGTGAGCATGGGCACGTCTTCGCGCCGGTCAGACAAGCGCGGCAGACGCAGGCGGATGACGTTCAGGCGGTGAAACAGGTCTTCCCGAAAGCCACCGTCTTTGACGCGTTGCTCCAGGTCTTGATGGGTGGCTGCAATCACGCGCACATTGGTTTTGACGGCGCTGTGACCGCCCACGCGGTAGAAGTGGCCGTCGCTGAGGACTCGCAGCAAGCGGGTTTGCAAATCACCCGGCATGTCGCCAATTTCGTCCAGAAACAGGGTGCCGCCGTCGGCCTGCTCGAAACGGCCACGGCGCATGGTTTGCGCGCCGGTGAAGGCCCCGCGCTCATGGCCAAACAGCTCGCTCTCCAGCAAATCTTTGGGAATGGCGGCGGTGTTGATGGCGACAAACGGGCCGGTGGCGCGGGGTGAATGCTTGTGCAGTGCGCGGGCCACCAACTCTTTGCCCGAGCCCGATTCGCCGGTGATCATCACGGTCACATTGCTTTGGCTCAAGCGACCAATGGCACGAAAAACGTCTTGCATGGCCGGTGCCTGGCCCAGCATTTCAGGGGCTGCGGCCATGCGCTCTTCGGCCACTTCTTCGCGCTGGCTTTCCTGCACGGCGCGGCGAATCAGCTCGATGGCTTTGGGCAGGTCAAAGGGCTTGGGCAGGTATTCAAAGGCACCGCCCTGAAAGGCCGACACAGCGCTGTCCAGATCCGAAAACGCCGTCATGATGATGACGGGCAGACCGGGGTGTTTCGCCTTGATCTTGGCCAGCAAGTCCAGGCCTGAGGCACCGGGCATGCGGATGTCACTCACCAGAATTTGCGGGCCCTGGTTGCCCAGCTCGTCGTCGTTGGCGGCGTCTAGCGCGGCCAGCACATCGCGGGCGTTGGTGAAGCTGCGGGTGGGCAGGTCTTCACGCAGCAGCGCTTTTTCCAGCACAAAGCGAATCGACTGGTCGTCATCTACTATCCAAATCGGCTTCATCATTCACCCTGGGTTGATCCACTAAGCGCACGACCACATCTGCATGTATCACGGCAGGGGAATCAGAATTTTGAAGTCTGTTTTACCCGGCACGCTGTCGCACTCGATCAGGCCGTGGTGCTGCTGCACAAAGGTTTGCGCCAGCGTCAGCCCCAACCCAGAGCCACCTTCTCTGCCCGACACCAGCGGGAAAAAAATGCGGTCTTTGATGGAGTCCGGCACACCGGGCCCGTTGTCCGATACACGCAATTCCAGTGCCAGTCGGTAGCGCTGCTTACCAAAAGTAATCTGGCGGGCAATGCGGGTGCGAAAGACGAGCTGCGCGTCGCCTGCCAATCGACGCTCGGCCAGGGCCTGGCAGGCGTTCTGCGCAATGTTGAGCACGGCCTGAATCAGCTGCTCACGGTCGCCGCGAAACTCGGGAATGGAAATGTCGTACTCGCGCACCACGCGCAGGCCCTTGGGAAATTCGGCCACGATCAAGGAGCGCACCCGCTCACACACCTCGTGAATGTTCACATCGCCCACCACATGCGGCTTGCGGTGCGGGGCTAGCAAACGGTCAACCAGGGTTTGCAAGCGGTCGGCTTCATGAATGATGACCTGCGTGTATTCGGTCAGGCTGCTGTCTATTTCCATTTGCAGCAGCTGCGCTGCGCCGCGAATGCCGCCCAGCGGGTTTTTAATCTCGTGGGCCAGGTTGCGAATCAGCTCCTTGTTGGCCTGGGCCTGATCGACCAACCGCTCTTCGCGGTCTTGCTTGGCCTGGGTTTCCAGTGGCAGCAGTTCCACCACCATCTGGTCGCTGTGGTCGGTCTGCGCCACCACCACGTGCACCGGCATGTGCTCATGGCCCGGGCGTAGCAGCCAGGCGTCGTAGCGCAGCGCGGCAAAGGCGTTGCTGCCGGCTGACTCCAGTGCGCTGAGCAGCGTGTGCGGCTCGGCAAAGCAGTCCGGCAAGTGCGAACCTTCGATCACTCGCCGCGAGGTGCCCAACGCATCTTCCAGCGCGGAGTTGGCAAAAATCACCTGGCCATTGCGACGCACGACGGCCACAAGGGTGACCAACAGGTCAAACGATTGAAAGCGGGAGGCTACCGGGCTTGCAGCGGCGGCGTGGGAAGGGGCTGCGATGGCAGCGGTGTGATCAGTCGTGGCGACTGATTTTTTGGCCACTGGTGGATGCGCTGTTGGTCGCTATCGCGAAGCGCGGCCGAGCTCGCGTTTGATGCCGTTGATGTCGCTTTCCATGCGGGCAATGTTGGCCTTCAGGTCGGCCACGCGGTCCAGCCATTTCTGGTGGTTGCGGGTCTCGGGGCCCAGTTTGTCGGGCTCGCCGTTGTTGTATTCCTTGACCAAGTCGGAAAGCCGCGATTCAGACTTTTTCAACTCGGATTCAAGAATGGATTTGGCGTCGTTGTCGCGGGCTTTCTGGTCACCCGAATCGATGCGTGAGCCGCTGGGGGTGACCGCGGCCACACGCACTGGCGTCGATGCACCATTGCCCGTTTGCACTTTTGTGCCCTGCACAATCGTGACGTTGCCACCCTCGACCAGCTTGCAACCTTTGGCGTTGGCTTCGGTGGCGTTGTTGGTGTATTCGTTACCGGCGCAGCGGTAAATTTTGTCTTGCGCCACCACCGGTAAACAAACCAGGGACATCAGCGCAGCAAAAGAAAAAGCAAGTTTCATGAAAATCTCCTCGCATCTCGACAGAGCAAGTTGGGCGTGAAGTATCGCGCAATGCCTTACAAAAACCTAATAAGCCCTTGATCGATAAGGAAAAAGGACGGCCGAAGCCGTCCTTTTACTGCCACAGACTGGATGCCCAGTCAGTGATGACTGCTCGATGCAGTCAGTGATTCGGTTACCGCTGGATTACAGCGAGTAATACATATCGAACTCGATCGGGTGCGTGGTCATGCGCATGCGCGTGACTTCCTGCATCTTCAATTCGATGTAAGCGTCAATCATGCTGTCGGTGAACACACCGCCCTTGGTCAGGAAGCTGCGGCCCTTGTCCAGGTAGTCCAGCGCCTGGTCCAGGCTGTGGCACACGGTCGGGATTTTTGCGTCTTCTTCCGGTGGCAGGTGGTACAGGTCTTTGCTGGCAGCCTCGCCCGGGTGGATTTTGTTTTCCACACCATCCAGACCGGCCATCAGCAAGGCGGCAAAGCCCAGGTACGGGTTACACAACGGATCGGGGAAACGCGCTTCGATGCGGCGGCCTTTCGGGTTGGCCACATACGGAATGCGGATGGACGCCGAGCGGTTGCGGGCCGAGTAAGCCAATTTCACGGGAGCCTCAAAGCCAGGAACCAGGCGCTTGTAGCTGTTGGTGCCGGGGTTGGTGATGGCGTTCAACGCGCGGGCGTGTTTGATGATGCCGCCGATGTAGTACAGCGCGTAGTCACTCAAACCGGCATAGCCGTCGCCAGCAAACAGGTTCTTGCCGTCTTTCCAGACCGATTGGTGCACGTGCATGCCGGAGCCGTTGTCGCCCACGATGGGCTTGGGCATGAAGGTCGCCGTTTTTCCATACGCATGGGCCACGTTCTGCACCACGTATTTGAGCAAGATGGTCCAGTCGGCGCGCTGCACCAAGGTGGAGAACCGGGTGCCAATTTCGTTTTGACCGGCGCCCGCCACTTCGTGGTGGAACACCTCAACCGGAATGCCAAGCGACTCCAGAATCAGAGACATTTCAGCGCGCATGTCTTGCGTGCTGTCCACCGGTGGCACAGGGAAATAGCCGCCCTTGACGGTGGGACGGTGGCCTTTGTTGCCGCCTTCCATGACCTTGCCGCTGTTCCACGGGGCTTCCTGCTCGTCAATATGCACGAACGAGCCGGATGCATCAGCGTTCCAGCGCACGTCGTCAAAGATGAAAAATTCTGGCTCTGGGCCGAAAAAGGCGGTGTCGCCCAAGCCAGAGGCTTTCAGGTAAGCCTCAGCGCGCTTGGCAATGCTGCGCGGGTCGCGGTCGTAGGCTTTGCCGTCGCCGGGCTCCAGCACGTCGCAGCTCAAAAACAGCGTGGTCTCTTCGTAAAACGGGTCGATGTTGGCGGTGTTGGCGTCTGGCATGAGCAACATGTCAGAGGCTTCAATGCCCTTCCAGCCAGCAATCGAAGAACCGTCAAACGCATGGCCTGAGCTGAACTTGTCTTCATCAAAGTGCGAAACAGGCACGGTCACGTGCTGCTCTTTGCCACGGGTGTCGGTGAAACGGAAGTCAACAAACTTGACTTCGTTTTCCTTCACCATCTTCATCACGTCTGCGACGGTCTTGGTCATCAGTTACTCCGGGTTGGATGGTTGTTAAAAAACGGGTACAGCACCAGTTCGATGCAGCTTTTGTGCCAAAGCGGCTTTGGGTCGGCGTTTGGGCAGCGCTGTATTTTGCCTTGCAATTGGCTTGTGGCCTTACGCCAAGGGGTCTCCGCGCAATGGGCTATTTTGGTGCGCTGGAATGCACCATATAAGTGCAATCATGAAAAGCACCAACTCGGCGCATGATATCTCATTTGCTATATTTTTAATAGCTGCTTGAGCATATTTCATAAGGGCTAGTGCCCTATTTCTTATATAAACGTCCTTTGCGACGAGACAACGACCCGACCGGCGTCTGGATCGGCGCTGAATCAGGGAAAACGTCGCTTGCCGGGCATTAAAGGTCGGTTAATACTGCCCAGCACCGGCTTGGCACCGACAACAGCGTGAAGCTGTGCGCCAGCCTCAACTCTTCAACCTTCCCGCTAATTCAAAACGGAGCATTTCATGGCCCAGCTAGACCCCAACGAACTTCCCCTGCAACGTGCTTACAAATGGGAAAAAGAACGCGCCAGCGATGTTTTTCTGACCCAACCCATGGGCGGCGGCGTGGTGCGCGACTTCACCTGGGCGCAAACCATGGACGAAACCCGTCGCGTGGCGGCCTACCTGAAGGCGCAAGGCTGGGAGCCTGGCTCGCGCGTGGCGATCATGAGTAAAAACACCGCCTGGTGGTTCATGAGCGACCTGGCCGTGTGGATGGCGGGCTATGTGAGCGTGCCGATTTATCCCAACCTGGTGGCAGAAACGGTTCGCCTGATCATGGAGCACTCGGAGTGCAAGCTGTGCATCGTGGGCAAACTGGACGATTGGAAATCGATGCAGCCTGGCATTCCGGCCGGTCTGCCTTGCATCAGCACGCCGCTGTGCGACGCCAAAGGCTTCAAGGCCTGGGACGACATCGTTAAAACCACCCAACCCATGAAGGAAAGCCCGACCTTCAAGGAAAACGACATCGCCACCATCATCTACACGTCGGGCACCATGGGTATGCCCAAGGGCGCGGTGCATGGTTTCGGTGCGTTTACACACACGGCCAAAGCCTTGATTGCCTTCACGGGGGCTAGCCGCAACGACCGCATGCTGTCGTACCTGCCGCTGGCCCACGTGGCCGAGCGCGCCCTGGTGGAAGGCCAGGCGCTGTACCACGGCATGCACGTGTATTTTGCGGAAAGCCTGGACACGTTTCTGGCGGACTTGCAGCGCGCGCGGCCCACGGTGTTTTTCTCGGTGCCGCGTCTGTGGGTCAAGTTCCAGCAGGGCGTGTTCGCCAAAATGCCACCCAAGAAGCTGAACACCCTGATGGGCATTCCGATTCTGGGCGGGATTGTCAAAAAGAAGATCCTCAAGCAATTGGGGCTGGATTCGGTGCGCATTGCCGGCACCGGCGCCGCGCCGCTGCCGCCCGAGGTGATGGCCTGGTACCGCAAGCTGGGGCTGGAGCTGCTGGAAGGCTATGGCATGACCGAACAGTTCGCCGTGTGCACCTCCAACATGCCCGGCAAGTCCCGCGTGGGTTATGTGGGTAGTGCGTCCTCGTGCTGCGAGGTCAAGCTGTCAGACACGGGCGAGGTGCTGACCCGTGGGGCTGCGCACATGCAGTGCTATTACAAAGAGCCTGAGAAAACCAAAGAAACCATGACCGACGACGGCTGGCTCAAAACTGGCGATCTGGGTGCGTTTGACGAAGCGGGCCGCCTGAAAATTGTGGGCCGCGCCAAAGAGCAGTTCAAGACCAGCAAGGGCAAATACGTGTCGCCCGCGCCGATTGAAAACAAGCTGGCGGGTTTCACCAAGATCGAAGCCGTCATGGTCTCTGGCGTGGCCTTCCCCCAGCCGTTTGCTCTGGCCATGCTGCCGCTGGGCCACTGGGACAAGCTCAAAGCGCCGGACGCACGCAAGGAATTTGAAACTGAGCTCGGCGCGCTGTTGAAAACTGTCAATGAAACGCTGGACCCGCACGAGAGGCTGGACTTTGTAGCCGTGGTGCCCGAGCAGTGGACAGTGGAATCCGGCTTCCTCACGCCCACCTTGAAGATCAAGCGCAACGTGGTCGAAAAGCACTACGCCGACTTTTTCGAAACCTGGGGCAAGACCCGCAAACCGGTGGTATGGCACCAGGCGTGATCAGTTTGATGCTATTTTATTGATAGCTGCTTGAGCAGTATTTATAAGGGCTGTCGGCCTGAAATGTCATAAAAAAACCCCACCTCTCGGTGGGGTTCTTCTTTCAGGGTCGCCTATTTGGAGGCGCTGCAACCACTTGCAGACTTATCTCTAGTCGTTGTCGCCCGAAAAAATCCCGCCCAGACTACCCAGGCCCAAACCTGCCGCGCCCGCGGTCAAGATGCTGCCTTCTTCCTTGCCGCCACCGTTTTGCGGCGCTGCGGCAAACACGCGGCTGGCCAGTCGGCTGAACGGCAGGCTTTGTAGCCACACGGTGCCGGGGCCTTGCAGCTTGGCGAAAAACAGGCCTTCACCGCCAAACAGCGCGGTTTTGATCTTGCCCACGTACTCAATGTCGAAGCTGGTGTTGGTGGTGTAGGCCACCACGCAGCCGGTGTCTACCCGCAGCAACTCGCCCGCAGCCAGGTCGCGCTTGACGACGGTGCCGCCCGCATGCACGAAGGCCAGGCCGTCGCCGTCCAGCTTTTGCATGATGAAACCTTCGCCGCCGAAAAAGCCCACGCCAATCTTGCGCTGGAACGCGATGCCCAGCGACACGCCACGCGCCGCACACAAAAAAGCGTCTTTCTGGCAAATCAGCGTTCCGCCGAGCGCCTTCAAGTCCATGGGCAAAATTTTGCCGGGGTAAGGTGCTGCAAACGCCACCTTCTTCTTGCCCTGGCCCTGGTTGGTGTAGACCGTGGTGAACAGCGACTCGCCGGTGACCAGCCGCTTGCCAGCGCCCATCAGCTTGCCGAAAAAGCCACCTTTTTGCTCGCCACCGTCGCCAAACACGGTGTCCATGCTGATGCCATCTTCCATGTACATCAGGCTGCCCGCCTCACCAATCGCGGCTTCATTGGGGTCCAGCTCCACCTCGACAAACTGCATTTCGCTGCCGATAATTTTGTAGTCGATAACGTCCATTGCCATGAGGGGCTCCTTGAGGTTTGAGGGTTAAAAAAGAGGATTAAAAAAGAGCGCGCAGGTTAGCGGAAATGGGTGACGGTCACACCTTGCGGGTCGGTAATTCAAACACCAGGCAAGTGGTGGTGGCATGCGCATACAGCTTGCCATCAGGCCCCACGATGCGGCCTTCAGCGGTGGCCAATTGGCGGCCTGCATGAATCACGGTGCCAATGGCGCGCAAGGGCCCAGCGGCCAGGGACGCGCCGCGCACGATGTTCACGCTCAACTCAGCCGTGGTGTAGCCGCGTCCGACCGGCATGGTGGTCTGCACGGCGCAGCCAACCGCCGAATCCAGCAGCGTGGCATACCAGCCGCCGTGCACGGTGCCCATGGGGTTCAGGTGCTTGGTTTGCGGCGTGCCCTGGAACACCGCTTTGCCATATTCCACCTGCAGCAAGGCAAAGTCCATGGTTTCGGCAATGTGTGGGTAGGGCAGCTTGCCAGCCAGTTGGGCATGCAAGGCCTGCAGCCCGGTCAGCCTCAGCACATCAGCACGCTGGGCCAGGCCCGCGTGGCCGCCACCGGCCTGCATGCGGGCCAGCACCTGGGCCAGTTCTTCATCCCAGCTGTTTGTGATGGCCTCAGCTGGTGTGGGGGAAGATGGGTTCATCAAGCGCTAGCTCCTGTTTTCGACGATGGGTTTTTATCTTGTACGGCCTGTAAATCGTCAGCACTCAGCCAACGCCACTGCCCTGGGGCCAAATCAGCTGGCAGCACCAAGCCGCCAATTTGCGAGCGGTGCAAGCCGCCCACCTCTTCCACCCGGTTGCCCACTGCCGCCAGCATGCGCTTGACCTGGTGGTATTTGCCGTCGGTCAGCGTCAGCCGCAGGTGGTGCTCGCCCACTGCCTCACAGGCGGCAGCGCGCACAGGTTTTGGGTCGTCGTCCAGCACCACGCCAGCCAGCAGTTTGTTCACCTGCGCATCATTCAACGGGTGTTTGGTCGTCACCTCGTACACCTTGGGCACATGGTGGCGCGGCGAGCTCATGCGGTGAATGAAGGTGCCGTCATCGGTCAGCAACAGCAGCCCGGTGGTGTCCTGATCAAGCCTTCCGACGGCCTGCACCCCCTGAACCGCAGCTTTTTGCGGCCGCTGGCGCAGCGGCGCGGGCAGCAGGGTGTAGATGCTGGGCCAGGTCGACGCTTTGTGTGAACACTCGGTGCCAGCGGGCTTGTGCAGCATCACGTAGGCCTTCTCGTGATAAGGCCAGGCTACGCCCTGCACGGTGAACTGCAAGCCCTCTGCTACAAATTCAGTAGCTGCTTGAGCAATGGTTTCCTGGGCTACCGCCACAAAACCCTGTTGAATGAGCCCAGCGCACACGCGCCGCGTGCCAAAGCCTTGGCTGTAGAGAATGTCTTGAAGTTGCATGAATTAAAAATGCGATGGAGGCATGGGGCAAGTATGGCAAAGGCAGCGCCACGGCTGAGCGTCCATCAAGCCACAAACGCCACCTGCAGCGGCGAAAGCGGCGCATCGAATTGCGCCACCCAGGTCTGTCCAGGCGCCACGGGCCAGGCATCCGTCCAGGTTCCGGTGGTGACCACGTCGCCCGGCTGTACGTCTGGCGCGCCGGGGCAGCAGCGCAGCTCTTGCACAAAATGTAGCAGCGCCTGCAACGGGTCGCCCAGCACCACGCTGCCCTGGCCTTGGTCCACCAGTTTCTGGCTTGGCTGATCGCCCCGGTACAGGCGCACCGTGGCGGCTGCCAGCGCCGCATGCAACGCGGCGGCATCGCGTGCCAGGGTGTGCACGGGCACGCGGGCACCCACCAACAAGCGGGCGTGCAAGGCACCGTCGGCCACCGCATCCGGGGCGTCAAATTTCCAGTCGGCGTGGTGCGACTGCACGATCTCAAAACCAGGGGCCAGCCAGTCCAGACAGTCAAACAACTGGTCCAGCGAGGCATCGACCGGCGGCGTGGCCCGCAAGCCAAACACCGCCTCGGGCTCAATGCGCGGCTGACAGGTGCCACCCAGTGCCACCGTGCCCTGCCCCTCGCACAGCTGCACCGTGCTGCTGTAAACCGTGCCCCACACCGGCGCAAACACGTTGTAGCGCGGCCAGAGGCTGCGGTTGGTAAACCCAATCTTGAAGCCCCGCGGCTGCTCACCACGCGCCACACGCAGCGCACGCACCGCCAGGGCTTGCTGGTAAGCATGGGGCACATCCAGTGTGCTGGCTGATGTGGCGGCCGATGGGGGGATGGCAGGCCACAGCTGCGCCTTGTCGTGGTGTGCCAGCAGGGTTTCGGGTGTCATGGTGCGATGGGGTGTTGATCGGGTGGCAATCATGCCTATTTGTGCGGTTAATTCAGCGCGCCGTGCAGTGAATTGTCATTCAATCGCTATCAATTTAGTAGCTGTTTGAGCAGTATCTGCAAGGGCTGCAAGCATAAAACGCTAGTAAACGCGTCAAAGGGTTCGCACAAGCGTCCGACACTCGCGCATCAACATCTGCATGCTTTGATGAGTGACTATCCGTGCAACAGCCACCGTAGTAGACGAAGAACTGACGCTCGACGGCTGCTTGCTCTTTGCCCTCCCAGGCATGGGCATCTACACATCTTTGCGGCAAGCGGGTTTGCTCCCTCGCCCCTTTGGGGAGAGGGCTGGGGTGAGGGGCTGCGCGATACGTGGCCTGTGCGACGCCACAGCCCTCAGCATTGCCCTCTCCCGCACCGCAAGGCAAAGCCTTCGGCTTCACGTGCTGGAGAGGGAGCAAATCCTTTTTGCCCTCAAGCGGCGACGAAAATGCCCGGCGGACAAAGGGTTTGCTTGTTTCTACCGGGCCAATTACTCGATTTAAACAAAAAGTGCCTGCAGCCCTTATGAATACTGCTCAAGCAGCTATATAAAAAGGAGCGCTTGTTAACTGAGACGGAGGAGTTGAATTTGTCCCTGGCAACAGCTGAGGTTTCAATCCACGCCCGACAATACTGGCGGGCGAATCTGACAACGCACGAAACTGACATCGTCGCCTAGGCGTTTCAATCCACACCCGCCAATACTGGCGGGCGAATCGTTTTGTCGCCACTCTTGCCACCCCACCCGCTTGACGTTTCAATCCACGCCCGCCAATACTGGCGGACGAATCCCAGCATTTCGCAGACGTTTGCACACGCTACGCTGTTTCAATCCACGCCCGCCAATACTGGCGGGCGAATCCAACGGATACGGCGAGACTGTGACTACAGACCCGTTTCAATCCACGCCCGTCAATACTGGCGGGCGAATCAGGGCATTGCCTACAAGGCTCAGGGCTGCGATGGTGTTTCAATCCACGCCCCAATACTGGCGGGCGAATCACCAGACCAGCGCCACCGCCGACAGGTATGGCTTGTTTCAATTCACGCCCGCCAATACTGGCGGGCAAATCCATGAGTCAAATAACTATCAATCATAAAGTCCCATGTTTCAATCCACGCCCGCCAATACTGGCGGGCGAATCCAGCGATATCCTTGCGTCGGTCATGTCACCTGCGTTTCAATCCACGCCCGCCAATACTGGCGGGCGAATCGCGCCTACTTCCTGCATCTGCGCAAGGACTGCTATGTGTCAATCCACGCCCGCCAATACTGGCGGGCGAATCGGGCCATGACCTCGTCTATCTGGTTCATTACAGCCAGTTTCAATCCACGCCCGCCAATACTGGCGGGCGAATCGGTTACGTCGATGGTTTTGGATACTCGCTGGTGCGGTTTCAATCCACGCCCGCCAATACTGGCGGGCGAATCCGCGCCGCGCTGCAAGCCGAGCTGGAAGTGGTCAAGTTTCAATCCACGCCCGCCAATACTGGCGGG
>JANOQJ010000084.1:0-68743 GCA_031414805.1 Comamonadaceae bacterium
CCCCTTCGCTTCGCTGCGGGTACCTTGCGGTGCTCAAACCCAGTGGGGTCACGTGCAAACTCGCCTGCGGCTCAAACAAGCACGTGCCCTGATCCACTGGCTTTTGCGCTCCTCAGCCCAGCCTGAACGGGGTTTCCTGGATACCCTGCTCAGTCCACCCTCAAAACGACTTCCCCACCAGCAAATAAAGCGTGCGCCGCTGATTGGCCGAAAAGCCATACGCCAGGTACACCGGCCCCAGCGTGGTGTCGGCCGATGCAAACAGGCTGCCGCCCAGGCGCAGCTTGCCGCCCACGTCTTCCCGGCGGGCCCACACCTGGCCACCTTCCACGGAGGCGCCCACCGACAGCGGCAGACCAAACAGGCTGGTTTCGTCACGCGGCAGCCAGTAGCGGTAGACCAGGCGCGCGGCGGCAAACGCCTCGCCCGAGAGCTCTTCCTGCCGGTAACCCGACAGGCTGAACAAGCCGCCCAGGCGAAACAGGCCGTCTACCGGCGAAGTGCCTTTGAGGTTGCTGCCCAGCGAGGTGCTGGCCACCAAACCGTGTGAGCCCCAGTGCGTGGCGCGCAGGGCGTTCACGGCCAGGCTCTGGTAGTTCTGCGCACCGCCCAGGCTGCGCATGCCGCGCGTAAAGCGAGCGTCCAGCTTGGTGCCGCTGCGGGGAAAGAAGGGGTTGTCCAGCGTGTCAATGCCGACGCTGGCCACCAGGTTGCCAATGCGAATGTCGGTGTTGGCTAGCACGGGTACGCCACTGGTCAGGCTGACGCTGCCCGCGCCCCGGTCCAGCCCGAGGCGCACCTCGCCAAAACCACCCAGCTGGTAGCCGCCCGCCAGTTGCACCAGCCCATAGGCCAGGCTGTAGCCCGCCACCTTGAAGCCGTCGGGCGCGTAGGCGTCCACCGGCCTGCGCTGCGCCTGTACGCGGGCACTGGTGAACCAGCTTTGCTGGGTGTTGTACAGCTTGAAGTACTCGGCGGAGAAGGCGTTTCGGGCACCAAACGCCGCTTGTAACTGCAGGTCAGAACCGTAGCGGTCCAGCGCGCCAGAGCGATAATCCAGCGCCAGTTCAAACTTGCCTTCGCCCTGAAAATTATTCTCCAACGCCAGCCCCAGGCGAATTTTTCCTGACTGCGCGCGCTTGGCCGCAGCCCGAACCACCAAGCCCGATTGCCCCGCGTAAGCGCCCTTGCCCGCCTCCACTGCGTAATCCACCCGCTCAAACTCGCCCAGTGCATACACCCGGTTCAACGCCCGCCCCACGGTTTGCGCGTCCAGCGGCTTGCCCACCAGCGCGGTCAGCGGCTGGCTGACCACGGCGTCGTCCAGGATGGAGTTGTTTTCCAGGCGCACAAACTCAATCACCGGGGGCGTGGGCAGCGGTGCAAAGGCCACCAGCTCGCGGTTGTTCGCAATGGCTTGCAGGGCCTGGGTCTGGGTCAGCAGGGTCTGGCGGCCCAGGGCCATCAGGGGCTGGCCGCGCTTGAAGTCGGTGGTGCCCAGTTTGCCGGTGTCCACCATCACCAGCACGTCACCGCTCTTCAGGGTGGCCAGTTGCACCCGCTCGTTGAACAGCACCAGCATGCTCACCGTTTGCGACAGCACGTTGAGCACCGAGCCAATTTTGTCGGTGGGCAGCAGCGAGGTGGTGAAGGCCACCACGATCACGATGTCGGCCCCCATCGCGCGCGCCACATCGATGGGAATGTTGTTGGTCAAGCCACCATCGACCAGCAGCCGCTCACCAATGCGCACCGGCGCAAACACACCCGGCACCGACATGGAAGCCCGCATGGCCGAGGCCAGCTCCCCACTGTCCAGCACCACCCGCTCGCCGCTGGCAATGTCGGTGGCCACCGCGCGAAAGGGAATGGGCAATTGGTCAAACGTGGCCAGCGCTGTGCCAACGGGCACCAGGCGGCGCAGTTCCAGCATCAGGTTTTGGTCGGACACAGCGCCCTCGGGCGTGGTCAGCGCACCGTCTTCCAGACCCAGGCCAATCTTGACCGGGAAATTGGTTTCCTGTGCTTTTTGCCGGTAGCGAAGGTCGTCGCGTAGCGGTGCCGCATCAAAAATCGCGTCCCAATCGGTCCCGCTCACCGCTTTTTCCAGCGCCTGCCCGTCTAGCCCCGAGGCATACAAACCGCCCACCACCGCACCCATGGAGGTGCCCACGATCAGGTCTGGCCGTATGCCCAGTTTTTCCAGCTCTTGAATGGCACCCACATGCGCAATGCCCAAGGCCCCGCCGCCGGAGAGCACAAGGCCGATTTTTGGTTTTTTGGCCGATAGGGGTAAGAGTGCCGGTGATGCTTGTGCCATCGCCTGCCCCAACCATGGGCCGCACAGCAGCAAACCGAGCAGCGCAGCCATGCAGGCCAGGCGGGGCCCAGGGGTGTCAAGGTGTTGGTCAGTAGACATAAGAGGCAATCCAGACAGCAAAAAAGATGCCCAGAGTTAGAAGCGTTGGGGTCATCGAACAAACGCCGCAATCGCTACAAAATCAGTAGCTGCTTGAGCAATATCTACAAGGGTTGATGGCCGATTCGGCTTAAAAAGCCTGGCTGCCCTCAGGGGCCCTTCAGCCCCCGACATGCCGCGTTAAAGCACCTCTTTCAGTGCGCTGGACCAGGTGTAGCTGCCGGGCTGCTTACCGGCAATGGATGATTTTTGCGGGTCGATGTTGATGATCAGCATGCCACCTTGCACCGCCACGCCGGTACCGCTGGTGGAGAAGCGGCAGCTGGCGTTTTTCAATGCTTTGACGGCACTTTTGCCCGCATCGGTGCTACACACCGCAGCCAAGCCTTCGACACCTTGTTGGCACGCTGACTGGGTGCGGTCTTTGATGGGGTCAAACTCGGTGTAAGTTGATTTGTCGTAGTTGGCACTGATGCTGCTGCCACACGCCGTGTTGACGCGGGTCACGCGTTCATTGAGTTGCTTGGCATAGTCGGCCCAGCCATTTTTTTGTGCGACCGTTTTGTCGACATCTGCCGCCTGTGCGCCGAATGCCACGAGCACCAAGCCAGCTGCTGAGATCGATAGCCAAAATTTACGGATTTGCATGCGATGTTTCCATTTGAGACAAGAGGGATTTGAGCTTAGCAAGCCGATTGGGCAGAAGGCGTATCGATTTGTCTCTGCGGTGGCGAGACCTCCCAGCTCAGGTGCCTGAACCTGGATTCATGTCGGGCAGGTCGAGTGCGTCGGTCGCGGGGTCGGGCTCCCGTTCGCGTTTGGTACGCACACCCGGTTTGCTCAAAATTTCCACATAAAACTGAGCTCCGCCCGCCTTTGAAACCTCGTCCATCAACCCAGTCAAAGCCGTCAGATGCACCACCTGCGCCTCGGCCTCCGTGGCCCCAAACCGGCAGTCAAAGTCCACAAAGTCCACGCCGTCTGCCAGCGGCTTGCCGCGCTCGCGGCGGATGTATTGGCGGGTTTCGTGCTTGATGGCTTCCAGCACCCGGTCGGGGTGCTTGCCTTCTACGTTGAGTTGGAAAGTTTTCTTCATGCCCGATGGTAGCCTGCCCACATTCCTTGCTTAACTGCACAGCCCCTTGATTCACTATGTTTTTGATAGCTGCTTGAGCAATATATACAAGGGCTGAAAGCACTTTTTACCTATAAACATGTCCGAACGCCACCCTACCCCCTCCAAAGAAGACATTGCCCTGCTGCCCGAGTTTGGCCGCCTGGGTCTGAGCAGCATTGCACTGGTGACGACTGGTGAACAAGCCGCGCGCGCTTGGGACGAACTGGTGGGCGCCCACCGGGCACCCGTGTGGGGTTTCGACACCGAATCGAAACCCACCTTTCTGAAAAACGAAATCTCGCAAGGTCCGCACATCGTGCAACTGGCCACCCTGGAAAAAGCCTGGGTGTTTCAGCTGCACCACCCCGAATGCAGCGCGGTGGTGGCGCAGCTGCTGGCCCATCCGGGCACGGTGAAGGCCGGTTTTGGCCTGGGCGACGACAAAAAGCGCATCACCCACAAACTGGGCATCGAGCCCCAAGACGTGCTGGACCTGAACACCAGCTTTCGCGCGCTTGGCTACCGCAAAGACATGGGCGTGAAGGGCGCGGTGGCGGTGCTGTTCAACCAGCGCTTCATCAAGTCCCGCAAAGCCACCACCTCCAATTGGGCCAACCCCCGGCTGACCGAAGCGCAGCTGATTTATGCGGCCAACGATGCGTATGCAGCGGCTCGGGTGTGGCATGCGCTGGGGTTGTGAAGCTCGGACTCAGGTTTGCCGCAGCAACGGCCGCATGGCCCACAAACCCAGCAGCGGCCCGAGCGCCAGGCCTGGCAGCACCCAGCCCAGCGGCCACAGCTGGGCAGCGGCCACGAACAGTTGGATGCTCACCACCGAAATGGCAAATCCAATGCAGTTGGACAAGGTGAGCACACTGCCCACCACTTCAGGTGGTGCGTTCTGCGCGGTGAGGGTTGAAAACTGGGGCGAGTCGCCGGCCACCGTGGCACCCCACAGCAACAGCCAGGCCAGAAACACCGGGAGCGGGGCCACCAGCATGAGCGGAGCCACCAGGCAACACAGGGCACTGGTGGCCAGTTGGGCTTGCGCCACGCGGGCACTGCCGAACTGGAATGTTTGATTTCGGCCAGCTCGCTGGGCCAACAAACCACCGGCCACACAGCCCACAAACCCGGCCGCGATGGTGCCAAACGCTGCAGCGCTCACCGCCGTGTCATTCGCCAGCCGGGTGGCCGCGATTGCCGGTACCAGCACAAAGAACGCATACAGCTCCCACATGTGGCCCCAGTAGCCCAACACGCTGGCTCGCAGCCGCCGATCGGACCAGACCCAAGCCAAAGCCTGCAGCTTGATGGGCACCCGGCCCGCAGCGGTGGCCGGTGCCGGCAGCAGCCAGCCCACGGCCAGCCCGCCGCACACCGCCAGGGCTGACACCGCCAGAACCACGCCCTGCCAGGGCACGGCGCCCAACCAGCCGCTGGTGGCCAGCGCACGCAGCCCGTGCGGCAAGGCCGTGCCCAACACCAGCGCACCAATCAAGAACCCCATGGCTGCACCCAAGCCCTGGCGGTACCAGCTGGCGGCAATCTTCATGCCCACGGGGTAAATGCCCGCCAGCAAAAAGCCCACAGCAAAACGCAAAACCAGTAGCAGCGCCAGGCTGCCATCGGCCAGCAGCACGGCGGCATTGACGGCCGCGCCCAGCAGGGCGCACCACAAAAATACCCGCGTCGGCGCAAAGCGGTCGGCCAGCATCAGCAAGGCAAAGACCAGCGTGCCGGCCACAAAGCCCAGTTGCACCGCTGACGTGAGCCAACCCACGGCGGGTGCCGGCAAGCCCCAGGCGCGCTGCAAATCGGGCATCACGGCGTTGACGGCAAACCACAGCGAGGTACAGGCAAATTGCGCCAGCACCAGGATGGGCAACACGTGCCGGGGAACGGCTTGGGCCTGCTGCACTGGATGCTTGGGCTCTACCCACCCACCCGTTTCACCGTGCGCCCCTGCGTGCGCAGCAATTCCATCAACTTGTCCACATGGTCACCCTGTACCTCAATCACCCCGTCTTTGGCGGTGCCGCCGCTGCCGCACGCGGTTTTGAGTTGCTTGGCCAGCGCTGCCAGAGCCGTTTCCTCCAGTGCCAGACCCCGCACCACGGTGACTGCCTTGCCGCCGCGGCCCTTGGTTTCGCGCTGCACCCGCACGATGCCGTCGCCCGCCGGAGGTGGCACCGCCTTTTTGCACACGCACTGCGCCACCGGCTGGCTGCACGCGGGGCACATGCGGCCCGACTCGGTGGAATAAACCAGGGCACTTAAGGATTGAAGACCTTTCATGGCGGGCATTGTGGCAAAAGCCTCCCATCACGCTGGCCAATCCACACACCCAAGGAATTGCGCCATGTATCGGCAAATGCTATACAAACCATAGCAGCTTGAGCAGTATTTAAAAGGGCTAGAGCCCATTTTTACCTGGTTATATACATGCCTGAAACGCTGAAAACTGTCATTCCCGCGTAGGCGGGAATCCACCTTCGAGCGCCTGGATTCCCGCCTACGCGGGAATGACGGTCTGAGGTATGCACCTGATTTCTGCGTTGTTCAGTATTTCGCCGTGTTGCTTGTTGAAAGCCAGATTTTTCAGAGTAAAAACAGGGTTAACAGGAGCATTGATGACACAAGACCATGGACTGCGGCGATTTTTATTTCGGCTGATTCCTGTGCTGATGGTGGTCAGCTTCGTGGCCTGGTGCTCCTCGGGCAATAACACCAAGCGCGAGTCCAACAAGGTTCGCGTGGAGCTGACCGAGATGATGATGACGGAGGGTCTCATCAGCAACCCGAGCGAAGCAGAGGCGCTGGACAAAGTAGCCCGGCGCATGGGGCAGCCAGGCATGAACCAGCTGCTGTATGCCGCTGCTGGCAACCACAGCCTGGAGGTGGTCAAGTGGATCGTCGCCAACGGCGCAGATCCAAAGAATGTGGGCATGCTGAAAGACAAAACACTCATTCAGCAAGCCGTGAGCGGGGGCCAGCTAGACAGGCTGGACTACTTTTTAAGCCTGGGGCTGGACCCTCTCGAAAAAAGCCGCGATGGCCGCAGCCTGCTGCACATCGCAGCCGAGGGCGGAATGAACGAGCCCATGCTGAAAACCCTGCTGGCCAAGGGCCTGCGCCTGGATGCCACCGACCCGGCCGGGGCCACCGCCCTGCACTACGCCAGCGTGCGCTCCATCGGCGTGCTGGTCAACGCCGGCCTGGCTGTGGAGTCGCACGACGCCACCAAGCGCACACCGCTGCACTACGCCGCCGTGGCCGGACAAGGCGAGCGCATCACCGAGTTAGTGCGCATGAGTGCATCGGTTTTTGCGTCAGACGACAAAGGCCGTACGCCCTTGCACCTCGCAGCACGGGTGGGATCTGAAAACGCGGTGGACGCCCTGCTCGCTGCCAGTGCGCCCCGTACCCTTCGCGACGCAGACAACAACACACCGCTGGATTTGCTGGAAATGGCCATGCGCGCTGACAAAAAGATGGGTGCTGCGCAGGGACTGGTGGCGAAGCTGTAATAGGCTGCCCCGTCGCCCACATGCAAACCCTTTCAACACAAGCCATGAAACAGCGCAATGTAGTGACATTGCACGGCAGGGCCTGGACAGCGGCGCTGTTCAGCGCCCTGGCTGTCAGTGCTTGCGGCGGTGGGGGTGGCGACATGCCGGTCGTAGCCGCCCCGCCGCCGGTGGCCGTGCCATCCCGACCACCACCCACACCCACCCACACCCACCCCAGCCACCACCCCAGCCACCACCCTACCCACCGCCAACCCCAACCGCCCCATCTTGACAACCGCGCTCACGGTCGATGTGGCAGCCCGCACGGCCAGTGCCGTCATCACCATGGCCGCCAGCCCGGCGGCCGGTGCCACGCTGGAGATCGGCGACACCGAGGTCATGCAGGTGCAGCAACACGGCGCGCCACTGCCCTGGCTGGATACCGGAAACCGCTTGCTGCTGGGGCTGCCTGCATCAGAGCAAACCGCCACCTTCACCGTGGACTACCGCTACAGAGACCATACCCAGTTTGACGGTGCCCACCCGGCGGGCTACAGCTTCACCTGGCCTGACCACTGTGGCAACCTGTTTCCCTGCCAGTCACAGCCCGCCAACGGCGTTACCTTCACCCTGGCAGTGCGCAACCCGCCTGCAGGCCAACGCGTGATTGCACCCACCACCGCGCTACCCGCCGCGCCGGCCTATCAGCTGGCCTGGGCGATTGGCGACTACACCGATATGGACCTGGGCCGCACGCGCGCTGGCACGCAGATCGTGGCTTCGTTGCAGCCCGGCGAGGGCGCGCGCATGGCCGCAGGCACCACGCATTTGCTGGCTGCTTTCGACTGGCTGGAGTCCACCCTCGGCCCTTACCGATTTGGCCCCCAGGCGGGGCCGGTCTCCGTGCCGTGGGGGAATGATGCTTTTGGCGGCATGGAACACCACCCGCGCTGGCATATCAGCAGCGTCTCCATTGACGACACCGACACCCAGATTCACGAAGCCGTGCACGGCTGGTTTGGCAACGGCGTGCGCATGGCCTGCTGGGAAGATTTTGTGCTCTCCGAAGGCACGGCCACGTATCTGGCCGCGCGCGCGCTGGACGTGGTGGCTCCGCAAGCGGGCGCAAATCTATGGGCCAGCTATGCCAGCCAGCTGGCAGGGCTGAATGGCAGCCAGCCGGTATGGCCCGAGGGCTGCAGCCTGGTGAACCCCGTGAAAGCCGGTCTCTACACCAAAGCCCCGTACATTCGCGGCGCGTACTTTCTGCGCGCGCTGGCCTTGAAGCTGGGCGCAAGCGCAGTGGACCAGACACTGGCCCGCTTCTACCGCAGCCACGTCGGCAAGGCCGCGAGCATGGGAGATCTGTTGACCCATATCGAGAGCGACACGGGCTACAACCCATCGACCTGCGCGGCGGCCTGGTTACGCTCGGCCAGCATTCCCGCCGTTGGGCCCTGCCCCTGAAACAACGGGAAACTGCCTCTCAAGGCGCGGGTAGCGGTTGCCCCGGCTGCCAGGCATCGGCCAGCACTTTGGCCCGAACCAGCTCGACCGCCGACATGCTTTTGGCCAGGCCCTGCAGCTGACCGCCCGCCCAGGCGGCGCTTTTGCCGTCGGGCATCAAACCGACTTCAAGTGGCGTTTGCCCTGCCTGGCCTTCATGGCTGCGTTTGGCCAGGTCCAGCAGCGCATGGGCGCGTACGGCGTCTTTTTGCAAACCGCCTGGATTGCCCGCATACAACATACCCAGGGCGTACAGGCCCGCGCCATGGCCCTGGCGGGCTGCCTTTGCGTACCAATTGGCTGCATGGGCCGGGTCTTGCGGCTCGCCGATACCTCTCTCAAACACATGGCCCAGCTGCACAAATGCGGCCCCGGAGCCTTCGTTAGCTGCTTTGCGAAGCCATTGCATGCTTTGCTCGTGGTTTTTTGGTACCTCGCGGTTCCCCTGACGCAGCAGCACCGCCAGGCGCACCATGGCGCTGGGGTCACCCTGATCGGCATAGCGCTGCAACGTGGCCAGTGCCTGGCCCGATTTATCGCCGTCGCCGGCCTGTTTCTGCGCCGCGGCCAGTTCGGTTTCGCGGCCTAGCTGCGCTTGCGCTGCCGCCACGGCTTGCGCACGTTCGTTGTTCTGTGCACGCGCGGCCAGTTCGCTGGCGCTGGGGTTGGACTGCCGCCATTTCCACGCTCCAAAACCCAAGCCCGCCACAGTCAGCAGCAACACCGCCCAGCCCAGCGGAAACGGTCGCACCGGCTTGATTTGCGAGGGGTGAATCTTGGGCGTGCGGGCCTGTACGCGCTCAGCTGTACTGGTCGGCATCACCTTGTCGTAAGCCACCTGGCAGCGCGGGCATTGCCACGCTGGTGCCGAGTCGCTGGATTGGCGGACATAGCTGCAAGCGGCGCATTGCCGGCTCGCGCCTTCCTGCGGCGGCGGTGGTGTGTCGTTCACCAGGGAAAGTGTGGGCTCTGGGGTCATGGGTATGGTCCTTTAGCGCAAAAATGATCAAAAACCTCGATTAGCCCTTATAGAATCTGCTCAAGCAGCTATAAATTTCGTAGCAATTGAGCAAACTCTCCCGGATGCGGCGGGTTTTCAAAAACCGCGCGCAGGCCCAGCTTGCGGGCCTTGATGCGGTCTCGCAGGCGCACCCGGTTGGTCAATACCACGGTGTTGGCAATCTGCGGATGCCTGCGGTTCACGCTGGCACGCACCGTTCGCAGAAACGCCCAGCCAGCCTGTCCCACGGTGTCCAGGTCGAGCACCAGCAAGTCGTATGGCTGAATCTGCATGAGTTGTAGCGCCAGCGGTCCATCGGTGGTTTCATCCACCCAGGTCAAGCCCGCCAAAGCCAGCTTGGCATGCAGATACAGCGTAGTCACGGTGTCGCCCGAGACGATCAGCGCCCGCGGGCCAGTTTGCGGCAGTTCCGGGGGGCGTGTGTCAGAAAAGTCCAGATCCAGATCCACGGCAGGCGAGGGAAACAGCTCGTCCATCACCTGCACCATCTGCGGCCAGTTCACTGGCCTGGCAAAGCTGGCATGTGCCGACGGTGGCACTTGGCTGATATCTTTGGCCACCCACAACAGCCGCGTGCCATCGGAGACCGGGAGGGTCTCCAGCACAAAGCGGCTCTCGTAGCTGTCGCCGTCCAGCAGCACCAAGCGGGGCGCATCAGGTGCGCCGGGCATCCACACCGCAAAGCTGACCGCCCGCTCGTAAGACAGGCGAAACAGCGTGTTCAAAGCATGACGTTCTACATCGCTGAAGCCCGCCACCTGAACAAAAATCCGCTGCGTCATGAGCGAAAGCGGTCACCGTGCAACACCACACTAGAACCCGCCACTTTTTATACCCGCCACTTTTCCAGGAGCTTCTCCGCGCCCAGGTCGTCGTAGCTTTCAAACGGCTGGTGAATCCAGGGGTTGGTGGGCAAAAACTCCACCGAGTAGTCGGGTGTGAAGCTGGAAACACCCTTGGTCCAGATCACGGCGCTGCGCAACTCGGTGATGGGCTTGTAGCCTTTGCGCAGCATGTCAATGACCGCGACCAGCGTTTTGCCTGAGTCGGCCAGGTCGTCCACCAGCAGCACCTTGCCCGCAATCTCGCCCTTGGGTGTGGTGATGTAGCGGGCAATGTCCAGATGGCCTTGAACCGTACCAGCTTCCGCACGGTAAGAGCTGGTGGACATGATGGCCAGCGGCTTGTTGAAGATGCGGCTCAAGATGTCGCCGGGGCGCATGCCGCCGCGGGCCAGGCACAGGATGGTGTCGAATTGCCAGCCTGACTGGTGAATCTTGATGGCCAGCTTTTCGATGAGGTTGTGGTACTCGTCGTAACTCACATACAAGTGCTTGCCGTCTTCGGTCAACATAGATTGATACTCCTGAATTGATAGCTGCTTGAGCAGTATTTATAAGGCCTGGTGGCAAATTTCATATCAATCTGGCAGGTAAGGATGCCGCTTCATGATGGTGTGATCTCGATCCGGGCTGGTGGAGACCAGGTGAATCGGCACTCCGGTGGCCTGTTCGATGCGCTGCAGATACAGCCGGGCATTCACGGGTAATTGTTCATATTGGGTGATGCCGACGGTGCTGTCGCTCCAGCCTTGCAGCACCTCGTACACCGGCACGCAGCGCGATATGTCGTCAGCACCCATGGGCAGGATGTCGGTGAACTCGCCATCCAGCTGGTAGCCGGTGCAAATTTGCAGCTCGGCAATGCCGTCCAGCACATCCAGCTTGGTGATGCACAGGCCCGAGAGGCCGTTGACCTGGGCCGAGCGCTTGAGCAGCGCCGCGTCGAACCAGCCGCAACGGCGGTAGCGCCCGGTGGTCACGCCTTTTTCAGCGCCCACGGTGGAGAGGTGGTAGCCGACAGTGCCGGGAGTTGCCCAGTCGAGCTCGGTGGGAAACGGTCCACCACCTACGCGGGTGCAATAAGCCTTGGTGATGCCCAATATGTAGTGCAGCAAACCGGGGCCTACACCTGCACCCGCTGCCGCGTTGCCCGCCACACAGTTGCTGGAGGTGACGTACGGGTAGGTGCCGTGGTCCACGTCGAGCAAGGTGCCTTGCGCGCCCTCAAACAGCAAATTCGCACCGTTTTTGTGTGCTTCATTCAGCTCGCGCGAAACGTCGGCCATCATGGGTTTGAGCAGCTCGGCGTGGCGCATCGCGTCCGCGTAGACCGGTTCAAATTCAATCGCGGGTGCGTTCAGGTAGGTGGTCAGCACATGGTTGTGCAGTGCCAGCACCTCGCGCAACTTGGTGGCAAAGCGCTCGGGGTGTTTCAGGTCTTGCACGCGCAGCGCGCGGCGGGCCACTTTGTCTTCGTAGGCGGGGCCAATGCCGCGACCTGTGGTGCCAATTTTTTCAATACCGCCCTGCTCCCGCGCGGCCTCACGGGCAATATCCAGCGCGGCGTGAAACGGCAGGATCAGCGGGCAGGCTTCGGAGATGCGCAGACGCGAGCGCACGTCCACACCGGCTTTTTCCAGGCCTTCGATTTCCTCGAACAACTTGGCCGCCGACAGCACCACGCCGTTGCCGATGTAGCACTTCACACCGGGTCGCATGATGCCGCTGGGGATCAGGTGCAGCGCGGTCTTCACGCCGTTGATCACCAGGGTGTGGCCCGCGTTGTGCCCGCCCTGAAAACGCACCACGCCCTGCGCCATTTCGGTGAGCCAGTCGACCAGCTTGCCCTTGCCCTCGTCACCCCATTGGGTACCGACGACGACCACGTTGCGTCCTTGTGTGTTTTTCATGTGAGGTTTGTAAAGGTGAAAGTCAAAATATTTTGAACGCAGAGGACGCAGAAATAAAAACAAAGTGACTTGGCTTTTTTGCGTCCTCTGCGTAATTTTTGCGTCCTCTGCGTTCCGGTACCCGCGTCCTGGCACCCGCATTCATAACGCTTGCACCACCCATTGCCCGTGCAATTGAACCAACTCCCGGTCGCAATGGAATTCGTCAATTTCGTGCTCATGCCCCGGCAGCACACACACGACGGTTTCACCGTTGTCGCGCAGACCCGCAATGGCAGACCGCAGCGCCTGCGCATCTGCACCATGCGGCCAGGGTGCGCGAATGGCTGCGCGCAGGGGGCGTTTGGCCACTACGCCCACCAACTCGCGTAAATCCAGGCTGAAGCCTACCGCCGGGCGGTTGCGTGCGTGCTGGTGGTCAAAAGCCGCACCCACGCCGTCGTATCGGCCACCGCGCACCAGCGCATCGGCCGCGCCAGGCGCGTACATGGCGAAACGGGCACCGCTGTAGTAGGCGTAGCCGCGCAGGTCGGCCAGGTCAATGCTGAGCGCCACGCCCGGCAGTTGCTGCACCAATTGTTCAGTCAACCACTTCAAATCTGATAGCGCCTTGAGCGCATCTGGAAAGGGCTGAAGGGCTTTTTCAGCCTCTATCAGCACCTGCACATCACCATACAGATTCACCAGAGCCAGCAAGGCCTGGCGCGAGGGCGCGGAAACCGCTTGGCTCAGCTGCGTGAGCGTGCTGGTGTCTTTGGTAGCCAGGCTCGCATGAATATCGGCGTGCAACGCTTGGTCGACATCAGCCAGTACGGCTCGCACCACACCCGCATGGGCCAGATCGCAGCGCACCCCTTGCACCTGCGCGTCTTGCAGGCAATCCAGCGCCAACAACAGGCTTTCCAGATCGGCTTCCAGCCCGGCGTGGCCATAGATTTCAGCCCCTAATTGCAGCGGCTCACGGGTGGCATGCGGGCGGCTCGGGCGCGTGTGCAGCACGGGGCCGCAGTAGCACAAGCGCGCCACGCCCTGGCGGTTGAGCAGGTGGCCGTCAATGCGGGCGACTTGCGGGGTGGTGTCGGCCCGCACACCCATCATGCGGCCGGAGAGTTGGTCCACCAGCTTGAAGGTTTGCAGATCGAGCGCCTGACCTGTACCGGTGAGCAGCGACTCCAGGTGCTCCACCAGTGGCGGCATGACCAGCTCATAACCATAACGGCGGGCGGTATCCAGCAGATCGCGCCGCAGGTCTTCGATGTGCCGTGCCTCGGAGGGCAACACATCGGCAATATGATCCGGCAGCAGCCAGGGTGACCAGGCGGACATGTTTTTGTAGACGTTAGGGGAAACCGGTAGTTTAGCGGGGGGACCGTCGTTGTCAGCTCAGGTTACGAGCCACAACACGAGCAGACCCAACACCACGCTACACAAACCGAAAAAGCGAATTTGCCCGTCTTGCAGCGACAACAACTGTGTGAACATTTGCCGCCAGGCAGTGGGCGACACAAAGGGCAGAAGCCCCTCGAACACCAACACCAGCGCCAACGCGGTCCACAGCCAATCGACGCTCATCGCCGAGGCTATTTGCGCGCAGGTGCGGCAGTTGCAGCGCCGGTTGTATTGCCCCGGAAAGCCTTGAAGAATTCAGACGAGGAAGGGTCAACCACCATCACGTCGCCCTTCTTGTTGAAGCTGGCTTTGTAAGCCTCCAGGCTGCGGTAAAACTGCGCAAACTGCGGGTCTCGCCCAAAGGCTTCGGCGTAGATCGCGGCGGCCTGGGCATCGCCCTCGCCTTTGATTTTTTGTGCGTCGCGGGTGGCATTGGCAACTGTTACCTCGCGTTGGCGGTCTGCATCGGCGCGAATTTTCTCGCCTTCTGCGCCACCGGTGGAGCGCAGCTCATTGGCTACGCGCTTGCGCTCAGCTTCCATTCGGCGATAAACCGACTCGGTGATGGCGTCCACGTAGTCTGCCCGCGTGATACGCACGTCCACCACGTCCACGCCCCAAGGCTTGGCACCCTTGACGACCTCGAGTACAGCCACTTTCACATCGGCCATCAAAGCTTCCCGCTTGAGCGACAAGATGTCTTTCACGGTGCGCTTGTTGATTTCTTCCTGGAAGGCGTTGCGCACCACACGGTTTAGCTGGTTGGCACCTGCCGCTTCGTCCAGCCCAACGTTACGGATGTACTCACCCGGGTCGGTGATGCGCCAACGCACATACCAGTCAATCACCACGCGCTGCTTTTCTGCTGTCAGCATCGGTTCGGTGTCCTGGCTGTCTAGTGTGAGCAGGCGTTTGTCGATGTAGGTCACGTTTTGCAAAGGCGCAGGCAGCTTCCAGTTCAAGCCGGGTTCGGTGATCACTTCCTTGATCTGCCCGAGCGCATACAAGACGCCAAACTGGCGTTGATCAACCACGAAAAGCATGGAACTGGCAAGGCCCAGTGCGACCAGCAAAGAGGTGACGATGAGTCCGATTTTGTTCATATTCAATAAGTCCTTATCGCGAGTCGCGGGTCCGTCCGTCGCGCGCGCGGGCATCGGGTAACGCAGCGGGAGGTGCGGGTACGGCAGACGTGACCGCCGCGGGGGCCTCAGCTGGGCCACCTTGGGAAACCTGATTCATGATTTTGTCCAGCGGCAGATAAAGCATGTTGGAGCCCTGGCGTGACTCGATCATCACTTTGGTCGCATTGGTGTAGACCTGCTGCATGGTGTCCAGGTACATGCGGTCACGCGTGACCTGTGGCGCTTTTTGGTATTCAGCCAATACGGAGCGAAAGCGCTGCGCGTCACCTTGGGCCTGGGCCACGATGCGCGCTTTGTAGCCTTCAGCTTCTTCCTGCAAGCGGGATGCCGAGCCCACCGCGCGGGGAATCACTTCATTGGCATACGCCTGCGCCTCGTTTTTGGCGCGCTCGCGCTCCTGGCCCGCTTTCAGCACGTCGTCAAACGCGGTTTGCACCTGCTCGGGTGGGCGCACGCCGCCCTGCTGCAAATTAATACCCACCACCTCAATGCCCACTTTGTAGCGGTCCAGAATGGTTTGCATCAGCTTGCGAACACGCACCGCGATCTGGTCGCGCTCCTCGGCAAGCGCCGAATCCATCTTCATCTGACCCACCACCTCGCGCACAGCGGTTTCAGCGGCTTGCACCACCGCGTCTGCAGGGTTCTTGCTTTCAAACAGGAAGGCGCGCGCGTCGGTCAGGCGGTATTGCACGGCAAACTTGATTTCGACAATGTTCTCGTCTTCGGTCAACATGGCCGATTCGCGCAGACCGGTGGTTTTGATCACGTTGTCGCGGCCCACATCCACCGAGCGGATCTGCGTGACAAACACCAATTCATGGCGCTGTACGGGGTAAGGCATGCGCCAGTTGAAACCCGCGCCGACGGTGGATTTGTACTTGCCGAATTGCGTGATGACCGCCTGCTGGCCCTCTTGCACGATGAAAAAGCCGGAGCCCAGCCAGATCACCACGGCCAAGCCCAACACGATGCTGGCACCAATGCCCGCACTTTTCATATCGGGCTGAAAGCCACCGCCCCCAGGGCCGTTCGAATCAGCCCGTCGTCCGTTATTTTTTCCGCCAAATAAACCGTTGATTTTCCGGTTCAGGTCACGCCACAGCTCGTCCAGATCAGGCGGTCCCTGATTGCTGCCACGGGGGCTCGGGGGCCGACGATCGTCTGCGGGCGCAGGCGACGGCGAAGGCGGGGGGGGTGGCGTCGCATCGTTGCCGCCGCTGGGTTTGTCGCCATTGGCCGCATCGTCTTTGCGACCCCACTGCGGATCGTTCAAATTGAACATGCCGGGAAACCTGGCTTTGATACCAAACCAGGTTCGGCTGAGATAGAGATTCATTCGCGCGGCTCTCATTGTTTTATGCGGGCTATTTTGTGCAGGCCGGATTGTGCCCAATCAGGATGCTGGTATCGCCAATTCAAGGCTGTCTTGCAAGGGCATGTCAGGGTTATCGGCCAATGGCAGTGCGGCTTGAGCGGCGCAGACAGCAAGCGCCTGCCGCAAACCGGCCAGGCCCTCGCCCGTCTTGGCGCTGGCGAACAATCGGTGTACGGCCACGCCGTTCAAGTCAAACATGTCCTGTAGGTGCAAGGGTGTCTGGCCAGTTTCAAGGGCGTCGATCTTGTTAAAAATAAGCCATTGCGGCACGTCACTCGCACCGATCTCTGCCAGCACGGACTCAACCTGGGCGATTTGCTCAGGATGGTCGGGGTTGGCCGCATCCACCACGTGCAGGAGCAAATCAGCGTCGATGGCTTCTTGCAATGTGGCCTGAAACGCATCAATCAAACCGTGTGGCAGATCGCGGATAAAGCCTACCGTGTCTGAGAGCGACACGTTTTGCCCGCTGCTTTGTCCGTCCGGTGCGGCCAGGTAAAGCTGGCGTGTGGTGGTATCCAGCGTGGCAAACAGCTGGTCTGCAGCGTAGGTTTGCGCCTTCACCAGTGCATTGAAAAGGCTGGATTTACCAGCATTGGTGTAGCCCACCAGCGAAATTTTGAAGGTGCCATGCCGCTCTCGCTGGCGGCGCTGCGTTTGCCGTTGGCGCTTGACCTTGACCAGGCGTTCGCGGGTGCGCTTGATGGATTCGGCAATCATCCGCCGATCCAGCTCAATCTGCGTCTCACCCGGACCACCCCGTCCGCCAATGCCCCCGCGCTGCCGCTCCAAGTGTGACCAGCGTCGTACCAGACGGGTGCTCAGATACTGCAGGCGCGCCAGTTCGACTTGCAACTTACCCTCGTGGCTGCGGGCACGTTGGGCAAAAATCTCCAGAATCAACAGGGTGCGATCCGTCACCGGAAGCTCCAGATGCCGCTCGAGGTTACGCTGTTGAGCCGGGCTCAAGGCCTGGTCAAACAGGATTTCGGTGGCACCGGTTTCGTCGGCCAGGCGCTTGATTTCATCGGCTTTCCCACGGCCCACAAACAACGCCGCATCAGGTGCTTTGCGTTTGCAGGTGATGCGGGCCACGGGCGACAAGCCTGCGGTTTCGGCCAATAAACCAAGTTCCAGCAAATCGCCGTCGAAATGCGGCAAACCCAGATCCACCCCTACCAGCAAGGTGGGGGCTATGGGCAATTTAGCGGTGGTTGGCAATCGGCGGGATCAGCTGGAGGAATTGGCGGGGCTTCCGTCGTTTTCCGCAGCCTGGAAGTTCACGGCACGTCCGGGAACGATGGTTGAAATCGCGTGCTTGTAAACCATTTGCGTCACGGTGTTACGCAGTAGCACAACATATTGGTCGAAGGATTCGATCTGACCTTGCAGCTTGATGCCGTTGACCAGATAAATGGACACCGGTACGTGCTCGCGCCGCAGGGTGTTCAGGAAGGGGTCTTGTAGAAGTTGCCCTTTATTGCTCACGATATTCTCCGTGTTGGAAAAAATTATAAAAAAGCGCTTACTGCGCACAGACAAGTTACCTTACCACAGCGATATCGGCAAACTTGGTTGAACGTGTGTACGTCCTGGGGCTTTTCAAGGGCATCCCGCGGACTGATTTACCGGTCATCCTTGTCTGCGTAGGGGTTACTGGAGGTTTTCATCTCGATGCGCATGGGCGTACCAACCAGGTTGAATTCCTTGCGAAAGCGGCCTTCCAGGTAGCGTTTGTAGGCGGCCGTCACATGCTCCAGAGAGTTGCCGTGGATCACGACCACCGGTGGGTTCATGCCGCCCTGGTGGGCGTAACGCAATTTGGGGCGGAACATGCCCCCGCGTTGGGGCGACTGGAACTGCACGGCTTCCAGCAACAAACGCGTCAAAACTGGTGTCGACATCTTGCAGTTGGCCGCTTTGTGCGCTTGCGCCACTGCGCCCCACAAAGGCTCCAGGCCTTGTCGCTTTTTCGCCGAAATGAAATGCATGGCCGCAAACTTGAGAAACGCCAAGCGCGTTTCGATGGAACGCTGCAGCAGTTCGCGCTGGTAACTGTCCACCGCGTCCCACTTGTTGACAGCCACCACCACCGCGCGGCCACTTTCCAGGATGTAGCCTGCGATGTGCGCGTCCTGGTCGGTTACGCCCTGCGTGGCGTCCAGCAGCAACAGCACAACATTGGCCGACTCGATCGCTTGAAGCGTTTTAACGACCGAGAATTTCTCAATGGCTTCAAACACCTTGCCCTTGCGACGCAAACCGGCGGTATCAATCAACTCAAATTGCTGACCCGCGCGCTCAAACGGCACGCTGATCGCGTCTCGCGTGGTGCCAGGCAGGTCAAACGCCACCAGACGCTCTTCGCCCAGCCACGTGTTGATCAGCGTTGATTTGCCCACGTTGGGGCGACCTGCCACCGCCAATTTGATGACACCGCTGTCTTCCTGCGTTTCCTCATCTTGCGGATCCGCCAGATGCAAGGGCTCCAGTGCCAAGTCAACCAGCGTGCGAATGCCCTCGCCATGCGCAGCCGAGACAGCGTGTACCGCGCCCAAGCCCAGCTCATAAAACTCTCCAAGCCGCGATCCGTCTTTCATGCCCTCAGCTTTGTTGGCCGTGAGTACGGTGGGTTTGCCGAGCTTGCGCAGGTAATTGGCAATGTCGTGGTCTTGCGCCGACAAACCGCCCCGGGCATCGACCACAAACACCACCACATCAGCCTCGGCAACGGCCTGGCGGGTTTGTTTGGCCATCTCCACGTAAATGCCCGTCTCCGCGCGCGGCTCGAAACCGCCCGTATCGATGACGATGAACTCGTGCTTGCCCTGACGGCCATTGCCGTAGTGCCGGTCACGCGTGAGCCCGGCGAAGTCGGCCACGATGGCGTCGCGCGTTTTCGTCAGGCGGTTAAATAAAGTGGATTTGCCGACGTTGGGTCGGCCGACCAGTGCGATGACCGGTTTCATTGTGAGGTTTCGCCAGTCAGGCGCATCACCAAACACGAAGTAGGAAGTGTGGGGGTCATCTATTCAGGTGCAAAGCCAAAAATGCCACCGCCGCGTGTGGCGACGATCAACGTCGTGCCCGCCAGAACGGGCGCACCCACAACGGCCGTGCCATCGGTGCTCAGGCGAGTCAGCAAACTACCGTCTTCACGCGACAGCAAGTGCACGAAGCCAGTGCTGTCACCCAGCGCCACCGAGCGCCCCAGCAACAGCGGTGCGCTCAGGCCACGGTATTGCAAACGGTCAGTCGTCCAGGCACGCTCTCCGCTGGTCCGTTGCCAAGCCACTACTTTGCCGTCGCTTTCGCTGCCCACCACCAAGTTGTCGTCGCCATGAACACCCACCGCACCGTTGGCTGGTTTGGTCCAGAGCACGGTCCCGCGTACGGCGTTCACACAGCCCACACTGGCTTGAAACGCCCGGGCGCACACCACATCGCCCACACGGCTGGTGCGGGCCAGCAAATCCACCAGACGCTCGACCTCGTTGGTTCCACGCGGTGTGGCAATGGGCGCTTCCCAGCGCACCGTGCCGTTCAGCGGGTTCAGGCCCACCATGCGGCCTGACAGGCCCACCACCAGGGTGTCGCCCACCGCTTGCAGCACCCCTGCCTGGCGCAGCACCAGCGGGTCGCCGGGGCGTTGAATTTGCCAGAGCCGGCGACCGGTCTGGCCATCGAAGGCGCTGACGGCACGGTCAGCACCCAGTACAAACACACGCTCACCCGCCACCAGGGGCGCGGTATACACCTGAGCCGACAACTTTTGCCGCCACAGTTGCCGGCCTGCTTCGGTCGCTGACAAGACCACCAGATCGTTGCCACGTGTGACCACCGCCGCCCGCTTGCCGTCGCTGCCCACACCCGCCGCCACCGGGGCACCCACGCTGGCTCGCCACAGGTCCCGACCTGAAGCCGCATCCATGGCTGAAACGGTGCCGTCGCCACCGGCTGCAAAAACGGTGCTGCCCACCACCGCCAGTTCGACTGAATAGCCGATTTCACCCACGCGGTTGGACCACACGGGCTTGACGCCCACCAGCGCCACATTGGGTGCCAGCTCGGCTGGCTTGGGCTTCTCGGGCGCGCTGGAGCAGGCTGTTAACAGGAGTGAAAACGCTATCAAATACATAGCTGCTTGAGCAGTATTGACAAGGGCTGGAGGCCTAAAAGGCTTAAAAGTCTTCATTATTTGGCCTTGGGCTCAGATGCGGCTACGGCTGGGGCAGAAGCGGGCGTCGCAGCAGCTGCAACGGGTGCAGCTGCGGTGGCTTCTTTCGGATCCACCCCCAGCGAATTGAGCTTCACTTCAATCAGGCGGCGGTATTCATCACGCTCGTCCAGGCCCTTGTAAGCCTTCTGGAATTCGGTTTTGGCTTCGCTTTTTTTGCCCTGAATCAATAGCAAGTCGCCACGGCGGTCAGATGCCAGCGCTTCAAACTCCGGCGGGAACTTGACCGACAGCAGCTTTGCCGCTTCGTCGTACGCCTTGGCATCCATTTGCAGACCCGCCAGCCGCAAGCGGGCAATCGCGGCGTAGCCGGGGTCGCTGGACTTGTCGGCCACCCAGGTCAGGGCCGCTTTCGCCGCATCAGCCTTGTCGTTGGCCTGCAGGGTTTTAGCGGCGAGCAAGCCCGCCTGCTGGGCATAGGCGGTGCTGGCAAACTTTTCCTTGATATCGGCAAACGCCCGCTCCATGCGTTGTGCGTCGTTGGCTTTGGAAAAGCGCTCCACCTCGTCATACAAGGCCGATGCCTGCACGGCCTGGGTGCGCTGCCAGTATTGCCAGCCGTTCCAGGCGGCTACTGAGCCGAACACCGCAATCAATACCCAGGTGATCAGGTTTCCGTACTGGTTCCAGAAATGCTTGAGTTGATCAAGTTGTTCTTGTTCTTCGAGGTCGAGTTGTTTGGCCATGTGAGGGTGAAAGGTACGTTGTAAGCCACTGGGATCAGGGGGGCGATTGTAGGGTTGCGGCCCACAAGGCCACATCGTTGAGCGGGCGCGAGGTCTGCGCGCTACCCGCATCACGCAGGGGTTTCACCAGCAGCTGACCGACGGCCAGTTCATCTGCACCGAAAACGAGGGCAAACCGTGCGCCGCTGGCGTCGGCCTTTTTGAACTGGCTTTTCATACTGCTCATGCCTTCGGCGCCTGATGGGTGCATTTGCACCGACACACCCGCCGCACGCAGGGCCTGCAGGGTTTGGCTGACAACGGGCAGCGCCGTCGCATCGGGAATCACCGCATACGCGTGCAGCACGGGCGTGGGGCTTGCCACGCCCTGCTCTTTCAGCAGCTCCAGCACCCGCTCCACGCCCAGCGCCCAGCCCACGGCCGGTGCGGGCTTGCCGCCGATTTGCTCGATCAAATAGTCGTAGCGCCCACCGCCGCAAATCGTGCCCTGGGAGCCCAGGCGATCGGTGATGAACTCAAACACGGTGAGGTTGTAGTAGTCCATGCCGCGCACCAGTCGCGGGTTCACCGTCCAGGCCACGCCGTTGGCGTCCAGAATCGATTTGACCGTGTTCAGGTGCGCCAGCGACGCCTGGCCCAGCATGTCGATGAGCTGGGGCGCTGCCGCCACCACGGCCTGCATGGCGGGGTTTTTGGTGTCCAGAATGCGCAGCGGGTTGGTGTGCAGGCGGCGCTTGGCTTCTTCGTCGAGCACGTCCAGGTGCTGCTCAAAGTAGGCAATCAAGGCCGCACGGTGGGCCTTGCGTTCATCGGGCTGGCCCAGGCTGTTGATTTCCAGACGTACGTCTGTCAAACCAAGCGATTTCCACAGTGCATCGGCCAACAAAATCAATTCGGCATCGATCTCTGCGCCGCCAAACCCCAGGGCCTCCGCGCCAATCTGGTGAAACTGCCGGTAGCGCCCGCGCTGCGGCCGCTCGTGGCGAAACATGGGACCCATGTAGTACAGGCGCTTCCCGCCTTCGTACAACATCGAATGCTCGGCCACAGCACGCACCACACCGGCGGTGTTTTCGGGGCGCAAGGTCAGCTGCTCGCCGTTGAGCCTGTCCTCAAACGAATACATCTCTTTTTCCACGATGTCGGTCACCTCGCCCAGGCCGCGTACAAACAGCGCTGTGGGCTCCACCAGCGGCGTGCGGATGTTTCGGTAGGCATAGCAGGCCATGAGCTGGCGCACTCTTTCTTCCAGCCATTCCCAGCGCGCCGAGTCAGGCGGCAGGATGTCGTTCATGCCTTTGACGGCGGTCAGTTTGTCAGTCATCGAGAAAATTTAATTGCTATTATTTAGATAGCTGCTTGAGCAATAAATACAAGGGCTGAAGGCATATTTAATGCCTAAGCAGAACGGTTACGCAGAAACTTCTTCCCGGTGACCAAACCGCTTGTCGATGTAGTTTTCCACCAGCTGATGGAACTCGCCGGCAATGTTGTCGCCGCGCAAGGTGATGGCTTTTTCGCCGTCGATGTAGACCGGGGCCGCTGGGGCCTCGCCAGTGCCAGGCAGGCTGATACCAATGTCCGCATGTTTGCTCTCGCCCGGGCCGTTCACGATGCAGCCCATCACGGCCACCTTGAGCTTTTCAACGCCGGGGTATTTTTCTTTCCAGACCGGCATTTGGGCGCGCAAAAAGTCGTCGATCTGCTGCGTCAGTTCCTGAAATGTGGTGCTGGTGGTGCGACCACAACCGGGGCAGGCCGTCACGCTGGGCGTGAAGCTGCGCAAGCCCAGCGATTGCAGAATTTCCGATGCAATCACCACCTCTTGCGTGCGCGATTCGCCCGGTTGCGGCGTGAGCGAGACGCGAATCGTGTCGCCAATGCCTTCTTGCAGCAAGATGCCCAAGGCCACGCTAGAAGCCACCGTGCCCTTGGTGCCCATGCCCGCCTCGGTCAAGCCCAGGTGCAGGGCGTAATTGCAGCGCTTGGCCAGCTCGCGGTAGACGGACACCAAGTCCTGCACACCGCTGACCTTGCACGACAGGATGATCTGGTCGCCATTCATGCCCATGGATTCGGCCAGCTTGGCGGAATCGATGGCCGAAGTGATGAGTGCCTCGTACATCACTTGTTTGGCATCCCATGGCTGGGCCCGGCGGCTGTTGGTGTCCATCAGATCGGCCAGCAGCTCCTGGTCCAGGCTGCCCCAGTTCACGCCGATGCGCACGGGCTTGTCCCAGCGCATGGCCGCTTCAATCATCTGGCCAAACTGTTTGTCGTGCTTGTCGCCCTTGCCCACGTTGCCGGGGTTGATGCGGTACTTGGACAGGGCTTGGGCACAGTCGGGGAACTCGGTCAACAGCCGGTGGCCGTTGTAGTGAAAGTCGCCAATCAGCGGCACCTCAATGCCCATGCGGTCCAGCTGCTCGCGGATGTAGGGCACCTGGGCGGCAGCCTCGGGCGTGTTCACGGTGATGCGCACCATTTCCGAGCCCGCCAACGCCAGCTCTTTGACCTGAATGGCAGTGCCAATCGCGTCCACGGTGTCGGTGTTGGTCATGGACTGCACGCGCACCGGGGCATCGCCGCCCACCGTGACCACATGGCTACCCCACACGGTGCGGGACTGGCGGGAGCGCCGCGCGGCGGGGGCTGCGGCGCCAATAGCGTTATTGAAATCGGGGAGACAATTCAAAACATCGGGCATTACTTCACCTGAAATCGGGCTACGTTGTCGCGGGAAACCGGTGCCAGATCAAAGGGTTGTCCGCGCACGGTGACCTGGGTGGTGTTGGCGCGGCCCACAGTCACGGCAAGCGGCAGGTTGCCGCTGGCACCCACCGTCTCACCGGCAGGAATCAGGCGGCGCAAACTGGTGGCGCCACGCGCATCGGTCACTTCGACCCAGGTATCGGTTTTCACACTGAACACCACCACGCCGCTGGCCGCAGGCAGCGCCGGGGTAGCCACCGGCGTCACAGTGGGTGAAGTGGCGGGTGAAGGAACGGAAGAAGCGCTGGTCGGTGTCGCGCCTGCGGGTTCGGTCATCATCGTTGGAAGTGGTACCTGAGTCACTTGAGTCGCGGCAGGTACCGTCGGCTCCAACCGATTCGTCAAAATGGCGGGGGCCTCACCGTTCGTGGCAAAGAGTTGGCCCAGATTCAAAGTCTGTGCATACGGCCAGGCAAAAAGCGCCAGCGCGCCCGATAGCAAAACACCCACAGCCCAGACCAGTGGCCGGGACAAGGGCGTGGCCCGTGAAACACCCGTCGCAGCGTACCCGGCGCTTCGCAGCGGTGCATTGAGCATGCTGTGGGTCTGTGGAGATGGGGTGCCCAGGGTGGTGGGTAGCTTGGCCAGAATCGGCGCAGGGTCCATGCGCAAGGTGCGGCACACGCTGGACGCGAGGGCACGCACAAACACCATGTCAGGCAGGCTGTCGTATTGGTCGGCCTCCAGCGCTTCGAGCTTGCGCACTGGCACTTTCAAGGAGACGGCCAGCGCACCGATGTGTAAGCCAGCCGCTTCCCTGGCCTGGCGCAACATACCGCCTGCGGTAGCCGAATCGGCGGGTGGCACATTCGACCGATCCGCGTCGGCTTCAAACTCACTCATCAAAGGCTCTCCGGTCATAGGCTGCTGCTTCGCGCGATGCGGGAAACCGTTTGCGCAGTTGCTCGCCCAACTGCATCAAAGCCACTTGATCATTCAGCCGCTGCTCGACTTTCATGCCCAGCCACAACGATTCGGCGTTGGCAAATTCACTGTTATTCAATCGGCGGATGTAGAACTGGGCGCGACCAAAGTCCGCACGCTTGAACAACAAATTTGCAAGATTGAAACCGGTGACCGGATTGGCAGCATCCAGCTCATAGGCCCGTACAAAACTACTTTCGGCTTGGGGTAACTGGCCACGACGCACATGGCACACACCCTGGGTCATGAAAGTTTTCGCACGGTCACCGTACTGCGGGTTGGTCAAGGCCTGATCGAACAGTTTGTCGGCTTCGGCATAACGCTGTTGCTGGCATTGCAGCCAGCCATAGTTGTGCAGCGTGTTTCCATCGCGCGGGTTCAACACCAAGGCCCGGCGAAAACTTTCTTCTGCCTGCCCCACATCGTTCAAGCGCATATAAATCAATCCGCGCAGGCTGTAGGCATCTGGAAAGGTCGGATCCGATGCGATTACCTGCTTCAATTCGTCCAGTGCAATATTGGTTTTACCCTGCTCGAAGTAACCAATTGCCAGTTCCATGCGGATGCGCGCACGCTTGCGGGCCTCCGACTCGTCTGACTCGGTGGCGATATCGGTGGTCTTTCCGCCTGAGCCATCCCCCGACCTGCTTGCGCAACCCGCAGCGCCGAACAGCACAAGCAACACGGCCGCGCCGAGCAAAAGGGGTTTCATGGTGTTTTGGGCTCCAACGAAAAGTTAATAAACGCCTGACGGGCCCGGCCCGGTCAAGCTGGCACAGACTTGAGCATCACGACGCGCTGCTTGGCCATCCGACTGGCCACCGCGGTGCGGTCTTGCACATCACCGGCCAGTTGTCCGCACGCGGCATCAATGTCGTCTCCACGGGTCTTGCGTACGGTGGTGACGATACCAGCGTCGCTCAAAATCTTCGCAAAAGCAATGACCTGTTTGGGGTCGGAGCGCAACAGACCAGAGGCTGGAAATGGGTTAAACGGAATCAGGTTGAACTTGCACCACGCGCCCTGCCCGGCCTGCCTGACCAACTGCACCAGCTCATGCGCTTGGGCTGCCTGGTCATTCACACCATCCAGCATGCAGTATTCAAAGGTGATGAAGTCGCGCGGCGCATGCGCCAGATAGCGCTGGCAAGCCGCCATCAGTTCGGCCAGCGGGTACTTGCGGTTTAGCGGCACCAGGTTTTCGCGCAGTGCGTCGTTGGGCGCGTGCAATGAGACGGCCAGGGCCACGGGGCAGTCTTGCCCCAGCCGGTCCATCATCGGCACCACGCCCGAGGTGGAGACCGTGACGCGGCGGCGCGACAGGCCATAGCCGTGGTCGCTGAGCATGACGCGTAGCGCGGGCACCAGCGCGTCGTAGTTTTGCAGGGGCTCGCCCATACCCATCATCACCACGTTGGAGATGACGCGGTCATCGCGGCCCAGGTGTTTGCGTAAAAAGTGTTCGGCAAACCAGAGCTGCGCCACGATTTCAGCGGTGCTCAGGTTGCGGCTGAAGCCTTGGTGACCGGTGGAACAGAACCGGCAACCGACGGCGCATCCGGCCTGCGACGAGATGCACAGGGTGCCGCGATCATCTTCAGGAATGAACACGGTTTCCACCGCGTCACCCGCGCCCACATCAAACAGCCACTTGATGGTGCCGTCCGCCGACTCGTGTTGGGAAATCACGCGCAGTGCTTGCACATGCGCCACGCCTTGTAATTTGCCTTGCAGCGACTTGGCCAAGTCGCTCATCTGGTCAAACTGGGTGGCACCTTTTTGATGGATCCAGCGAAACAGCTGGGTGGCGCGGAAGCGCTTTTCACCCAACTGCTCGCAAAACGCAGCCAAGCCTTCAAGATCGTAGCCGAGCAGGTTGGCGGTCATTGCGCTTGGGGAATGTCTGCTCAGCGCGAGTAGACGTTCATGCCGGGGAAGAAAAACGCGATTTCGGCAGCGGCGGTTTCCGCTGCGTCAGAACCGTGTACGGCGTTGGCGTCAATGCTGTCGGCAAAGTCGGCGCGAATGGTGCCTGCATCAGCCTTCTTGGGGTCGGTCGCACCCATCAGGTCGCGGTTTTTCAGGATCGCGTTTTCGCCTTCCAACGCCTGAATCATCACCGGGCCGGAAATCATGAAATCGACCAGGTCTTTGAAGAAAGGGCGGGCTTTGTGCACCGCGTAGAACTGCTCCGCTTCGCCACGCGACAGATGGGCCATACGGGCAGCCACCACTTTCAGGCCAGCGGCCTCGAAACGGGCGTAAATCTGGCCGATGACGTTTTTAGCCACTGCGTCGGGTTTGATGATGGAGAGGGTGCGTTCGATAGCCATGGTTTTTTCCTGTGCCTGAAGGTTGTGAAAGAGAGTTTTGCCGAATTGACAAAGCCTCACATTTTAGCTGGGCTGGATGACGGGATGACTTCGCTGGCGCTTATTGATCCGGCACGCTTTATCCCCGACCGTTCGCCCTGAGGTATCGAAGGGCTCGCGAGGGCTTCGATACCTCAGCCCGAACGGGAATTCGCGATTAAATCGTTCCGGATCAATAGATGACAGATGACCGACGAGCCTTTGGGTCATCCCCGCCCGCGCCGCTGACCGCCTCCTGGTCCGCCAAAGTTGCCTCCCCCACCTCCCCGGCGCTGACCTTGCCCCTGGCCCTGCCCTTGGCGCTGACGTGTCAGGCTGTCGGCTCCGATGTAGCCCTGTGAGGTTTTCAACGGATCGGGTTGGGCGTTGCCGCTGTTGCCGTTACCTGGGCGCTTACCGCCCGGTCCGACGTTGCGGTCGTCTCGGCCAGTTCCCGGACGCCCCCCACGCGGCGCGCCTGGCCCACGTGGCTGCCCGGCATTGCCGCGCGGCCCGCCCACACGCGAATCGCGGCGGCGGTTCACGGGGTGCTGGCCAGCGCCTTTGTTCATGCGTGAGCCATCGGGGCGGAATTCATCGCCTCCCTGGTCGTTGCGGCGGTCATGCGTGCCTGCCGCTTGCATCAGCGCGTGGATATCGCGGTCATCCAGCTCCATGCAGGCACCCCGGCGCAGGCCGCGTGGCAGCAACATGGCACCGTAGCGGATGCGGATCAGGCGGCTGACCGCGTGGCCCACCACCTCGAACATGCGGCGCACTTCGCGGTTGCGGCCTTCGGAAATGGTGACGCGATACCAGCAGTTGGAGCCTTCACCTCCGCCGTCTTCAATCGAGCCAAAGCTGGCCATGCCGTCTTCGAGCTTGACGCCAGCCAGCAGACGCTCACGCTCCTCCTTGGCCAATTTGCCCAGCACGCGCACCGCGTATTCACGCTCCAGGCCGAAGCGCGGGTGCATCAACTGGTTGGCCAGTTCGCCCGAGCTGGTAAACAGCAACAGGCCTTCCGTGTTCAAGTCCAGCCGCCCGACCGACTGCCACTTGCCCTGCTGCAGCTTGGGCAGCTTGCGAAACACGGTCGGCCGGTTTTGCGGGTCGTCATTCGTCACCACCTCGCCCACCGGCTTGTGATAGGCAATCACGCGCGCGGGTGGCGGATCAATGCGGTAGCGAATCGGCTTGCCGTTGACCTTGACCTGATCGCCGTATTGGATGCGCTGACCAATGTGGGCCGGCTCGTTGTTCACCGAGATGCGGCCTTCCAGAATCAACTGCTCCATTTCGAGTCGCGAGCCCATGCCGGCCTGGGCCAGCACCTTGTGCAGCTTGGGCGTTTCGACCTGCGGCAGCAGCACGCGCTTGGGTGGTGTGGCGGGCTCCTGGCTGGTTTGTTCCTCGTCAAACTGACCGGAAATCAGCGCGGCAAACAAACCATCGGGTGGTGTTGGAGGCTCTGCCAGCGCTTGAATTGCTACCATTTCAATAGCTGCTTGAGCAGTATCTATAAGGGCTGGGGGCACTTTTCGATCTAAATCCGGCATATTTGACGATTCGGACACGATAGGCAGATCAGGGGTCATGACGGGTTCACCAAGGGTTCGTGAGAAGTGGGCTGATCTGCTGCGGGTGGTGCCTGTACGTTCATATCGACGGTCAGCGCGTCGATCAGGGCGGGTTCCTGCAGTTCGGGTTCGTCCAACGGAAATGCTGATTGCGCGGGGTCCGCAGGCGGCACCGGGGACAACGCCGCCAAGGCACTGACCTGCTCACTGGCGTTGTCCAGCAGCGGCAACTGATCCAGAGACTGCAGCCCCAGGTCGTCCAGAAACTGCCGTGTGGTGGCAAACAAAGCCGGGCGGCCTGCGGCTTCGCGGTGGCCAATCACCTCAACCCAGCCCCGGTCTTCGAGTTGTTTGAGGATCAGGCTGTTGATGGTGACGCCGCGAATGTCTTCCATGTCACCGCGCGTGACCGGCTGGCGGTAGGCAATGATGGCCAGTGTTTCCAGCGTAGCGCGGGTGTACTTGGGCGGCTTTTCGGGGTGCAGGCGATCCAGAAACTCGCGCATCTGTGGACGGCTTTGAAAGCGCCAGCCACTGGCAATACAAACCAGCTCCACCCCACGTTGCGCCCAGTCCGCCTGCAACTGCTCCAGCAGGGTCTTGATGCTGTCCGCGCCGAGTTCGTCGGCAAACAGCACACGCAGCGCGCGAACGGACAACGCCTCGTTAGCGCAAATCAATGCTGTTTCCAGGATGCGCTTGGCATCCACCGTGTTCATGGTTTGGTCTCTTCGTATTTCAAGGTAATCGGTTGGTGGGCGACGGGGGTCGGAAAGTCCTGTATCGCGTCGGCCTGCGTAGCTGGCCCGTAGGCGCTGCGCCAACAATTTATGCGCCCGTAGCCATCGGCTGCAGGGGTTGTAATTGTAATGTTCGGCTTCGAACGCCCGTTCTACACGTCAAAACCCGCTGTTTGCGCCGCCGATTGCAGATCACCCGGCAGCGCCACCTCAAACGCCATCGGCTGCTGCGTCACCGGGTGCTCAAACGCCAGCCGCTGGGCGTGCAGGGCCTGCCGCGTCAAACCCAACGCGGGCGCGCCGCCATACAACTCATCGGCTACCAGTGGATGGCCCACGTGGGCCATGTGTACGCGTATCTGGTGGGTGCGGCCCGTGTGCAAATTGGCTTGTACCCAGCAAAATGACTCCTGATTTTGTAGCAGCTTGAGCAATGTACTGGCGGGCTTCCCGCTGTTTTGGCTTAAGTCGACCACCGCCATGCGCAAACGGTTGCGCACGTCGCGGCCAATCGCCACGTCCACCTGGCGGCTAGGCTCGCCGCGCCAGGTGCGGTGGCCCAGTGCGACATATTGGCGACTCACGTCACGGGCGGCAATGCGCTGCACCAGGCCGTCCATGGCGCCACGGGTTTTGGCCACGACCATCAAGCCGCTGGTGTCTTTGTCCAGCCGGTGCACGATGCCCGCGCGCGGCAGGGTGGCCGCGCTGGCATCGCGTGCCAGCAAACCGTTCAGCAAAGTGCCACTCCAATTGCCAGGGGCTGGATGCACCACCAGGCCTGCGGGTTTGTTCACCACGAGTAGGAAAGCGTCTTCAAACACCACATCCAGCGCCATGGCCTCAGGCGCAAAGGCCTGGCTTTGGGCGGTGGGCCGCAGCTCGATGGCCAACACCTCGCCCGCGCGCAGTTTGGTGGAATTTTTGGTGACGGCAAGACCCGAGACGCTGACCGAGCCTGCTTCCACCAGTTGCTGCAAATAGCTGCGCGAAAACTCGCCCACCAGGCTGACCAGGCAGCGATCCAGGCGCTGGCCATGCAGTTCGGGTGGCACGGTGAGCGTGCGCAGTTCGCTGTCAGGCCCGGGCTCGGGGGCATCCCCCAGCGCATCGTCAGCCAGGCTGTCGTTGGGCAACGGCGATTGGAGGGTCGCCGCAGTAAACTGCGCGCTTTGATTTAAAGGGGTTGTGTGTGATGTCAAGCGGCAAATTATCAAGGGTAGCTTTTGGCGGGCTGCTGACGGCAGCCTTTGTGCTGAGTGCCTGCTCCACCACTTCTGACGACAGAACCGCCACCTGGAGCCCCAACAAGATTTACGCAGAGGCTAAATCGGAGCTGGACGCAGGTGCTTATGACAAGGCTGTGCTGCTGTACGAAAAGCTTGAGGGCCGCGCCGCTGGCACGCCCCTGGCCCAGCAGGCTCAACTGGAAAAAGCCTACGCGCACTTCAAGGCCGGCGAGCAGGCCCAAGCCGTCTCCACGCTGGAGCGCTTCATGAAGCTGCACCCGGCCAGCCCGGCGCTGGACTACGCGCTGTACCTCACCGGCGTGGTGAATTTCAACGACAACCTGGGCCTGTTTTCGTTTGTGACCAAGCAGGATTTGTCGGAGCGGGACCAGAAAGCCGCGAAAGAGTCGTTCGAGTCGTTCAAGGAGCTGACCACCCGCTTTCCTGATTCCCGCTACTCGCCCGATGCCCGCCAGCGCATGACCTACATCGTGAATTCGCTGGCGCAGTACGAGGTGCATGTGGCGCGCTACTACTTCACCCGGGGTGCTTATGTGGCCGCCGTGAACCGCGCCCAACTGGCCTTAAACGACTACCAGGACGTGCCCGCGCTGGAAGAGGCGCTGTACATCCTGGTGCGCTCGTACGACGCGATGGGCTTGCCGCAGCTGCGTGATGACGCCAAGCGCGTGCTGGACAAAAACTACCCCAACAGCGCCTACCTCAGTGGGGGCTTCAAAGCCAATCAGGATCCGTGGTGGAAAGTGTGGTGATGGCTTGATGAGCACTGGCGGTTTTTAGCGCTGCCAAAGCGTCCTCCCACTGCGCCTGCGTCGTCAGGCGCTGCATGGGCGGCAGGCTGTCCATCAAGCGACGGCCATAGCTCATGCCCACCAGGCGCGTGTCGCACACCACCAGAATGCCCCGGTCGGTCTCGGTGCGAATCAATCGGCCGGCCCCCTGCTTCAGAGCCACGGCGGCCTCGGGCAGCGAGTAATCACTGAACGAATTGCGCCCTTGTGCCTCCAGACGCTGGGAACGGGCCTCCACCAGCGGGTCGTTGGGCGGTGGGAACGGCAGCTTGTCAATCACCACCACCTGCAAAGCATCACCCGGCACATCAAACCCCTCCCAGAACGAGGCAGACGCGACCAGCACGCAACCCGGCGCGCCATCCTGGTTGCCGCGTTGGAACAGCTCCATCAAGCGTCTTTTGGGCAGTTCGCCCTGGATTAATATACTCAAGCCGCTATCATTTTTGAAGCGTTCTTGCAAAGCCTGGCCCACAGCACGCAGCGCCTTCAAGGTGGTGGTCAGCACCAAAGTGCGCCCGCCGATGCTGGCCGCCGCATCGCCTGCGATCTGCGCCACTTGCGCGCTGTGATTCGGGTCGTTGGGGCGCACCAGGTGGCGCGGCACATAGAGCGCTGCCTGGCGCGCGTAGTCAAACGGGCTGCTCACTTGCAGCACCTGTGCAGCTTGCAAACCGCAAGGCTCGGTAAACCAGGTCAACTTGGGTTCGTCCCCCAAGGTGGCGGACGTGAACACAAAGCTGCGGGCGGGCACCGGCTCGGCGTCGTCTGCGGCAGGCGGTGGGGGTTTGAGCAAGCGGGTTTGCACCGCCTGGGCAATGTCTAGCGGTGACTGCACCAGACGCAGTTGCGCGCCCACATCAAGCCAGCGCACGCAGCCCAGCTCGCAGGGCTGCAAGAACAACAGCGCCCGCTCGCCCAGGCCGCTGGCACGCTCGTGCAGGCGCACAAAGTCGGGTGCTATTTCACTCACGGTATCCAGCGCAGCGGTAGCCAGCTTGCAAGCATCGGCCACGTCTTGCAAGGCCTGCTGCCAGGCCGCCGCGTCGATCTGATCGGGGGCGCCGTCCACCCAACGCAAACGTGTCTGGCCCCAGGTTTTGCCCACCACCAACCTAAGCTCCCGTGCGCTGTGCTCCAGCGCACCCGCCACGCTGGACCAATCCACCAGGCCGCGCGCCAGCTGCAAACCGGCCGCCAGCAGGTCGCGCGTCAGGTCGAGCAGCTGAGCGGTGCCCAGTTGGTTGCCCAAAAACTGCACACCGGTTTCATTGAGCTGGTGTGCCTCGTCGAACACCACCGCGCGCACCGTGGGCAGCAGCTCGGCCATGCCTGACTCGCGCACGGCCAGATCGGCAAAAAACAGGTGGTGGTTGACCACCACGATGTCGGCCCCCAGCGCTTCCCGCCGCGCCAGGTTCACGTGGCAATTGCGGAATTTGGGGCATGGCGAGCCCAGGCAGTTCTCGCGGGTGGACGTCACCAGCGGAATGATGGGCGAGCGCTCGTCCAGCCCGGGCACCTCGGCCAGATCACCACTGCGCGTGGCTTGCGCCCACTGCTCCACCTTGGCCAGCGCACGGCGGTCTGCGGCAGAAACCTCATGCCGGGCCAACTCCAGCCGGTGCAGGCACAGGTAGCTGCCGCGGCCCTTGAGCAGGGCCAGCCGCACCGGCAAACCCAGCGCTTTGACCAGACGCGGCAAGTCGCGGCCAAACAACTGGTCTTGCAAGGTTTTAGTGGCGGTGGACAGCAGCACGCGCTGGCCGCTGAGCAGCGCGGGCACCAGGTAGGCAAAGGTTTTTCCCACACCAGTACCCGCTTCCACTACCAGCACACCACCTGTTTGCAACACGCCTGCGACCGCCACCGCCATATCGGTCTGCCCCGCGCGCGGACTAAAGCCGTCCGTGGCACTGGCCAGCACGCCGTCTTGGGCAAAAACTTGCCGCACGGATTCAACCAAACTCATGACGAGCCTCTCATGCGGGTTCTCTGGGGTCCAGCTTCAGCTCTAGAGACGCGATCCGGTCGCGCAGCCGCAAGCGGCGTTTCTTCAGCCGTTGCAGCATCAGCTCGTCCAGGGGCAGCGCGTGACTGACGCGGTCAATCAGCGCGTTGAGATCGGCGTGCTCCATGCGCAACTCAATGAGCTGGCGCTGGGGCGAGTGAAGATTGGTTTCCAAGGATGGGCAGTTCGTGATTGGCTTGCTAAGATGGCCGCAACGGAGAATTATCGAGCGCAGGCGGCGCACGCTTATGGGCACCGCTTGACTCGACACTGCTGCTTATGGCCAAAGGTTATCGAATTTCAGCCTCTACCGGCATCCACAAAGGTGACCGCGAGTACCAGCAAGACCAGGTGGTCTTGCTCAACCACCCACGCGTACCAGGCTGCATGCTGGCCGTGGTGGCTGACGGAATGGGTGGCCGCAGCGGCGGACGCAAAGCATCCGACCAGGTGATGATGACAGCCCGTCAGTTGTTTGAGCGCTACGCACCCGAGGTGGATGACGGCCCGAGCATGCTCAAACAGATTGTGCAGGAGGCTCATATCGTCATCAAGCTGACGGCCATTTCCTCGGAACAGGAACCGCACAGCACGGTCGTGGCGTTTTTAATCAACCCCACGGGTGAGTGTCACTGGGTTCACGCTGGCGACTCGCGCATCTACCACTACCACGGCAACAAACTGATCAAACGCACGCTGGATCATTCCTATGTGCAAACCCTGGTGGACAAAGGTGAGCTGACCGAGGAAGAGGCCAATGTGCACCCGCAGTCCAATATCTTGATGGGTTGTCTCGGCACCGAAGACGACCCACCGTTTGAAACGCATTCCATTTCGTTGATGCGACCCGGTGACATCTTGATGGCGTGTAGCGACGGTGTGTGGCACTACTTCAGCCCCAACGAATTGGGATCGGTGCTGTCATCCCTGTCGCCGCGCGAATCCACCGAGTTTCTGATCGAGAAAGCCCGCACCCGAGCCCGTGGAGGCGGCGACAACCTGTCGCTGGTGGTGGTCAAGCTCGAGCCGCTGGCCTGAACGTTGCGCTACGTCTGGCGTTTTGACGCCCAAGAGCAATCTGCCGTATTTTAAGTGCTTTTAGTGCTCTAGCCCTTTTAAATACTGCTCAAGCAGCTATTGAATAAATAGCAGAACTCAGGGTGGAACCAGCAAGGCTTTGGGTGCTGACGCCGCGTCCTGCTGTGCTTTCAGCAGTTTTTTCTCATGCTCGGCCCTGCGCTCCTGTGCTTTGCGCAAGCGTTCTTCATATTGCTGGCGTTTGCCGGGAGCCTGGGTCGCTTGTTCAGCGCGCTGGGCTTGCTCCGATTGTTGGCGCGCCAGCCTGCTTTCGTGTTCGCGGCGCGCTGCAGCGCTGTCGACCGGCGCGCTGGCGGGCACCGCGGGTGGACGCACACGGGCTGCCGCATCGGTGGCCAATCGGTCTTGCGCCAGTTTGTCGTCAATGCTCTGGATTTTTTGTGCTGATTTGCGCTTGCGTTCGGCGTCGTTCAGGGTGTTTTCCTGCCGCTGCAGGTCGGCTAGCGCTTCCCGGCGCGCAATGCGGGCTTGGCTCAAGCAGTCGTTCACGGCAAACAGGTTGTAGCAGGCTGTTTCTTTTCGGCTGTAGTCGGCCTGCACCTGCGCGCGCTGTTCCGCGATGCGCGAACGCTGGCTGGCGGTGGTTTGCTCTGGAGCGTCTGCGCCTTCAATCAAAGGGGCTGTTTGAGCCGTCGAATAAGCTGAAGAAGCTATTAAAAATATAGCAAGCACAATCCGTAAACAGTTCGTCATGTCAATCCTGTGTCTACCGTGCGCCGCTCCAACGCCAAAAAACTGGCCGACTGCATTTCGTTCAGACGTGACACGGTGCGCGGAAATTCATGGGCCAGCGGGCCTTCGGTGTACAGCTGCTCGGGCGGCACCGCAGCCGACAGAATCAGTTTGACACGTCGGTCATACAGCACATCCACCAACCAGGTAAACCGCCGCGCTTCCGATGCCATGCGCAGCGGCATCTCGGGCACATCCGACAGCAGCACGGTGTGAAATTGGGTGGCAATTTCCAGGTAATCATTTTGCGAGCGGGGACCTCCGCACAGGGTTTTGAAGTCGAACCACACCAGTCCGCCGGCTTTGCGCCGCGCGCGAATCTGGCGCGCTTCAATGTGCAGCACAGGGTCCTCATCATGGGCTTCAGCCAGCTTTTCAAACGCCTGCGTCATGGCGGCGTCGGCCTCAGGCCCCAGCGGCATGTGATACAGCTGCAGCTGATCCATGGTGATGCGACGGTAATCCGTGCCGTTGTCCACGCTGATGACTTCCAGATTGGCATTCAGCAACGCAATCGCCGGCAAGATGCGGTCACGGTGCAGACCACCGGGATACAAATCGTCGGGCTTGAAGTTGGAGGTGGTCACAAAGCCCACGCCGTTGTCAAACAGCGCATCCAGCAGCCGGTGCAAGATCATCGCGTCGGTGATGTCGGACACGTGAAACTCGTCAAAGCACAGCAACCGAAACCGCTTGGCCATGCGCTTGCCCAGCTCGTCCAGGGGGTTCACCGTGCCTTGCAGGTCCGTCAATTCCCGGTGCACTTCGCGCATGAACTCGTGGAAATGCAGGCGGGTTTTGCGTTGAATCGGCACTGCGTTGTAAAAACAATCCATCAAAAAGCTCTTACCCCGCCCTACCCCGCCATGCATGTAAACACCACGCGGAATCTCGGGCCGGTTGATCAGTTTTTTGATGAAGTTGGAGCGCTGCTCCTTGAACTCGGCCCACTCGGTGGCGCAACGTTCCAGCGCCTCGACGGCGCGTAACTGCGCAGGGTCGCTGGTGTAGCCGCGGGAGGCGAGTTCGTGTTGGTATTGGGTGTGGACGGACATCCTGGGGATTTATTGAACGCAGAGAACGCGAAAGATACGCAGAGAACGCAAAAGAAGCCAACTTGCAGCGGAGTGTTTCGGCGTCCTCTGCGAAATCTCTGCGTTCAAAAAATGCCCTTGCATCCAATCTCAAAAATTCAGTGTTCGCTTATCCACCGCCAGCGCCGCCTCTTTTGTGGCCTCACTCAGTGACGGATGCGCGTGACAAATGCGGGCGATGTCTTCGCTGCTGGCTTTGAATTCCATCGCCATCACGCATTCGGCGATCAACTCGCTAGCTTGTGGCCCGACGATGTGTACGCCCAGAATCTCGTCGGTGGTCGCATCCGCCAGCATCTTGACCATGCCGGTGGTGTCGCCTAGCGCACGCGCCCGTCCGTTGGCGAGGAACGGGAAAGTGCCTGATTTGTAGGCACGGCCCTCGGCTTTCAGCTGCTGCTCATTCTGACCCACCCAGGCAATTTCCGGGCTGGTGTAGATCACCCAGGGAATGGTGTTGAAGTTCACATGCCCATGCTGGCCCGCGATGCGCTCGGCCACGGCCACGCCCTCTTCTTCTGCCTTGTGCGCCAGCATGGGGCCACGCACCACGTCGCCCACCGCCCAGACGTTGGGCAGGTTGGTTTTGCAGTGCTCATCGACGACGACCATGCCGCGCTCGTCGAGCTTCAAACCGACAGCTTCGGTATTCAGACCGATGGTGTTGGCGGTGCGGCCAATGGAAATGATGAGCTTGTCTACGTCAAGCGTTTGGGCTTCGCCTTTGGCATTTGCGTAGGCGATAGAAACACCTTTCTTGGTATTTTTGATTTCCCCAACTTTGACGCCCAGTTCAATCTTCAGGCCCTGTTTGTCGAATGCCTTTTTGGATTCTTTGGCAATTTGCTCGTCCACCGCGCCCAGGAATGTGGGCAGGCCTTCCAGAATCGTCACCTCGGCACCCAGGCGGCGCCACACAGACCCCATTTCCAGGCCAATCACGCCAGCACCAATCACACCCAGCTTCTTGGGTACGGCGGGAATGCGCAAGGCACCGTCGTTGGACAGTATGTTGTCTTCGTCAAACGGCGTGCCTGACAACGCCCGTGCATTGGAGCCGGTGGCAATCACGATATGTTTGCCGGTGATGATTTCTTCTGTAGTACCAGCGACTTGGATGTCGTAACCCCCGTCACTTGCTTTCACAAACGAACCGCGGCCATGAAAAAACGAGATTTTGTTTTTCTTGAATAAATACAAAATACCGTCGTTGTTCTGTTTGACCACCGTATCTTTGCGACCCAGCATCTTGACCATATCCAGCGCCAGGCCACTGACTTGAATCCCATGGTCTGCAAAGTGATGGCTCGCCTGCTCAAAGTGCTCCGAGCTTTGTAGCAAGGCTTTGGACGGAATACAGCCCACGTTGGTGCAGGTACCGCCGGGAGCCGGGCCGCCCTTGTCGTTTTTCCACTCGTCAATGCAAGCGGTGTTAAAGCCCAATTGAGCTGCGCGAATCGCAGCAATATAGCCGCCAGGGCCGCCGCCGATAACGATGACATCGAATTGTTTGGTCATAAAATTCAAAAAGCAAATAAATGGTTAAGCGGGCAAGTAATCTGATTGGATTTGCATTAAATCAAATGGACAAACTTCCGGGAAAATTGCTATGTCCAAGCCAGTCTCTATTGCGGCAAGTCGCCGTGCTCTCGAATAGGCTCTGCTAACAAAAGCTGTGTCTTGCAATTTCGGTTTGAGGCTTGGACTGTCCTCAAGAGTCTCTTCAATGCTTGCTCGGGCATTGGCAATCGAGAATTTCCAACTGTTGCTTCGAATAACGGGTTGGTGTTCCCATTTGAGTAAATGCATAAGCAACACTGATAAGTGACTTTCCAGCGCACGGCGCTCGCTTTTTCCCATGTCTTCCAGTTCCTCGATTAAATGCACAACATCTACCTCAGCAAATCGGCGCTGACGAAGTAAATCGGCGTTCGCGGTGGCCCACGCCACCGTGTCAGCTTCATAGAGTTGGGGGTGTAAGACAGTCATAGCATTAATCTGTATCTTGTTTAGCCGCATTCAAGCCTAAAACCTCAGAGGAATGATCCAGTACGAGTCGTCCGTTTTCTAACTGGTAAAACGACGCAAGCTCTTCAAGCGCGATCGTGATTTGCATGTCGTCGTGGCGCAATTGGTAATCTTTAAATTCGCCGTTTTCTTGCCGCACTCTGAAAAAGAAACTCGTCTGCCCATCTTCGATCGTTTTACAAAGTACGCCCGTAACGCCCTGTGCGTTGGTTTCCAAGGTCCGCTGCTTTGCATACGTGACGTACTTCATGCGCGGTTAGTTTCAGATATCAAACAACAACCGCGCCGGATCTTCCAGCGCCTCTTTCATCGCCACCAGCCCCAACACCGCCTCACGCCCATCCACGATGCGGTGGTCGTAACTCATCGCGAGGTAGTTGATCGGGCGAACGACCACCACCCCGTTTTCCACCACCGCCCGGTCCTTCGTGGCATGCACGCCCAGAATGGCCGATTGCGGTGGGTTGATGATGGGGGTGGACAGCATGGAGCCGAAGACGCCGCCGTTGGAAATGGAAAAGGTGCCGCCGGTCATCTCTTCAATGCCCAGCTTGCCGTCGCGAGCCTTGGCACCGTATTCGGCAATCTTCTTTTCAATGTCGGCAAAGCTCATCTGGTCGGCGTTGCGCAGAATGGGCACTACCAGGCCGCGGGGGCTGCCCACCGCGATGCCGATATCGAAATAGCCGTGGTAGACGACGTCGTTGCCGTCGACGCTGGCGTTCAGCACAGGGTATTTCTTGAGCGCATGCACGGCTGCTTTGACGAAGAAGCTCATGAATCCGATCTTCACGCCGTGGTCTTTTTCAAACTTTTCCTGGAAACGCTTGCGCATCTCGATCACCGGGGCCATGTTCACCTCGTTGAAGGTGGTCAGGATGGCGTTGGTCGACTGGCTTTGCAGCAGGCGTTCGGCAATGCGGGCGCGCAGGCGGCTCATGGGCACGCGCTGCTCGGGGCGCGGGCCTTGGTCGGGTGCGGCCGGACCTGCCACTTGAGGCAATAAAGTGGTTGCAGCCCTTGTAGATACTGCTGGAGCAGCTATCACTTTAGGAGTGGTTGAAACTGAAGCAGGTGCTGCAACAGCAGTCAATACATCACCCTTGGTCACGCGGCCATCTTTGCCGGTGCCTGCCACCGAACCTGCGGCCAGGTTGTTGTCGGCCATCAGCTTGGCAGCCGCTGGCATGGCGACGTCAGACTTGCTGCCACCCGAAGACGTGGTAACAGGGGCTGCGACCATCGTTGCCGCAGGGGCTGCGACCGCTGCCGCTACTGGTGCGGGAGCAGCGGCACCGGCCTTGCCTTCACTGTCGATTTTCGCAATGACCTGATCTGACACGACCATGCCGCCATCCGCCACCACGATTTCGGCCAACACACCCGCGCTGGGCGCGGGCACTTCCAGCACCACTTTGTCAGTCTCGATTTCGATCAGGATTTCGTCGATGGCGACGGAATCCCCGGCTTTTTTCTTCCAGGTGAGCATGGTGGCTTCAGCCACCGATTCGGACAGCTGCGGGACTTTGACTTCTACGATTGCCATGTTGATTCTTCTTTCCGGGTGTTCGTGTGGATGCGGTTATTTGGTGAGCACAAAGCCCTTGATCTTGGTGAACGCACCGTCGACCAAAGCCTTTTGCTGCTCCTGGTGCAGGTGCGAGTAACCCACGGCTGGCGATGCGGATGCAGCGCGGCCGGAGTAACCCAGCTTTTGGCCTTCCAGCATGTTTTCGTGGATGTAATGCTGCACAAAGAACCAGGCCCCCTGGTTTTGCGGCTCGTCCTGGCACCACACGATGTCTACCGCGTTGGGGTACTTTTTCAGCTCGGCGGCAAACACCTTGTGCGGGAACGGGTACAGCTGCTCTACGCGCAGCAGGGCTACGTCGTCGGCGCCGCGCTCCTCGCGTTTTTTCACCAGGTCAAAGTACACCTTGCCGGAGCAGACCACCACGCGCTTGACCTTCTCGGCCTTCTCGATCACCGCTTCCTTGTTCTCTGGGATCACGGTCTGAAAACCGCCGCGTGTGAACTCGGACAGCGGCGATGTCGCGTCCTTGTTTCGCAACAGGCTCTTGGGCGTCATGATGATCAACGGCTTGCGCAGGTTGCGGATCATCTGGCGGCGCAGCAAGTGGAATATCTGGCTGGCGGTGGTGGGCTGGCACACCTGCATATTGGTGTCGGCGCTCAGCTGCATGAAGCGCTCTAGCCGTGCTGACGAGTGCTCAGGTCCCATGCCTTCGTACCCGTGCGGCAGCATCAAGGTAATACCGTTCACGCGGCCCCACTTCACCTCGCCGCTGGCAATGAACTGGTCAATCACCACCTGCGCACCATTGGCGAAGTCACCAAACTGTGCTTCCCAGATCACCAGCGTGTTGGGGTCGTTGGAGGCGTAGCCGTATTCAAAGCCCAGCACCGCTTCTTCCGACAAGATGGAATCAATCACCACAAACGGGGCTTGGTTCTCGGCCACGTTGTGCAGCGGCAGGTAGGTGCCTTCATCAAACTTTTCGCGGTTCTGGTCATGCAGCACGGCGTGGCGGTGGGTGAAGGTGCCACGGCCACAGTCTTCACCGCTCAGGCGCACCGGGTAGCCACTGGCGACCAGTGAGGCGAACGCCATGTGTTCGCCCATACCCCAGTCCACGTTCACCTCGCCACGGCCCATGGCGGCGCGGTCGTCCAGCACTTTTTTCACCAGGTTGTGCGGTGTGAACGTGTCGGGCACGCGCGTGATTTTCTCGGCGATGCGCTTCCACTCGGCGGTGGGAATGGCGGTATCGGCCGTGTCGGTCCACTTTTTGTTCAGATACGGGCTCCAGTCGACCGCGTACTTGCTTTTGAAGTTGGTCAGCACCGGGTCAAACGTACTCTTGCCGGCGTCCAAAGCGGCGCGGGTGGCTTTGACCATGTCGTCGCCGAGGGTGGCTCCCAAGCCTTGCGCCGTCAGCTTGTCGGCATACAGCTTGCGCGTGCCAGGGTGCAAGGCGATTTTTTTGTACATCAGCGGCTGGGTCAGCGCCGGGGTGTCCTGCTCGTTGTGTCCGAGTTTGCGGAAGCAGACGATGTCCACCACCACATCTTTGGCGAACTCCATACGGTATTCCAGCGCCAGCTGGGTGGCCAGCACCACCGCTTCGGGGTCGTCGCCGTTCACATGCAGCACGGGCGCGTCAATCATCTTGACCACGTCGGAGCAATACAGCGTGGAGCGGCTGTCGCGCGGGTCGCTGGTGGTAAAGCCAATCTGGTTGTTGATGACGATATGGATCGAACCACCTGTGAAATAGCCTCGCGTTTCCGATAAGGCCAGCGTTTCCATCACCACGCCCTGGCCAGCAAAAGCCGCGTCGCCATGCACCAGCACGGGCAGTACCTGCTTGCCTTGCGGGTCAGCACGGCGGTCCATGCGGGCGCGTACCGAGCCTTCCACCACGGGGTTGACGATTTCCAGGTGGGAGGGATTGAAGGCCAGTGTCAGGTGAACCGGGCCGCCAGGGGTGGTCACGTCCGAACTGAAACCCTGGTGGTATTTCACGTCGCCGCTAGGCAGGTCTTCGGGCGCGGTGTGGTCGAACTCGGCGAACAGGTCGGCCGGCACTTTGCCCAGCGAGTTGACCAGCACATTCAACCGGCCCCGGTGGGCCATGCCGATCACGATTTCCTGAATGCCCTTGATGCCGCCGAGCTGGATCAACTCGTCCATGGACGCAATGAAGCTCTCACCGCCCTCCAGCGAAAAGCGCTTCTGACCCACGTATTTGGTGTGCAGAAAGCGCTCCAGGCCTTCCGCCGCCGTCAAACGATCCAGCAAATGAAGTTTTTTCTCTTTGCTCAATGATGGCTGGCTGCGAATGGACTCCAGCTTTTGTTGCCACCAACGTTTTTCGTTCTGGTCGGTGGAATACATGAACTCCGCGCCAATCGTGCCGCAGTAAGTCTGGCGCAGCGCGTTCAGCAGGTCGCGCAGGCTCATGGAATCTTTGCCGAAATAGGTGTTGCTGGTGTTGAACACCGTTTCCTGGTCGGCATCTGCAAAGCCGTAAAACGACGGCTCCAGGTCAGGAATTTTGGCGCGCTCGGTGCGCTTCAGTGGATCCAGATCGGCCCAGCGGGCACCTACGTTGCGGTAAGCGGCAATGAGCTGCTGCACAGCAGTGCGTTTGCGGCCCATTTCTGAATCAGCACCACTGGCCACCACTGTGCGGGTGGTGCCCTGCTTGGCCAACTCGGCAAAGGCATTGATGACTGGCAGGTGCGCTACGTCTTTGGCCTGGCTGCCGTCAGACGCGGGCACGTGCTGCAAGGCATCGAAATAGTCGCGCCAGTTGTCGGGCACGCTGGCGGGATTGGCCAAATAGTTTTCGTACAACTCTTCAACATAAGGCGCGTTGCCGCCGAAGAGGTAGGAATTGCTTCCGTAAGCGGAGTAAACCGACGCTTGGCCCGGTTGTGCGGCGTAAATAGACGCTTGGGTAGCTGAGGATAGTGGGACAGAACTCATGAATCGCTGACCTCCGTTTCCCTCTGGGAAACATTAGTTTGGTTAGAAAACCTTCCGCGACACGGCTGAACCGTTTGGCGGATGCGTTGTGGCTGGAAGGGCCTGCTTAGCCGGTTGATTGTGCCACCGAAAGCCGCACTGGCTCTGGCCGAAAGCGCATAGGGCTATGCCGGGAATACCCTTGACGCGGCCTCGTCACTCGCGTTCATCCGGGCATTCGATGTGCTTACTACGATGCGCTGTCGGAGCGGCGCCTGAAGACTTCAGGCTCATCCATGCCCATCATCTTGGCGTTGTCGGCGCTGTGTTCGTTGACGAGTCCGGTGGCAGGCAGGAAGCGGCTAATGGTTTTGACAAGTTTTTCTTCATCAACCGGTTTAGTCAGATAGGCGTCGCAACCGGCCATCGTTCCGCGGATTCGGTCGAAAGTGCTGCTGCGGCTGGTCAACATGACGACGCGGGTGTCTTTGGAAGCGCGGTTCGACTTGATTATTTTGCAAACCTGGTAACCGTCCATTCCAGACATCACCACATCGAGAAAAACACAGGCGTAGTGCTTGGTGCCCGTCAGTCCAACAGCCTGTTCACCCGACGCTGCGTAATCCACATTGATGTTGAATTGACTCAGTCTGCTTTCCATGAAGCGCCGATTGGCCAGGTCGTCGTCCACCACGAGGACCCACGCAGCATCGGCTAGCTGGCTACGTGTCTTTCCCGATGCGCGGGCCATAGCGGGTCGCTCGACGGAGGATGCCAGGGACACCACGTTGGTGGGTGGTGAAGCCACGACGCGCGGTGCTACGGGCTTGGATGGCACTGGCCATAGTGCTTTGGAAGCAACCGCATCGGCTGCCGCTGCGGTATCGGTCAGGTCATAAATCGTGATGGGCCCCAACGCAGCGTGAATGGAGGCGGTATTGGTGGGAGCCCACGCATTTTTTTGCGTGCTGGAAACCCCAACCGGGTGGTCGCCCAAAGTCGGTACATCACCAAATGGACGAGCGTTACGCAGTGCTTGATCCAACGAATCGAAAAGACTCAAGTAGCGAATCGGCCGCTGTACATAAACACAATTCATGTCGGCTGGCGGATTGATTGACACCAGTACCACGGGGTAGAAAGGTGGCAGGTTGCGGGACAGCGCCTCCGCCACCGCCTGCGGGTTGTCGCCATCGACCAGCAGCAGGCCTGGCGGCTTTGGGTGGCCGACGGACCACTGTGAATACATCACATCGCGCCGCAGCGACAGCACCAATATGGCAGCCAGAGATTTCCGGTCAGCCGCCCCAAAACCCAAGATTTCGATCGTGCAAAACATATGGCCCCCTGAGACCTACCTGAACGCCGCCTGGGTGATGCTGGGCTGCATCGGTATATGTTTCACACTGTATTTGAAAAGTAACTATGTGTCACTAATGTTTTAGAGTCACCACAAAACGATCGGGAATTGGCAACTTAGTCACATCTAAATCAAGTCATTTTCGGGCTGTTGAGTTGTCTCACGGCCACGACCGGATTGCTTTTCAACCAGGTTTCCACTACCTCCCACACCGGCGGACCGGCGTTTTTACTGGCCTCCTGCACCGGAGCCCAGCCAGCGACTTTGTAGGTTTTGTCGGCGTCAACCGGTTTGCCATTCAGGCGCATATCGGAGATACGTCTACCCGCCGTTTCGCCCGGCGCGCAGCTGTATTGCAGACCGCCCACACGCACCATGTCGCCACCCTGTTGGTAGTACGGGTCGGGGTTGAACAGGTTATCGGCCACGTCTTCCAGAATGGTTTTGAGGGCGGCACCGCTGAGATCGGTCAAGGTGGTCCAGGGGTAGCTGATGGCGGTTTGATCCATCAGGTGCTCGCGGGTAATCGCCTGGCCAGGCAGCAAGCTGGTGCCCCAGCGAAAACCGGGCGAGAACGCGATGTCGGCACCTCTTACCTGCATCAAGGCATCCAGGATCAACTGGTCGAATGTGCCGTTGAAATTGCCGCGTCGGTACAGCAGGCCTTCAGTGGTAGCCAGTTTTTCTTCCAACCTGGTTTTGTAGGGCGCGCGGACTTTTTCGATCAAGGCGAACATGTCTTTGTCAGCGGGCAGTTGATTGGAGAAGATGGGCAGCAGCTTGTAGTGGACGGCCTGCACGCGCTTGTCTTTGACTTCCAGGTCCAGCACGCCTAAAAACTTGCCGTTGCTGCCCGCATTGGTCACCACCGTCTGCCCACCGGGGTTTTTCACGGTGATGGGCACGGGCACGCCGTCATGCGTATGACCGCCCAGAATGGCATCAATACCGGTGACGCGCGAGGCCATTTTCAAATCAACATCCATGCCGTTGTGGCTGAGCAAAACCACGGCGTGCGCACCTTTGGCACGGGCGTCGTCCACCGTCTTTTGCATGTCGGCTTCGCGAATGCCAAACGACCAGTCGGGTGTGAGCCAGGCGGGGTTGGCAATGGGCGTGTAGGGAAAAGCCTGGCCGATGATGGCCACCGGCACGCCGTTCATTTCGCGCATGACCCAGGGCTTGAACACCGGGTCTTCAAAGTCGCGGGTTTTGACGTTTTGGGCGAGGAATTCAATCTTGCCGGCGAAGTCTTTTTCGACAATTTGCTTGATGCGGTCTTGCCCGTACGTGAAGTCCCAGTGCCCGGTCATGATGTCCACGCCCAGCAGCTTGCAGGCGTCCACCATGTCTTGCCCCTGCGTCCACAGCGCCGTGGCGCTGCCCTGCCAGGTGTCGCCACCGTCCAGCAGCAGCGCGCCCGGGCGGCTGGCTTTCAGGCGCTTGACCAGCGTGGCCAAGTGTGCAAAACCACCCACTTTTCCAAAGCGACGGGCGGCGTTTTCAAAGTCCAGGTGGGTGAAGGCATGGGCTTCACGCGAGCCCGCTGCGATGCCAGCAGCCTTTAGAAGTTGTTCGCCCACCAAATGCGGCCACTGCCCTGCCATGCTGGCCACGCCCAGGTTGACGGAGGGTTCGCGAAAGTAAATGGGGAGCAGTTGGGCGTGGCAATCGGTCATGTGCAGCAGGTGCACATTGCCTTTGCGAGGCAGGTCGTAGGCGTCTTGCGTGTGACCTTTGAGCGGGAAGCCAGCTGCTAGAGCGGCGGTGAGCACGGAGCTGAATTCGCGGCGGGAGAGGTTTGTCATGGGTTGAAGCCGGGGAATTTTGAACGCAGAGGACGCGAAGGATTCGCAGAGGGCGCAGAAATTAAAACCAAAAAATCAAATTTGCTTTCTGGTATTTTTTGCGTCCTCTGCGGTTCCTTCGCGCCCTCTGCGTTCAAAAGGATCCCGAATTCACTTGTTAACAGGCGACGCAGGATCCAGTAGCAACGCCATCACGTCCTTGATCTGCCCTTGCGTGAGGATGCCCGCATCGCCAAAGCGCGGCATGCCGGAGCAGGCGTTGAAGGCGTGGGTGTTCCAGATGCGGCCCCAGGTGTATTTGACGATGGCCTGCGACTCGGCTGACGAAGGGTCTTTCACCCCGCGCAGCGTGCCGTATTTCAGCAAACTGGGGCCCTGGTTGCCCCAGCTGATTTCTTGCGGGCTGATCTGGTGGCAGGCGTAGCAATTGGCGCCGTTGGGGCTACCTGCCGCGTCGCTGAACTGCAGACCCCGACCGTTTTGGGCAATTTTTTCGCCCTCACGCCAGTCGCCCAAAAATTTGCCATCTGCCGGGTAGGTGATGCTGGCCAAAATGGTTTTTTCAAGTCGCTCGCGGTCCGCTTTGGCCAGTGGTTTGCCAGACGATGCGGCTTCGGAACAGACGCGTTGCAACTCAGTTTGCTCCAGGCGGTCCAGCTTGGCGGGGCCGCGCTCGGAGAACGAACTCTTGAGGGTGGCGAGCACCTCATCGCGCGACGGGCTGCTGCTACAACCGGTGATTTTTGCTATTAAAGTAATAGCTGCTCCAGCAATGAGTACGGACTTAAACGACGTTTTATTCATAAATTTCCTGCGATTCAGGTAAGTATCGAAAGATGGTATTTTTTGAACGCAAAGTGCGCAAAGATTTCGCAAAAGACGCAAAGGAATTCAAAAACAAGTATTGGTATTTCTCTGCGTTCTTTGCGAAACCTTTGCGACCTTTGCGTTCAAAACCTTGACGCTCCAGATCGTTTCAGTAGAAATCTCACCGCTTGATCGCCGGCGCAGCCATCTTGCCGCCGTTGGCATTCACGCCCAGAAAGCTGATCAGGTCCACCGAGGCGGGGCTGAGGTATTGCATTTCGGGGAAGCGCTGCTGGCGAAAGCAGTCGTACATGCGCCATTGCATGGTGCGCAGCGCGCCCTGGCTCACGCGGTAGGCGGGCCATTGGGCGAAGGCGTCTTGTGCGGGTTTGGCTTTGGTCAGGTTGGGCAGGTCTTGCAGGCGGATGCGTTTGTCGTCTTCTCCATGGCAGGAGGCGCATGAAAAGTCGTACGGGCCGCCTTTGAAATAGAAAATTTCCTTTCCGCGGGCGTAGGCGGCTTTTTCTTTGGCATGGGCCTGGGGAATGTTGACCACCATGTCGCGCGACTCGTCATACAGGTAGGCCACCAGGTCTTCAATCACGGTGGCGCGTTGGCCGTCAGCCGAGAAGGCAGTGCGGGCGGTGAATTCTTCTGGTTTGAAGCCTTGCAGGGTCACCATGCAGTGAACCAGGCGGCTTTCCACGTCCATCACTTTGTCGGTGTCGGCAAAGTAGCGCGGCAGGGCAGCGGCTGCGCCTTTGACCTTGCCTGCGCCTTGCCCCATGTCGCAGGCTTGCAGGCTCGCATTTTTTGGGCCGCGCGGGGTTTTCCACAAGGCCTCGCCGCGGGCGGCATTCAGGTCAGCGGGGTTGCCGTCTTGCAGCGAGGCGCGGTAGTCGGCAATGGCTTCGGAGGCTGACTTTTGAGCCGCGACGGGGGCGCTAAATGCTATGAAAGCGATAGCTGCTTGAGCAATGAATACCTGGGCTAGTGGCCGATTTGACTTAAAACGGGCCATTTCAAGCAATCGCAGCTTCGTCGGTGCGTTTTTCACCGCGGTTGTCGACCCAGGTCACGGCAATTTTGTCGCCCACCTTGCCGCCCTTGAAGCTGAACTGCACAAACGGGTTTTTCGAAATGGCGGGACCCCACTGGGCGCTCATCACCGGTTTGCCTTCGTGGGTGGCGCTGATGGTCTGGATGAACCAGGCGGGAATGGTTTTGCCTGCCGCGTCTTTGCGCTGGCCGCTCTCCATCTCGTGGCTCACCAGCACGCGCACAGTGGTTTTGTCGGCCAGCACCTGGGCCCGGATTCTCATTGGATCGCTCATATTGATCTCCTTGATTCAGTTCAGCCGCCGCAGCCACCGAGGGTGACTTTGACTTCTTTGACGCTATAAAAAAACTTGTCGCCCACCTTGGCCACGGCGTACACGTTGGACGATTGACCCATCTTCACGTTGGTGGAGACGTTGGCGTCGGTGCCAGCGGGAATGTCAAACACGGCGGAGAGCGCTGCGGGGTTTTTTTCCACCACAAACGCGATTTGCACGGTGCCCGGCAGGTTGCTCTGCGCGCCAATGCGAACGACGTTGCCGTTTTCCGCAATTTCGGGGGCGGTCAGCACCACGTCTTTGCTCTCGGTGGCGGCAGCTGCGCCGCCCAGAGATTTGATGGCGTCGGCCAGGGTTTTTGAGTCGAAGGCTGCTTTGTTCCAGGCGGTCTGGGCTTGTGCGGTGGCGGGTACCAGGCTGGCGGTGGCGGCCAGGCCCAGCGCGGCGGCTGATGTGTTGATGAAGTGACGACGTTCCATGGTGGCTCCTTAACTGATCGAATCTGATCGAATGGGTGAAATTGTATGAATGCTGCGCATTTATCGCAGCGTGCATACCCTGAAGGGGTTAACGCAAAGTGCGCAGAGGTTTCGCAAAAGGCGCAAAAGGACAGCCAATTTCTGATTTCACTTTTTGCGTTCTTTGCGAAACCTTTGCGTCCTTTGCGTTCAAAAAACCTTGATGAATCACGGCTTGGCCCCCGCCGCCAACCAGCGCGCCACCGCCTGCGCATCACCCATGCTGATGGCCTGCGCGGGCATGGGAATGCTGCCCCACACGCCCTGCCCGCCTTCCTTGATGCGCTGAGCCAGGTACGCGCTGGCATCGGCTTTGTTCTGGTAGCGCACCGCGATCTCCTTGAACGACGGCCCCACCAGCTTGTTGTCCATGCCGTGGCAGGCGATGCAGGCGTTTTGTTGCAGCAAAGGCATCACCTGGGCTTGCGTGGGCGCAGCAATAGGGGATTCAGTTACTCCTGATTTGATAGCTGCTTGAGCAGTATTTACAAGGGCGGGAGGTACTTTTGGCTCTAAAACGGCCGTTTGCACACCCCGCACAGGCCCCCAGGGGCGCGACTGGTCGGCCAGGTTACCGTGGGCGGGCTTGGCGTAGTCGGGGATGAAGCTGGCCACTTTCACGTCACCCGGTGTGCAATTGCGCACGCAGGTCGCGCCCTGCACGTCGGGTTTACTTTTAGACCCGAATTCAGCCCCGGGCCACAGGCTGTGTGTAGTAGTCAAGCCGTTGCGGTTGGGCAGCCTGGCTTGCACCTCCCGGATGTTTTTGTCTGACAACGTGAAGTCGTCAGGCAGCACATTGCCCAGGTTCAAGATGAACGCGGTCACCGCGTACACGTCGTCGGGCGACAGCGATTTGGGCGTGGTCCAGGGCATGGCGCGGTAGATGTAGTCCCACAAGGTGGAAACATGCGCAAGCTTCATCAGACTGGTGCGGGTCGGCGCGTCACCGTCCAGATTCAGGCGCGCAACCCGTCCCGTCTGCTGGTCTTTGGCCGTGGTGTAGCCCACCATCGGCGGAAACACCTCATTGCTCTCCCCAAACGTGCCATGGCACGACGCACACTGCGCCTCCCAAATCTGCTCCCCGCGCTTGACGGTGCCCTGTCCGGACGGCAGACCTTTGAAATCGGCGCGTACGTCGATGTCCCAGGCTTTGATTTCTGCGGGGGTGGCGGGGCGGCCGATGCCTGTGAATGTCTGGGCATGGGCGCTGACGAAACCCATCACAGCAAGAGCAGAGAGGGCTGAACGCAAAGGGCGCAAAGGTTTCGCAAAATACGCAAAAGAGGACAAATAGCCAGGAAAAATTTCTTTTGAATTCTCTGCGGCCTTTGCGAAACCTTTGCGTCCTTTGCGTTCAAAAACGCTCGCGCAAACATGCCTGGCCACACCGAGCAAAGCTTCAAGAAACCTGAACATTGCTCACCTCCCCCGATGCCTGCACTTGCCAGGTCTGAATGGCGTTGTTGTGATAGATCCCCCGCGTGCCACGCACCTTGCGCAACTCGGCGTAGCTGGGTTGTACATGGCCGGTTTCATCAACTGCTCGGCTCATGAGCAAGGCCGGTTCACCCGCCCAGCTCCAGGGAAAGTGAAAGCGCGTGAGGCACTTGTCGAGCACCAGGCCGTCCAGCCGTGCGGGTAGCCAGTTGCGCCCACCGTCGACCGACACATCGACCTTTTTCACCTTGCCGCGCCCACTCCAGGCCAGGCCGGTGATGTTGTGGAAACCCTGGGCCAGCAACTGCTGGCCGCCGCTGGGCGAGGTGATGACGCTTTTGACCTCTTGGATGCTGGTGTACTGGCGGTGCAGGCCGTCGGGCATCAAATCGACGTAATGAAGGGTTTCGTCTTTGGTGGCGTAAGGCTGGTCACCCAGCTCGATGCGGCGCAGGTATTTCACCCAACTCACGCCCTGCACGCCGGGCACCACCAGGCGCAGCGGGTAGCCGTTTTCAGGGCGCAGCATTTCGCCGTTTTGCCCGTAGGCCACCAGCACCTGGCCGGATTCAATCAGGCTCATGGGAATGGTGCGCGTCATGCTGGAGCCGTCTGCCCCTTCGGCGAGCACAAACTTCCCACGCTTCAGATCGGCACCACACATTTGCAGCAAGGTGATGAGCGGCACGCCCGTGAACTCGCTGCAACTGAGCATGCCGTGCGTGTATTGCACCGTGGGCACCGACACATTGCCCCACTCCATGCCAGTGTTCGCCCCACATTCAATAAAGTGCATACGGCTGACGGGTGGCAGGCGCATCAAATCGTCCAGCGTAAACACCATGGGTTTTTTCAGCATCGTGTCACCGGTGCCGTGGTCGCTGCCGTTGACCATCAGCCGGTGGCCGCGCGGGTCGATGTCCCACCAGCCCTGGTGGTGGCGCTCAAAGTGCAGACCGCTGGGTGTGACGATGCCAAACAGGCTTTGCAGCGGGCAAAAACTCACGCCCGCCTGGTTCACCCGCGTAAGCCCCGGGCTTTCGCGGCGCTGCAGGTTTTTTTCCCACTCGCTGGGGCTGCCGTAGCCACGGGCGGCGGCACCCTGGCCCAGGCCCTTGCTGTGGGCGGGCAGGTTGAGGATGGCGTTGTCGCCTTCGGCGCTGGCTGCGGTGGCCGCTGTTGCTAAGGCTGCAGCCAAAAACCCGCGCCGCCCGGCCCGTACCTCGCGAATCTGCTCGTGGCTCAAAAAGCCCTCGGGCGCCGGGCGAATGACCGAATGGCGCGTCATGCCAAGGCCCTTCCGAGCAAACGCTCAGCTGGCGGCAACTGGTGCGGCTCGTCCACCTCAATAGCGATTTGCGTACACACCGCCCGGCACAAGGTGACAGCCTTTTCGCTTTGCACCCGGTAAATCACCTGCGTGCCTTCTTTGCGCTTGGTCAGAACGCCACTTCGATACAGCACGTTCAGGTGCTGCGACAGATTGGGCTGCGTGGTGTCAATGGCGGCCAGCAACTGCGTCACCGTGCGCTCGCCATCGCACAGCGCACTCAAAATACGCAGCCGCATGGGCGCAGCCATAAGGCCAAACAGCTCGGCGGCCAGCTCGAAAATGCGGTCACTGTCGGCTTGGTCTGCAGGTGATGTTGTGGTGGTCATGCGATCAATGCAAATATAAGCAACGACTTATTTATAAGGCCATGAAACAGATTGCTGCCCGGTGTTAACCCTGAAGCCAGCGCTGACGCGAGATAATTTAGGGCTGTACTGTGACTCCCTACCCATGATTACTGCCAAAACCTCTGCCGCTCAATTCACCCGCCACCTGCAATCAACCGACGAATTGATTAAAAAAGGGGACCTGACCAAAGCTACCGCCCAATTGAACGAAGCGGCGCAAGCCTTCCCGCAAGACCCCCGCGTGTACCTGATCGGTGCCCGCATGGCCGAGGCCAGTGGCAATGCCCAGGGCGCGCGTGAGCTGACGCAGCGAGCGATTCAGGTCAACCCCACGTGGTCAGTCTCTGTGACTGAATATGCCCATTTGCTGGCACGTCAAAACCAGTTTCAACTGGCCATCGAGCAAGCTGAGAAAGCTGTGCAGCTAGACCCACGCGACCCTCAGGTGCTGCAACGGGTCATCGAAGTAGCCCAGCGCGCCCAGGCCCTGCACTTGGCCGTGCGTTGGTTGAGGCTGCTGATGGAGATTGCACCCACCCTGGCCATCAAACGCCTGCTCGCCTCCAACCTGCACGCGCTGGGCCAACACGACGAAGCGATAGACCTGTACAGGCAAATGGTTGACGCTTTGCCCGGCGACATGCTGGCTCGCTCGGGCCGCATGCAAGCCGCCTACTCGAAGGGCGATTTGGCGTTGGCTAAAAGCGATGCTGAGTATCTGGTGGAAGCCGACCCTGGCAACCCGCAACTGCGCTTTTGGCTTGAGTTAGCCAGCGGCAACACGCCAGCCACCCAACCCGTCTCGGTTTTCAAAGAAATTTTCGATTCGTCAGCCGAGTTGTACGACCAGCACATGGTGCGCAGCCTGAAATACCAGCTCCCCAAGCAGGTGGCCAAACTCATCACCGACCGCTACCCCGACTTGAAGCTCAACGTGCTCGACCTGGGCTGCGGCACCGGCTTGCTGGGTGTCTGTCTGGGGCGAATCGACGGTGCACTGGTGGGTGTAGACGTGTCGGAAAAAATGATCGAGCAGGCTGCGCGCCACAACGTGTATGACCGATTTCACACGGTCAACCTGCTGGATGCACTGGCAGAAACGCCCGACGCGCTGTACCAGGTGGTTGCCGCCTGCGATGTGTTCATCTACGTGGGCGACTTGAGCCAGGCCATTCCCAACGCCCACCGCATCCTGGCCCCCGGCGGCCACCTGATGTTCTCCTGTGAAACCGCCAAACCCAAAGAAGCCAACCTGGTGCTGCGCCCCAGCATGCGCTACGCCCACAAACGCAGCCACATTCAGGCCCTGTGCAAGTCAGCCGGGTTTGTCGATGTGTCGATTGAAGAGACCGAGTTGCGGTTGGAGAACAACCAGCCAGTGATGGGGTTTGTGGTGGTGGCGCGCAAGGCTGGTTGATATTTGTGGGCTTGCCGCTTACCCATTTGGCACAAACCCCGACACATCCGCCGACAAGCCGGATGCCCGGCGAAGTGCTCCACCACAAAATCCACTCCGAATGCAAGCTGCCACTGGGAAAGATGACCGTGCTAGTCGGGCGCATCGCGCACCCCCAAAGCCTGCTGGCCCACAACGCCGCCTGGAGCCGAATCGGCGAATGGTGCTCACGCTGGCTGTCATTAGCATTCAGGGCGTGTTTGCGCTGTGGCTTTTCCTGCGGTGAACGTGCGACCCTTTGCAAGTACTCCTGATTTCATAGCTGCTTGAGCAGTGAATACATGGGCTGATGGCCAAAAAGTCTCAAAAATCCAGATTGTTTGAACGCCATCCGTGGGCAACCACCAGTCGATGCGTCAAGGCTTATGCACTACATCGGGCCGTGCGTTTAAGGCCATAATTTACGCATGCCCGCCTCACCCAAGCTTTCAAACCCCTACATCGTCACCGCCATTTTTTTGACGGGCCATGGTTCAGTCCAACGAGGTTTATCCGCCCCGGTGAAGGCTGTGGCTATGGCTGAGTTGGTGAGCGCGGCGGATAAACGCTGATCATTAAGCGGCACGGAAACCATGATTCCAGGCTCACCAGAATTCAGTGCCCTTGTCGCGCTCCTCGCTGCGGGAATAGCGGCAGTTGGTGCGTGCATCGCCCTCGCTTCAGTGCTTATAACGCGCAAGAACTGGCGAGACTCAAATCGACCAGTTGTCACCGCCTATGTTGATGAAGAGACAGGAAGCGAAGGGCTTACCGTATTCAACCTATACATCAAGAACACTGGAACCCGTCCGGCAGTCGCGGTACAGCTTTCCGCTCGAAGCGCTGAGATTGAGAAATTGGTCGAAGAGCAAACCGAAGATAAGCGTCGTAGCCACATCGAAACCATCTTCAAGCGGGAGAGCCGGCTGTCGGTCCTGCTGCCTGACGAAACTCTGGTCACATCGTTTGGGTTGGCTTCAGCTCGGCCGGATGAGAAGTGGCTCAAGTACGGTGAAGAGATAGAAGCGGAAATCACCTACCGTGATGTAGAGCGCAACGAGTACACGTCCTATGTCCTGTTGCGAACTCGGCCGAGAAAAGGGTTCGGCGGGGGCGTGTGGCAAAGTGCGTCCTAGCTCCTCTCGCAAGCGGAGCACCACGAATACACTTCACGCGCCATGAATACCGACCCCAGTAGCAATCGAGCGTTCTTCTCGAAGATCGGCACGCATTACGAGGCGTTGGTGATGATAGAAGACACATCGAAGGCGTTCGTCGTCATAGGTTGTCTACAGATTTTCTGTTCACTAGTGCTCGGTGCGTACTTCGGAATGCTCCAAGCGGCGGTAAACCTCGTAGGTGCATTTGCCATTCGAAGCAAGCACAGTCGTTTAGCGGCTGTGCTGTTACTGGTGCTTGCAGTGGCGACGCTCGTTGGCTTCCTTCTGTCCTATGTCGGTGTCAATGTCGTCAGTGGGGGCGGCAGCGTGAGCATCATCTTCTCGTTGCTCGCGCTGTGGGCGGGCGCTAGAGCAACCGAAGCAACATACCGGCTGCATGGTTCTCTGGCAGCAAATGTGGCGCCGCGAGAGCAACGTGGTATCTCTCAAGAAACCATCTAGGTAGGCAACTGATTTTCATGGTATCCCAAGCGAGGTTTTCGTCTGATACGAGTTGCATCCTCATAGCCTTGGCGCGTTGCGTGAGCCCCTACATCACATCCCGAATCTGCTGCAACGCCGCCGGGTCGTCCATCGTCGTCAAATCTCCAGCCTCGCGACCTTCGCACACCGCTTGAATCGCCCGGCGCAGTAGCTTGCCGCTGCGGGTTTTGGGCAGCATGGAAACGAAGCGTACGCGGGCGGGGCGGGCGACGGCGCCAAGTTGGCTGTCGACCAGTTTCATGATGTCGCCCTCCAGCTTCAAACTGGCCGCTTCATCGATTACGCCCGCATCTCGAACCACCACAAACGCCATCGCCACCTGGCCTTTGAGCGCATCGGCGACGCCCACCACCGCCACCTCGGCCACGTTGGGGTGGCTGGAGATGCTTTCCTCAATTTCGCGCGTGCCCAAGCGGTGGCCAGCCACGTTGATCACGTCGTCGGTGCGGCCCAGGATGGTGTAGTAGCCGTCTTCGTCGCGCATGGCCCAGTCGAAAGTGTTGTAGACCAGCTTGCCGGGGATCGATTTCCAGTAGGTGTTCACAAAGCGCGCGTCGTCACGCCACACGGTTTGCATGAAGCCGGGCGGCGTGGGACCTTCGAGTACCAAAACGCCTTTTTGATGCGGCGCGGTGAGTTCTTCGCCCGTGCTTTCGTGCAACAGCTTGACGCGGTAGCCGTACATGGCCACGCCGGGGCTGCCGAATTTGCTGGCCTGTTTTTGTACGCCGTTGGCCAAGGTCAGCAGCGGCCAGCCGGTTTCGGTTTGCCAGTAGTTGTCAATGATTGGCACGCCCAGCGCATCGCTAATCCAGCGGGCGGTGGGTTCGTCCAGCGGCTCACCGGCCAGGTACAGCGCACGCAGGCTGGACAGGTCGTATTTCGTCAAATACGCAGGGTCTTGCTTCTTGAGCACCCGCACGGCAGTGGGCGCGCTGAACATGGCGGTCACTTTGTACTTTTCCACCAGGCTCCACCACACACCCGCGTCGGGCCGGGTCGGCAGGCCCTCGTACATCACCGTGGCCATGCCCGCAATCAGCGGGCCGTAGACGATGTAGCTGTGGCCCACCACCCAGCCGATGTCGCTGGTGGAGAAAAACGTTTCGCCCGCCTTGCCATCAAAAATATGCTTCATGCTCGCCGCCAGCGCCACCGCATAGCCACCCGTGTCGCGTTGCACGCCTTTGGGCTTGCCGGTGGTGCCGCTGGTGTAGATGGTGTAGCTGATGGCGGTGCTGTCCAGCCACACGCAGGGAACGACGGTTTTTAAGTGTTTGTGGCTGACAGCCCTGTAGGAATATGCTGGAGCAGCTATATTTTCTATAGCAGCCAGTCCCCTATCCACCAACAACACAGCCGCCGGTTTGTGGCTGGCCAGCTCAACCGCCTGCGCCAACAGCGGCGTATACGCCATCACCTTGCCACTGCGCGAACCCGCATCGGCGCTGATGATGAGCACCGGCTGCGCATCGTCTATGCGGCTGGCCAGGCTCACGCTGGCAAAGCCGCCAAACACCACGCTATGGACAGCACCGATGCGTGCGCAGGCCAGCATGGCAAAAGCAGCTTCCGCAATCATGGGCATGTAAATCAGCACGCGGTCGCCCTGCTTCACCCCCAGCTCCAGCAGCACCGCGGCCATGGTTTGCACCTCCTGGTGCAGCTGCGAAAAGCTGTAGGTGCGCTCGGCACCCGTTTCGCTGGACACATAGATCAGCGCCGCCTGGTCGGCCCGGTCTTTCAGGTGCCGATCCACCGCGTTGTGGCACAGGTTGGTGGTGCCGCCCTTGAACCATTGCGTGAACGGTGGGTTGGTGTTGTCACACAGCGGCTGGCCGTTCTGGCCGGGCGGGGTTTGCCAATCGATCAACTGGGCTTGTTCGGCCCAGAAGGCTTCGGGTTGGTTGATGGAGCGACTGTAGAAATCTGCGTAAGTTTCGGTTTGATGTGCCACGGCGCTTGTCTCCGGCTTGTTGTGTGCGGCCATTGTCACCCTGGCACTTTCGGGTAGCTGACACAACCGCCCTCAGCCCAACCCTCTCCCGCAGGCCGGAGAGGGAGTAAATCCATCAGAGGTTAATTATTGAGACGGCCCGGTGAAATATGAACCGTTCGCCCTGAGGTATCGAAGGGCTCGCGAGGGCTTCGATACCTCAGCCCGAACGGTAACTTCACACTTCCATCGGGCCATATCAATAGCTCCCGTTCACACACACTAAGTCGAAGCTAAGGGGCTTCGGGTCGCGCTACTTGATCAACGCCTGCACCTCTTTAAACAGCGGATGCTGCGCCGTGCGCAACCACTCAAACACCACCATCTCTGTCGTCACCAACTCAGCCCCCGCCCCCGCCAGGCGGTCGAACGCGGCGTCGCGGTTGCGTTCGGTGCGGCTGGCGCAGGCATCGGTGACGACCCAGACTTCAAACTCGTTTTCCAGCAGCTCCAGCGCGGTTTGCATGAGGCACACATGCGCCTCGCAACCGGCCACCACCACGGCGGCGCGGCCTTCCTCCTGCTGCGGCACGGCTTTTTGCAGGTGCTTGGGCAGGCTGCGGGCGTTGCCGCCTTGCGTTGGGCGCGACGCAGTGGCGGGCGGGCGCAAGGCTCGCAGCAAATCGTCGGTGCAAGCGCTGAACTGCATTTTGGGCAGCACCCGCGCACCGGCCTGCTGCAGCACCGCCAGAAGTGCCGCTTCGGTGGGTCCCAGCTTGTCGGGGTTTTGCTCGGTGGCCCACACGGGCACGTGCAGCAACCGCGCGGCTTGGGCCAGGCGAACGGCGTTGGCCACCGCTTCAGCACCGGCGGCAATGGCGGGCATCAGGCGTAGCTGGTAGTCCACCAGCAGCAGTTGGGAGTCGTCGGCATCAATCAGCATGGTTTGACTGGGTTTGGGTTGGGGTTGGGTTGCGGTGCACCAGTTTGCCTGAGTGGTTTTGACCAAGCCTGACCAGCGTGGCACTATCTTTACCGTTCACACCTGCAAACAATTTATGTCCAACCCCATTTCACAGCGCGTCGGCTTGGTTCTGGCCCTGATCCAGCTGTTTTTCACGCTCACCTGGACGGTCTACGTTATTTTTCTACCGCAGCTGGCTGCGCAGGTGGGCTTGAACAAGCAGGCGGTGCTGGTGATCTTGATGGCGGACCAGTTGATTTTCCTCGTGGCGGACACGGCCATGGGCATGGCTGCAGACAAGTCGGTGCAGGTGTTTGGGCAGTTGGGGCGCTGGGTGGTGTTGCTGACTTTGGTTTCTTGTCTGGCGTTCTTGCTGCTGCCGTTTGTGGCGGCCAGTGGCCCGGCGGCGCTGGCCTGGTTTTGGCTGCTCACCGTGGTCTGGTCGGTCACCTCGTCGGCCTTGCGCGCACCACCCATGGTGCTGCTGGGTAAATACGCGGCGCTGGCCTCGCTGCCGCGCCTGGCCAGCCTGTCGTTTCTGGGCCTGGGCATCGCGGGTGCGCTGGCACCCTACCTCACGGTGACCTTGCGCGGCCTGGACCCGCGCTGGCCATTTGCCTTGTCCAGCATCGCGCTGGCGCTGGCCACGCTGGGCATTGTGTGGGCCGAGCGCACGCTGAAAGCCGCTGGTGTGTCGATTCAAAAGCCAACCGCTGCAGACAAGGCGCAAGCGGCTCAAAAACCGCCCGTGGCTCCTTTTTTGATCGCCATCGCGCTGCTGGGCATCGGTTTTCAGATTCACTTTTCGCTCAACACCGCGCCCGCTTACCTGCGCTTCGCCAAACCCGACGATCTGGAGATGTTGATGCCGCTGTTCTGGATCGGCTTTAACGTGATGCTGCTGGCCAACAGCCGCTTGACAGCCCGGTTTGGCAGCGTTTGGGTCATGAGCACAGCCGCCTGTGTGGGTGCGCTGGCCACCTACCAGAGCACGGTGGCGGGTTCGTTGAACGTGGTCATCGCCTGCCAATTGATCGCGGGTGGTGCCTGGGGACTGCTCATGCCGGGTGCGTTCACCACCGCGCTGGTGGTCGGTCGCACCGGCCGAGAAGGCTGGGTGACGGGCAGCCTGTTTTCGCTGCTGGCACTCGCCACGCTGGCGCGCATGGCCCTGGTGTCCAGCCAGCTCAACAAAGACACGCTGGTCGGCCCAGCCCTGGCTTGGTTGCCCAGCGCGGTGTGGGTGACGGCGGGTGTTTTGCTATTGGGGCTGGCTTGGCAGATACGCAAGGACGAAATGCGTGGCGGGTCGCTATTAAATACATAGCTGCTTGAGCAGTATCTATAAGGGCTGGTGGCCGATAACGCTTAAAAAAAGTAACGACTCAGGTCGCATCTGTTGACTTGCTCCTTCCCGCCTTTGGGGGAAGGTTGGGATGGGGGCTTTCAGTCAGATAGAACGCGGATTACGACAAAGTCGCGTGCAGCACAAGCAACAAGCGTCAACACGCACAGGCCCCCATCCCTGCCTTCCCCCAGCGGGGGAAGGCGTTGGTGCATCAAGGCACCAACCGCAGCAAACGCCCCTGCTCGCTGTCTGTCAGCAAATAAAGCAGTCCATCCGGCCCCTGGCGCACGTCGCGTACGCGCTGACCGACTTCGATTTTGTGTTCCCGCACCACTTTGTCGCCTACCAACTCCAGCCGCGCCAGGTGATTGAACTTGAGTGAGCCGATAAACAAGTTGCCCTGCCAGGACTTGCCATAGCGCACGCTACTTAAAAACGCCATGCCCGACGGCGCGATGGACGGCACCCAGTAGTGCAGCGGTTGCTCCAGGCCGTCTTTGGCGGTGATGCCGTCGCCGATCTTGCCGCCGCCGTAGTTCTCGCCATAGGTGATCACCGGCCAGCCGTAGTTGCGGCCAGCGCGCGTGATGTTGATCTCGTCGCCGCCCTGCGCGCCGTGCTCATGCGTCCACAGCGTGCCGTCGGCTGCCAGCGCCGCGCCTTGCAGGTTGCGGTGGCCGTAGCTCCAGATTTCGGGCAGTGCGCCGCTCTGTCCCACAAAAGGGTTGTCTTTCGGCACGCTGCCGTCTTTGTTGATGCGCACCACCTTGCCGTGGTGGGTGTCCAGGCGTTGCGCGTCCTGCATGCGCTGGTAACGGTCGCCCAGGGTTAAAAACAATGTGCCGTCGGCTGACTGCGCCACGCGGCAACCAAAGTGCAGGTTGCTGGCGAATTTGGGCTGCTGGCTGAACAGGCGCTTGAGGCCCTGCAGAGCAGTGCCGTCGGCCGACAACTGCGCGCTGGACAGCGCCGTGCTGTTGCCACCGGGGCCTGGCTCCGAATAGCAAAAGTAAAGCGTGCGGTTTTTATCGAACTGCGCATCCAGCACCACATCCAGCAAACCGCCCTGCCCGCGCGAAACCACCTCGGGCACGCCCTGCAGGGGCGGGCTCACGCGCCCGTCAGCGGCCACGATTCGCATGCGCCCTGCCCGCTCGGTCACCAAAAAGCGGCCATCGGGCAAAAACGCCACTGCCCAGGGCCGATCCAGGCCGGTGGCCACGGGCTGCAAGGTGGTGCCGGTTTGCGCGTTGACGGCGCTCGACGCAGCCATCACGCAACCCAGAGCGGTGACGATTGCCGCTGCTTTTACCGCTGTTTATTTGAAAATACTGATAAAAATCATAAGGTTAAAACGCTTTTCAAGAAAATAGATGAAGTGACTTGCGCCCCCACCAAAACCTGCTGTATCCTGCGCACCCATGCACCGCCCCGGCTTCAAACTCTACGCCCTCACCTTTTCAGCCTGGCTGCTGGTGGGCGCAGCAGTTGCACCGGCTGCCATAGCAGCCCCGGCCGAAGACGATATGGGCAGCTTCATGGCCGAAAAAGGCTTTGTTGATCAAACCTTGGGGCAAATTCAACAAGCCACCCACGCCGTCACCCACCGGGCCTCCGAACTGGTGGTCAACGCCATGGGCTTTCTCGGTGTGCCCTACCGTCGCGGCGGCAACTCGGCCGACACTGGTTTTGATTGCAGCGGCTTTGTTCGGGCCATGTACCACCAGACTGTCGGCTTGCTCCTGCCCCGCTCTGCCGATCAACAAGCCGCCGCCACCCAAAAAATCGACAAAACCGAGTTGCAACCTGGCGACCTGGTATTTTTCAACACCTTGCGCCGCACCTTCAGTCATGTGGGTATTTATGTGGGTGAAGGCAAGTTCATTCACTCGCCCCGCTCCGGCTCGCAAGTGCGCGTGGAAGACATGGGCACCAGCTACTGGCGCAGCCGTTTTGATGGTGCGCGCCGCGTGGTGGGCACGGGCAGTACGCAAACCGCCTCTGCATCGGCTGCATCGGCGACACCAGCGCCTGCCAGGGCGTTAGAACCCCAGCTCCCCTGACAGCAGTTTTCGCGGGTCGTCATCAAACGGCTCTTATCATCGCCCGATGAACTCCAAGCCCTCGTATCGCGCTCACAGCGGATTCACGCTGATCGAGATGATGGTGGTCATTGCCATCATTGCCATCCTGGCGCTCATCGCCCTGCCCAACTACTTCGACAAAATCGCCCGCGAGCAGGTTGAGGACGCGCTGCCGCTGGCAGACCTCGTCAAGCGGCCCGTGGCCGCACGCTGGGCCGCCACCAAAGAGATCCTTGCCGACAACGCAGCCGCAGAGGTGCCCGAAGCCAACAAAATTGTGAGCAACCTGGTCAGCTCCGTCACCCTGCAAGACGGCGCCATTCATGTGGTGTTTGGTAACCGGGCCAGCGGCGCGCTGAAAGGCAAAACCGTCACCCTGCGCCCGGGCGTGGTGGAAGACGCGCAAATCGTGCCGGTGGCCTGGGTTTGTGCTGGCGCCAGCGTGCCCAAAGGCATGGTGGCCCGCGGCGTGAACCGGACGGATGTCCCGCCGAATCTGTTGCCGATGCGCTGCCGTTAATCCAGCCCACCAAGGCAGCTCGTGTCAGGCCCTTCCTCCCACAACCTCTCGCAGCTGATTGCCGCCACTGCACGCGGCGACGCGGCCTGCTTTGCGCAGCTGTACGAGCGCACCCACGCGCATCTGTTTGCGGTGGCCTGTCGTATGTTGAACAACCACCACAGTGCGGAAGATGTGTTGCAAGAGGCTTTTGTGCGAATCTGGAAAAGTGCCAGCAGCTACCAATTGGGTTCACCCGATCAAGGTCAGGACGGCCAGGCCATGGCGTGGCTGATTGCTGTCGTGCGCAACAAAACCCTGGACGCTTTGCGCAGCCGCACCCGGCTCAAAGAAGATGCCCTGCCCCATGCAGAGGTCGATGCCGATTTTGTTCAGGTGGGGGCGACACCTGATGCCGACCCAGCTAGTGCTGGATACGACACAGCAGCCAGCCCCCTGGACCTGCTGACCCAGGCGTCACAAGCTCTGCAGGTCGAGCACTGCATGGCCAGCCTGCATGGCAGCCACCGGCAATGCCTGGCGCTGACCTACTACCAGGGCCTGACGCACACAGAAGTGGCCGCGCAAATGGGCGCACCGCTGGGCTCGGTGAAAGCCTGGATTCGCCGCGGCCTGGACAAGCTGAAAAGCTGTCTGCACGGGCGGTCTGCCCTATGAAGTACAGCCACCCCGCCCTGGTTGAACACCTGGCCTCGCAATACGTGCTGGGCACCCTGCACGGCGGTGCACGGCGGCGCTTCGAGCGCTTACTCGCGCAGCGCGCCGACCTGCGCCTGGCGGTGCACGACTGGGAGCAACGCCTGGGCGGCCTGGGTCAGGCAGTCGCACCGCAAAAACCATCGCCCCAGGTGTGGCAGCGGATCGCGCAGCGCACGGTGATGCTGCAAACCGCGCCCCAGAAAGACACGCGCGTGGCCGCAGCCAGCGGCTGGCTCGGCTGGCTGCGCCCCGCCGCCTGGGGCTTGAGTGGAATTGCTACAGGTTTGATAGCTGCTTCAGCAGTATTTACATGGGCTCCAGCCATATTTGTCTCTACAGACCAGATTGCCATGCGCAGCGGCGAAAAGCTGCCGCAAAGCTATGTAGGGCTGCTGACTGACGCGCAAGGCCAGGGCAAGGTGCTGGTCAGCTCGCTGCGCCAGGGCAAAACCATGACCATCAAGCTCATCGGCCCACTGGCACCGCCGCCACCCCAGCAGTTTTACGTGGTGTGGGCCGTGCCCCCCGAAGGCCCCGCCTTCACGCTGGGCACCCTCCCCGCCAAAGGCTCGGCCACCTCGCAGCTGCCCGACACCTCGGAAAAGTTGCTCTCAAAAGTCACCCAGCTCATCGTGACCCAGGAAACCACCAACACACCCACCACGCCCAGCGCCACGGTGGTGCTCAGGGGCAATTGCGCCAAGCTGTGGTGAGGCTAGCGTGGTGTTGCGTGACAAATTTGCGTTTTTGCACAGGTCTCGCATTGGCAGTCTGAGCGCCTGCATCCAATAGCGCCGCACCTTCGTTTGAAAGCTGTGCGTGGCGCTCACGCATGTTGTTCAGCATGTTTTTCAATCAGGAGCTAACCATGTCCCATTTCACGTTCATCACATTCAAACACCTCGCCATCTGCGCTGCTTTGGCCACACTCAGCGCCAGCCCCAGCTTTGCAGCAGACACCGAAACCACCCCGGCGCGCAACGCGCAGGTCGACGATTTCAAGGTCGGCAAGGCCGCTGTTGATGCCAAAAACTGGCAGCAAGCCGTTGACAGCTTCAGCAAAGTCGTCGCCAAAGACCCCAAAAACGCCGACGCCTACAACTACTTGGGCTTCTCCCTGCGCTGGCTCGACCGCTACGACCAAGCCTTCGCCGCCTACGACAAAGCCCTGGCGCTAGACCCCAACCACAAAGGCGCGCTGAACTACTCGGGCATCGCTTACATCAAGAGCGGCCAGAAAGACAAGGCCCAAGCCCAGTTGACGCGCCTGCAAACGGTGTGCGCCAATTGCGAAGAAACCGCGGGCCTGGCGAAGGCGCTGGCCGACGCGAAGTAGTCGGTCAGGGGCCGCACTGGTTTGTGCGGCCTTGCGACTTGGTGTAAAAATGCTACGGATTTAATAGCTGCTTGAGCAGTATCTGAAAGGGCTGGAGGCCTGTTTGGTGTGTCAACTTGATCCAGAGCTAAGCAGGCTTGCTACGGGAGTAAGTCAATTTTCATGATGCGATAAAGGTGATCTGACCCCAAATACCATAAAGGTGATCTGACCCCGAATACCTGGCGGCTGCGCTGGGCGTGACCAGTGACTATTTGATGGAGGGCGCTGCCACTGAGGCAGCCAAAGCCCGCTTTGAAGACCACGAGTTGCTGCAGCAGTTTCAGGCCGTGCAGGAGCTGCCCGAGGACGACAAGCATGTGGTTAAACGCCTGCTGGATGCGTTTTTGGTGAAGAAACAAATGCAGGCGTTGGTGCGGTGAGTACAACAAATTCAACGCCAAATTCGCTGCCCGATGCAGCACCGCTGTCCATCGGGCAGATCGCCCAGCGCATTCGCTTGATTCGCGGCCAGCGGGTGATTCTGGATACCGATTTAGCCGCTTTCTACGGTGAGACCACCAAGCGTTTTAACCAGCAGGTCAACCGCAATCTGGCGCGTTTTCCCACCGGGTTCATGTTCCAGCTGGACGATGAGGAGTTTGCTTCTTTGAGGTTGCAAATTGCAACCTCAAACGCCGACGGCAGCCCAAAGGGTGGCCGTGGTGGCCGCCGTTATGCGCCGCTGGCGTTTACCGAACACGGCGCGATCATGGCTTCCATGGTGCTCAATTCACAGCGGGCCACCGAGCTGAGCATTTACGTGGTGCAGGCTTTTGTGGAGCTGCGCAGCATGTTGGCCAGCAACCGGGAGTTGGCCACCAAGGTGTATTCACTGGAGCGCAAGGTGTCGGTGCAAGAGCGCAATATTGCCGAGTTGGTCGATGAGATGGGCAAGCTGCTGGCGACTCCGCCAGCGCCGGTCAAGCGGCCCATTGGGTTCATCACGACAGAGGACAAGCCTAGCAAGCCCTCCAGCGCCAAGGCAAAGGCAAAGACGACCAAGAGAACCTCTAGTTAACGCTCGGGGATTTTGAATTCGGGGCGTGCACTTCGTCGATATCGCTTGAAAGTGAGCACGCCTTCAAGGATCAAGACAACCACAAGGATGGCCACTGCTGGAAACCAATGGCTGTAAGCAAGGGAAAGATAAATGCCCATCAGAACGGCCACCCATGCCGCTGCGTGAATGGCAATTTGCGTGAACCACCACTTAGATTCGGTTCTAAGGTTCATCGACGGCACCCAAAAACTGTGCGGTTAGGGGCGTTTGACGGGTTCACATAAGTACGAGTCCGACGGTCACTGTGAGTACTACTACGAGAAGGCCCGCACCAATGACGATCAGCCAATCTTGAGCCGTCAAGCCGCGCCAGCCGACCTTTTTGACTCTCGCAATGCAATCGTCAACAGCCTCAAACAGTACATCAATCATTTACTGATAACCCCCGATGCCAAGTGTCTGCAGGAGCAAATTCACTTTATCCAAGGAGCCGCTTGGGGGACGCAAACCTTCTCGCCATTCGAGAGCCCAAGCTGTGCACTGACATCCGGGCGACTGCTTTCCAGGAGCAGACATAAAGGGGCCTGCTTTCCGGAATTTGCCAGTACCACCCAAGTCGTCGGTTGTGCACATGCCGGTAGGCGAGCTAAATTCACAACTCGTTTTTACACAAATGGAAGCGTAGTACCCCTCGCGATATTTACGGTAGTTATCCGTTCGCCAGAAGTCAGGCACGTATGGTTGTTTGCCGAGGTCTCCTGGAATGGGTGGTGACTTTTTCCGAAGACCTTCAGGGTCGAAGTTGTTCAACGCGTCACCGTCCACATATGCAAACCGATTCCATCCCCCATCCAGCCCAATCGGATCAGATTGGGTATACCGCCCCTGATTGGGCTGGTAACTCCTGAAGTAGTTGTAAAACAACCCCGTCTCCTCATCCGCCATCTGCCCCGGAAACCTCAAGTCCAGCACCGCAGCCACCGCAGGCGCAGACAGCAAAACAGGCTGATTTGTGAACGCCGCTGTCGCACTCGTCGTCGGTTTCAACACCCCAATCGGCTTGTTATTCCCAAACCCCGAATAAGCCCACTGCCACACCACTTTGTTGGTGTTGTCCGTCACTAATCGTGGCGTTCCCAAATGGTCGGGGTGAATCGCGTAGAACTTGCTGTTTCTGTAGAAACCGACCGGAATGGCACTGCCGTCTTCAGTCGGCAGCCAGATGTACTCCGTTCTCCCCGTACCGGAAGCACTGCCGTTGTCGTATTCGCCCAGCACCGCCCAGCTTGGCAGTTGCCCATCTGCATACATATACGCACTACCCAAGCTCGCATCCGTTTGCGCCGTCGCATACAGCCAGCCGAAGGTGGTTTTGAGCCAGTTGATGAAGCTGGTGCCCAGCTCGGTCTGGTTGGGGAGTAACTGGTCGGGTTTGGGCTCGCTTTTGAAGACTTGCTGGCCCATGGCGTTGTAGAGGTATTTGATGCTGGCGGCTTCGCCGTCTTTCAATATCTTGACTTTGGCCAGTCGGTTGGATTCGTCATATTCGAAGGTTCGCAGGCCGTCGCTGGTGAGGTTGCCGTTGGCGTCGATTGAGTAGGTGACGCTGGCGGCGGTGGTGCTCAGGGTTTGGGTGCCTCTGACGTTGGTGATGGTTTGGTTGAAGCCGAGCAGGCGGTTGCTGGTGGACTGGACGTTCAGGGTCTGGCTGGTGGTCAGGGCCGTGTCGGGCACATCAAACGTGCCATTCAGGTTCGTGTCGCTGATGGTTTTGTCGATTGACGTGAGGCGGTTGCTGTTGGCGTCGTAGGTGTAGCGGGTCTCTGAGCCGCCACGCACAAAGCCAGTTAAACGGTTGCGGTTGTCGTAGGCAGCCGTCCAGGTTTGTGGGGCTTTGTAGTACTGGGTGACGGTGGCCGTGCCGGTGCCCACGGTTTGGGTGACGGTGCGACTGGCCCACAGTTGTTGGGTGATGGCGGTGATGCGACTGGCGGCGTCTAAGCTGTAGCTGGCCAGTTCGATGGCGGTCATGCGGCGATCCTGGGCAGGCGATTGGGTTTGAGGGGACACGCTAGACGCTACGGAGTTGATAGCTGCTTGAGCAGGTTTTACAAGGGTGAGGGCACATTTGATGCATAAACGCCGAGCGTCACAGGTACCGCCTAGATGCGGGTTGACGTGGGTGCTGGCTTGATGGAGTTTGCAGTAGAACGAGGTGAATGCACGGCAATTTCAAAGGTTTTAATCAATTTTCAATGTGATTTCGAAAGACCTGACCCTCAATTCACTCACTCAATTCACTCAATTCATGCTCTGGTCGATGAGATGGGCAAGCTGCTGGCACCGCCGCCAGCGCCGGTCAAGCGGCCCATTGGGTTTGTGCATCCGAAGGACAGCAAGGATGCGGGTGGCAAGGCGGCTAAGGGCAGGAAGGCTTGAGACAGCCGGTCAAAGGTAAACCGGGCTGTAGCCCAGGCTTTGATTGCTGGAGCAGCTATTGAATTAGGAGCGAATCACTCTTGATTTGATTCTGCATCACGACGGTTTAGTTTGTGGGCAATATGAACAATGAGACCAACAGCAACACCTATCAGCAACCCGGCTATTGCTCCCGTTAAGGTGCTTGTGCCTGTTGAGTCATAGGAGTTTTTACTCCAAAGAAACGCCCCGCCAACAGCAAACACAATGCCCCACACAAGGATTCGCATAATCATTTTTTGAAATCGGTTATGAATTTGTCGTGCCATGGGTCATAAATGATCACCGGGTCGTCCGGATTACTCGATCTTGCTTCTCCCCAACGATGGAAGGCATCAGATTTCTGGGTGAACGTCCAAGTGTCTTGATAGATTCGTTTTTGCAACTGATCTCGCACCACAAATTCTTGATCAGCACATCCCAGGTATGGGGTGCCAACAAGTCCACCAGTCGCCCTGCTGAAACTGCTAGACATGTTGTTCATATACGGATTACGGTTTCGACTTTTGCCAGCCGTCATGCCATCGACTGTCGATCTGAATGTTTCGTACATCTTTTTGACGTCGTCTGGACTCAACCCCAACGGATCAGAGAAGCTCAGCGGATTTCCGTTCACATACCCAAATCGGTTTACGCCGCCAGCAAGTCCGATAGGGTCTGGTTGAGGGTACCGCCCATCGGCTGGCCGGTAGCTTCTAAAGTAATTCAGGAACAGTCCCGTCTCCACATCCGCCATCTGCCCCGGAAACCTCAGATCAAGCGTGGCAGCCGGGTTCTGCACCGCCAGCAAAACAGGCGAATTGGTAAACGCGCTCGTTGCACTGGTGGTCGGCTTCAACACCCCAATGGGATTGTTATTCCCAAACCCCGAGTAAGCCCATTGCCACACCGGCTTGTTCGTGTTGTCCGTCACCAGCCGGGGCGTGCCCAGATGGTCGGTGTGAATCGCGTAGAACTTGCTGCTGCGATAGAAGCCAACTGGAATCGCACTGCCATCCTCAGTCGGCAGCCAGATGTATTCCGTCCTCCCCGTGCCACTCGCACTGCCGTTGTCGTATTCGCCGATAGTTGGCCCTGACACGCAGTTTCCGTAGACGCAGGCATTTTTCCCAGACGCATCAACGACTTGCAAGCGTTTTGCCCTGGGCCAGCAGCGGCTAAGAGAAGAAATTTTTCCAGAGGCGTGTTTTGCTCCTTCACACCGGCGCGCGCCAGCGCGCCGGTGCTGCGCGTAGCGCAGGCGGTGTTTTGAATCAAAT
>JANOQJ010000085.1:0-79279 GCA_031414805.1 Comamonadaceae bacterium
GTGCTTGTTTGAGCCGCAGGCGAGTTTGCACGTGACCCCACTGGGTTTGAGCACCGCAAGGTGCCCGCAGCGAAGCGAAGGGACCCAGACTGCCGGGTCGCCTTTCTTTTGCTTACTTTTCTTTGGCGAAGCAAAGAAAAGGCAGGCGCTGTCGGGCGACCCCGACATCTACGCACGCAACTGAACTATTGGGTTTAAAAGGTAAACAGGTTTGCCTCAAAGCTGGTCCAAAACAATCAAGCTTTCCAGGCCGCAAGATGGTCTTGCGCAAAGGCTTGGGCGGTCATCGGCGGGCGGCCCAGCAGTTGGGCGGCATCGGGTGAAATGTCGGCGGCGTAGCCCGCCGCAACGATGCGGTTGAGTGAATCCATCAACGCCACCAGCCAGCCTGGCATGCCCATGCCCGCCATGGCCTCTACGGCCTGCTCAAAAGTCACAGCCTGGTAGTTAACGCGGTGGCCCGTCGCCTGGCTGATGGCGTTCAGAAACTGCTGCGTGGTCAGTGATTCACCACCGGTGATGGTGTATGCCTTGCCGGCATGCGCGGTGGGGTCTTGCAACAGCTTGGCGGCCACAGCGGCAATGTCGCGGGCGTCCACCAGGCTTTGCGCGGCATCACCATGCGCTGCGTAAACCGTGCCTGCTTTGACCTGGCCCGCCATGAAAGTGGCAAAGTTTTGCATGAAGCCCGCTGGGCGAATGAAGGTGGTGGCAATGCCTGTGGCTCCCAGCAAATCGTCAATCTGGCCTTGCAAACGTGGCAGCGCAAAGCCGCTGGCCGCATCAGCGCCTGCGCCACTGGAGCGCACGATGTGCTTCACGCCAGCCCGCTGGGCAGCCAGCGCCGCATTGCTGGCCAATTCAAGCTTGTTTTCTACCAGGGGCAGCAGCAAAAACAAGGTGTCCACCCCTTCAAACGCACGGGTCAGCGCGTGAACATCGCTGTAAGACGCCACACGGGTGCCTGCATCAGCTGAGCCCTTGCTGCGCAAGGTAGAAAAGCGGGCACCCGCAGCGCGCAAATGTTGCACCAGGGGTGTGCCAATGTTGCCGGAGGCGCCGGTAACGAGGATGTGGTTTGTGTTGCTCATGGGTAGCTCCAGACGGGTTGAAAAGAGAGGTAAAAAGACTTGAAAAATCAAGGTGAAGCGAAGTTTGCGCGGCTTGAGCTCATTCAAAAACCAGCTAATCATTGAATGATTTACAACTTGATGATGTAAATTGCAACCATGTCTCAAGCCTTCAGCGAACCCAATCTCGATCAACTGCGCGGTTTGCGGGCTTTCACAGCCTCTGCGCGCTCGCTGTCATTTACCCGCGCCTCAGCTGAGCTCGATGTGTCGCCCCAAGCCGTGGCCAGCGCGGTGGCGCGGCTGGAATCGGCGCTGGGCGTGCGGCTGCTGAACCGCAGCACGCGCAGCATGTCGCTCACCGAAGAGGGCGCCACCCTGCTGCCGCTGGCGCTCGATGCGCTGCAGCGGCTGGCCGATGCGGTGCAGTCGGCCACCAGCGGCGGGGGCCCGCGCGGCACGGTGCGCATCTCCGCTGGCAGTGGGTTTGCGCGCCGGTATTTGTTGCCAGAATTTGCCGGGCTGCGGCAGCACTACCCCGACATTCAAATCGAGCTGGCGATGGACGACCGGCAAGTGGACATGGTGCGCGATGGTTTTGACATCGTGATTCGCGGCGCCGTGTTGGCCGATGCCAATGTGGTGTCGCGCCGAATTTGCCAGCTCACCACGGTGCTTTTGGCCAGCCCTGCCTATCTGGCCCAGGCTGGCGTGCCGCAGCAGCCCATGGATTTGCTGGAGCACCGCCTGATCACGCTGCGATTTTTATCGGGCTCAACCTCGCCCTGGGCGTTTGCACACAAGGGCTCACCCCTGTTGCTGGAGCCCAAAGGCAGGCTCGTGTTGTCAGACCCGGAAACCGTGGCGCAAGCCGCTGTGCAGGGCTTGGGTATAGGCGAAACCGGCATGTACCACGCCCTGCCCTACCTGCGCAGCGGCCAGCTCAAGATGCTGCTGCACCGATCATTTCAATCGGCCCCGCGCGAGTCGGCGCTGCAGTACCCGCATCGCGAAAACCTGGCACCACGGGTGCGCGTTGTGGTGAATCATTTGCTGGCCGCGTTTGAAAGCAACGCTGATTTGCAGTACGTCCGCAATCATTTGGCAGAGGTCAAGGCTGGGTGGGTAGCGTGAGGTGAAGTGTTTCGCTATGTTTTATATAGCTGCTTGAGCAGTATTTATAAGGGCTGGTGGCACTTTTTACTCAAAAAACCGCCACTGCACGCTGCGCAATCGCCTCACCGTGCTCCTGCACGAAATGCCCTGCTTCTTCGATGACCATGGGCTCGGGGCAGTTGCGAATCAGCTTTTGCAATCCCCGCATCGGCCCCACGCCCAGCACGGGGTCTTGCGCGCCGATGGCCATCAGGGTTAGGCCGGTCCACTGGTTTTGCCAGAAATTGCGGGCCTCGCGGGAAACGGCGGCACCGTCCGAATCAGCATGCTCGGGCACCAAGGGCGGGAAGGCGCGTAGCGCGGCGCGGTGGCCGGCGTCGGGGAACGGGGCCATGTAAGCGGCGCATTCTTGCGGGCTCATCTGCGGGTTGCCTCTGGCAAACAACCGTGCTACGTCAAATTCGGGGCTTTTGGCGCACATCTCGCGCCAGGCCACAAAGCCGGGTGACAGCGCCACGTCGCCGGTGGCCAGCGCCGTGTTCATCACCAGCAAACCTTTGTAGCGGTGCGGCGCGGCCATGGGCAGGGTCAGGCCCAGAATGCCGCCCCAGTCTTGCACCACCAGCACCACGTTTTGCAAGTCGAGGCGTTCGACCAATTCCAGCAGGATCTGGCGGTGCCAGGTGACGCTGTGAAAACTGTCTTTCTTGGGTTTGTCGCTCTTGCCAAAGCCAATCAGATCGGGAGCGACCACACGCCCGCCCGCCTGCAAAAAGACCGGAATCATCTTGCGGTAAAGGTAGCTCCAGGCGGGGTTTCCGTGTAGGCACAGCCACGTCGTCCCCGCATCTGGCGAGCCTTCGTCCAAGTAGTGCATTCGCAGGCCTTGCGTGGCGGGCAGGTCGCTCAGGTAATGAGGCTGCCACGGGTAGCCGGGCAGGTTGTCAAAGCGCGCATCGGGCGTGCGCAGGGCGTCGTCGCGCAGCGGGTGGTGGGTCATGGTGTGGGCCTTTCTGCGGGTTTGAAAGAAGTTTTGCAACAGCGCCGCACCAGCATCGGCCAGCACGCCGCCCTGGCACTGGGTCTGGTGGTTCAGGCGCCCATCGTCAAACAGGTTAACGACCGAGCCGGCTGCACCAGTTTTAGCGTCTGCCGCGCCAAACACCACCCGCGAAAGGCGCGCATGCAGCATCGCCCCGGCGCACATGGCGCAAGGCTCCAGGGTCACGTACAGCGTGCAGTCGTCCAGCCGGTAGTTGCCCAGCGCCCGAGCGGCGGCACGCAAGGCTTCGATTTCGGCGTGCGCCGTCGGATCGTGCGTGGCGATGGGAGCGTTGCGGCCCGTAGCGATCACTTGGCCATCTTTGACTATCACTGCGCCCACTGGCACCTCGCCTGCATCGAAGGCCTGCTGGGCCTGGGCCAGGGCTTGATGCATGAAGTGGGTGTCGTTCATGGGGGGAGTTTACAAAGCACTTGAAGCGCTACGAATTCAATAGCTGCTTGAGCAGTATCTGTATGGTCTAGTGGCGATTTTATCGGTCGAATTACAATTGCAACGCAATTTTCGTCAAGACTCCACCATGCGCAGCGCCACCTTCCCTTCCGTTCGTACAACCCCCGAAATCAGAGAGTTCGTCGAGTCCGTTCTTCGCCCGGGCGAGAGTCTTTCCACCTTCATCGAGGAGGCAGTGCATGAAAGGGCCCGGTGGCGCAAAGAAGACGAGACCTTCCAGGCGCGTGCGATGCAAGCTTCCAGGCAGGTCGACGATGGCGGCCCGACCATCAGCGCTGATGAAAGCATCACACGCCTGAAGGCGATGCTGGATCAGCACCAGCAAACCTTGGCTGTGCAGCACAAAACTGCATGAAGCGCTACCGATACGCCCTGACGCCGCAAGCGCAGGACGATCTGGAAAGACTCTACGGTTTTCTGCTGGCCTCGGCACCCGAAATAGCCGAGGCCGCGCTGCAACGAATCGATGAAAGCCTGGCCACGCTGGAAATCATCCCCCACAGCTGTCGCAAAGCAGCCAGCATTGACGGCAAGCTGCTGCGTGAGCTGGTCATCAATTTCGGCCGCTCAAGGTATCTGGCCTTGTTCGAGATCAGGCCCGACGACATGGTGCTGGTATTGGCCTTCAAGCACCAGCGTGAGCGTGACTACCACTGAACATCACGGGGCTGTTGCCACCGGTTGATCGATCGGGTTGCTACGCTTTTAATAGCTGCTTGAGCAATGAATATATGGGCTACTGCCCATTTGTCCTATGAAGTGCACGGTTCAGGCGTCAACCGCCAAACAGTGCTCGACCCGCCACCCACACCACCACTCCCCAGCGTCATAAAACCGCTCGGGTGTGCGCCCGCGCCAAAGGGCGTTGCGCACCAGACGCTCCACGCCTTGGGCGTGAAAGATGCAGCCCATCTCGCGGGCGCTCACCACCACGTGGGCGGTGCGGGCCACGCGGGAGCGCTGGCACAGCTCGAAGGCTTTCGTCAAGTCGTTCTCGTGCACGCGCAGGCCCTCGCCAGAATGCCACCGCCTGCGACCAAGACGGGAAGCGACGATGAAAGCCTTGGGGCACGTGTGTCTCCGCTTTGTTGATACCTCGTAGTTGACTTTGCATCAATTCGTGTACGACCAGTTGCTCGAACTACCCGGACAAAACCGATGCGCAATCTCTTGTTGACCGCCGCTTTCTGGCTGCTGGCTTGCACCGTCTGGGCTCAACCCCATGAATCCAGCCTCAAAGAAATCCGCCAGGTGGAGGGCATCACCGAATACGCCCTGCCCAACGGCCTCACGGTGCTGCTGCAGCCCGACAACTCCAAACCCACCACCAGCGTGAATATCACCTACCGCGTGGGCAGCCGCCACGAGGCCTATGGGGAAAGTGGTGCCGCGCATTTGCTGGAACACCTGCTCTTCAAAGCCAGCGCGACAATGGCCGACCCCAAGCAGGAGATGACGCGCCGGGGTGCCCGCTGGAACGGTACGACCTGGTATGACCGCACCAATTACTTTGCGCAGTTTTCAAGCGACCCCGAGACGCTGGACTGGATGCTGGGCTGGCTGGCCGAATCGATGACGCAGGCGAAAGTCGCCAAAGAAGACCTGGTTACTGAAATGACCGTGGTGCGCAACGAAATGGAGCGCGCCGAGAACAACCCAGGCCGTGTGCTGGGCGAGCGCATGCGCTCGGTGGCTTATCAGTGGCACGGCTATGGCCGCGATGTGCTGGGCGCGCGCAGCGACATTGAAAACATGCCCATTGAGCGGCTACAGGCCTTCTACCGCAAGCATTACCGGCCCGACAACGCGGTGCTGCTGGTGGGCGGCAAGTTTGATGTGCCAGCCGCGCTGCAACGCATCAGCCAAACCTTTGGCCCCATTGCCAAACCCGCCACGCCCATCGAGCGCACCTGGACGCGGGAGCCTGCGCAAGACGGCGAGCGCCAGGTGCTGCTGCGCCGCGCGGGCGGTGCCAGCAGCGTGGCCGTGCTCTACCACGTGATGCCCGGCTCCACACCCGACTTTGCGGCGCTGCGCGTGCTGGGCCAGTTGTTGCGCAGCGACCGCGGGCCGCTGGACAAGTCGCTGGTGGAGCCCGGCTTGGCCGCCACCCAATGGTCGTATGCCGCGTCAACCCAGGAGCCCGGTTTTTTCATGGCGGGCGCGGGTTTGAAAGACGGCCCGCCCGAGCAGGCCCAGGCAGCGGCGCAACGCGCAGCCGACGTGCTGGCCAACACGCTGGCCGAGCTGCAACCCACCCAGGCGCAGGTTGACTCCGCCCGCACCCAGCTGATACGCGGCATAGAAGCCTCGCTGCGCGAGCCCGAGGCGGTGAGCCTGGCCATCAGCGAATCAGTGGCGCTGGGCGACTGGCGGCTGCTGTTTGCCCAGCGTGAATGGGTGGCCGCCGTCACCCTGGCCGACGTGCAGCGCGTGGCCCGCACCTGGCTCGTGCCCGCCAACCGCACCACCGGCATGTACCTGGCCAGCAGCACCGCACCCGAGCGCGCCCCAGCGGCCGAGCCCGCCAGCGCGGCGCAGACCCGGCTTGCGCAGGCGCTGGAGACTCTCAAATTCCGCGCACCGGTGGCGGCGGTAGAAGACTTTGAGCTGACCGCTGCCAACATTGAATCGCGCCTGGTCAAAAGCCGCCTGGCCGTGGGTGGCCAGCCCGGTCTGCAACTGGTGGTGCTGCCGCGCCAGACCAAAGACGAGCGCGTCACCGGCACCCTGCGCCTGCGCTGGGGCACGGCCGAATCGGTCGCAGGCTCGTCGGTGCTGGCGGGTTTTGCCGGGCCCTTGTTGCTCAAAGGCACGGCGCAGCAATCGGCCGAGCAGATCACGCAGGCCCTGATGGCGCTGGATGCCAGCTTGAATTTTTCGACCAGCGCAGGTGGGCTCTCGGTCAACTTTGAGTTGCCCGCCAAAAACACCCCGGCATTTTTGAACCTGCTGGTCCAGCTGCTGCGCGAACCCACCCTGCCCGACGCCGAATTTGAGCGCCAGCGCACCGCCGCGTTGGCCAATTTCCAGAGCACCAAGGCCGACACCGCCGCTGTCGCAGGCAACGCCTTGCAACTGTCTTTTTCCAGCTATGCCGAGCCCGACCCGCGGGCCGCCACCACCTTCGCCCAGCGAGAGCAGGCCTTGCGCAGCGCCACTGCGGCCCAGGTGCAAGCCTTTTACAAGCGCTTTGCCAGCGCACAGGTGGGCGAGATGGCGCTGATTGGCCCGGTGCAACCAGCGCAGGTGCAAGCCCAGTTGCAGCAGTTGCTGGGCGACTGGTCCAGCAGCGAGCCGCACAAGCCCTGGGTGTTTGAGTACCCAGCCACCGTGCCCGCCACCTGGCAATCGCTGCAGTTGCCCGACAAGGCCAACGCCAGCTACACCGCCCGCATTCCGCTGGCCATGAACGACAGCGCGCCCGACTACCCCGCCCTGTTCACCGGCATCCAGCTCCTGGGCGGGCGCGCAGGCACGGCCTTGTGGAAGCGCGTGCGCGAAGACGAAGGCCTGAGCTACGGCGTGAACAGTTCCTTGTTCACACCCACCGCCAACCGAGAGGGTCAAGGTCAGGGCGGACAGGCCGCTGCTATCAACATCACCGCCAGCTTTGCCCCACAAAACCGCGACAAGCTGCGCGAAGTGATTCGCGACGAGCTGGCTCAGCGCGCCGCCAAGGGTTTTTCCAGCCTGGAAGTGGGCTTTGCGCGCCGCGCCATTGTGAGCAACCTGGTGGGCAGCCTGGCCCAAAGCGCCGACCTGGCCGGCCGCCTGGCTAACAACCTGCGCTACGGCCGCGACATGGGCCGCTACACCTATTTCAAACAAGCCTACGAAAAGCTTGATGCCGACGCTGTCAACGCAGCGCTGCGCAAGTACCTGGATGTGAACCGTATGGTGGAAGTGGCGGCGGGAACGTTTGCACCGTAAGCGCACCTCAATGCGTTACTCCTGTTTTGATAGCTGCTTGAGCAGTTAATACAAGGGTTGCAGGCAGATTTGGCTTGAAAATGGTCGCTTTGGGTAGGGCCAGCGCCGAACGTTGTGGCCTGTCGTGCAAGTGATTGGCCGCCCTGCGCAGCGCCGTCATAGTGCAACGGTTTCAACCAACCATCCAGGATCTTCGCCATGAACCCTCATCTCTTTTCCCTGTCGGGCCGCGTAGCGCTGGTCACTGGCGGCTCCCGCGGCATTGGCCGCATGATCGCCGCCGGTTTCATGCAGCAGGGCGCGCGGGTGTACATCACCTCGCGCAAGGCAGCCGCCTGTGACGCAACTGCTGCCGACCTGTCAGCAATGGGCTATGCCGGCAGTTGTGTTTCCATGCCAGGCGACGTGTCTACCGTGGCAGCCGCGCAGGAAGTGGCTGCAGCACTGGCCACGCGCGAAGTGGCGCTGGACATTCTGGTGAACAACGCCGGGGCCGCCTGGGGCGAAGCGTTTGAGACCTTTCCCGAAACCGGCTGGGACAAGGTGATGGATCTGAACCTGAAAACCCCGTTTTTTCTGACCCAGGCCCTGTACCCGCTGCTGAAAAAGGCCGGCCAGACGCAGCCCGCCAAGGTCATCAACGTGGCCTCGATTGACGGCATTTCGGTAAACCCCTGGGAAACCTATTCGTATGCAGCCAGCAAAGCCGGGCTGATTCACCTGACCAAGCGCATGGCCTTGCGCCTGGCACAAGACAACATCGTGGTCAGCGGCATCGCACCGGGCGCATTTGCCTCTGAGATGAACAAGGAAGCACGCGACCACGGCGACGCCGTGGCCAGCCGCATTCCCGCAGGCCGAATTGGCCGCGATGACGACATGGCCGGCATCGCCATTTACCTGGCCTCCCGCGCGGGCGACTACGTGATGGGCCAGACGATCGCCGTAGACGGCGGCGTGACCTTGGCACGCGGTTGATGCGACCAGAAGTTGCTATTTATTCAATAGCTGCTTGAGCAATGAATACAAGGGCTGAAAGCCGATTGGGCTTGATTAGATACATGCCTCAGATCGTCATTCCCGCGCATGCGGGAATCCACCTTTAGCGTACTTAAATCCCATGCTACGGCAACACCTCGCACCTGGATTCCCGCCTACGCGGGAATGACGGATTGGTAGCGTCTGAGGCACACATCACGCGCCCTGCAGGTTGAGGTGACAAATACCTGCACGCGCCATGTTTAAAACCAGAAATTCCCCGGTGGCAAATCAGCCGGTTGGCCCACGAGAGTCAGCGGCATGTTGCCCGCCCCACCCGTCACCGCAATGCTGCCGTTGGCAATGCCATCGGCATCAAACACCCCACCGTCAGTGATCGCAAAGTCAATGCGCACCTTGTCGCCCACAGTTTCAATTGCGGTGGCGATGTTGTTCCACGCACCGTTTGCAGTTTTGATCCAGTAGCCGTTGGGGTTGCTGGCTGCGTCCACAAAGATGCTGAAGGTTTCGGTTTGGCCCACTCCACCGATGCCGGCGTTGAAGCTGATCGGGTTGAACAGGCTGGTGCCGTTGGGCAGGTTGGCCGGTGGCGCTTGAATGGTGAAGTTGGTGATGACGGCCTGGCCCGGGTCGGTGTCGGTGATGCCTTTGTTGGAGTCGGCCACCACAGTCACAAAGCGCGTGGAATCGGGCACCGGGGCGGATACGACGTTGGCCTGTGTGGTGTCCAGCACGCCGTCGCCGTTGCCGTCACCGGTCAACCCGGCGGGTGTGGGTGGGCGAACCAATATTTCCTGTGCATTGGGCACGCCGTCGGCATCGGTGTCCAGGCTGGGGGCTGGTGCGGGTGGCGCAGGCGGTGGCGGCGGGGGAGCCGTGTTGTTGGTGGCGGCGGTGGGCGCAAGGGTGGAAGCGTCGTTGCCTGCGGCGTCCTGAACGGCGTTGGCGTCGTTGCCCGCCGTGGGGTCGGTGTAAGTCACGGTGATGAATTGGCCAAAGCCGATGGCGCTGGTCAGCGTGAGGGTGACGGTTTTGGCGGCGGCGTTGACGGCCACCGCCGTGACGGCATTGGGCGCACCGCCCACGGTGACGGCAAACGCACCGCTCGCGGGAACATTGACGGCGTCCAGGTTGCTCAGGTCGGTGTAAGTCAATATCACCTGATTACCCAAGCCAGCGGCGCTGGCAAACACGGGTGCGGCCGTGTCGGGCGTGGTGTTGGTCACCGCTGTGGCAGCCAGGGTGGCGGCGTCGTTGCCCGAAGCGTCCTGAATGGCATTGGCGTCGTTACCAGCCGTGGGGTCGGTGTAGGCCACGGTGATGCCGGTCTGCCCAAAGACCACAGGCGTGGTCAGCGTCAGGGTGACGGTTTTGGCGGCTGCGTTCACGGCCACGGCTGTCACCAGGTTGGCTGCGCCTGTGTTCACCGCAAAAGCACCGAAGGGCGGCAGGTTGGCCGCATCCAGGTTGCCGGCATCGGTGTAGGTCAGGGTCAGCTGGTTGCCATTAACCGCTGCGCTGGCAAATACCGGTGGGGTGGTGTCGTTACCAGTGACCGTGATGCCATTGCCAAATAAGTCGGCAATCACAACGGCGGTGTCCGCACCCGCGTTCCAGTCTTCCAGCAGCCCCAAGTTGTAAGTGGTGGTGTCGGTCGCGCTGGTACCGTCTTTGTTCAGGCGCAGCGCCAATTGAGCCCTGTCATTGGCGCTCATGGTGATGGTGAACGTGGTGTTCGACGTGATCTCCACATTGGACGTATCGGTCAAGGTGTAGTTGAAGGCACCTTGGCCCAGCAAGCGGATCCGGTTGGCTACGACGTCGTTGGCAGCGCCCGCCAAGCTGAGGAAGTTGCTACCCGTCACAGTCAGCACACGGGTATTCACGTTGTAGGTAGCACTGGCGACGGTGGGCGCGACCACATTGCTGACGGTGATGCCGTTGCCGGTCAGGTCGGCGGTCACCACCGCTGGATCGGCACCAGCAGCCCAATCTTCGGCGGCCACCAGGTTGTAGGTGTTGGCGCTGGTGGAGCTGGTGCCGTTTTTGTTGATGATGAGATTTGCAGCCAGCCTGTCTGCGGCACTCAGGGTGAGGGTGAAGCTGGTGGCGCTGGCGATCTCCACATTAGGCGTGGTGGTCAGGTTGTAGCTAGCACCGCCTTCGCCCTGCAAGAAAAACTTGTTGGCCACGATGTCGTTGCCCGCGCCGTTCAGGCCAGTCAGGCCGGTGCCTGTGACCACCAGAACGCCGGTATTGGCGTCGTAGGTGGCGCTGGTGATGGAGGGAACCGGCACGTTGCTGACAGTAACGGCGTTGGTGGCGTCCGCAATGTTGCCGCCGGTGATCACACTGTTCCAGTCGTCGGTAGCAGCCAGGTTGTAGGTTGTGCCGTTGGTCGAGGTGCTGCCGTTTTTGTTGAACAAAGCGTTGACGGCGGCAATGTCAGCGCCCGTCAAGGTCACAGCGAAGCTGGTGGCGCTGGTCACTTCCACATTGCCCGTCGTGCTCAGGGTGCGAGTGGCTCCGCCCTCCCCTGTCAGGGTCAAGGTGCTGGTGGTGATGTCGTTGGTGGCACCGATGGTTTTGACCAGATTGGTGCCGGTGACCGTCAGCACGCCTGTTGCCGCGTCAAAGGTGGCGCTGGTGATGGTGGGGGCTGTGACGTTGCTCACCGTGACACCGTTGCCTGTCAGGTCTGCGCCCGAGGTGGTGGTTTGGTTCCAGTTGGCCGCTGCGGCCAGATTGAAGGTGGTGGCTCCGACCGATGTGGTGCCGTTGTTGTTCAAGATGCCGTTGATGGCGAGTCTGTCGGCTGCGTTCAGGGTGACGGCGAAGGCCGTGGAACTGCTGGCAGTGACGTTGGCGGTGGTCAGGGTGTAGCTGCCGCCCTGGCCGGTCAGGCTGAGTCTGCTGATGTCAATGGTGTCGCCGCCGACGATGTTCAGTGCACTCACGCTCAGGATGCCGGTGGCTGCGTCATAAGTAGCACTGAGGATGCTGGGCGCAGCGTTGCTCACCGTGATGGCGTTGCCGGTCAGGTCTTGAATGTTGCCGCCCGTGATGACGCTGTTCCAGTCGTCGGCTGCGGCGATGTTGTAGGTGGTGGCACCGGCACTGGTGGTGCCGTTTTTGTTCAGTAATGAATTGACAGCGGCAATGTCGGCCCCGGCCAGGGTGAAGCTAAAGCTGGTGTCGCTGGAAATCTCGACGTTGCCGGTGGTGAAAAGCGTCCGGGTGGCACCGCCCTCGCCGGTGATCGTCAAAGTGCTGATGGTGATGTCATTGGTCGCGCCAATGGTTCTGACCAGGTTGGTGCCGGTGACGGTGAAGACGTTGGTGGCGCCGTTGAACGTGGCGCTGGTGATGGTGGGGGCGGCGACATTGCTGACGGTGACGGCGTTGGTGGCGTCGGCTGCGGATGTGGTGGTGACATCCCAGCCGGCCACGGCGGCGAGGTTGAAGGTGGTGGCACCAACAGAGCTTGTGCCATTGTTGTTCAAAATGCCGTTGACAGTCAGGCGGTCGGCTGGGTTCAGCGTCACTGAAAAGGCGGTGGCGCTGCTGGCGAAGACGGTGGGGAAGTTACTGTTCAAGGTGTAGCTACCACCCTGGCCGGTCAGGCTGAGTTTGGTCACGTCGATCACATCGTTGGTAGCGATGTTCAAAGCCGAGACCGACAAGATGCCAGTGGCCGCGTCATAGGTGGCGCTTTGAATGTTGGGAGCGGCGTTGGTCACCGTGATGGCGTTACCGGTCAAGTCCTGGATGTTGCCGCCAGTGATGACGCTGTTCCAGTCGTCGGCCGCCGCAATGTTGTAGGTGGTGCTGCTGGCGCTGCTGGTGCCATTTTTGTTCAAGAGGGCGTTGACAGCAGCAATGTCGGCACCAGCCAAAGTGAAGCTGAAGCTGGTGGCACTGGTGATCTCGACGTTGCTGGTGGTGCTCAGGGTGCGGGTGGCTCCGCCTTCACCGGTGATGGTGATCGTGCTGATGGTGATGTCGTTGGTGGCACCGACAGTTTTGACCAGGCCTGTGCCGGTGACGGTGAAGACGTTGGTGGTGCCGTCAAAGGTGGCGCTGGTGATCGTGGGGGCGGCGACGTTGCTCACCGTGACACCGTTGCCGGTCAGGTCAGCGCCCGAGGTGGTGGTTTGATCCCAGTTGGCCGCTGCTGCCAGGTTGAAGGTGGTGGCGCCGACCGATGTGGTGCCGTTGTTGTTCAGCACGCCGTTGATGGCAAGTCTGTCGGCTGCGTTGAGCGTCACGCTGAAGGCCGTGGAGCTGCTGGCGGTGACGTTGGCGGTGGTCAGGGTGTAGCTGCCGCCCTGGCCGGTCAGGCTCAACGTGTTCACTGCGATGGTGTCTCCGCCAATGATGTTCAAAGCAGAGACCGACAGGATGCCAGTGGCGGCGTCATAAGTAGCGTTCAGGATGCTCGGCGCTGCGTTACTCACCGTGATGGCGTTGCCCGTCAAGTCCTGGATGTTGCCGCCGGTGATGACGCTGTTCCAGTCGTCTGCAGCAGCAATGTTGTAAGCAGTGCTGCTGGCGCTGCTGGTGCCGTTTTTGTTCAAGAGGGCGTTGACAGCAGCAATGTCGGCACCAGCCAAAGTGAAGCTAAAGCTGGTAGCGCTGGTGATCTCGACGTTGCCCGTGGTGGACAGCGTTCGGGTGGCTCCGCCTTCTCCTGTGATGGTGATCGTGCTGATGGTGATGTCGTTGGTGGCACCGACGGTTTTGACCAAGCCTGTGCCGGTGACGGTGAAGACACCGGTCGTGCCGTTGTAAGTGGCGCTCGAAATCGTGGGTGCCGTGACGCCGTTGACGGCGACGGCGTTGCCGGTCAGGTCGGCGGGCGCAGAAGTTGTCCAACCACCCGCGCCCGCCAGGTTAAAGGCGGTGGTGCTGACGGCTGTGGTGCCGTTCTGGTTCAGCAAACCGTTGACAGCCAGTTGGTCGGCTGCGTTCAGGGTGACACTGAAGGCGGTGGCGCTGCTGGCAGTGGTGTTGCCGGTGGTCAGCGTGTAGGTGTTGCCGCCTTGCCCGGTGAGGGTGAGGTTGCCGACCACGATGGGGTTGCCGGTGACCATTCCGGTACCGGTGACGCTCAAGACGCCTGTGGAGGCGTTGTAAGTGGCGCTGGTGAGGGTAGGTGGATTGAAGTTGGTATTTTGAGTGCCACCGCCAGTGGTGGTGATCGTGGAGGTGGCGGTACCGTTGGAACCCGCTGTGTTGCCCGCCCCCGCTGCGGTTCCGCCGCTGCCTGACGAACCCAGATTGCCCGTTGAAAGCGTGGTGTTGGTGGCAGCATCCAGATTGGCGGTGCCGCCAACGTTGAAAATGCCGCCGATGCCGTTGCCGCCTGCACCGCCGTTGCCAGAGGCTATATAAGCAGAAGACCCGCCGCCACCACCGCCGCCAGCCGCGCCAATGTTGTTGGTAATGCTGCTGCTCAAAACGGTGATGGTGCCCGTGTTGTAGATGCCGCCGACTGCAAGACCACCGATACCGCCAACGCCGTTGGTGCCCGTGCCGCCACCGCCGCCGCCAATCGAAATGGAACCATTGTTTGCCGTGGCACCGTTGCCGCCAGCGGTGTAGCCACCCCCGGTGTAGGTGGAACCTGCACCGCCCGTGGCACTGCCGCCGCTGCCGCCCTTGGTGGAACTGGCATAGGGACCACCGCCCCCTGTGCCACCCGTGATACCGGCTGGCGCGCTTCCGGTTGCGAACGCTGAACCGGTCGTGCCGTTTCCGCCAGTACCGCCCAGGCCACCGCCAAACCCACCGCCGCCGCCGCCACCACCGGCGTACAAGCCTTGGCTACCGCCACCACCGCCACCACCAGACGCCTTATTGCCTGTGATGGAGCTGTTGATAACCGTCAGGTTGCCTGCGTTGGCGATACCGGCACCCAAGGCGCTGCCGCCGGCGGTGGCGGGCATGGCCACGTTCACGCCGCCTGCTCCCCCGTTGCCCACCAGCAAACCATTGGTGATCACCAGCCCGTCCAGCGTGACGGTGCCCGTCGTGATGTTGATGACCCGGCTGGTGTGGTTGGCGTTGATGGTGACGTCGGCGGTGCCGTTGTTGTCCAGGTCGCCGTCGATGGTGAGGTTTTTGTTGATCACCAACTCGCCGGACGACAAAGTCACGGTCATGCCTGCGTTGAAGGTAATGGTGTCGCCCGCAACGGCCGACCCAATCAGGGTGCGCAAGCTGCCAGCGCCGGTGTTGGCGTTGCTGGTCACGGTCAGGGTGGCCAGGCTCAGGTCGTAGTCGCCCATGCCTAGAGCGGACAGCGCGTTGTCCGATTCAATGGTGCCGCTGGTGATTTCGAGGGTCCAGTCTGCCTGTGCGGACGTGCCCGTACGGTCGTCCGAGGCCGCCACATCAGCGCCGGTGAGCGCAGCCAGGTTGCTCACGAAGGCCTGGCCCTCATCGCCCGCAGCCAGGTTGCACGAGTAAATCAATATGTCGCCGTCCGCCGTCATGCCCTGCCCGATGCGGGCCAGGTCGGCACTGTGGGCGGTGAGCGCGTTGGCATCCAAAAAGCTGTTGCCCAGCCACAACTGCCCATCAAAACCGTGCGCCACGATCTGCACAGATGCCACGCCCGGGTTTTGGCTCACAAAGTCGGCAATCTGCGCCAGACCATCCTGGTCAGGGTCGAGAAACACCACGGTCACATCACCGTCAACGCCCTGCAGCAAAGTGGCCGCGTCCTGCACACGGCTGTCGATGAACAGCACTTTCGCAATCGATGTCGGCTGGGTTGGATTGATCTGGTTTTGGGTGTCGGCGGTGGTCATTGCAGGATCCTTTTTGACAATCTGAATACTATAAATTTAATAGCTGCTTGAGCAGTATTTACAAGGGCTGGTGGCCAATTTCTCTCATAAACTTGAATTCTGTTACGGGCTGACTGAGCCGGGTTTGACCGTCAATACATTGGCGCGGCTGCCCGCTGTGTCTTTCCAGAAAGACAGCTTGCTGTATTGCGTAAACAAATCAGGCGGCAAGATGGTTTCGCGCGGCTGCAGGCTGACGGCGGGGCGCACTTTGTGCAGGCCGCGCATGCCCAGGGGCGCATCGAATTCCGGCACGTCGTATTGAATGCGTTCAAAGTCGTGGTCAAACGGCACTTCGCCCAGAAACTGGTAAATCAGCGGAATGACTTTTTGTGGGGCCTGCGCCAGCAGGTCGTACTCAATCAACAGCATGCAGCTGGCGTGCTCGCTGTAAAACGCACTTTTCAGCGCCGTCCAGGGGTAGCCGACCATGCGGCTGTGTTGCGCCAGGGTTTCAACCCGGCTGTAGACGGTGGCGCGCTCGGTGTCGTTGTTGAACAGGCGGGTGATCTCATACGGGTCTTCGCTGTATTTGCGCTCAATGCTGTCCATCACCCAGGCCACGTTGCGCACACAGGCAATCACCTTTGAGCCGGGGAACTGGTCCATCAGCATGGGCAGATGGGCGGTCCACATGCGGTTAGTGTCAAACACCACAGCCTTGTCAGCCTGGTTGGCGTAGTACGAATCAAACAGGCCGCGGACCAACCGTTTGCGCTCTTCGGTGGTGATGACCGGGCCAAACTCGGTGCCCGCACCAAATTGGTTCAACATGCCTGAATACAAAGCACCTACAGGGCTGGTCATGCCAGCATGAAAACGGGGGTTTTGCAACAGGATGGCCGACAACAAGGTGGAGCCCGCGCGGGGCAGTCCGGAGATGAAGTGGTAGCGGGGCATGGTCACCCGAAAAAGCGAATGTCTGCCGTTGGACACATTACTCGTGCGGCTGAATAGCTATATATTTCATAGCTGCTTGAGCAGTATTTATAAGGGCTAAAGCCGCTTTTGAGCATATTTTCCCCAACGATATTGTTGGCGCCATTTGGGCATGTAAGCCTCCCACAGACACCTAACGAACAAATGAAAACTGGCGGCAAATCTCACCAAAGACGCCGACCAATGTCAGACGACTTTACTCGCAAAATTACATTCCGAATCACATTGACGTGTGAAATTTTGCACCCTACGATACTTGCCTTACAACAACTTCTGGAGTGCGGCGATGGACGCGTTTATGGGTATGGTCATGCCGGTAGGCTTCAACTTTGCACCCCGCGGCTGGGCTTTTTGCAACGGGCAGCTGATATCAATTTCGCAAAATTCAGCCCTGTTTGCCCTGCTGGGAACCATCTACGGCGGCGATGGGCAAACCACATTTGCCCTGCCCGACCTGCGTGGCCGTGTGCCGGTCGGCTCGCAGGCGCAAGGGCCTGGGCTCGCCAATGTGGTGCAAGGTGAGCTGGGGGGTAGCAACAACGTGACCGTCTCTGCCTCAGGCAGCGCCACAGTGGCATTGTCTGCCGCTAACCTGCCCGCCCACACCCACGGCACCACCGGATTGACCGCCACCACCGCGGTGAACGTGAGCACCGGAACCGGCGGCAGCGTCACACCGGCAGCGGGCAGCGTGCTCACCGGTACGTCACTCGGTTCAGCCCCGGCCGCTGCCATTTACCTGTCAGCCGCCACCTCGCCCACAGCACCGGTGGCCCTGGGCGGCGTAGCGACCACCTTGAGCGGCAACACCGCCAGCGCAGGCACCGGTGCAGCCTTGAACGCGCCAGTCAACACCTCTGCCAACGCGTCAGTCATGCAGCCCTATTTGGGTGTGAATTTCATCATCTGCATGGAAGGCATCTTCCCGTCGCGCAATTAGTTTCTCGAATCACTTTTTAAAACAGGAGTATCGAAATGGACGCATTTCTAGGAATGATCATGCCGGTGGGCTTTAACTACGCCCCGCGCGGCTGGGCTTTTTGCAATGGGCAATTGCTTTCAATTGCACAAAATACGGCTCTGTTCTCTTTGCTTGGCACCACATACGGCGGAAACGGGACAACCACCTTTGGGCTACCCGACCTGCGGGGCCGTGTGCCGGTGGGCGGGCAGGCCAATGGCCCCGGACTCAGCACTGTGCAACTAGGTCAATCGTCGGGTACCAACAACGTGACCGTCACTGGCACAGGCAACGTCACAGTGGCCCTGTCTGCTGCCAACTTGCCCGCGCACACCCATGGCACCACCGGGATGACCGCCGCCACAACCGTCAACGTGAGCACGGGAACCGGCGGCAGCGTCACACCTGCAGCGGGCAGCGTGCTCACCGGTACGTCGCTCGGCTCAGCCCCCGCCGCCGCGGTTTACCTGCCAGCAGCCACCTCGCCCACAGCACCCGTGGCCCTGGGCGGTGTTGCCACCACGCTGGGCGGCAACACCGAAAGCGCAGGCACCGGCACGGCCCTGAATGCGCCCGTGAACACCTCTGCCACGGTGTCCGTGATGCAGCCGTACCTGGGCTTGAATTTCGTGATTGCGACGCAAGGCATTTTTCCGTCGCGCAATTGAGCTGCAAGGCAAATGTCGTTCCCCCGCTGCGCGGGGGATTTGGCTGGCCTCAGCTAACTAGAACACGAATTTGGTCGGCCTCAGCCAGCAGAACACGAACTTGGTTGGCCTCAGCCAACCAAAGGCAAAAGGCCCGACACGTGCACCTGGCCGTCGGGACCCACCGCCAGGTGGCGTGCAGCGACAGGCTTGCCAGTGGCGGACTGAGGTTGGTGTTTCACAACCACCTTACCGCTTACTTCCAGCGCGTATACGCGGCTGCTTCTCACGTCTGAAAAATACAGCTGCCCAGAGGGCGTCAGCGCAATGGCGCGGATGGTCTGGCGCTGGCCGTCCGTGTCTTTTTTCAAGTCAAACTGCTCCTTGGCGCGTCCGGTAGTGTCGTGCACCGTGACCGTGCTCTCGGCATGCAACACATAGACGCGCCCATCGGCACTAACCTTCAGATCAATCGGGTAGTTGAAGCCGCTGCCGGAACTGCTTGCGTTGGCTCCCAAGCTGCCAAACCGCAGCAGAGGCGCACCTGCCAGCGAGAAAACTTGCACGCGGTGGTTTGCCGAATCGGCAACGAACAAACGGTCTTCGTGCACGGCAAGGGCTGACGGGCCAGACAGCGCGGCATCGTCGCTGCCATGCCGTGCGATGCGGCGCAGCAGTTGCCAGGCCGCGTCGTACACCCGAACTTCGCCCAGCGATTTGTCCAGCACATACGCGTTTCCATTGGCATCAAAAGCCAGGTCTACCGGATTCGATGCGCTGGCACCTTGAGCAGCCAGCTTGATCAGGTTTTGTTCAAAACTGAGCGTCTGGGCCTCCTTGTTCAGCGTGTACACCACGCCGCCAGGCCCAACAAAAATCCGTTCATTTGCATAACTGGTCACCGGCTTGGCGGAGGCCGCAACACGTGGTCGCTCAATGATGACGGGGGCCGCCGCGTCGCTTGACGCTGCCGTATTGAAGGCCACATCTGCCGGGCTTTCAGCCCCACCGCAGCCCACCAAGGAGAGGGACAAAGGCATGGTGAAGCTGCTCAGGCATGCCGCTTTTGCAAATGCGCGTCTTTTCATTTTTGATTCCAACGGTTGGGTGAAGGCCAATGTCAAGCGGCAGTGTGTGCCGATGTGTTTGCATTGTTACTGTTTTGTGCGGAAATGCAAGAACCCAGCTGAATTTCGAGATCAAAAATAGCTTGAGACCACGTGGAAACTGCTCAATCAGCTCCTATAAATATAGCAATCGTTGCTTCCAGGTCGAACAGGCATTCACTTCCGTTCGGGCTGAGCTGGCTGTTCCGACTGCCCTGAGGTATCGAAGGAAGCCCGCGCGAGCGGTTCCTTGGATACCTCAGGAGAGTCTGAACAGCCAGCTCCGGGTTCAAGCTTCATCGGGCCGACGTCATAGTGCACCTTATTGGTGACTCAAAGCGGCTGGCGCAATGACTCCAGCGCCGCGTAGTCGGCCCGCGCTGCGTCAAGTGCACCGCTATCTGTTTGCAAATGCCCAGCCACCGCAGCCGGATCGCCTGCGTACACAGCGCCCGCATGTTTCGCATGGAATGCAGCGCGCGACTGCATCGCCAACGCCTGTCTGGCGCTGCAGGGCACACCCCACTGGGTCAGTAAATGCGTCCACAGCGCGCTGGGCAGTTGCGGGTAGTTCATCAGCGTCAGGCCGGGCTGGCCCGTCGTCGCATGCGCCAACGCCGAGCGAAAAACCCCTGCCAGCACGCGTACGCCAAAGCCATCCAGATCGCCGGGTGCCAGGTCTGCACCACTTAGCTGCAGGCGCGACAAGTCGACCAGCCCCGGCACCATATGTGCGCCGCGCTGGCGACGGTGCGATGCCAGCACCCGGGAAGGGTCGCGGTACAGCAGCAGGCAAGGTATGCCAGGGAACACGTTGCGCAGCCAGGGTAGCCAGGGCATGTGCCAGCTGTCTAGCTTGATAAATAAATGGGTTTCCCCCGAACGGCGCTGACCCAATGCCGCCACCAACTGGCGCAAGGTGTGGTCGCCCCCGCTGCGCTGCGGACTGTGGTGGTGCAGCCAGAAAAATGCATCCAACACCGGTGGCTCCGAGGCCACGATGCAGTGCGGCAAAGTGGCCAGCATTTGGGTGAGCAAGGTGGAACCGCAACGCGAAACGTGAAAGATGAAGGCGGTGGGCGGCACCGCCTCGGGCAAGTCATCGAGCGCCGCAAGCGGTGTGCGGCAGACCCGTCTGTCTTGCGGACTCTGACCTACAAAGCTGTCTTCAAAAAACGCTTCGGTGAGCCGTCGCTGGCCCAGGTAGCGCCACCACAGCGTGGGCTGAGCCTGCGCCAAGTGATCGTCAAGCCCAACCGGATACCAGTCGCGCAGGCTATCCAGCTCGCCAAACGCGAGCTCAGTGCCGCGCTTTAGCGACTCGGCCAGCATGTATGGCTTGCATTTGATCTGCCAGACGGGTACCGGCCTCGTGACCACCCGCGCGCAGACCGGCAATGACGTCGTGCACGTTGTCGTCGTCAATGGCCGGGTCGCCATATGGCGCAGGGGGCCGCAACACGCCGCCCGCCGCCTCAAACACGGCTTGCAGCCAAGGGTTGGTCACGCAGTCCAGCATCAGGTGCACGCGCGGCAGCGGGCTGGGGTTGACCACCCCGTGCAGGCAACTGGCGTTGAGGTACCAGGTATCGCCCGCCGTGAAGTGAACGTCTTGTCCGTCAATGCGAAAAAGCACCTGCGGCGTGGTTTGAATTGGAATGTGCAGGCGGGTCATACCGTCTTCCAGCGCGCCGCCGTCGTCCCGGTGCTCCTTGATCACGCCACCGGGCTCCAGCGCCATCAGGCGCACCGAGGTTTTTTCGCATGGAAAGTGGTTGATGACCCGCTGCAAATACGGGCTGGCCGCCAGCACCGCCGTGTCTTCAAACGCCGCGCCCTCCAGCGGCATGATGTGATCCAGCGCGCCACCGACTGAGCGCAGTGCAATACAGCCCCAGTTTTTTTCGTAGGCCGCTGTGTTGAAGTGGTTCACCCACACCTGGCTGGCTTCAATGTCGGCCAAGGCTTGTTGGAGCTGATCCAGATCGAAAGAAAAAGGCAGTTTCAGGTAACCGGTCATAGGGCGGGCTTCCAGACCATCTGGTCGAACATTTCGTCATGCGTTGCCACGCAAAAGCCCAAGCTGCGGTACAGCGCCTGTGCCGCAGCGTTTGTTTTGCTGACAGCCAGGCTGATGTCAAGCGGCTGAGCCTGGGCCACCGCCTGCAAGGCGCGCAACACGGCGCGTGCAGCGCCCGCGCGGCGCGCCGTGGAAATGATGGCGATGTCGACCACGCGCACATCGCGCAACCCCACATCCACGATCAGTCGGCCAATGGGCTCTCCGTGGCTTTGCACGATCCAGTGCTGGGCCTGCGGAAAATTGGCGGTGACACCCGCTTGCTGCATGCGCTGCTGCATTTGAAGCAGTGGGCCCAACACCGCCGGGTCGACACCCAACGCACGCAGGTCGTCGCGGCTGTCGAGGTACAGCGCGTCAACGAACACCTGATCTTGAGCGACGGCTTCTCGCAACAGCAAATGCGGGGCCAAGCCAGACAACGCGTGCGTTGTGGGTGGTAAAAACTGCGGCATGACTATTTCATTCCAAGAACTCAACGCCCAAGTGGGCACCGTCTTTATTGTGCACACCCAAAGCGGCGCACTCGAACTGAAACTTATGGAGGCCAGCGAACGCCCGCGCCGCGGACTGCCAGAATCGTTTCGCACGCCGTTTTCACTGGTTTTTGCAGGGCCCGTTGAACCCTCGCTGGCACAAGACAACTATTTTGTTGACCACCCGGTGCTGGGTCGCAACCAGTGGCTGTTGGTGCCGGTATCGAAATACGCGTTGGGTGGCGAATCCGACGTCCCGCTTTATGAGGCAGTTTTTGGCTAGACTTCACTCAAGCAGCTATTAAAATAATAGCTGCTTGAGCAGATTAGACAAGGGCATGAAGCCGATTTGGCTTCAAATCCTTAGTTTTACTCGGTCGTCGCCTCTTCCGGCTCTGCCTTGGGCTTGCCTTCACGCTTGGGCAGCGGTTGAATGTCCAGCAGCACCTCGGCTTTGGTGTCGTCGGTACCGTCCGGGTCGCCGATGTCTACGGTTAAGCGACCGCCGTCGACCAGGCGGCCAAACAGCAGCTCGTCCGCCAAGGCGCGCCGAATCGTGTCCTGAATCAAACGCTGCATCGGCCGCGCGCCCATCAGCGGATCAAAGCCTTTTTTGCCCAGGTGCTTGCGCAGCTTGTCGGTAAAGGTGACGTCAACCTTCTTCTCGGCCAGCTGGGTTTCCAGTTGCAGCAGGAATTTGTCGACCACCCGCAGAATGACGTTTTCGTCCAGAGCCTTGAAGCTGACCATGGCATCCAGCCGGTTGCGAAACTCGGGTGTGAAAAGGCGCTTGATGTCGGCCATTTCGTCGCCTGCTTCGCGCGGGTTGGTAAAGCCAATCGTGGCTTTGTTCATCGTCTCGGCACCCGCATTGGTGGTCATGATGATGATGACGTTGCGGAAATCGGCCTTGCGCCCGTTGTTATCGGTCAGCGTCCCGTGGTCCATCACCTGCAGCAGCACATTGAAGATGTCCGGGTGCGCTTTTTCAATTTCGTCGAGCAGCAGCACGCAATGCGGCTTCTTGGTCACGGCTTCGGTGAGCAAGCCGCCCTGGTCAAAGCCCACATAGCCCGGAGGCGCACCAATCAGGCGGCTCACGGCGTGGCGCTCCATGTACTCGCTCATGTCAAAGCGAATCAGCTCAATGCCCATGATGTAGGCCAACTGCTTGGCTGCTTCGGTCTTGCCCACGCCGGTCGGGCCCGAGAACAGGAAGGATCCAATTGGTTTGTCACCCTTGCCGAGGCCGGAGCGGGCCATCTTCACGGCGCTGGCTAGCACATCCAGCGCTTTGTCCTGTCCAAACACCACGCTCTTCAAATCGCGCTCCAGCGTTTTGAGTTTGCCGCGGTCGTCGTTGGACACATTCGCAGGCGGTATGCGGGCGATCTTGGCCACGATTTCTTCGACCTCGGTCTTAGTGATGGTTTTCTTGCGCTTGGACGGCGGCAGGATGCGCTGGGCAGCACCGGCTTCGTCGATCACGTCAATGGCTTTGTCGGGCAGGTGGCGGTCGTTGATGTACTTGGCGCTGAGCTCTGCCGCTGCAGTCAGTGCCGCCGCAGCGTATTTCACGCTGTGGTGCTCTTCAAAGCGTGACTTCAAGCCCTTCAGGATGTCGATGGTCTCGGCAACGGTCGGCTCGACCACATCGACTTTCTGGAAGCGACGCGACAACGCAGCGTCTTTTTCGAAGATGCCCCGGTACTCTGTGAAGGTGGTTGCACCAATGCACTTGAGTTGACCGCTGGACAGCGCCGGCTTGAGCAGGTTGGACGCATCCAAGGTGCCGCCAGACGCGGCGCCAGCACCGATGAGTGTGTGGATTTCGTCAATGAACAAAATGCCATTGGGCTTGTCTTTGAGCGACTTGAGCACGCCTTTCAAGCGCTGCTCAAAATCACCCCGGTATTTCGTGCCCGCCAGGAGCGCACCCATGTCCAGCGAATACACGACCGAATCCGCCAATATCTCAGGCACTTCTTTTTGCGTGATACGCCAGGCTAGGCCCTCGGCAATAGCGGTTTTGCCGACGCCCGCCTCGCCCACCAGCAAGGGGTTGTTTTTGCGGCGGCGGCACAGGATTTGAATCACCCGCTCGACCTCGTATTCGCGGCCAATCAGCGGGTCAATCTTGCCGTCTTTCGCCAGCTGGTTCAGGTTCTGTGTGAACTGCTCCAGCGGCGAGGCTTTTTCGTTTTTCTCGGCCGCTTCTTCACCTTCTGCCGCACTTTCACCCGCTTTGGCAGGCTCCGGGGGATCGCTCTTTTTAATACCGTGCGCAATGAAGTTCACCACGTCCAGGCGGGTTACGCCCTGCTGGTGCAGGTAGTACACGGCGTGGGAGTCTTTCTCGCCAAAAATGGCTACCAGCACATTGGCACCGGTGACTTCCTTTTTGCCATTGCCGGTGGACTGCACATGCATGATGGCCCGTTGAATGACACGCTGAAAACCCAGGGTGGGCTGCGTGTCCACATCGTCAGTACCCGCCACTTGGGGCGTGTTGTCCTTGATGAAATTAGCCAGCGACTTGCGCAAATCGTCGATGTTGGCCGAACACGCACGCAGCACTTCGGCGGCGCTCGGGTTGTCCAGCAGCGCAAGCAACAAATGCTCCACCGTAATGAATTCGTGGCGTTGCTGACGCGCCTCGACAAATGCCATGTGGAGACTGACTTCCAATTCCTGCGCAATCATGTGATGTCCTTTTGCCTTGTCATTACCTACTGCTTACCGTATCTGCTTCACGCGTGTGTTCTATCTGGTTACCCATTAGCAATATTCAACCCACCCTATTCCAACGGCTCACTCAATCGGCTCACTAAGGCACTGGAGCGGATGCCCCGCCTGCTTGGCCGCATCTTGCACCTGATCGACCTTGGTCGCTGCAACATCTTTGGAATAAACCCCGCAAACGGCCCGTCCATCCAGGTGGATTTTGAGCATGATCTGCGTGGCCGTTTCCCGGTCTTTGCTGAAAAACTCCTGGATCACCATCACCACAAATTCCATCGGCGTGTAGTCGTCATTGAGCATCACGACCTGGTACATCTGCGGCGGTTTGGTTTTTTCAGGGCGCCGCTCCAGCACCACGGAGCCGCCATCGTCCTCACGCTGGGGTTGTGGCCTGGGTACGGGGGGTTTGCTGGGAGTTTTAGTTGCCATGAAATTCATTTTATCTAGGCAACTCATCGATTGGGTCGCAGGGGTGATTTGGTGCCAGGAATGCAACATTCAAGGCAATGTGACGCCAAATGAAATAGCCCGCATGCGCGGGCTATTTGCTGCAAAGCCAAAACAGCTTACATGTGGTCGATCATGACCTGACCAAAGCCTGAGCAGCTGACTTGGGTGGCGCCCTCCATCAAACGGGCGAAGTCGTAAGTCACTTTCTTGCTGGCAATTGACTTTTCCATCGAGCTGATGATCAGGTCTGCAGCAGCCGTCCAACCCATGTGGCGAAGCATCATCTCTGCCGACAAAATTTCAGAGCCCGGGTTCACGTAGTCTTTGCCCGCATATTTCGGTGCCGTGCCGTGTGTGGCTTCAAACATCGCAATGGTGTCGCTCAGGTTCGCGCCGGGCGCAATGCCAATACCGCCAACTTGTGCAGCCAGCGCGTCCGATACATAGTCGCCATTCAAATTCAAGGTGGCAATTACGCTGTACTCGGCAGGGCGCAACAAGATTTGCTGCAGGAAAGCGTCTGCAATACTGTCTTTGATGGTGATTTCCTTGCCCGTTTTGGGGTTGGCAAACTTGCACCACGGGCCACCGTCGATCAGCTGCGCGCCAAACTCTTTTTGCGCCAGGGCGTAGGCCCAATCACGGAAACCACCTTCGGTGTATTTCATGATGTTGCCCTTGTGCACGATGGTCACGCTGGGCTTGTCGTTGTCAATCGCGTATTGAATGGCTTTGCGCACCAGGCGCTCGGTGCCTTCACGCGAGACAGGCTTGATGCCGATGCCCGACGTGTTGGGGAAACGGATTTTCTTGACACCCATTTCATCTTGCAAAAACTTGATCAGTTTTTTGGCTTTGTCGGATTCGGCCTCGAACTCGATGCCCGCGTAGATGTCTTCCGAGTTCTCACGGAAGATCACCATATTGGTTTTGTGCGGCTCTTTGACGGGGCTGGGCACACCTGCAAAGTACTGGATGGGGCGCAGGCACACATACAAGTCCAGCTCCTGGCGCAAGGCCACATTCAGCGAGCGAATGCCACCGCCCACGGGGGTGGTCAACGGGCCCTTGATGGACACCACATAGTCACGCACAGCGCTCAGGGTTTCCTCGGGTAGCCACACATCAGGACCATAAACCTTGGTGGATTTTTCGCCTGCATACACTTCCATCCAGTGGATTTTTTTTGCGCCGCCGTAAGCCTTGGCGACTGCTGCATCCACTACTTTCAGCATCACGGGCGTGATGTCCATGCCGGTGCCGTCGCCTTCAATGTACGGAATGATGGGCTGATCGGGCACGGTCAACGACATGTCCGCGTTCACCGTTATTTTTTGGCCTTCTGCGGGCACTTTGATGTGTTGGTACATAGGGGAAAAGTCTCCAGAGTGGGGGCGAAAAATTTGAGCGGGAAATTTAGAGAACAGCCTCAAATTCTAGCGGTGAAAAAACTTGTCAACCGACTTCAGGCAGGCCACGTTACGGAATCACCCTGCAAATTTTTGCGGGGAGCTTTTCGAAAAGTCATTGATTTAACTGAAGGATTCTCAAAATGAACAAATTGCTTGCCGCCTTGATCGCCAGTGTTTTCGCTGTGTCTACCGCTTTTGCCGCTTCCCACGCTGGCGCTCCTGCTGCTGCTCCTGCAGCCGCTGCTGCTCCAGCCAAGGCTGCTGAAATGAAGAAAGACGAAAAGCCAATGGCCAAGGCTGCCATGACCAAAGAAGAAAAAGCCGCTGCTAAAGCTGACAAGAAAGCCAAAGCTGCTGCAGCTAAAGCTGAGAAAAAAGCCAAAATGGAAAAGAAGCCCGCTTAATTTTTCAAGCGCTTCAAAAAAGGCCCGCAACAGCGGGCTTTTTTTTATGGTGTCTTTCGCGCCTTGCGACAATGATGGATTGACGTTAACCCGTACCCGACCATGAACCCGCTCAATTTCACCTACCGATTCATCGCTCTAGCAGCTTTTCTGATGGTGCTGTGCGGCCAACTGTTCGCTCAACAGCCTCAGATGAATCTAATGCGCGTCAAACTCAATGCGGGCATGCATCAAATAGACACCCAGGTTGCGGCGACACCCGAGCAACGCTCCACCGGTCTGATGCACCGCACATCGATGCCGCAGCACGAAGGTATGTTGTTCGTGTTTGACACCCCCACACAGCAGTGCTTCTGGATGAAGAACACGCTGCTTCCCTTGTCAATTGCCTTTGTGGCCGACGACGGGACGATTGTGAATATTGATGAAATGAAGCCGCAAACCCTGGATTCGCACTGCTCTGAAAAACCGGTGCGCTATGTGCTGGAGATGAACCAGGGCTGGTTCGCCAAGAAAGGCATCAAGGCGGGGTTCAAGTTAACGGGCAAGCCGTTTGAGAGCCGATGACAGATGACTTGGCTGCTGCGCAGCCTGGATGACCGATGACGAAGGGATCATAGGGTTCGTCCAGTCATTCATCATCAAGGCCGAAGGCCAGGTCATTCGGTCATCAAGCGAAGTTGGCCTGCGCAAATTCCCAATTGACGAGTTTTTCCAGGAACGTTTCGACAAACTTGGGCCGAGCGTTCCGATAGTCGATGTAGTAAGCGTGTTCCCACACATCCACGGTCAGCAGGGCTTTGTCAGCTGTGGTCAGCGGCGTACCGGCAGCGCCCATGTTGACGATGTCCACTGTGCCGTCTGGCTTTTTCACCAACCAGGTCCAGCCCGAGCCGAAGTTGCCCACGGCACTTTTCACGAACGCTTCCTTGAACGCGGCATAGCTGCCAAATTTGGCGTTGATCGCTTCTGCCAGTGCACCGGTAGGCTCGCCGCCGCCTGCGGGTTTCATGCAGTTCCAGAAAAAGGTGTGGTTCCAGATTTGGGCGGAATTGTTGTAGACGCCACCGCTGGATTTTTTGATGATTTCTTCGAGCGTCAAGCTCTCAAACTCCGTGCCTTTTTGCAGGTTGTTCAGGTTGACCACATAGGCGTTGTGGTGCTTGCCGTGGTGAAACTCCAGGGTTTCCTGGCTGTAGTGAGGCGCCAAAGCGTCTTTGGCATACGGCAGTGCGGGAAGGGTGTGTTCCATGGTGTGTTCCTGTGGGTTTGTTGCTGTGGGAGAAGACGGGCTGGATTGTAGAAACTAAAAAAGGCGCGGCGCGGACACGGTCAGATCAACCCGTCCCTGCGCAAGGTCGGCACGAAGGGCTTGGCCCAGGTGCGTTTGCGCCGCTTGTGTGATCGCACGACCTTCGGTATCGGTCAGCAAAGCGTAGCCGCGTTGGAGCACCCGATGCGGGTCCAGCAAGTCCAGGCGCAGAGCGGCTCGGGCGAGGCGCTCGTGCTGCGTGGCCTGGCAGCTGGCCAAGGCTTGCGGTAAACGCAGTGTGTGTTGCGCCAGCGTGGTTTGCTGGCGCTGGGCCAGGCGCTGCGCGCCATGGCTCAAGCGCTGGCCCAGCCGGGACAGTTGCAACTGCTGGCGGGCCACCAATCCGCTGGGGCGGCCCAGCTGGTTGGCAATACGGTCCAGCCGCTGGCTGTGCTGGTCCATGCGCTGGGCTGCGGCCTGCTGCAGCGCGGCCTGGGCGTTGTCCACCGCCTGCAGCAGGTGCTCGCGCGGCAGGGCTGCGAGCTCGGCGGCTGCGGTGGGCGTCGGTGCGCGCAGGTCGGCGCAAAAGTCGGCGATCGTGAAGTCGGTTTCGTGGCCCACGCCGCTGATGATGGGCACCGGGCTTTGCACAATGGTGCGGGCCAATTGCTCGTCATTAAACGCCCACAAGTCGTCCATGGAGCCACCGCCGCGCACCAGCAAAATGACATCGATGGGCGGTGATTTATGAGTCAAATCGCCTTGTAGCCCTGGTGAATACTGCTCAAGCAGATATAGTTTTGATAGCGCTTGAACCAATTCTCTCGGCGCATCAGCGCCCTGCACCGCGGCCGGCACCAGCACCACGGGAATATGCGGCACACGCCGCCGCAGTGCTGTGACCACGTCGTGCAAGGCGGCAGCGTTTGGCGAGGTGACCAGGCCAATGCCGCGCGGCAGTGGGGGCACCGGGCGCTTGCGGGCGCTGTCAAACAAACCTTCAGCGGCCAGCTTGGCTTTGAGCCGCGCAAACTCCTCAAACAAAGCGCCCTGCCCGGCCTGGCTCATGGCCTCGACCACCAGTTGCAGCTCGCCGCGCGGCTCATACACGCCCAGCCGACCACGCACTTCGACCAGCTGCCCATCGCGCGGCGAAAAATTCAGCAGGCTGGCAGCGCGGCGAAACATCGCACAGCGGATTTGGCCTTGCTCATCCTTAATTACAAAGTAGCAATGTCCGCTGGATGCGGCCGAGAAGCCCGAAAGCTCGCCGCGAACCGCAACAGGATTGAAACGTGCCTCCAGGGCATCAGCAATGGCGCGGGTTAGCGCCCCAACTTGCCATACAAGCCGCGTCGTTTCTAGGTTTTGCGTCATGGCTTGGGTCTTAAAAAAGTGCTTGACCGTTTAAATTTGAAGGGCATTTAGTCCACAGACGCGGCGAAACCCTCGGATACACCGCCACGAACGTGACAAACCTTGATTCTTCGTTATAAGTCATTGATTTAATTGAATATTTTTCTGCCCAAAATGTCGGCGATGTGTCAAAAGCGTGACTGGGCGCGGGTTTACGGAGGTTGCAGGGGTAGTTGCACACAAAGTTATCCACATAAATTGTGGGCGAAACGGGCCTGACCGATGACGGGATAACCGGGCCTGCGGCCACGATGACAAATGATGCCGTCAAGCTGTGTCGTCATCTGTCATCCGGCTGGCGCAGCCGCCCGTGATCTGTCATTGCAGCCGCCTGCCTGGGCCATAATTCGCCGCGTTACTCTGCGGGTCTGGATTGTGCCGACAAGCCACTGCCTGCGACCCGTTACCTAAAAAATCGGCTGCGGAGATCACCCTTTGTTTTCCATTATTCAAGCGGCCGGCTGGCCGATTTGGCCCCTGATTGCGTGCTCGGTGCTGGCGCTGGCGCTGGTGATTGAGCGCTTTGTCAGCCTGAAAACCAGCAAAGTGGCACCGCCCCGGCTGCTGGACGAAGCCATCAGCGTCTCCCGCGCCAATGTGCCTTCTCCCGATGTGGTGATGCAGCTGGAGCAAAACTCGGCGCTCGGCGAGGTGCTAGCCAGCGGTTTTAGGGCGTTGAATTCCAACCCCCGGTGCAGCGAAGCCGATCTGCGTGCCAGCATGGAAGGCTCAGGCCGCGCGGTGGCGCACCGGCTGGAGCGCTACCTGGCCGCACTGGCCACCATCGCGTCAGCCGCGCCCTTGCTGGGTTTGCTGGGCACGGTGATCGGCATGATCGAGATTTTTGGGTCGCAGGCACCTGGAACCGGTGGGGGTGCTGTCGGTGGTGCTGTCGGGGGTGGGAATCCGGCGCAGCTGGCGCAAGGTATTTCGATCGCGCTGTACAACACGGCATTTGGTCTGATCGTGGCGATTCCGGCGCTGATCTTCTGGCGCTACTTCCGGGCGCGGGTCGACGGCTATCTGCTAACCCTGGAACTGGCCTCTGAGCGTTTTGTGCGGCACTTGATCGCACTGCGCAGACCATGAACCCCTACGAGTTTCTGCCATGAACTTTCGCCGCAGCTCGCGCGACGAGCCCGAGATCAACCTGATTCCGTTCATTGACGTGCTGCTGGTGGTGCTCATTTTTCTGATGCTGTCCACCACCTACAGCAAGTTCACCGAGTTGCAGCTCAAACTCCCTGTGGCCGATGCCGATGCCCAGCGCGACTACCCCAAGGAAGTGATCATTTCCGTCACCGCCGAGGGCCGTTATGTGGTGAACAAATCGCCGGTTCTGGGGCGCACGGTGGACGCAGTGGCCTTTGCGCTGACCGAAGCGGCCAAAGCGGGGAAAGAAACCGTCATCGTCATCAATGCTGATGCCAATGTAGCCCACCAGTCGGTCATCACCGTGATGGAAGCGGCTCGCCGCTCCGGGCTGACGCAAATCACCTTTGCCACGCAATCGTCTGCCCAGGCAGGCAAATAGGCTGTCCGCGATGCGCAGCCGGCTGACCCAGGCCTGGCAGCGACGGGGGCTACTGGCCACATCGCTGTGGCCCATTTCCCTGCTTTACACATGTCTTGTGGCGGTGCGCCGCACCTTTTACCGGCTGGGTTGGCTGACTAGCTGGAAAGCACCCGTGCCCGTGCTGGTGGTGGGCAATGTGGTGGCCGGTGGAGTAGGCAAAACGCCCGTTGTGATGGCGTTGCTGGACCATCTGAAGGCGCAGGGCTGGCGGCCTGGCGTGGTCTCGCGTGGGTATGCACGAACCACCCGTGGTGGTGGGCAGGCCAGCCACGACTGCCGCGAGGTGCTAGCGAACAGCGCGGCCAGCGAGGTGGGCGACGAGCCGTTGTTGATCGCACAACGCACACGCTGCCCCGTGTTCGTCGCTGCCAAACGGGCCGACGCGGTGCGCGCCTTGCTGTTGCGTCACCCGCAGGTTGACCTCATCGTGTGCGACGACGGCTTGCAGCACCTGGCGCTGGCACGTGACGTGGAGATTTGCGTGTTTGACGAACGTGGCGTGGGCAACGGGTGGCTGCTGCCTGCAGGGCCGCTGCGGGAGTCTTGGCCACGCCACAACGAACCTGCGCTAGTGCTGCACACCGGCCCAGCCCGATTTGCCGGGTTTCAGGCGCAGCGCCGGTTGGCCAGCCACGCCGTGCGGGCCGATGGCAGCCAGGTTCCGCTGGTCGATCTCAAAACCCAAACCCTCATTGCCGTGGCCGCCATCGGCCACCCCGAGCGGTTTTTTGACATGCTGCGCCAGCAAGGGCTGGTGCTCGCACAAACCCATGCCCTACCCGATCATGACGACTTTCACTCCTTTTTTAATAGCTGCTTGAGCAGTATCGACAAGGGCTACACGGTGATTTGTACCGAAAAAGACGCTGTGAAGCTCTGGCCGTTGTTTCCGCAAGCCGTGGCCGTGCCCTTGGTCATGAGCCTGCCCGCCGACTTTCTCGCCGCTGTGGATCAGGCGCTGACATCACTATCATCAGCCCATGGACACCAAACTGCTTGAATTGCTGGTCTGCCCCGTCACCAAGGGCCCTTTGACCTATGACCGCGAACGCGCTGAACTCATCTCACGCAGCGCCCGTCTGGCCTACCCGGTGCGAGACGGCATACCGGTGCTGCTTGAGACCGAGGCGCGCACCTTGAGCGACGAGGAGCTGGAGCAGCTGCCGACGCGCACGCCACTGGTTTGATGACTTTCACCGTCCTCATTCCCGCCCGCCTGGCCTCCACCCGTCTGCCCAACAAGCCGCTGGCCGACATTGCGGGCCTGCCGATGGTGGTGCACGTGGCCCGCCGCGCCGCTCAGTCGCAAGCGCAATGCGTGGTCGTGGCGACCGATTCAACCGAAGTGCAAGCCGCCTGCCGGGCGCACGGCATTGAGGTGGTGATGACCGACAGCGACCACGAAAGCGGCAGCGACCGGCTGGCCCAGGCCTGCGAGCTGCTGGGTTTGGTCGACGACCACATCGTGGTCAACGTGCAGGGCGACGAGCCCTTGATGGATCCGGCGCTGATTGACGCCGTGGCCGCGCAGCTCCAGCGACAGCCCCATGCGGGCATGAGCACTGCCGCCCACCCGATTGCCAGCTGGGAAGACTTTCAAAACCCCAACGTCGTCAAAGTGGTGTGCAACCAGGCAGGCGATGCGCTGCTGTTTTCTCGCAGCCCTATTCCCTATTGGCGCGACAACGCAACCCAGTTACCCACCCACCCTGCCCCGCTGCGCCATATTGGCGTTTACGCCTACCGTGCAGGCTTTCTGCGCGCGTTTCCACGGCTGACACCCGCCCCACTGGAGCGCACCGAAGCGCTGGAGCAGTTGCGTGCGCTGTGGCACGGCCACCGCATTTCGGTGTACCTGTCACCCCATGCACCCGCCCCCGGCGTGGACACGCCAGAAGACCTGGAACGGGTGCGAGCGCTGCTAAAAAAGCTGCGGTAAACACGGTAAGTTGGCGGTAACCCCCCGTGCTATCCTGACCCGAAACACATCCGAGGACACATCCCCCATGAGACTGATTCTGTTGGGCGCACCCGGCGCTGGCAAAGGCACGCAAGCCACCTTCATCTGCCAGAAATTCGGCATTCCGCAAATCTCCACCGGCGACATGCTTCGCGCCGCTGTCAAGGCTGGTACACCGCTGGGCCTGCAGGCCGATGCGGTGATGAAATCGGGCGCTTTGGTCAGCGACGACCTGATCATCAACCTGGTCAAAGAACGCATTGCACAAGCCGATTGCGCCAAAGGCTTTTTGTTTGACGGCTTTCCCCGCACCATTCCGCAAGCCGACGCGATGAAAGCCGCTGGCGTGAAGCTGGACTTTGTGCTGGAAATCGATGTACCGTTTGACGCCATCATTGAGCGCATGAGCGGCCGCCGCTCGCACCCCGCATCGGGCCGCACCTATCACGTCAAGTTCAACCCGCCCCAGGTTTCAGGCGTGGACGACGTAACCGGTGAGCCGCTGGTGCAGCGCCCCGACGACAAGGAAGAGACCGTGAAAAAGCGCCTGGACGTGTACAGCCAGCAAACCCGCCCTCTGGTGGACTATTACTCCGCCTGGGCCAAAACCGAACCCGCTGCCGCACCGCAATACCGCGCCATCAGCGGTACCGGTACGGTAGAAGAAATCACAGCACGGGTCTTTGCTGCTTTGACCTAAGCCGGCCCTGACCGCAGGCCATACACCTTGCCTGCGGTAAACAGGTATTCGCAGCGCACGATGGCGGCACCCTTCTCGTCCTTGAAGGTAAAGCCCACCAGGCCCAGCGAATCGCCGACCTTGATCTCCGCCACATTCCAGGCCAGCATGCGGGACATTGGTGCCAGCTCAACTTCCCACTGACGGTCTTTGCGCGTGGGCAATACCGCCTTGGCTAAAACCGCTTTGCCATCCACCGGCACGCTTTGCGCAGGCACGGGGCGCTGCGCCAGGTCAGCGGGCAGCTTCAGGCCGGGTGCCAACTCCAGTACCAATTCGGTGTGCGGGTTTTGCCAGGTGCTTTTGGTGACCTTGCCTTCCAGGTAAATCGGTCGATCCTGGTCAAAACTGCTCCAGCCGTGGTGAGCCCAAACCGGTGTTGCCAGCGTGGGCAGGCCCACAGCGGCGGTGACGATGAAATCTCTGCGTTGCATCTTCATACTCCTTCACATGTAAGCAATCCAACGGCCACAGGCGATCACGGCCAGCCAGATCACGGTAGAAAAAAACATTTGCACTTTCGCCAGCGCGTCCAGCCGGCCCAGCGAATCGCGGCCATGAAACCAGGCCGCATTACAGGCCGCCAGGGTCAACAACAACATCTTCAAGGTGAACGCACGGTTGGCCAGCAGCTCGGCCGCGTTAGACACAAACATCAACACCCCCGAGACCGCCGCAAGCCCAAACCCGGCGACTGCCAGACCCAAACTCAGGCGCGCGAGTTCCTTGACCGGCAAACCAGCGCCACGGCCGAACACCCGCAGCTCCAGCAGCACCAGGTTGCCCACCAGCAAGGCAATGCCCAAGATGTGCACCACCTCCAGCGCAGGATAGGCGTACGGGTGACTGCGCAATGATTCCAGCATAGTTTTTAAGCAAAAAGCGGTTCTCGCCCTTGTAAATACTGCTCAAGCAGCTATTAAATTGATAGTAAAAAAAGTCCTTGCGAACGCCTTTGTGACTGCGCAGGATCGGCGAACGAGCGGCCAATCACTAAACTGCTAACCATGAACATACTCGACTCCATCCTCACACAAGCCGCCGCCATCGCCGCCGTGCGCCGCGACATTCATGCCCACCCCGAGCTGTGCTTCCAGGAAGTGCGCACGGCTGATGTGGTGGCCCAGAAACTCACCGAATGGGGCCTGCCCATTCACCGCGGCATGGGCACCACGGGCGTGGTGGCCACCATCCATGGACGCGACGGTGGCGCCTGCGGCCACTCCATCGGCCTGCGCGCCGACATGGACGCCCTGCCCATGCAGGAGCGCAACACCTTTGCGCACGCCAGCGTGTACCCCGGAAAAATGCATTCTTGCGGCCACGACGGCCACACCGCCATGCTGCTGGCCGCGGCCCAGCATTTCGCCAAAAACCGCGACTTTGACGGCACGGTGTACCTGATCTTCCAGCCCGCCGAAGAAGGTGGTGGCGGCGCACGCGAGATGATGAAAGACGGGCTGTTCGAGCAATTCCCCATGCAGGCCGTCTTCGGCATGCACAACTGGCCGGGCATGCCGGTCGGCAGCTTTGCCGCCAGCGCCGGGCCGGTGATGGCCTCGACCAACGAATTCAAGATCACCATTCGCGGCAAAGGCGGGCACGCCGCCCTGCCCCACAACACGGTCGACCCCGTACCGGTGGCCTGCCAGATGGTGCAGGCCTTTCAAACCATCATCAGCCGCAACAAAAAACCGGTGGACGCGGGTGTGATCTCTGTGACCATGATTCACGCGGGTGAGGCCACCAACGTCATTCCCAACAGCTGCGAGCTGCAGGGCACAGTGCGCACCTTCACCGTAGAGGTGCTGGACATGATTGAGGCGCGCATGAAACAGGTGGCGCAACATATCAGCGAAGCGCACGATGCCACCTGCGACTTTGAATTCGAGCGCAACTACCCGCCCACCATCAACAGTGCCGCCGAGGCCGACTTTGCGCGCGGCGTGATGGCCGGTATCGTGGGCGCAGACCGGGTGCTCGTGCAAGAGCCCACCATGGGCGGCGAAGACTTTGCCTACATGCTGCAAGCCAAGCCCGGGGCTTATGTATTCATTGCCAATGGCGAAGGCGATCACCGCGAAATTGGCCATGGCGGCGGGCCCTGCATGCTGCACAACCCCAGCTACGACTTCAACGACGATCTGATTCCGCTGGGTGCCACCTTCTGGGTGCGGCTGGCGCAAGACTGGTTGGCACAACAAAACAGGGCATCTGCATGATCGGCATCCCTCAAGCCTTCTCGGCCAGCTACAACGAAGCCCGCATCAAGTTCCTGGAAGCCGCCGCCACTGCCGGTTTGCAAATCGAATCGCACAACCACCCCTTGCCCGGGCGCGACGGCGAAGTGCTGGCCATGGATGTGGCCCGCGACGGCCCGCTGAACGCCCAAAACCTGCTCATCATCAGCAGCGCCTGCCACGGCGTGGAGGGCTACTGCGGCAGCGGCGTGCAGGTGTTTGCACTACACGACACCGAGTGGCTGGCGAAGGCTCGCGCCTCGGGCACCGCCGTGCTGTACATCCACGCGCTCAACCCCTATGGCTTCTCCCACATCCGCCGCACCACGCATGAAAACGTCGACTTGAACCGCAACTTTCAAGACTTCGACCAGCCCTTGCCGCCCAACACCGTGAACACGGCCTACCGCAAGCTACAGCCCCTGCTGCTGCCCGAGCAGTGGCCACCGAACGCCGCCAATGTGGCCGCGATTGAAGCCTTCATCGCCACCCACGGCCCCACCGCCTATCAGGCCGCCATCACCCAAGGCCAATACGAATTTGCCGATGGCCTGTTCTTCGGTGGCACTGCACCCACCTGGAGCAACCAGACCCTGCGCCGCGTGCTGCGCCACCACGGCGCACACGCTAATCGCATCGGCTGGATCGACCTGCACACCGGCCTGGGGACCAGCGGCCACGGCGAACGCATCTACGCCGGTAAAGACGACGCCCAGGCCATTCAGCGCGCCCGCCACTGGTGGGGCGGCGGCAAAGACGGTCACGCAGCCACCCCCATCACCTCCATCTACGACGGCTCCTCCACCTCCGCCCTGCTCACCGGCCTGATGTGGACCGCCATTGATGACGAATGCCCGCAAGCGCAATACACCGGCATTGCGTTGGAATATGGCACCGTGTCGATATTCGAGGTGTTGCAGGCGCTGCGTGCCGAGCATTGGTTGAATAACCACCCCGATGCGCCAGCTGAGTTGGCGCAGCAAATCAAAGCGCAGATGCTGGCCGCGTTTTATACCGATACCGATGTGTGGAAGGGGCAAATCATCAGCCAGGCACGTCAGGCAATGTTTCAGGGGGTGGATGGGCTGGCGGTTGCGTCGGTATCTTGATTTGTTGACAGATGCTGCCCAGGGCCGCAGCCCAGGCAGCTTTCGATCAGTCAACCGTTTGCTTTGAGTGCTTTTAGTGCCAAATCGGCTTGCAGCCCTTGTAAATACTGCTCAAACAGCTATTAAATTGGTAGCATTTAGATCTGGCAGTTTTATTTCTGCTGCATTTCACGCCACATAAGGTCCAGAACAACACGCGATTTGGCCCCTTTTTTTAATGAAAGCCCCCATGCCCTTTCCATCCCAAACCCTTCGCACCGCGCTCGCAGCAGCCCTGTGCGTGCTGGTCACCGCTTGCGCCACCCCGACTGCCCAGTCACCTGCCCCGCAAACTGCGGCTTCGCCCGCCAAGCCCGCACCGGCGCAGCCAGCCAACGCCGCCCGGCCTCCTGCGCCCGGCATGGCTACATCACCCAACGCCCGCGCCATCAGCGAATTTCGGGCTCACCTGGCCGCGGGTCAGCTCAAAACCTGCGCCATTCAGGCTGACCGCACGGTGGTTTGCTGGGGTGGTTCGTTCGGGGTCAGTGGCCCTGTCCCGGTGGCGGGCCTACCCGGCGCTCTGGCCGTGGCTGCAGGTGAAGACCACCAATGCGCCATCCGCCTGGACGGGCGCACCCTGTGCTGGGGCGGCAATGCCAATGGCCAATTGGGCGATGGCGGCAAAACCAACAGCGACATGCCCGTGCCCGTCACCGGCCTGAACGACGCGATGGCACTGGCTTTGGGCAATGGCTTTTCCTGCGCGCTCAAGCTGGACCGCACCGTGGTCTGCTGGGGTGACAACAAAAAGGGCCAGTTGGGTGACGGCACCGTGCAAGCCAGCGCCGAGCCCAAGCCGGTGAAAAACCTCAGCGACGTCACCGGCCTGTTCGCAGGTGCCCAGCACGTGTGCGCCCTGCAGGCCAGTGGCGCGCTGAGTTGCTGGGGTGGCAATGCCAGCGGCCAGTTGGGCGACGGCACCAAGGCCGACCGCCGGCTGCCAGTCGCCGTCAAGGGCTTGAACACCGGCACCGTGTGGGCCGGGCTGGGTTGGGACCATAGCTGCGCCCTGAAAACCGGCGGCGCGCTGGTGTGCTGGGGCGACAACGCCAAGGGCCAACTGGGCACCGGCAACAACCGCGCAAGCACCACACCGGTGAGCGTTACGGGCGTAACGAACGTGTCTGTGCTGGCGGTGGGCGGCGACCATGTGTGCACAGCCGTTAACCCCAGCGGTGCTGTGTCTTGTTGGGGCAACAACCAGTTTGGTCAGTTGGGCAGCTTCTTGAAGGAGAACAAAAACCAGAATCGCCCAACCCCAGTTGCAAAGCTCAGTAACCCCAGCTTGATGGCTGGCGGCTACAACCACACCTGCGCCGTAGACGCGACCGGCACGGCCCAATGCTGGGGCCGCAACAGCCACAGTCAGCTAGGCACCGGCCGCGCCGACAACGAGTTTGCGCCCGCGGAGGTGGCAGGGAAACGCTCGTATTTGAAGTGATGAAATACGTAACTACTCAGCTATTGATGCAGTCCGCCGATGTGTGAGGTTACCGTTCGGGCTGAGGTATCGAAGCCCTCGCGAGCCCTTCGATACCTCAGGGCGAACGGTTCGTATTTCGCCAGAAAGAATGCAGAGACAGCTGAGTAGCTACTGAAATACGGCCAAAACGGCCATCAGCCCTTATAAATACTGCTCAAGCAGCTATTGAATTAGTAGCGTTTAGTTGCCAATGTCTGAGACACCCCACTTCACCTTCAAACGCATCACCCCGTCAGACCTGCCAACGCTGCACACCTGGCTGCAGTGACCGCATGTGGCGCAATGGTGGAACTCCCCGGTCACGATGGATGACGTTCAACCCAGATTTTCCATCAGGCGCACCTGCGGTGCTGTTTGGATTCCAACGGCGCATTTGCGGCCATTTTCGACCCCCTTCGTCGCCCATGGCACAGGCCATGAACTCCTCAGTCGGGCCAAAACTGACTCGCAACTGCATCCGTTGTCTATCCAAACCCCAATGGAAATTCTGGGTTCAACCGGAGTATTTGCCCATTGCATGGGGTCAGTCGAGCACGCGGGCGTACTTGGTTGATGGCCTCGGGGAAGGAGCTGTTGGTGTCTACCTGAGCAGTGACGAGATTCGACGCAAAAAAGGCATTTAAGCCCGTGGATACTGCTCAAGCAGCTATTGAAAAGATAGTGAATCGGGTCTCAACACATCCCCTCAAACTCCACACAGGCCACCGGCGGCAAGTGCGCGCTGATATGTTGCCAGTGTTCGCCCGCATCACAGCTGATCCACAGGTTGCCGGTGGTCGAGGCCATGGCCAGGGTGCGGCGGTCGTTTGCCAGGGCGATGCCATGGCGGTAGACCAGGTCGTAAGCGTGCTGCTGGGGCAAGCCGCTGCGAAACAGTTGCCAGCTGTGGCCGCCGTCGTCCGTGCGCGCTACGCACATACGCGCACCGGGCGCGTGGCGCAGGGCATCGCTTTGGGCCGGCACGGTCCAGGCGCGCAGCGGGTTGACGGGATCGGCCACGATGGGAAAACCAAAATCGCCCACCTCGGGATGGCCAGCGAGTGGCTGCCAGGTGCGCCCGTGGTCAGTGGAGCGGTACAGGCCGAAATGCAGCTGTGCCCACATCACTTCCGGGTGCGCGGCGCAGCGGCTGATGCGGTGCGGGTCTTGCACATTGGGCTCAGACACCATCTCGGGCGGCACAAAATCAGCTTTAAAACCCTGGCCGATGGACTGCCAGCTGGCACCGGCGTCCAGGCTTTCCCAGATGCCGCCGCAGGAGATGGCGGCTGTGAGATGCGGCGCTTCATTTGCCGGGTTGACCAGCAGCGTGTGCAGACCCGGGTGGTCGTTGCCGCCGCCCATCCACATTTTGCGTTTTTCGTCGCGCCAGAAGCTGTCGCACAAGGTCCAACTTTGGGCGCCGTCGTCGCTGTAGAACACAGCGGCGGGCATGGTGCCTGCCCACAGGCGGCGCTGACTGGCAGGCCCGGTGGCGGCAAACGACCAGATCATTTCCACATTCCAGGGCGTGGGGTCGTCGGCCCACATGCCGCTGGCTGGCTTGCTGGGAAACGCGGGGCAGCTCATCTCGTGCCAGCTGGCACCCCGGTCGGTGCTTTTGTGCAGCTTCACGCCGAAATGCCCCAGCCGCAAAGCAGCAAACCAGTGGCCCGTGACGGGGTCGGTGAAGGTTTGCGAAACCGGTTCGCCTGCGAAATGCACGGCGACTATTGGCCATTCCCCGGACGCATCCGCTTGCAATACAAACAAACCTTTTCGGGTTCCGATCAGAAGGGATTGCATGTGCGTCTCCTGCGTATGGTGTGGGTTTAACCACCGGTCAGGCACTGAATGACGAGCACCTTGTCACCCGCAGCCAGCGGCCGTGTCAACACATCGCGGGGCAGGTGCATGTTCTGGTTCACAAACACCGCCACGTGTTTGCGAATGGCACCCTGGTCGTCCAGCACATAGTGGCGCAAGCCCTGTGTGGCGCTGCACGCCGCGTCCAGCACCTGCGCGAGGGTGCCAGGCGGCACGTGCTGTGCGGCGATGGTTTTGTGGCGCTGGATGGAAGTGGCGAACTCAACGGTGACCATGGCATGACCTTAGCAGCCAGCGGTATGTTTGCCAAGCCAACGCAGGTTGCATGTCCTGCATTTTTAAGAAAAACAGGCCGCCAGCCCTTATGAATACTGCTCAAGCCACTATCACTTTAATAGCAATTGAACATCAGATACCGGTCAACCCGTAAACGCTACCTGCCCACCCACCACGGTGAAGCGCACGCGCCCCGGCAGCTCGTAGCCAGAAAACGGCGTGTGTTGGCCCTGACTGCGCAGGGTGTCGCCCTGGGGCGTCCAGTGGGCGTTGGGGTCGAAGATGCACAGGTCGGCCACGCCGCCTTCCACCAGCTGGCCTGCGCTGGCTTGCAGGGTGCCCAGGGCGCTGCCCAGCACGCGGGCGGGGCCGGTGGTGAGCACAGACAAGGCATGCGACAGAGACACCGAGCCTTCCTGGCTCCACTTCAGGGCCAGGCTCAGCAGCAGCTCCAGGCCGGTGGCACCGGCTTCGGCTTCGGCGAACGGCAGGGCTTTGGCGTCTTCGTCGACCGGGGTGTGGTCTGACACCAGCGCGTCCACTGCGCCATCGGCCAGGCCCTGCCGCAGGGCATCGCGGTCGCGTTGCTGGCGCAGGGGCGGGTTCAGGCGCATGCGGCTGTCGAAGTAACCAATGTCGGCGTCGGTCAGGTGCAGGGAGTTGATGCTGATGTCACACGTCACAGGCAGGCCCTGGGCTTTGGCCTGGCGCACCAGCTCCAGGCCGGCGGCGCTGCTGATGCGGCACAGGTGCACGCGAGCGCCTGTGCTTCGCATGAGCTCAAAGATGGTGTGCAGGGCAATGGTTTCTGCCGCCACGGGCACACCCGACAGGCCCAGCCGGGTGGCCAGTGCGCCGCTGGCAGCCACGCCTTTGCCCAGGTGCAGCTCCTGGGGCCTGAGCCACACGGCGTAGCCCCAGGTGGCGGCGTATTGCAGGGCACGTTGCAGCACCTGGGTGTTGGCCAGCGGTACTTCAGCCTGACCAAAGCCGATGCAACCCGCCTCAGTCAACTCAGCCATTTCGGTGAGTGACTCGCCCGCCAGCCCGCGCGTGAGCGCACCCAACGGAAAAACGCGTGCCTGGTGCAGCTTTTCGGCGCGCATTTTGAGCATTTCCACCAAGCCAGGTTCGTCCAGCACCGGGTCGGTATCGGGCGGGCACACCAGGCTGGTGATGCCGCCAGCCACAGCTGCGGCCATTTCCGATTCGAGCATGCCTTCGTGCTCATAACCGGGCTCGCGCAAGCGCGCACACAGGTCAATCAAGCCGGGGGCGACGATGCAGCCGGTGGCGTTGATCGTCCTTTTCGGCTGAAAGCCGCTGGGCCCTTTGCCTATCGCAATGATGCGCCCCGAGGCAATCGACACGTCAGCTATCGCGTCAAACCCACTGGCCGGGTCGATGACGCGGCCGCCTTCAATCAGCATGGTCATGCGTAAACCCCCAAGTTAGTCTCAGCCGCCACCACCTCTCGCAGCGCCTGTACGAGTCGCTCGCACTCTGGCTGGGTGCCGATGGATATACGCAAATGGTTGGCGATGCGCGTCTGGCCCAAGTGACGCACGAGAATGCGCCGCTCGCGCAGGGCCGCCAGCAGGTCGACGGCAGGGTGATTTGGGTGGTGGGTCAACACAAAATTAGCCTTTGAAGGCAAGGTGCTAAATCCCAGCTCGGCAAGTGCCGCCGTCAACCACTCGCGGCTGTGCACCACCGCACCGGTGATCTCTTCAAAGTAGGCCTGGTCTTCGATGGCGGCCTTCGCGCCCGCCAACGCCAGGCGATCCAGTGGATAGGAATTGAAGCTGTTTTTGACCTGATGCAGCGCGTCGATCAAGGTTGGTTGCCCCAGCGCAAAGCCGACACGCAGGCCAGCCAGAGCACGCGACTTTGATAAGGTCTGCACCACCAGCAAGTTGTCAAATTCCGGAATCAACACGGTAGCGCTGTCAGCACCAAAATCCACATAGGCCTCGTCGATCAGCACCACGCTTGAGCGGTTCAAGCTCAGTAATTTGCGCAGCTGAGCCAGCGGCAGCGCCATACCGGTGGGCGCATTGGGGTTGGGCAGCACAACGCCGCCATTCGCAACGGCATAGTCATCCACGTTCACAGCAAAGTTCTTGTCCAGGGGTACCTGTGTGCTGGCAATGCCATACAGACCGCAGTAAACCGGGTAGAAGCTATAGCTAACGTCGGGAAACAGTATCGGCAAGTCGTGCTTGAGCAGGGCCATGAACGCGTGGCCCAACACCTCGTCGGAGCCATTGCCCAGGAAAACATGGTCGGCGTCCAACCCAAACCGTTTCGCAACCGCCAGCGTGAGCGCCCTACCCTGCGGATCTGGATACAGGCGCAACTTTTCATCTGTGGCATGGCGGATGGCTGCCAGCGCCTGGGGCGACGGGGGATACGGACATTCGTTGGTGTTCAGCTTGATCCAGCCCTCGGTTTGCGGCTGCTCGCCAGGCACATAGGCCTTCAGCTGGGCGATACCGTTGCTCCAATACGCACTCATGTCTCGTTCCCCGCCACGATGCTCATCACCGCCATGCGCACCGCGATGCCAAACGTGACCTGCGGCAGGATCACGCTTTGGGTGCCGTCGACCACCGCTGAATCGATCTCCACGCCCCGGTTGATCGGGCCCGGGTGCATCACGATGGCGTCTGGCTTGGCGCGTTGCAACTTCTCTGGCGTGAGGCCATAGCTCTTGAAAAACTCCTGTGCTGAGGGCAGCAGCGCGCCGTTCATGCGTTCGTTTTGCAAGCGCAGCATGATGACCACATCAGCGTCTTGTATACCCTCTTCCAGCTGGTGGCACACCCGCACACCCATGTGCGAGAGGTCGCTGGGCACCAGGGTTTTGGGGCCAACCACGCGCACATCGGGGCAGCCCAGCGTGGTCAGGGCATGGATGTCGGAGCGGGCGACGCGCGAGTGCAGTACGTCGCCCACGATGGCCACCGACAGATTGGAAAAGTCTTTCTTGAAGTGGCGGATGGTGTACATGTCCAGCAGCCCCTGCGTGGGATGGGCATGGCGGCCATCGCCCGCGTTGATGACGTGCACATGTGGTGCTACGTGCTGGGCAATCAAATACGGCGCGCCTGATTCGCTGTGACGCACCACAAACAAGTCCGCCGCCATGGCGCTCAGGTTGGCAATGGTGTCCAGCAGCGATTCGCCCTTGGTGGCCGATGAGCGGGCAATGTCCAGGTTGATCACGTCAGCAGACAGGCGGGTGGCGGCAATTTCGAACGTGGTGCGGGTACGGGTGGAATTTTCAAAAAACAGGTTGAACACGCTTTTACCGCGCAGTAAAGGCACTTTTTTCACCTCGCGGTCGCCCACGCTGGCGAAGTTGGCCGCGGTGTCCAGGATGTGCAGCAAGATGCTTCTGGGCAGGCCTTCGGTGGACAAGAGGTGAATCAGCTCACCGTTTTTATTGAGTTGGGGGTTGCGGCGGTAGAGCATTTTTTAAATCCCCCGTTCTTCCACGTTGAAGCTGAACACGCCGTTTGCATCACGCGCCAGGTCCAGTGACTGGCTGGCAGGCAGCACCACGCGAGCAGCGGCAATGTCAGCCGCAATCGGCAACTCGCGCCCACCCCGATCCACCAGTACCGCCAGTTGCACGCTGGCGGGGCGGCCAAAGTCAAACAGCTCGTTGAGCGCGGCGCGGATGGTGCGACCGGTGTACAGCACGTCGTCCAGCAAGAGAATGTGGGCCTGGTTCACATCGAAATTCAACCGGGTCTGCGCCGTGGCGGCCAGTTTGCGGCGGCTCAAGTCGTCGCGGTGCATGGCCGAGGAAATGATGCCCGGTTCACCAGGCAAGCCGAGGTCACGCTGCATTTTTTCGGCCAGCCAAGCGCCGCCGGAGGTGATGCCCACCAAGTGCGTCCCGGGGCGGTACAGGGCGCGCACGTCGCGCAGCAGTTGTGCGTACAAGGCTTGGGCGTCAAGCGTCAATTGGGTCATGTCGGGAAAGTTCGTTAAAAAATTGCTCCAGGATGATGGCTGCTGCTGCCGCATCAGCATCTCGCGCGCCCTGCGACAAGGCTTCGGTGGTGGTGTAGCGCTCATCCACCTCGAAAACGGGCAGTTTGAAGCGGCCACGCAATTGGCGAGCGAATTGCTGGGCACGCCGGGTGTTGTCGTGGGCCGCGCCGTCGGGGTGAAAGGGTACGCCCACCACCAGCGCATCAGGCTGCCACTTGCTCAGGGTGGCTTCAATCAAAGGCCAGCGGGCGTTGCCTTCAGCGCGAAGGGTGCCACGGGGCTGGGCGCTTGCTAGCAGGCGGTTGCCTGTGGCGACGCCGGTGCGTTTGAGGCCAAAGTCAAACGCCAAAAAATGCTGCAAATCCGGGGCTACTGCTAAGGCTTGCAGGGCCATCAGGCGCGCCCCGCCATGGGTTGCACCATCCAGCTTTCCAGGCCCAGCAATTTGAGCGCGCGGTCATAGCGCTGCTCGACGGGCGTGTCAAAAATCACCGAAATATCGGCGCCCACCGTCAGCCAGCTGTTCTCGGCCAGTTCGGACTCGAGTTGACCCTCGCCCCAGGCGGAATAGCCCAGCGAGATCAACACTTTGCGCGGGCCCATACCGGTCGACAGGGCCACCAGCACGTCTTTTGATGTCGTCATCTCCAGCCCGCCAGGAATGGTCAGCGTCGAGGCAAAAACTGAGTCGTCGGGCTTGGCTGCGTCGTCATCGGCATACAGGGCCTCGTGCAATACAAAGCCGCGCTCAGTTTGTACCGGGCCACCGTGAAACACCGGTACCTCACGCAAGTCTTCGCGCAACAGGGGTAACTCGACCTTTTCAAACAGATTCGTCAGGTTGATGTCACTGGGTTTGTTGATCACCAAGCCCAGCGCGCCGCGCCGACTGTGCTCGCAGAGGTACACCACGCTTTTGGCAAACATCTCGTCTTCCAGGCCGGGCATGGCGATCAGGAAGTGGTGCGTGAGGTCCATGGTGGGTGCTTGTGCGTGGGCCTCGTCGATGGTGCCTGACGAAGCCCCAGGCGTTTCGTCAGGCTTGGCATCAGATGGAGTGGGTGCGGGCATGATGTGATTTTATGTGTGAAGAACTTCCATGAAGTGCAAGTGACTGATGCAACAAGCCAAGCTAGCAGACTACCCCCAAGGCCTGATGTGGTTTCGCCGCGATTTGCGGGCGCACGACAACGCGGCGCTGCACCACGCACTGAAAAACTGCCGTGCGGTGCACTGTGTTTTTGTGTTTGACAAAGCGATTCTGGATGCTCTGCCCCGGCAAGACCGTCGGGTGGAGTTCATCCGCGAATCACTGGTGGATCTGGATGCACAATTGCACGCACTTTCAGGCAAATCAGGCAGTGGACTGATCGTCACACACACGCTGGCACATGACGAAATTCCGCGTTTGGCCCATCAGCTGGGTGTGCAGGCGGTGTTTGCCAACCATGACGACGAGCCCCAGGCCTTGGCACGTGACGCGCAGGTACTGGGCCACTTAGCCCGACTGGGCATTGCCTGGCACAGCTACAAAGACCAGGTGATTTTTGAACGGCGGCAGTTGCTCACCCAAATGGGCAAGGCTTACGGCGTGTTCACACCTTACAAAAACGCTTGGCTGAAAAAACTGAGCGCCGAGGATGTTGCACCCTACCCCATTGCACCGCATGCCCAAGCGCTCGCCGAGCGGCCTGAGGCCTATCGACGGGCCGTGCCCACGCTGGGGGAATTGGGTTTTGAACCCACCAACCTGTCAGCCCTGAAAGTGGCCACAGGCAGCCCAGGCGGGCAGGCTTTGCTGGACGATTTTGTGCACCGGATGGGCCGCTACGACGAAACCCGCAATTTTCCAGCTGTGAAAGGGCCTAGTTACCTGAGCGTGCATTTGCGCTTTGGCACCGTGTCGATCAGGGCATTGGTATGCGCCGCGCAGGGGCTTGTCAGCGATCCGCAAACCGCAGCGGGTGCCAGCACCTGGCTGGCCGAGTTGATCTGGCGTGACTTTTACATGCAGATTCTGGCCAATTTTCCCCATGTGGTGGATGCGCAGGGACACAGCCACAGCTTCAAGCCGGAGTACGACCGTATCCAGTGGGAGCATGGCGCGTCGGCCAAAGCGCTATTTACCGCCTGGTGCGAGGGGCGCACGGGCTACCCGCTCGTAGATGCGGCCATGGCGCAAATCAACCAGACCGGCTACATGCACAACCGGCTGCGCATGGTGGTCGCCAGCTTTCTGGTGAAGGATTTGGGAATCGACTGGCGCTGGGGCGAGCGCTACTTTGCCGAAAAACTGATTGACTTTGACCTGTCGGCCAACAACGGCGGCTGGCAATGGGCCAGCTCCAGCGGCTGCGACGCCCAACCCTACTTTCGCATCTTCAACCCAGTCAGTCAGAGCGAAAAATTTGACGCGGCGGGCAAATTCATCCGCCGCTACCTGCCTGCACTGGCAGGCTTGCCAGACCGAGCCATTCACGCGCCGTGGCTGGCTCGCCCGCTTGATCTTGCATCTGCAGGGCTGGTGATGGGGACGACTTACCCCATGCCGGTGGTGGCGCACGATGTGGCGCGGGAAAAGACACTGCAACGTTATGCGGTCGTCAAGCAGTCGGCAAAAAAATAACGACTCGGATGAGTCGTTATTTTTGTTGATCGCTATTAAATATATAGCTGCTTGAGCAGTATCTAGAAGGGCTAGAGGCCAATCTGGCTATAAATCATCAATCAGCCTCTTGATAACCCTGGCTACGCAGGAACTGCAACGGACGTGTAGTGACGCACCAGGCTGAGCAATTCCTCTTCCGAGTACGGCTTGCCCAGGTAGTGGTTGACGCCCAACTCCATGGCGTGCTCACGGTGTTTCTCAGCGATGCGCGAGGTAATCATGATGATGGGCAGTGGCTTTAACCGCTCATCGCCACGAATGTTTCGCGCCAGATCGAAACCATCCATGCGCGGCATTTCAATGTCCGACAGCACCACAGCAGGCAATTCGTCGGCCAGCCGCTCCAGCGCCTGCAAGCCGTCAGCAGCCAACGTCACACGATAACCTTCGCGCTGCAGCAGTCGCTGCGTGACGCGGCGCACCGTGATCGAATCGTCCACTACCAAGACCAGCGGTATCTCGTTCACCACGGGTGCTATGCGGGCAGGGACTTGAAGTTTGCCACCTTGACCTACGCTGGCAGCCGCAGCCTCGTCGATTTGCGCCAATTGCGCGACTGTCACCGCGCGGGCTGACTCGCCGTAAACCGTGGACAGGGCAACAGGGTTGTAGATCAGCACCACCGCGCCAGAAGCCAACACCGTCATACCCGCCAAACCCGGCAGACGGGACAGCTGCGGGCCCAGATTTTTGACCACCGCCTCCTGATTACCCAAAACCTCGTCCACATGCATGGCCACGCGCTGGGCAGCACTTCGGAAAATCACGACCGACATGTTTTTGACGTTGGGCTCCAGGCTACGCGCCGATGCCTGCAGCAGTGCGCCAGACCAGTGGAACGGCACCACCTCGCCAGCCACCTCCATGGTTCCGCTACGGTAAGCCTGCTCCACCTCTTTCAGCGAAACCCGGCGCACCGTCTCCACCACGTTAGCGGCCACACCGAACGCCAGCTTTCCGCTGCGCAGCATCACCACCTGCGTCACCGCCGTCGTCAATGGCAGCACCAATTTGAAGTTGGTGCCCTTGCCTGTCTGCGTACTGGTTTCAATACGCCCACCGAGCGCATTGACTTCGGAACGCACAACGTCCATACCGATACCGCGACCAGACAACTCGGTGATTTGTGTGGCGGTACTAAACCCTGCCATGAAAATCAGGTTGGCAGCGTCCGCTTCTGACAGGTGTTGATCTGCAGTGATGATTCCCTGTGCCAATGCTTTTTCACGGATACGCGGTAAGTTCAGGCCTGCACCGTCGTCACTGAAAGACACGGCCACGTCGTTGCCCTCTTGGGACAGCTCAATGACGATCAGGCCGCTGGCGTCTTTGCCCGCTGCACTGCGCACATCGGCGTCTTCAATACCGTGTGCCACGCAGTTGCGCAGCAAGTGCTCAAACGCCGGTGTCATGCGATCCAGGACACCCCGGTCCATTTCAATGGAACCGCCGGTGATGTCCAGCTTGACCTGCTTACCCGTTTCTTTAGAAGCCAAACGCACAACCCGGTACAGGCGATCTGAAATGCCTTCAAACTCCACCATGCGCGTGCGCAGCAAATCGCGCTGCAACTCGCGGGTCTGGCGAGCTTGGGCCACGAGGTCGTCTTCCGTCGCTTCCACCGTCCGCTGCAAACTGCGTTGCACGGTTGCCACGTCGTTCACGGACTCAGCCATCATGCGTGTGAGCTCTTGCACCCGTGTGAAACGGTCGAACTCGAGCGGATCGAAACCTGCAGCCGTATCTTTGGCCTGCGCCAAACGCGATTGCATCTGCGACTCGGCCTGCAACTCAATGTCTCTCAACTGGGCGCGCAACCGGTCCAGGTTGCCCGACAAATCGCCGAGCGACGATTTCAGTTGATTGAGCTCCGCCTCCAGACGGGAACGGGTAATCATGACCTCGCCGGCCTGGTTAACCATGCGATCCAGCAACTGCGAGCGGACACGAACCACTTGATTCGACGCTGCACGCAAGGGCGCCAGAGCCGTGACAACCGGTACCGCAATCGCAGAACGCACCACTGGCACCTTTGGAGCATCTGCAGCGACGGCACTCGAAACGGGCTGAGCGGCGGGTTTGTCTTGCTCTACCGCCTTGGCAGCTGTTAGCTCAACGGGTACTACGGCAGGCAGTCCGCCTGTGGCACGTAAGGCCTCAAAGTTGGCCTGCAAATTATCAAATCGATGTAGCAGCGGGCCAAATTGGCTAGGGTGGAATCCTTCAGAGCCCATCTGCTCAATTTCAGATTCCATACGGTGCGCCATTTCACCCAAACGCAGCGCACCGGCCAATCGGGCACTGCCCTTCAAGGTGTGCAGCGCCCGCAACACTTCATCGCGCGCACTGCGCGAGTCTGTCCGAGCGGCCCATTGACGCAAGCTACCGCCCAATGCCGGTAGCAATTCGATCGCCTCTTCTTCGAAGATCGGAAACAGATCCAGATCGACGGCGTCAACGATATCGAGGTCATCTTCGTCGTCCACGTTCGCCGCGGCGAAGACTGACGGCGCTTGCACCGAAGCCAAATCGACTGTTGGCAGTGGCACGAAGGGCACAGCGACAGGTGTTGGGGCCACCGTGGCCGGCACCACCAAAGCAGTGGGCACCTCGGCTGGCAGTGCATGCGCAGGCGTCGGTACAGCCGCTTGAACCATTACCTCGGCGGGCGCCGTATCCGCACTGGCTGGTGCCGCCGTGACAGCCGGCAGAACCGCTTGAACCGACACCGGTGCCAAATCAACCGGCAACACCGAATCAAAGGAAATGTCCTGTTGAATCTCCGTAAATTCCGCCACTTCCACAGCCCGCAATGCGGACAAGACCTTGGGGTCGGGTTCTTTCAAGAACCCTGCGGCAAACTGGTGCAACAGCCGACGCACATCTTCCGCCGCAGCCGTAAAGGCTTGCACCTGCTCGGGGGTGACCTCCGGCTGTAACTGGGATTGCAGCATGGCATGTTCCAACGCCCGCGCCAGTTCTGCCAACGCATGAAATCCCACCGTTCCGGAGCTACCCGCCAGCGAATGCGCCAATCCGACTGTTGAATCAGCAACCGGCTCGTTGGGGCTGAGGCTCCATTCGGTCACTTCATTGACCAGCATTCGGGACCGCTCGTCCGCCTCGTTCAGATAAACGTTGTAAAGCGGAATACCAATACGCAGCAAACCAATGACTTTGACCGGCTCGTCCATTGGCTCAACAACCGACTGCCCAAGCGCGACATCTGGAGGCGCGTCAACAGATTCAGCACCGAACGCCACTGGTGCCGTGGGGACCGGCGTTTCGACCCGGGCAGCACCCTCGGTCGCAGACACTTCAATCACGGAGGCATCGGCTATCGCCTGCAGGCTGGCAAAATCAATGCCTTCCAACTCGATAGCCTCAACAGCTAACGACTCTTGGGTTAGCTCCACCGCAACAGGGGTTGAGGGCTCGGTGTCTGTGGGCATCAATACATCGAAGCTGAAATCAGGTTCGAGCGCTTCAACGATGGAAGACGTCGCTGTCAAATGGACCGCGGGAACTACCTCAACGACATCGTCGTCGAGTACAAAAGACGGCAAGTCAGGCTCACCGGCCAGAACCGCGTCATTCACCAATGCCGCTGGGGCTTCGACATCAGGTAGTTCAACAACCGCAGCTTTCAGACGGACCGTGTCGTCCGCTGAGATCATTGGAACCGTGACATCAGCTGCCGATCCGATTGGCTCCGGCAGCTTGATGTGTATCCAGCGATTCTCTGTGCGCAGCGCGTCCGCACTCGCACTGAACACATCCGCCCGCCAGTGACTGTCGTTGCCGTTCGCAATATCTTGCACCCACATTGCGAAGCCACTCATAGCTTCGGCCGTGATGCCGCGCAGGGTCTCGTTTGCTGGCTTTTGATCGGCCAGCCAGGAGTTAAGCAGTTGCTCCATCGCCCACGCCGCTTCACCGAAGGCCGTCAAGCCCACCATGCGAGAGCTACCTTTCAAGGTGTGGAAGGCACGCCGCAAGACAGTTTGGTCGCCCACATTCACAGGATCAGCGGCAAGAGATCGAATAGCCAACTGGCCCGTTTCGATCACCTCTCGCGCCTCCTCAAGGAAGATGTCCCGCAAGTCGTCATCACCATCATCCAGGTCAGACGCAGACGAGACTTCCACGGGCGCAGGTACGACCGCTTGGGTGACTGGATTGATCGCAACCGAGCTCGGGGTCAGTGCAGGCAGCAAAACAGCAGAGGCAGAAAGCTCTTCCAACGGCTGCGGGTCGAGCAGCGGCGCATCGAGCTGTGTCGTCATATCACCAGCAGGAACCAGGGGCACTGGCTCCGCCGCTTGCGGTGCAGCGGTTTCCAGCACAGCCGTCTGTTCGGGCGATGTTTGCGCGGAGTGCGGAATATCAGCTGCTACCCGTCCCATCAGTGGCTTCAGCTCACCCAATTGCTCGTCAAAAACAAATAGTTTTTTGGCCAGCGCAGGTTGGTAGTTGAGCATGTCAATCAAGAAGCCCAAGGCCCCCAGATTGTTTCCTAACTTATCGAAGGTACCGGCAGCACGCGCACGCTCTTCATCTACTTCGGTGACCAGTATTTCTTCCACGCTATCGCGCATGCGCAGCACTGCATGTGCCGCCTGATCGAGACCGAGGACCGACAACACACCGCGCATTTGCGAAAAATAGGACGGGGCTTGGCGCAACGGTGTTTTATCTTTGGGGTTGCGGAAGAACTGGTCGAGGTGCTTTTCCAACTCGCCCAGAGCACCTCGCAACTCGCCCACCACGCTCCCCATGGTTTGGCGGTCACTGACCCGGCGGTAGAGCTCTTCCATCCACACCTCAAGTGGCATAGGCGCTCCACCCGAACGAACCAAAGCCAACCTATCGGCCAAACGGCTGGTACGGGAAGCCAATTGCGTATCAGACGGATCCAGGTCCTGGAAAGCAGCCTCAAGGTACAAGATAGCTGTTGCAACTTCCATTGCCAACTCGGTGGACGGCGGTTGTCCCGATCGAACAGTCGCTTCGACACAGGCCGTTAGAGCTTTTGACAAAGGTTCGCTGGCGGGATGAAGCTTGACGAGTGAATCACAAACCAAACTGAACTGGTCGGCCACGTTACGCAGCTTTCCTACATCACCACCAGCCAGCGCCGACCAACTTTCCTTCGCAGCTGTAATCCGTTTGCGTGATTGAGTCAACAACAACGGATCGAAACGCCCAAACTGAGTGGACTCGTAATTGACCGGGTGGAAACGTTGCAGGCCATACGCGGCGCGCACCGCAGCCAGTGCACCTGCATCGGCGCCTTGCGCAGGAACAGACTGGGCACAGAAAAACAGCAAGTCTTGGCCCAATCGGTCCGATACGTTTGATTCACCTTTTGCCAAGGTGGCGTACTGCAGCAGAACGCGCGACGCGGCTCGCTTCACGTGCACGTCGGGTGCGCTTAATCCAAGGGAAATTGCTTGAAAAAATGCCGCAGATATGTGCCAGAACGCTTTCGGCTGGCGGCCTGTCTGCGCCGCAGACATCCCCACACAGACCTGAGCCAATTGGCGCAGGCCGGAAACATCGCCGCTCTTGACGAGTCGCAACACCGCCTTGTCAAATTGAGTACGTACGCTTGGCTCATAGGCCACCGGGGTAGTCCCAGCGGCAACTGTTGGCTCTAACCAACGAAAGTCAATTTGCCACAGATCCGCTGGATGCACCCGATCGGCGCCGGCGAGCTCCTGGACATCACGGTACTGAGGAAACAGCGCAACCGACGAAACCGGCTTACCGAGAAGCAGCCCTTCAAGGTAGTCAGTCAGGGCAAAACCCGCGCGCTCGACCTTTACAGCAGAACCCTCACCACACAGCTCAGGGTGCTCAATGAACTTCTGAACGGCCGCCTCCATCGCACGCAAAACCTGACCGGGTGCGCTTAGGCCAACCATTTCCAACGCACCCAATGCCTGGTGCAACTGCTGTCGGGCAATCCGCAACTGCCCACTGTCAACCGAGCCTAATTCGGAACCGCGCGCGGTCTCAGCGTCGCGAACAAAGCGGCGCAGCGCGCTTGAAGCCGTTTCGAGCGACTTGCGCAACTCATCCAAAACCCAGGCCAACGGGCCCAAATCATTAACGGCCAAATCAAGGTTGTTTTCGTTGGCTTGCATGAATGACTCTGAGTGAGCGTAGGGCGATTAATGATGATGCGATGGCTACTGTGTATGACACACCCACCGCGGCTTAAGCGATCTTGAAGCGGGACACCGATTGCCGCAATTCTTCAGCCATGCGCGACAAGTCGCGTACTTGCAATGCGGTTGACCGCGTTCCTTCGCCGGTCTGCTCCGTCACCGCAAAAATGTGCTGAATGTTTCCAGCCACTTCGTTGGCAGACTCAGCTTCTCTAGACGCGGACGCAGAAATCTGCTCAATCAGGTCCGCAAGTCGCCGCGACACCGCGTCAATTTCTGTCAGTGCCGTGCCGGCGTTGTCCGACAGCTTGGCACCCTCGACCACACCTTGCGTGGAGCGTTCCATCGCGGCAACCGCGTCCTGGGTATCCGTTTGAATCGCTTTCACCAGCGCAGAAATTTGTCTCGTCGCATCAGCCGATCGCTCGGCCAATCGCTGCACCTCTTCCGCCACCACAGAGAAGCCCCGACCCGCTTCGCCAGCCGAAGCTGCCTGAATAGCAGCGTTCAACGCCAATACGTTCGTTTGTTCGGTAATGTCTGAAATCAGCTCGGTAATCTCGCCAATTTCTTGCGACGACTCACCTAGTCGCTTGATGCGTTTTGACGTTTCCTGAATCTGATCCCGAATCGAATTCATACCGCCAATCGCGTTTTGCACCGCAGCCAAGCCTGATTCAGCAGCCATTAGAGACTGACGAGCCACTTGAGATGATTCTTGCGCCTGACCGGACACTTGGTTGATGCGGTCGGCCATATCCAGCACCGACTGTCCAGTCTCGCGAATCTCCCGCAACTGTTCGGTTGAAGCGGCCAACAGCTCAGTCGACGTGCTCTCAACTTGCGCCGTTGTTTGGGCCACCCGAGTAGCCGTGTTTTGCACGTTACCCACCAGAGAGCGCAGCTCTTCTACTGTGTAGTTCACCGAGTCGGCAATCGCGCCGGTAATGTCTTCGGTCACCGTCGCTTCTTGTGTCAAGTCGCCCTCAGCTACCGTCTGCAATTCGTTCATTAATCGCAAAATGGCGGCCTGGTTTGCGTCGTTAACGCGTTTGGCCTCCTGCTCCTGTCCTTCAGCTTGAACACGTTGAATCTCTGCAAGCCCTTGACGCTTACGGCTGTCTTGCAATTGCACATACGCCAATCCGACCGCGCACAAAATACCGAACAGTGCTGCGCCGGCCAACGCGGCCAGAGCGGCTGCGCTCAAACCAGTTTGGGTCGACAACTTACCCTGCAAGTCTTCAAAATTCCGTCGTAGCGGCTCGCTATCTGCCAGGATTGCTGCTTGGGCTTCACGGGCAGACACCAATCCCTGCAGGTTTCCAAGAATCGCGCCGGCTTGTCCCCTGGTTTGTTCGTAGAGTTTTAACAACGCATCAAGGCGCTCACGGGTTTGGGGATCCTTGGAGCCGGACAAACGCAATTCAGGGCTACCGTCCAAAAGTCCTTGTGCAATTTCTTTGAAGGAATTCAAGTCCTTGCCCAGCAAAAACACTGCCTCTGGGCTCACGCCCTCCATGGTCAGAAACTCGTTGGCAGATTTACCAATGCGCTGTGTCAACATCACAAGTTGACCTGCGGCCGAAATTTCAGCTGCTGCAGCACCTTGCTGAAGCTTTAACGAAGAGACTGTTTCAGCAATCTCCAGCAAATCGGACGATTGGCGGTTAATGGTCCGCAACGCATTACCAACCTGCGTCAGGATTTTTTGCTGACCCAATACAGTGGCTGCATTTTTCTCAGCGCGCTCAACCAACGGATATATTTTTTGAACGTCTTCCTGGTAGTTGGCCGCCAAGCTGGAAAGTGTTTCATTGCCCGATTGCAACCCGCGAACGTTGCGTGCCAGCACCTCAGAGCTTTCTTTTACATCCGGAAACGCCTGAGCGCTGCCGACCAGGGCCTGCGAAACGGACTTGGCAAGGCGCTGCGATTGCATCATCGCGTCACCCGTACCCGCTACCTGCCGGGCCACACGATCTGCCTGGTTCAGCGCCAATATCGTCACCGCTACCAAGACGATTGCAGCCAAGCCGAGTAACACAACCAGTATTCGCTGGTGCTGCCCGATCGTACGGCGACCCAATCCCGGGACCGCGATCAAATTGCTGTCGTCTGCAACAACATCTGAATCAAAAGCATCGTCGACATTTGCTGATCTATCAAACGATTGGGGCTGAGCACCCTGTTGCCCGGAGATACTTCCCATACTAGTGGCCATGGGATCCATGGATGCATCGGGCATCGCCAAGCTCAGTCCATCGTTGCCATCTGAAAATGGATCATTGTTTTTTTTCGAAAAGAGATTTTTGACTCGGTCAACGACAGACATGATGCGGCCTTCCAGGTTACGTACTAAGTTTTATTGCGTTTACGCGCTGATGCTTAAAAATTGCGGTTGCTGCGACAACGACTGCAGGTTTATTTCCTGCCAGAACGCGCCCTGCGCATCCGTATAACCCATACCAAAATACGCTGGGGAGCCAAGCGGTGCTTCGTTGGAGCTCACGAAAGCATCCACGTTACGCAGACCCGCCAATCGATCAATCAGCAGCGCGCAATTGACCTCCAGCAAGGCATTCAGAGCGATGAGTCGGGCCTCGGACCTGACGCTATCGATGCGGGTCGTGACATGACCCGAGACAAACCCGGCGAGATCCACTACACCGAACAAGCCACCCCGTAAATTGGCGACGCCAAGGTACCAACGCTGCGTATAAGGAACGGGCATCGCGGTAGACCATGAAAAAATTTCGCCAGACTGCCCTAGCGGGAACAAATATTTCAAACCCGCAGCCTCAACGGCAAGCCAAGATACCGACGCAGGTGCGGTTTTGGCCGCCTGCAGTCGGCTAGCCAAACGACTTTGGAGTTCTCTTAGAGCTTCGCGATTAGCCATGCTGATCTAGTTTTGGGTTAGCCTAAGGCTTTGATTTTCGCCATCAAATCAGTCGCGTCGACAGGCTTTGTAATGTAATCCCGCGCCCCTTGGCGCATGCCCCATACCCGGTCGGTTTCCTGATTCTTGCTCGTGCACATAATAATGGGTACATCGGAGTAAAGCGGGTCACGGCTGATGGCACGGGTTAATTGAAACCCATTTTGGCCGGGCATGACCACGTCCATCAAAATCAGATCAGGCTTGTCTTCGGCAAGGCGCCGAAATGCGTCTTCGGCGTTTTCAGCAGTTTTCACTGAAAATCCGTTTTTCTGCAGCAGATCGGTCATGAACATCAATTCTGTTTTTGAATCGTCCACGACAAGTACTTTTTGAATACCCATAAAAAGCTCCTATGTTTCTGAAGTTCCGCCGTATTGCTTGACAGTCGTCAGCAACTGATCTTTGGTAAAAGGTTTCGTCAAATAATCTTCAGATCCGACCATTCGACCACGCGCTTTGTCAAAAACACCATCTTTGGATGACAGCATGACGATGGGCACTGCAGCAAATTTGGCATTGCGCTTGATGATTGCGCAGGTTTGATACCCATCGAGACGGGGCATCAAGATATCGCAGAAAATCAAGTGCGGCTGGTAATCGTTCACTTTGGCCAGCGCGTCAAAGCCATCTTCCGCCAGCATGACTTCGTGACCACCCTGTTTTAAAAAGATTTCGGCGCTGCGACGAATGGTGTTGCTGTCGTCGATGACCAAAACTTTGAATCCTGATGCTGTTGTGCTCACCGAAGCTACTCCTTTGCTTGAATCAGTTTTGGTTTGATCGCCAGCATATCGCCGAGACCGCGCCCTGTCATAACTGCACCATCTCGAAATCTTCTTTGCGGGCACCGCATTCGGGGCAAGTCCAATTCATGGGGACGTCAGACCACAATGTACCGGCCGGAATGCCATGATCGACGGCTCCTGCCGCCTCGTCATAGATCCATCCACAAATTAAACACATCCAGGATTTTGGTTCGATCACAGCTTAAAGGGCCTCACAATAGAATGCAACCGATTGTATAGACAGCACATGTCACAGCGACGAATGTAGCGCGCTTTCAAACACCCACGGCACCCATGACCCAACCTTCACGTCGCAGTGGCGTCGCATCGCACGGTGCGCCGGACACCCCCGAAGAAACTGACAATGCACCAGCCGAAGAGTCGGAAAATCCGGCTTGCGTGTTGGTATTTAACGCCAATGACCCCAGCGGAGCCGGTGGACTGGCTGCTGACGTGGCCGCCATTGCTTCGGTCGGCGCGCACGCTTTGCCCGTCGTAACCGGTGCTTATGCGCGAGACACGAACGAGATATTTGACCATTTCGCCCTGGACGACGAGGCTGTTGCGGAGCAAGCCCGTGCGGTCCTGGAAGATGTTCCGGTCCAGGTCATCAAGGTCGGTTTTGTTGGCAGCCCAGAAAACATCAGCGAAGCCGCTCAAGTGGCATCTGACTATTCGGATGTACCCTTGATTGCCTATATGCCCAACCTGTCATGGTGGGACGAAAACCAGATTGAGTTGTATCTCGATGCCTTTACCGAGCTGCTATTGCCGCAGACCACAGTGTTGGTAGGAAACCACAGTACGCTGTGGCGCTGGCTGCTGCCAGACTGGGATGCGAGCCGCAGCCCGACGGCGCGCGACCTGGCCAAGGCGGCCTCGGAGCATGGTGTGGCTTACACCTTTGTGACCGGCATTCCGCTGCCTGAGCAATTTATTGACAACGTACTGGCAACGCCCGAGGCTGTTCTCTACAGCGAAAAATTCGAGCGTTTTGAGGCCACTTTCACCGGCGCAGGCGATACGTTGTCAGCCGCCCTGGCCGCCTTGATTGCCAGCGGCAGCGATTTGACCGAGGCCGCCAACGAAGCTTTGAGCTATCTGGATCGTTGCCTGGATGGGGGCTTTCGTCCTGGCATGGGACACGTGGTGCCTGACCGCCTATTCTGGGCGCAACCGTCCGATGACGACACCACGGATGACGACAGCGATGACGCTGGCCAAGGCGTGCCTTCCACCTTCACCGGATTCGATCTACCACCCCATGACACCAAGCACTGACCTCACCATTGATCGCAATCAAGACCTCTTCGACCGCGCACGCCGCCTGATTCCGGGCGGGGTGAACTCTCCGGTCCGGGCGTTCAAGGCCGTGGGCGGCACGCCGCGCTTTGTGCAACGCGCGCAAGGCGCGTATTTTTGGGATGCCAATGGCCAGCGCTACGTAGACTACATCGGTTCCTGGGGTCCCATGATCCTGGGCCACGGCCATCCAGCGGTGGTGCAGGCCGTGCAACAGGCCGCGATGGAGGGGTTTTCTTACGGCGCGCCCACCGAGCGCGAGGTGCAACTGGCTGAGCTGTTGATTGCGCTGGTGCCATCTATCGAAATGGTTCGCCTGGTCAGCTCGGGTACTGAAGCGGCCATGAGCGCCATCCGCCTGGCGCGGGGTGCCACGGGGCGCAACAAGCTCATCAAGTTTGAGGGCTGCTACCACGGCCATGCGGATGCCCTGCTGGTCAAAGCCGGTTCCGGCTTGGCCACCTTTGGCAACCCCACAAGCGCTGGCGTGCCACCTGAGGTGGTGCAGCACACCCTGGTGCTGGAATACAACAACATCGAAGAACTGGAGCAGGCTTTTGCGGTGCATGGGCGCGACATTGCCTGCCTGATGATCGAGCCGATCTGCGGCAACATGAACTTTGTCCGCGCCAGCGTGCCGTTCATGAAGCGCTGCCGTGAGTTGTGCACGCAATATGGCGCGCTGTTGGCATTTGACGAGGTGATGACGGGCTTTCGTGTGGCCCTCGGCGGCGCACAGAGCCTGTACGCCAAGCTGATTCCCGGCTTCGAGCCCGACATGACGGTGATGGGCAAAGTCATTGGAGGCGGCATGCCGCTGGCGGCATTCGGTGCCAAGCGCGCCGTGATGGAGCAATTGGCACCGCTGGGCCCGGTTTACCAGGCTGGCACCTTGAGTGGCAACCCGGTAGCCACCGCCTGTGGTCTGACGACGCTGCAATTGGTCAGTGCGCCTGGTTTCTTTGATGCATTGGGTAAACGTACGCGCTCGCTGGTGGACGGCTTGAATGCGGCTGCAGCCCAAGCAGGCGTGCCGTTCTGCGGCGACAGCGAAGGTGGGATGTTTGGCTTTTTTCTGCTGGATGAATTGCCGCACAACTACAGCCAGGTGATGGCCACCAACAGCGCACGTTTCAACCAACTTTTTCACGGTTTGCTGGATCGCGGCATTTACATTGCACCCGCCTTGTATGAGGCTGGTTTTGTGAGCGCAGCACACCGCCAGGAAGACATTGACGCAACGCTGGACGCGGCCAACACCGTGTTCCGGGAGATGGCTCAAACGCTATAAATAATATAGCTGCTTGAGCAGTATTCACAAGGGCTAGAGGCCATTTTCGTTAAAAACCGGGGCGTATGCCAGGCTACAGGTGGTTTCCCTTGTATTGCGCCAGCCAACAGTGCAACAGAGCGTTGCAACTGATATATTGCGCTGCACCATTTCCATTTAACACCTGAGGATCGCTCCCATGCTGTATCAGATTTACGAAACCCAGCGCGCGTTGATGGAGCCGTTGACTGACTTTGCGCAGGCCGCCGCCAAGCTGTACAGCAATCCGCTGTCACCGTTTGGCCAAACTCCGTTTGCCCAGCGTCTGTCAGCGGGCTACGACCTGATGTATCGGCTGGGCAAAGACTATGAGAAGCCCAGTTTTGACATCAAAACGGTGCCGGTGGGTGATACCGATGTCGTGATTCATGAAGCCATTGAAATGGACTTGCCGTTCTGCGAGTTGCGCCGTTTCAAGCGGTTCACCGACGACTCGGCCACGCTCACCGAGATGCAAGCCCAGCCCGCCGTGCTCATCGTGGCGCCTTTGTCGGGCCACTACGCCACCCTGCTGCGCGATACGGTCAAAAGCATGTTGCAAAGCCATAAGGTCTACATTACAGACTGGAAAAACGCGCGCATGGTGCCCTTGGCCGACGGTAGCTTTTCACTGGACGACTACGTCAACGACATACAAACCTTTGTGCGCCACCTGCAGGCCCGCTACGGCAATTGCCATGTCATCAGTGTCTGCCAGCCGACCGTGCCGGTGCTGGCTGCCATCTCACTGATGGCCAGCCGCGGCGAGACCACGCCGCTTTCAATGACCATGATGGGCGGCCCGATTGACGCCCGCAAGTCACCCACGGCCGTGAACAATCTGGCGATGAACAAGAGCCACAGCTGGTTCGAAAACAACGTGATCTTTCGCGTACCCACCAGCTTCCCCGGCGCTGGCCGTCGCGTCTATCCCGGCTTTTTGCAGCACACAGGCTTCGTGGCAATGAACCCCGACCACCACGCCAAAAGCCATTACGACTACTTCAAGGACCTGCTCAAGGGCGACGACGCCGGTGCCGAAACGCATCGCAAGTTCTACGACGAATACAACGCCGTGCTCGACATGGACGCCGAGTACTACCTGGACACCATCAAAGTCGTCTTCCAGGAGTTTGCCTTGGTCAACGGTAGCTGGGACGTGGCCAACCCCGACGGCATACCAGAGCGCGTGCGCCCGCAAGACATCACCACCACGGCTGTTTTCACAGTGGAAGGCGAGCTGGACGACATCTCTGGTAGCGGCCAGACCGAGGCGGCGCACGCGCTGTGCAGCGGCGTGCCCGCAGATCAGCACCAGCACCTGGAAGCCAAAGGCGCAGGGCATTACGGCATTTTTAGCGGCCGGCGCTGGCGCGAGATCGTTTACCCGGCGGTGAAGGCCTTTATTGCGCAGCACGATGCGCCGCAGAAAGCTACCGCTCAGGTATCAACTCCGGTCTCCGGATCAACAGCAGCCGTTGCAAACGGGACTGAAACCGGTGCGCCCAGCGTGACATCGACCAAACCGGTGGTGACCGCCAAACGCACGTCCCCCGCCAGGCTGCCCGTAACGGCTTCGAAGCAGCCCAATGTGTCATCCAAGACGTCGAAAACGGCTGTAGCCCAAGCCAGATCTGCTCAAGCAGCTATCAAAACAGCAGCAAAATCTGCACCCAAAAAACTTGCACCTGGCAAGGCTGTGGCAGGCAAAACCGCGCGGCGTTCGACAACGCGTTAACGGGTGGTTGGCTATTGCCCAACATGATGTCGCCCCTCGCCAACCGCATCCACGCCGCCCTGCCCCAAACCCAGTGCACGCGTTGCGGTTACCCCGATTGCGCGGGGTATGCGCAAGCGGTGGCGCAAGGCGAAGCAGGCATTAACCAATGCCCGCCGGGTGGCGTTGAAGGTGTGGAGCGGCTGGCGGCCATTACCGGACAACCCGCCCTGCCGTTGAACGCAAACCACGGCAGCGAAGGCCCGCGCCACGTGGCGGTGATTGACGAGGCTTGGTGCATCGGCTGCACCCTGTGCCTGCCGGTGTGCCCCACCGATGCGATTTTGGGCAGCAACAAGCTCATGCACACCGTGATCGAGGCGCATTGCACCGGCTGCGAGCTGTGCATTCCGGTGTGCCCCGTGGACTGCATCAGCCTGGAGAACGTGACGGATCAGCAAACCGGTTGGGCTGCTTGGTCAGCTGGTCAGGCAGAGCAGGCCTTGAAACGCTACGAAACTCATAGCTGGCGTAGCAAGAGGGACGGGCTGGAAAGCACAAAAAGGCTTGAGAAAATGACCGCAGTACGGGTGGCTGCGTCAAGTCAATCAGTGAAGTAAAACCCGCGCTGAGGCTGATGCGGGTATGCGGACAAATCAGTGGTCAGGCAGTCTAGGGCGCTAATTCGCACCAGTCGCGGTCACATTGCAGGCCACTGAAAAACTGACCGACGACGGTGGCACCATAGATGGGATGACGATACCAACGATGCCCTGCATCAACGGCACCGTGGTGGCTGCGGCGCTAGGACACGCTGCTGCCCCAATCACAGCGGTGCAGGTGACCGAGGTACACGACAAACCAGCTATTGAGGGATCCCGAAAAACGGCGTTGTTCACTGTGGACGGACCGATGTTGGAGACGGTGACGGTGTAGCTGGTGGTCGTGCCCGATACCAGGGTTGTGACCAGATTGGTTTTGGTGATCGACACGTTGGCGCTGCCGATGATGCTGTCGATATCAGTGGCTTGGTTGTCCGAGGTGTCCGGATCGGTGTAACTGACACCAGAGACCGTCACGATGTTGGTGATGGTGTTGCCGGGCGGCCCTGTCACGGTTCCGCGAACAACGAACGACACGGTGCTGTTGAGCCCGATCAACGGAACGGTCAAGCCCGCCCCTTCCATACCAAGTATCGACAAAGCGGTTGGGCAGGCCGTGCCCGCCGCGCTGCCCGCGACCACCACGCACGTGATGGTGCCCTTGATAAAGTTGGCCACCGGCGGATCGACAATCAGGGTGTTGGTGGCCGTGACGGTGCTGGGGTTGCTGACGGTGATGGTGTAGGCAGTTGTACCAGTGGATACAACTGTGGCGGTGCCGTCGGTCTTGGTGACCCGCACATTGGCCGCAGGCAGACATTCGCGCAAGGTGGCCTGGGCCAGGCCCGCCACATCGCCGCCGCCCGGCTCAGCCGAGGCTGCGGCGAAGTCGGCCACGCTGATCGTCATGGCGGTGGCCGTGGCAGTGAAAGTACCTTGAACCAAGGTCCACAAATCGCCAGTGACCAGCGTTTCATTTGCAGGAACCAGCGCGGCGACGGTCACGGTAGCCGCGCCAGAGGAGACCTGAATTCGCAAGTCAGGCACGGTGGCCGATGTGGTGCCTGGCCGGGTGGCATTAGACGCATACACCATGACCTGATAGACCCGCCCAACCGTCAAGCCCGTGACAGGTTGGTACCAGATTCGGTAGTTGGCGGCACCGGTCTTGCCGTTGTGTAGCAACCAGCTGTCACCCCCGGACACGCTGCGGGCGCTGTCACCTGGAAACGGGTTTTGCACGATGCCACTGGGGGGCGGCAACACAGGCAGGTAGCTTTGGGTGCCGGTTTGTCGCGCAACAAAGTTGGCCGCTGCGTAGGTGTTGATGACACCAATCGTCGTCGCGTCGGAAGAGAAAGGTGCAGCGGCGGAAAAATCGCCATTACTCAACAGGTTGATGCTGGACTGCACGCTACCCGCCGGACACTGCTGACCACCGGAAATCACCGTCGTACTGGTGCCCGCCACGGCGTCCACGTCGACTGAGATGTTGTTGGCCAAGTTCGGGTCGGTGGTGTCGATAGCCGGTGTCACTGTGGCGGTGTTGGTGACCAGCGAACCCACTGCGCCCGTCACCAGGGCATTGAGCGTGAAGACCAGCGTGGTGCCTGGGGGAAAGGTGATGATTTGCACGCCTGCTTCGAAGGTGGTTGTGCTCAGGGTAGTGGGGCAGACTGCGCTGGGCGGTCCACCGGGGGCTGAACAGGTCACGCTGAGTTTTTGCAGCCCTGGGGCCGGCGGGTCGCGCACCGCTGAGTAGTTGGCCGGATAGGGGCCTGCATTTGTCACCGTGATGGTGTACGCGGTCACGCCAGCGGCGGTGACGGTTGTGCGCGCATCAGATTTGGTGATACCAAGATTGGCGATGCGGGTACCCGAGATCGGGCAGGAAGAACCGTCTGTTGATCCGTAGGGGCCCGGAAAAGCAGGTGGACCGGGGTAGATCACGGCATCTGTCAAAACAGAACCCGGCACGCCAACGTCAGGGTTGGTGATCTGCCAAAAATTGTCGTTGCCATTGTCGAAGACAAAAAAGCGGCCGGTGAACGCGTCATAAAAGGCTGAACCCACACCACCGACCGGCGTAGCCAGCGTGGCTGTGGTCAACGCTGCTGTGCCCTGCAAGGGACTGGTTCCGCTGGGCGTCAACTGAAGGCGGTGGTGGACCCCCGCCGTGGCACCCATCAGCAGGCCCGACGGTCCGCCAGCGCCGTTGAAGTCGAAATCGCCAAAATTAGTAGCGAAAGTCGGCGTCAGGTTGTAAATGTGCGACACCTCGATTGGACCCGTCACCGGTATGGAGTCAACCCGAAAGACCCTCGGTGGGGTGATCGCACCGCCACCTTGGCCGACAAAATAGTAGCGACCGGCCGCATCAAATACGGCGCCGGTTGGCGTGAACGCGGCGATTGAAGTGCCTGCAATGGCGGTGGTTTGAATCGTACCCACCAGCTGGTAGCCGGTCTGCCCGATGCGGTACAGCTGGGGCGTGCCAGTCGTGCCGATACCGTAGATGTAATTGTCGACAGGGTTGTAGCCAATGGCGTTGATGTTGGTGCCAATCGCAGCGCTGTAAACCGCTGTGGGCGTCACGGTCGTGCTGACGGCCTGAAACTTGACCAACAGGGAATTGGCTCCGACGTTGCGCATTTGGTAGAAAACCACGTCGCAAGTAAACGGTGAGCCTTGCGCCTGCACTGGGGAAGCCATCAAAACCATGCAAACCCAAACCAACAACATAGCCAAGCGCCGGGCAACGGCACCAAAGGGTTGAAAAATGGGTAACAAGCTGTTCATCACTCCAATCATATCCTTTGATATAGCGCGGTCATTGCCTGAATGACCTCGCGCGGGGCTTGAACGAGCTCGACTAACACGCCCTCCCCGCTCACCGGTAGTGCTTCGTTGCCTTTGGGGTGAATAAAGCAGATGTCAAAGCCCGCCGCGCCTTTGCGAATGCCGCCGGGGGCGAAGCGAACGCCTTGGGCGGTGAGCCACTCCACGGCTGCTGGCAAATCGTCGATCCACAGCCCCACGTGGTTCAGCGGAGTCTGATGAACAGCAGGTTTGGCATCGGGGTTGATGGGCTGCATCAAGTCCACTTCGACCTTGAAAGGGCCGTGGCCGATGGCGCAAATATCTTCATCCACGTTTTCACGCTCGCTGCGAAAGTGGCCGGTGACTTGCAGACCCAACAGGTCTACCCACAGGGTGTGCAGGCGGTTTTTGTCGGGGGCACCGATGGCGATTTGCTGGATACCCAGCACGGTAAAGGGGCGTGGGGTTTTCATGCTTTCAGGCTCTTCAGGTCCAGGGTGTGGCGACGCAGTAATTGTCCAGTGGTACTTTTGAAGCTCAGTTGCAGGCTGCCAGCGGCCCAGTCCACGTCGATCAGGCCGTAGTGGTTGGAAGTGACGAGATCGCCCAGCCGGTTGGGCCCAGGCTCCCGCGCATCGGCCCATGCGTGTGTGAGGCCCGAGCTGGTCATTTCGTGCAGGGGATAGGGGCCGCCGTTGTCCTGGTAGATGCCGCCAACGTGCCGGTCGCCGGACAAGAACAGCACGCCTTGCGCCTGGGTCTGGCCGATTAGGCGAATCAGGCGTTGGCGCTCGCGCGGCAAGTTTCCCCAGCGTTCGTAGCCGTGCCCTTCGGCCAACACCTGCACGCTGGAGACAATCAGGCGCAGATCAGCCGGCACCCGCAAGCGCTGCGCCAGCCACTGCCACTGCGCATCGCCCAGCATGGTTTTGCTGGGGTCGTCGTCGGGCAGGTAGCGCTCTTTACCGGCTGCGCCGCGTTGGTCGGTGGGTTTCAAGGGTGAGCGGGCCCAGCGCGTGTCCAGCATGATGATCTGCACGCGTTGACCATCGGGGCCATAAAGCTGCTCGCGGTACACGCCGCCACGCTGGCGGCGCGGGTCCAGCGGCGGCACGTTCCAGAACTGGAGGAATTCGTCTTTGGCCGCCTGCTTGTTGGCCCATTCCACCCCGCCGTCGTTGAGACCGTAATCGTGGTCGTCCCAGGTTTCGATATGCGGCACCGTGGCGCGCAGGCGCGCAAAACCAGGCTGCGCAGCCAGCTTGGCGTAGGCGGCACGCAGTTGTTCAACGCGCCAGGGCTGCTGGCTGGCATAGACGTTGTCGCCTGCAAAAACAAACAGATCGGGTTTGTCCGCCAGGATGGCATCCCATATCGGCTGCGGCTTGTTCTGGTCAGCACAGGAGCCGACCGCTACCCGCCGCAAGGGCTTGAGCGGATCGGGGGGCATGGCATCGGTAACCGGTGCCGGGACCGTGTCGCTGGCCTGGCCTGCGCATCCTGCTGCCAGCAGGGCACCGGCCGCAGCCACGGCCCCCATAGCCCGGCGGCGTGTGCTGTTGATAAAACTCATGGGCAACTCCAGACTTGTTTTCAAGCACATTCCACTTCGCGTTTACGCAAATTCCACTTCATGCGAATTCCACTTCGCGTTTATGCGAATTCCAATATCGGTTGATCGACACTGAGCGATTCACCCTTGGCTGCCAGCACCTTGCCCACCACGCCATCGGCGGCGGCAAACAGCACGTTTTCCATCTTCATGGCCTCAATCACCGCCACCCGCTCACCCGCTTGCACTTTCTGGCCCACTTGCACCGCCACATCGACCAGCAAGCCCGGCATGGGCGAGAGCACAAAGCGGCTCATGTCAGGTGGCGCTTTGTGCGGCATGAGCGCCTGCAGTTGGGCGGCGCGGGGCGACAGCACCAGCGCGTCGAACTGGGTGCCGTTGTGCAACACGCGCAGCGCCAGCGGGTTGCCCGGAATGCCGCGCTGTACCTGGGCGGTGAAGGGTTGGCCGTTCACCGTGCCTTGCAGGCGTGCATCGCCCAAGCTTGAATTACTATCGATTTGATAGCTGCTTGAGCAGATTCTGATAGGGCTGGAGGCCGTTTTTGCTTGTAAACCGCCAATCATGGATGTGGTGGCTATGTGCTGTGTCAGCGTGCCCTGTAACCCTGACTGCCCCAATTCCAGCACCACAAACGTCTCATCGACCTGCACTTCATGCCCCGGCATCTGGCCACTGATGCCCACCGCCCGCTCCCGCATCCGTCGGTGCTGGAAAGCCGCCAGCGCCACCAGAAAGTTCGGGTCATCGTGCGGCACGTCTTGCGCGTGAAAGCCTTTGCCGTAATGCTCGGCAATAAAGCCGGTGTTGAAGTCACCCGCCACAAACTTCGGGTGCGCCAGTAGCGCCGCCTGGAAGGGAATGTTGCTGCTGATGCCGCGAATCACAAAACCGTTGAGCGCCTCGCGCATCTTGGCAATCGCGTCCGGGCGGTCTTTGCCATGCACGATGAGCTTGGCGATCATGGAGTCGTAGAACATGGGAATTTCACCGCCGTCCTGCACGCCGGTGTCGACTCGGATGCCGTACAAGCCATCGGTATTGCCCTGGAACATGGTCTGCACCGGCGGCACAAACCGCACGAGCCGCCCGGTGCTGGGCAGAAAGTTGCGAAACGGGTCTTCTGCGTTGATGCGGCATTCCATGGCCCAGCCATTGCGCTGTACGTCTTTCTGCGCCAGCGGCAGGGGCTCGCCAGCCGCCACACGAATCATCAGCTCCACCAAGTCCAGCCCGGTGATGCACTCGGTCACCGGGTGCTCCACCTGCAGGCGCGTGTTCATCTCCAGAAAGTAAAAGCTCTGGTCTTTGCCCACCACAAACTCCACCGTTCCCGCGCTCTGGTAGTTGACCGATTTGGCCAGTTGCACGGCCTGCGCACCCATGGCCTGCCGCGTCGCGTCGGTGATAAAGGGCGACGGCGCCTCTTCAATCACCTTCTGGTGGCGCCGCTGGATGGAACACTCACGCTCGTTCAGGTAAATCACGTTGCCTTGTGCGTCGCCCAGCACTTGAATTTCAATATGGCGCGGCTCTTCAACAAATTTCTCAATGAACACGCGGTCATCGCCAAAGCTGTTTCGGGCTTCGCTCTGGCAGGAGGTGAAGCCTTCAAAGGCTTCCTTGTCGTTGAACGCCACCCGCAAGCCTTTGCCACCGCCACCCGCACTGGCCTTGATCATCACCGGGTAGCCAATGCCTTTGGCAATTTCAACAGCCTGCTGCGCGCTATCAATTGCATCGTTGTAGCCCGGAATGCAGTTCACACCTGCTTGAGCAGCTAGCTTTTTGCTAGCAATTTTGTCGCCCATCGCGGCAATGCTGTGGTGCTTGGGGCCGATGAAGATCAGGCCCTCTTCTTCCACCTTTCTGGCAAAGGCTTCGTTCTCGCTGAGAAAGCCATAGCCGGGGTGAATGGCCTGCGCGCCGGTCTGCTTGGCAGCGGCAATGATCTTGTCGCCCTGCAGATAGCTCTCGCGCGATGGGGCTGGGCCGATGTGAATAGCCTCGTCGGCTAGTTGCACATGGCGCGCTTCCTTGTCGGCATCGGAATACACCGCGACGGTTTGGATACCCATTTTTCGGGCGGTGACGATGACGCGGCAGGCGATTTCGCCCCGGTTTGCTATCAATATTTTGTTAAACATGTGTCGTCTCCATCGGGACGAAATCGTCTGTATGCACTTCGTGCAACATGCGATTTAGCTTCGCTGCTGCGCCGCTTTGCGGCTGGTCGCCACGGTTGGCGATGAGGAGTTTGGTGAACATGGTGTCCTTGATAGTCGGTACTTGAATTAGTGGAGAAGCGTCATCTGCTGCGCTGCAGTTTGCGTCAATCGCTTGAGCGAAGTCGCACGAATCGGCAAGTGTTTGGCTAGGCGGGGCAGTGCCTGCGTAGCTTTAGAAATTTGGCTTATGGCCAATTCAGCCGCCCCCGCATCCACCCCACACTGCTTCGCCAATCCCAGCAAATGCGCCCGGGTAATGCCCTTGCCGTGACCCATCACACTGGTCGAATGCTCGCCGCCCGGCCCGTCGCTCAACGTCAAATCAAACACCGGGGCCATCTTCCAGTAGCCCTGGGCGTCCAGGCGGAAGGCGAAGTTGCGGCTGTGGTCGTCGCGGTTGTGCAGCAGCACATTGAGCACGCAGCGCTCAAACGCATTGAGCAGCTCGGGATGGCTGCCGGTGATGCGCAGGGTGGCCAGCAGCACGGTTTCGTAGTCGAGCGAGGGCATGCGGTGGTCGGCTTGCAGCATGGCGGACAGGCTCATGACCGGAATGCGGATCAGGGTTTTGTTGCCTTCCTTGTCTTTCACCACCGCGCGGTCAAAGCGCTCAACACCAAACGCGCTGTATTTCGCGCCCAACTCAAACAAGCGGCTTTTGGGCATGTCGTGCCCGGCCGCTCTGGCCACGCGGGCATACAACTCTTCCATGGCGCACACCTCTTTGTGCTCGCACTCGGCAGGGAATTTGATGAGCCACGGGGTGGCTGCGCCGGTGGGTATTTCGTCGGTGCTGACAACCCCGGTGCGCGCATTGAAATTAGCCAGCACCTTGGGCCGCGCGCCTTGGGGCGAGCCGCCCAGGCGCAGCAGTTGCTGCAAACCATCGGGCGCGCCTTTTTCGCTCCAGGCCTTGTCTTGCTGCAGCTCGGTGATGTGTTGCGCAATGTCTTTGAGGCGCAGCTCCACTTGGGGCGTGTTGTCTTCTTGCGCAGGCTCGAACGACAACGCGCCGATGGCACGGTCACCCACGATGGCCAGGCGCTCCAGCACGGACACCGTTGCGGGCTCGCGCCCGGTGCGGCGCAGGGCACGGTCCATCAACAGCATGCCCCAACCGTCGGGCAGGGAGTCGGCCACAAAGCCGGGCAGGCCGTGAAAGGCGCGCTCACTTTTGTAAGTTACCTGGGCTGCGCCAGCGCGTGGCAAGGGGTGGTGAATGGGTGAGAGTTCAAGACCACGCTCGATTGCAGTCGCGCTGTACTCAAAGGCAATGGTGTTGCCCAGCTCCGCCAGCGTGCCCAACGGCCAGCGCTGGCCCCAGCCGTTGTAGAGGACTTGCAGCTTCTTCATGCCAACGCTTTTCCAGGTCGGCGTGCACGTTGCCGGGCAGGCTGGGTTGCCATGCGCTCCATATCGGCAATCGACAAAGAAGGCAGCACAAACAAGCCATCCAGCTGCGCGACCACTTGCAAGGCCTGCGACACTCGCACCAGCAGCTCCAGCGTGCCCTGCCCCGTGCCCTCCAGTCGGCGGATGGAAGACAGCGATGCGCCGACCATCTGCGCCAGTTGTTGCTGCGTGAGGTTGCCACGCAGGCGAAGCTGGCGAATACGCTCGCCCAGCTCCATGCAGATGGCTTGCGGTGGCAAAATGGTAAACGTTCTCATGAGAGCAATTATGTCAATAAATGTTCTTTTAATGCTCTAATTTGAACTATAAAACTTTATATACAAAGTCTTCAAGCTTGTCTGCGATTACGGCTTTCCACTGGTGTCTGGGCCTGCAACAGGCTTGGGGTATCTGCCTACGCTCATGTCCCCCGCCCAAAGGCTGTCGCCTTCTTGCTCCTCCTTGACTTCGCTGCGGCAGACACCCCAAGCCCGATGCTGCGAAGTGAGTTTGTATGCGAGCACAGGCATGCCATTCCTCGGGATCGGGCTGCCTGTGCGTTTTGCGTAGGTCAAGGAGGAGCCCGAAGGGCGGGGGACACGGAGCAAAACGCTCGGGCAACCCGATCCGGCGAGATACAAACCCTGAGGCTTTCACAGCGGAATATTCCCGTGCTTGCGCCACGGGTTGTCCAGCTTCTTGTTGGCCAGCATCACCAGGCTGCGGCAAATGCGTTTGCGCGTTTCATGCGGCAGGATCACGTCGTCCACATAGCCGCGGCTGCTGGCAATAAAGGGGTTGGCAAAGCGGGTTTTGTATTCCGCCTCACGAGCAGCCAGCTTGACTGGGTCACCTTTGTCTTCACGAAAAATAATCTCTACCGCACCCTTGGCACCCATCACCGCAATCTCGGCGTGCGGCCAGGCCAGGTTGACGTCGCCGCGCAGATGCTTGCTGGCCATCACGTCGTAGGCGCCGCCGTACGCTTTGCGGGTGATCACGGTGATCTTGGGCACCGTGCATTCGGCGTAGGCATACAACAGCTTGGCCCCGTGTTTGATGATGCCGCCGTACTCCTGCGCAGTGCCCGGCATGAAGCCCGGCACATCCACAAACGTGACCACGGGAATGTTGAACGCATCGCAAAAACGCACGAAACGCGCCGCCTTGATGGACGACTTAATGTCCAGGCACCCCGCCAGCACCAGCGGCTGGTTGGCCACGATGCCAATGGCCTGGCCGTCCATGCGGGCAAAGCCCACCACGATGTTTTTGGCGTACTCGGGCTGAATCTCAAAGAAGTCGCCATCGTCTACGGTCTTGACGATCAACTCCTTCATGTCATACGGCTTGTTGGCGTTGTCGGGCACCAGCGTGTCCAGGCTCAGATCCATGCGATCAGCCGGGTCGTCGCACGGCCGCCGGGGGGCTTTTTCTCGGTTGTTCAGCGGCAGGTAGTTGAACAGGCGGCGCGTCATCAGCAGCGCTTCCACATCGTTTTCAAACGCGCGGTCGGCCACGCCACTTTTGGTGCTGTGGGTGAGGCCGCCGCCCAGCTCTTCAGCCGTCACTTCTTCATGCGTCACCGTCTTCACCACCTCGGGGCCGGTGACAAACATGTAGCTGCTGTCCTTGACCATGAAGATGAAATCGGTCATCGCAGGCGAATACACCGCACCGCCCGCGCAAGGCCCCATCACCAGGCTGATCTGCGGCACCACGCCGCTGGCCAGCACGTTCTTCTGAAACACATCGGCATAGCCACCCAGCGAAGCCACGCCCTCTTGAATGCGCGCGCCGCCCGAGTCGTTCAGCCCAATCACCGGCGCGCCCACCTTCATCGCCTGGTCCATCACCTTGCAGATTTTTTCGGCATGCGCTTCGCTGAGCGCACCACCAAACACGGTGAAATCCTGGCTGAAGACAAACACCAGGCGACCATTGATCATTCCGTACCCAGTGACCACGCCGTCGCCCGGAATCTTTTGGTCTTGCATGCCGAAGTCGGTGCAGCGGTGCTCGACAAACATGTCCCACTCTTCAAACGTGCCCTCGTCCAGCAGCAACTCAAGCCGCTCGCGGGCCGTGAGCTTGCCCTTGGCATGCTGCGCGTCAATGCGCTTCTGGCCACCACCCAGGCGGGCTGCGGCTCGTTTGGATTCGAGTTGTTCGAGGATGGTTTGCATGGTTTCTTTTACTTTCAGATGCTATTTATTTAGTAGCTGCTTGAGCAGTATTTACCTGGGTTGACAGCAGATTTCGTGCTGCAACCGATGGCGCGAGCGTGCCGTTAATCACCTGCGCTGAGATCTGCGGCAGCAGCGCCTGCACGCTCGGGTGGTGGTTGAACGCGTGCTTCAAGCCCGCTTCAATGCGCTCCCACATCCAGGCCAAAGCCTGGTTTTTTCTGCGTTCTGATAGCTGGCCGTTGGCGGTTTGTGACGCGCGAAATTGAGTAGCGGCGGCCCAGAAGCGATCCACACCGTCGGCTTTCAAGGCGCTTAGCTGGATGACTTGCGGCTGCCATTGGGTGTCTGCTCCCTCCCCTTCCGGGCTAGGGTGAGGGTTTGCGTGTGACGCACGATGCATCCCCAACAAGCGCAGCGACGAAACAATCTGTACCTGCGCTCGCATGGCTGCGTCGGGGTCAATGTCGGCCTTGTTGATCATTACCAGGTCCGCCAGCTCCATCACGCCTTTTTTGATCGCCTGCAAATCGTCTCCCGCATTGGGCAGCTGCATCAACACAAACATGTCCGTCATGCCTGCCACCGCAATCTCGCTCTGGCCAACACCCACGGTCTCCACCAGCACCACGTCATAACCCGCCGCCTCGCACACCAGCATGGCCTCACGCGTCATCGACGCCACGCCACCCAAGGTGCCGCTGCTGGGGCTAGGGCGGATAAAGGCTTGGTCGTGCACCGAGAGCTTTTCCATGCGGGTTTTGTCGCCCAGGATGGAGCCGCCCGAGACGGTGGACGATGGGTCGATGGTGAGCACCGCCACGCGATGGCCTTGGGCGATCAGGTATAGGCCCAGCACTTCGATAAAGGTCGATTTGCCCACGCCGGGCACACCGCTGATACCCAGGCGGAAAGATTTGCCGGTGTGGGGTAGCAGTGCGTTGAGCAATTCGTCTGCTCGGGCTCGATGGTCGGCGCGGGTGGATTCGAGCAGGGTGATGGCTTTGGCGATGGCGCGGCGTTTTGGCGCGCTTGAATCGCCCAGCATCAGCGCTAATAGATCGGCGTTGCCAACGAACGAGCCCTTCGATACCTCAGGGCGAACGGTGGGAGGGTTTGCGCTTACCGAGCTGACCGAAGCCCCTGCCCCAATCACACCGACCCGTTCGGGCTGAGGTATCGAAGCCCCACCCACCCGTTCGGGCTGAGGTATCGAAGTCCCACCCACCCGTTCGGGCTGAGATATCGAAGTCCCACCCACCCGTTCGGGCTGAGGTATCGAAGCCTTACCCACCCGTTCAGGCTGAGGTATCGAAGCACCACCCACCCGTTCGGGCTGAGGTATCGAAGCCCCACCCACCCGTTCGGGCTGAGGTATCGAAGCCTTACCCACCCGTTCGGGCTGAGGTATCGAAGCCTCAGCGCTACGACTCAAGTGATCCGGCAACGGATTTCGCGTGCCCCATGCATGCACTTGAATCGCATGCCAATCACCCCGAATCAAAGCCTCTTTCTTCGCTCGAGACCAGCCCTTGATCTGCTGCTCAAACCCAATCGCCCCTTCCCGTGTTTCAAACTCCCCTTGCCAGACCAATTCCACCGGTTTGCGCGTCGCCGTGTAGCCATACAGGCCGTCATCGTGCTGCTGCATTCGTGCCTCGATGCTGTCGGTATGGCCACAGTAATATGAGCCATCGTCACACCGCAGCAGATAGACAAAAAAAGGGTTCATGTGGACAGATTTGTGTGACGGCTTCGGCAAGCGCAGCCCGAACGGGCATGAGTGTGTTTATGGCGCAAGCGCCTTGCGAATCTGCTCCAGCACATCCTTCGCGCTCGCCACAATCGGCGTGCCCGGCCCATAGATGCCCTTCACCCCCGCGTCGTACAAAAACTCATAGTCCTGCCGGGGAATCACGCCGCCCACAAACACGATGATGTCGTCTGCCCCCTGCTTTTTCAGCTCTTCAATGATGCCGGGCACCAGCGTTTTGTGACCTGCCGCCAGAGTGGAAACACCCACCGCATGCACATCGTTTTCAATCGCCTGGCGGGCGCATTCGGCGGGGGTTTGGAAGAGCGGGCCCATGTCTACGTCGTAGCCCAAATCGGCAAATGCGGTGGCCACCACTTTGGCACCACGGTCGTGGCCGTCCTGGCCCAGTTTGCTGATCATCACGCGGGGGCGGCGGCCCTCTTGCTCTGCGAATTGGGCTATCTCTTTTTGCAGCGCTTCCCAGCCCTGGGCCGAGTCGTAGGCCGCTGCGTAAACGCCCGTGACCTTTTGCGTGTCAGCGCGGTGGCGGCCAAAGGCTTGTTCGAGTGCGTCGCTCACCTCGCCCACGGTGGCGCGGGCGCGCATGGCAGTCACGGCGGCTTCGAGCAGGTTGCCTTTGATGTCTCCATTTGCTATAGACGTTATAGCTGCTTGAGCAGTATCTACAAGGGCTTGATCGCGTTTTTGCTTGATTTCTGCCAATCGGGCGATCTGCGCATAGCGCACCGCCACGTTGTCAATATCACGCGCTTCAATCGGGTCTTCTTCTGCCAGCTTGTATTTGTTCACACCCACGATCACATCGCGGCCCGAGTCAATGCGAGCCTGCTTCTCCGCCGCCGCCGCTTCAATTTTCAGCTTGGCCCAGCCGCTGTCTACGGCTTTCACCATGCCGCCCATGGCCTCGACCTCTTCAATGATTTTCCAGGCCGCGTCGGCCATGTCCTGCGTCAGCTTTTCCATCATGTAGCTGCCCGCCCAGGGGTCGACGACTGCACCGATATGCGTCTCTTCTTGAATGATGAGCTGCGTGTTGCGCGCGATGCGAGAGCTGAACTCGGTGGGCAGCGCAATGGCCTCGTCAAACGAATTCGTGTGCAGCGACTGCGTGCCGCCAAACACCGCCGCCATCGCCTCAATCGTGGTGCGCACAATGTTGTTGTAGGGGTCTTGTTCGGTCAGGCTCCAGCCCGAGGTCTGGCAGTGCGTGCGCAGCATCAGCGACTTCGGCGATTTGGCATCAAAGCCTTTCATGATGCGGCACCACAGCAGCCGCGCCGCGCGCATCTTGGCCACTTCCAGGTAGAAGTTCATGCCAATCGCCCAGAAAAACGAGAGCCGCCCGGCAAACTCATCCACATCCATGCCCTTGGCAATGGCCGTCTTCACATACTCCTTGCCATCGGCCAAGGTAAACGCCAGCTCCAGCGCCTGGTTGGCCCCCGCCTCCTGCATGTGGTAGCCGGAAATCGATATGGAATTGAACTTCGGCATGTGTTTGGCCGTGTATTCAATGATGTCGCCCACGATGCGCATGCTTTGCTCGGGTGGGTAGATGTAGGTGTTGCGCACCATGAACTCTTTGAGAATGTCGTTCTGGATCGTGCCGCTCAGCTGCGCTTGGCTCACGCCCTGCTCCTCAGCCGCCACGATGTAGCCCGCCAGCACCGGCAGCACTGCGCCGTTCATCGTCATGCTCACGCTCACTTTGTCCAACGGAATCTCGTTGAACAAAATCTTCATGTCCTCCACCGAATCAATCGCCACACCCGCCTTGCCCACATCGCCCGTCACACGCGGATGATCCGAGTCATAGCCCCGGTGCGTCGCCAGGTCAAACGCCACGCTCACGCCCTGCCCGCCCGCAGCCAAAGCCTTGCGGTAAAACGCATTCGACTCTTCAGCGGTAGAAAACCCCGCGTACTGCCTGATGGTCCATGGCCGCACCGCATACATCGTGGCCTGCGGGCCGCGCAGATAGGGCTCAAAGCCGGGCAATGTGTGGGTGTGCGGCAGGTCTTTGGTGTCTTCCGCCGTGTAAAGCGGTTTCACGTCAATGCCATCGGGGGTGTGCCAATTCAGCGCATCCACATTGCCACCGGGGGCCGATTTGGAGGCTGCTTTGTGCCAGTTGTCCAGGGTAGCGGTTTTGAAGTCGGCGGGCTGGGCGGGCCGAACAGGCTTGAGGGGGTCAGTCATGCGGCCGATTCTAGCCAGATTTGCAAACGTAATTATGAATTCAGAATTCAGTTTCGCGTAAACTGGCACCACCACCGTTCGCCCAGAGGTATCGAAGGGCTCACACAAACCTCAGATTGAATGAATGCCCCCGTCCCCCACAACCGCCTGAAACCAAGCCCCCTGTATGAAGAGGTAGCCGAGCTGCTGCGCCAGCGCATCTTCGCAGCCACATCGGGCGACCTGGAACACGGCGCGTGGATCGACGAGCTGAAACTCGCCCAGGAATACGGCATCAGCCGCACCCCCCTGCGCGAGGCGCTGAAGGTGCTGGCCACCGAAGGCTTGGTGACGATGAAAATGCGGCGCGGTGCCTACGTGACCGAAGTGTCCAAAAGCGACCTGGCCGACGTGTACCACCTGCTCAGCTTGCTGGAAAGCGACGCGGCAGGCGTGGTAGCCACCCAGGCCACCGACGCCGAACTGGCCGAACTGCAAGCCCTGCACAAAGAGCTGGAAAAAGCAGCCAAGCCTGGCAAAGCAGGCAAGTCCAACACCACCCAGTTCTTCGCCATTAACGAGCAATTCCACATGCGCCTGCTGACCATTGCCAACAACCGCTGGCGCGACCAGATGGTGGCCGACCTGCGCAAGGTCATGAAACTCAACCGCCGCAACTCCCTGCTCAAGACCGGCCGCATCGAAGAGTCACTGGCCGAACACCAGGCCATCATGGGTGCGCTGCTGGCGCGGGATGCGGAGCTCACGCAGGAACGTATGCGGGCGCATTTTGCGAATGGGTTGGAGGCGGCGGAGTAATTTTAGATAAATGCGAGCACTGCGCGAATTTATTCGGATTGAATATTTGATGAGTAGATTCACGGCATCAGGTCATTCGCGAGTCATATATCTATAGCAAATGTAAAACCCAACTGAGCGGGAGCGGTTTAACAGCCTCCGCTGGCCCCGATTACTTGCCTATGCTGTCAGCCTGATCATCAGAAATATTTGGTACTTGCGCTGAAAGGCGACGCTCATACCGGACGATCATCCGCGTGATATCAGGATCGCCTAGCCGAACTTCTGCGTTTCTCAGATGGTCCATAGCGGCATCGTAGGTGGAAGGATTTCCCGTTAATTTAAATATTTCTATGCCAACTTCGCAATATGCTCCCAGCACAGCCTTGTTGCCACCATATTGATTTACCGCCGACACAGATAGCTCTTCAGCATGTACCAATATTGCGATACGGTCTTCACCCAGTAGTCCAGGTGTCAAAGTAGCTCGAGCAATCATTAGGAGGATGCGATAGCGAACAACAGGCCCGTCCCTCCTAAAGTCTTTTTCAAAAATACGAATTTCGGACTCAGCCTTTTCAAACTCACCGAGATCAATTAGGTTCCGAATCAGGCGATGTCGTGGGACTCGCTCCCCCGGTGCGATTGACATCATTTTCCGGAGAAGATTGTTTTGTACGATCTTATCAGGAATTACTGACAAACCAGATTCAATATTGCAAAGCTCTCGAATCGTTCGAATTTCAATGTCGTAAGTGGGTGATATCTGACCAATCACTTTGATGAATAGGTTGACGATCGACGAGACGTCTGAAAATTTGTACTTCGCAATGATACTAGCTATAACAGGATGTCGAACGCGCCAGCCGTACACGCCCTCCCTTTCTGAAATCGTGTATTCACTAATAATTTCAGTCAGCCTGTCTAGTATCCCGGCGACTCCGTTGGCTTGTAGCCCTAGTAGGCGCATTACAAGTTGGCGGTGGACTCGAATTCCAGAGTGCTCCATCGCAGCGACATAACGATAGATGTCTTGCTCAACGAGTTCCAGACCTGCGTACTCTCGCAAAATAATGTCGTCGAACTTCTCTGTTGCAAAAATATTTTTGAGGCAAACAAACATGTCTGCCTCACATCGATCGACCAATCTACGTCGCTGTTCCTGCCGCGAAAAGCCCCCGAACCCAGGCTCTACTAACGATCGCATCGCTGGCACAGTCTCAACAAGGCTAAGAAGACGATCAATCTCCTGTCCGCTCAATTGGGATAGTGAAAGCTCAGGTCCAGAGAGATATATCGTCGGTGTCTTAATCCTGGGACCCCAATGGTTGCGTGTGGACACTAGAACTAAACGCAAGCTCAAACGATTAGCCGCAGACAATCGATCGACGAGATCGTTAATTGCGTGTAGCTGCGAATGGGCTTCATCCACCATAAGCACACCTACTGCGCCCTTACTTTCCAGTTTCTCTGAAACCTTCAACCAATCATCTGAATTGAGCGAGTGATCTGACTTGTGTTCCCACGCTGCCAATCCAGATGCCTGAAATCGACGCATCGCCTGTCTAGCAGCAGTTGTCTTCCCTACTCCGCTTGCGCCAAGTAAAACGACACAGAGCTTTTGATCTCTTTGGATGCGATTAAAAATTTCGTTTGCAACATTTCGTTCAAATGTAAAGCCGACAACGATGTCTGCATAGCGAGCGGGCCAGCCATTAAAAATGGCGCTGACGTCTGCCTGTCCCGTATCCAGCTCCTCGCTTACGGTCCAAGTTACCGGTCGAAGAGCCGGAGTGAATTCAAGGAGGTCTCCCGAGTCGCGGTGTGCTGTTACATGTTGAGGACTCTTGCGAGCCAAATGGAGGAAAAAATCGTCTAACCCGCCAAAAGCAACTCTCAACCCTCGGGCTTCGAAAAGTAAGGCACGATTTTGGTCCTGCGTATACAGCAAAAGCGCAATACGACCCCCGCCCATAGCTTTTTGGTTTATAGCAATTGCCTTCTGGACAACTTCTCGGAGATCTGGATCAGCTAACGATTGACCAACAATAACCACATGTGTTCCTGCTGTTAGATCCCGGCGCGTGTCAAGCTACTTGTCGCCTCATTCATGCGGCCAACCGCTGAATATCGTTGCAACCCGAATGCGCCTTGACGACGCAGTCACGTTCGGGGTTGAGAGTGACCGCCCCAACGGGCGACCAGTTGCGTGTGTTGC
>JANOQJ010000086.1:0-66622 GCA_031414805.1 Comamonadaceae bacterium
AACAAAGCCTTTGACAGCATGGATGATCTGGAGGATGACTTGGTCAAAGGCCTACAGGCACTGGAGGCCGATCAAAGCAGGGTCAAGTCCATTGCAGGGTGGGAATGGATAATTAGTGCTGTTGAAAATTAGAATTGGAATCAGAGATCAGGTGAAGCATTTCGCGCAGCACAATTTCGGGTGCCAGGCTTTTGCCAACCAGGCGCATCACCTCGGTCATTAAAAGCAGCTCATGCGCCCGCCATTCGGTGGCGACTTTTTGGGGGTTTGTCGATTCAGTGCTGGTGCGAGTGGACATGCGATTGACAAGCAATAAGCCAGCCAGACAGAGCCGTGTTCATCCGCGATGAAAGATGAACCGTTCGCCCTGAACCTGTCGAAGGGCTCATAGTGACGTTGACAGGCTCAGGGCGAACAGAAGTTGATACTTCACCGGACCGAATCAATAAACGAATCAATAGACGGCGGCTTGAGCGGTGACACGTGTCGCACCTAAACTGCGCACACCGGCGAAGGTTCTGCTGGTTTTCTGATCAGGGAGTGACCATGAAAAACAAACTCGCGCAGATCGCGGCGGCCATTTGCTTGGGCAGTCTGGGCTTGTGCACCCTCGCTGCGGCATCGCGGCTGGTGGACAACGGCGCATCCACTATTTCGCCCACCAATCCCGAGGGCAACATCTTTCGCGCCACGCAAACCGTGCCGGGCGGCATCGGGCACCAGCTCATCATTCCTTACTACAGCGTGCAGGCCGGCAACGCCACCTTGATCAACCTGATCAACACCGACACGGAGAACGCCAAAGCGGTGAAAGTGCGGTTTCGCGGTGTGTCGAATGCCGACAGCGTGCTGGACTTTCAGGTGTTTCTCTCGCCAGGCGATATGTGGACCGCCAACCTCAGCCGGGGCGCCGATGGCCGGGCGGTGCTGACCCATAACGATGTCAGCTGCACCATTCCGCAAACCTTGAGCGGCACGGCGTTTTCCACCACCCGCCTGAACCCACGCCTGACGGGCGACGCACTGGCCGCCGAGACCCGTGAGGGCTATGTGGAGATCATCAACATGGCCGACATTCCGCCCCTGGCCATTGACGTGACCGGCGGCCTCATTGTCCCGGGCACACCCCCGTTTGGCGCGCCGCTGGCCAGTGCCAACCCGCTGTTCACCACCGTCAAACACATCAAGCGTGTGGCCCCGTGCTACAGCTCGTCCGCCAGCGCATCGACCCTCACAAGACTGAACAACGACCCCACCACCCTGGGCGCAGCCTATGCACTGGGCCTGCGTGCGCCGTCCACCGGCCTGACAGCCAACTGGACCATCATCAATGTGCCGCAATCAGGGGCGGCCATCGGCGAGGCACTGGCCATCGAAGTGCGCAACCCCTACAACGGTGAACCGGGCCGGGGCGCCATCGTGTACTTCCCGCAAAACAGCGCATTCGCCGCCACACCCGACCTGTTCACAGCCGACCCGAGCTTGCGCACCAGCAATGCAGGCCCCACCGGCGTGCAGGACGGCAAAGGCGCACCGTTTGCAGGCCTGCCACTGCCCATGGCGGTGGCCCGCAATGCCGACCTGCCCGACCTGTCCACCCTGTATTCGATTGGCTCGCCCCGTGTTCGGCCGGGCCTTCACCCGCGTGGGCAACGGCGGCGTGTCGGCCAACTTTGGCGCGTCATGGGAGCACCGCTACAACCGCCCTGTGCCTTGATGTTGCATCCAGAATGAATGGTTAGCGCTATACAAATGGTAGCTGCTTGAGCAGTATCCACAAGGGCGAGAGCCCCTAAACGCTATAAATTCACGTAGCTGCTGACCTCAGAAATAAAACGTCCATCAGCAAAAGACGCTGAATACCACCCCTCATGGTTTGCTCAAAACCAGCGTTGGTGCAATGCGCTGGCGTTCCACATCCTCTGGGTGAAAAGGCAGCTGAGGCCAGCGTTTGTCTGCGTATAGGCGCAACTGGTCTGTTTGGTGTGGCGAGCTTGGATTGGTGCTTTGACCGTACACCAGCAGCACCTGCGCTACCGGGCCCCGCTCGTCGAATGTCACGGTTTGGACGTAGCTGGTGCCATAGTCGATGCGGATACCGGAACTGCTGATACCTGGCCGCCCGCGGTCACCCACATTGTTGAGCACGCCTTCGCTGTCATCGCCGCCATGCAAGGGGATGTTGTCGTTTGAAAACACGACGCGCTGGACCTGTCCCAAAGGCGCATCGATGGCAAAGCCTGCGTCGCGCAGTTTCTTCACCGCTCCAGCCAGGGCGTCCCAGGTGCGGGTGGCAACCGCCGCGTCGCTCATGCGCAAGCCTGCTGGCGTGGCCACTGGGCGCGTCTTGTCGAATGGCTCGCGGTAGACGTTAGGAATCGCGCTGGCAGTGCGCCAAAACTCGCGGAATAAGGGTGCACCTTTGGCATCGGCGTTGCTGTGCATCCCAGAGTCGTGAAAGGTTTTAAGGGCTGCGCAGCCGTCTTTGGCCTCGGCACTAGGCGCTTGGGGGCAGGCGACCAGTAAATCGGGCAACACCATGCGGGCCAGCAAGTTGCGGTTGTCGAACAATTGGTTCTGCATCCCGACCAGCGTCACCTTGCCCTTACCCAGCATTTCTGGGATTTCAATCAAGCCCGAGCGGGTGCGCGAGCGGCGAACCATGTCGTCACCCACCATGACGGAGACCGGACTCCACTTGTGATCAGGATGGGTATAAAAATAGCTGTCGTTGCTGTTGTGCAGCCAATCTTGCCGCACCACCACGGGCATGCGTGCAGGCGCTATCAACCCCGGTACAGGGGAAGCGCTGTCGCGCTTCCAGTTGCAGTCGCTGCGCGAACCATTGAGCACCACCAAATTGGCCGAGCCCAGCAGTGCCGCCGCTGGGCGGCTGGGTGCGCAGCGCTGAATATCTGCCACCTCCAGGTCAGGCACACCGCTGACATCGGCATACATGGCGTCGCCAGCGCGGTCAACGGCGATGGTGTTGACAAACGGCGTACCCATCAGGTTCATGGCGCTGCGCAAATCGCCCACGCTGCGCGCTTTGGCAAACTGGATGTACATGTCGGTTGAACGCACGCTGCCGGCATTGGCATCTTGTATGGCGTAGGCGCGCTCAGCCGTCCAGCCCAAACCGGCGCGCGGCATGACGAGAATCGGGCCAAAGCGGCTGGTCCACACCGTTTGCTCACGCCCGCCAACTGTCACCTTTTTGGCGACCATCGCCTCTTCTTTGCCGTCGATGATGTAGCTGGTGGGTTTGCCGGGGGCTAAGGTCAGCTCGTGCAGCGTGAAGCGCTTGCCGGTTGAAACGGTATGCGACCAGGCGACATCTTTGTTAAAGCCAATTTGTACGGCGGCTGTCCAGCCCAGTGCTGCTCCCATCACGTCCAGTTCGCCCGGTACCGTCAAGCGCATTTGGTAAAAGCGACTGGGCCCTACCCAGGGGTAGTGTGGGTTACCTAGCAACATACCGCTGCCATTGGCCGTGGTTTGCTTGCCAAAAGCCCAGGCATTAGAGCCCAGCGGAGCGTCGAGCACGCCCGCTTCTCGAAGTTGGTCGCGTGCGCCTTGCGCGTAGGCCAGCTCATCCACCAAGGTACTGCCCTGCTCTGTCGGCGGTATTGAGGCCGCTTTCACAGGTGGTGCTGCGGCGGCAATCGCGTCGGCCAAAGCGCCAGCACCCGCCTGCACCTGAATCGCCTCTGTTGCGCGGTAAATATCAAGCAGCGTCATGGGTTGAACCCACGGCTTGCCGTTGCATTCTGTCGGCAGCTTGCCCGCGTTGTCTTGCAAATAGCGGTTAAAGCCCGCCACGTAGCCTTTAGCCATCGCCCGGTTGTTCTCGCCTGATTGATCCCAACTGGCGTTGAGTTTGGCATCGTTCATGTGGGACTGCACAAACGTGTCAATCACAGCATTGGGCAAGGTGCGCACACCCAGCACGCCCGTGGCTGTCGCCCCAAAATGCTGCGAGCGCTGGCCACGCACAGTGGCCATCACATCAAAACTCAGGCAAACATTGTCTTGCGCATGGGCATAAGCCGTGCCGTAAGCCAGCATCTCCATATTGGAGGCCGTGACGTGCGGTATGCCGTGCGTGGTGCGAACAATCCGAACGCTGTCGCCAGCGGGTCCAAAGGTGCTGCCTTGCGGCATGCTGGTGCAAGCAGCCAGCCCCAGCAAAGCCGTTGCAATGGCGATCAAACGAAGTCCGGCGGGCTGAGAAGATTTCATGGGTGTACTCCTAGTCTTTTGTAACGCTGGATACTAAAAATCACTATACGTACTGTCAAATGCATAATTAGCAAGATTTCAATCGCTTTTTTGAATGAATGAATGCCACTATTGCCCAGTTAAGGCACTTTATTGCGCTTGCCGAAAGCGGCAGCTTTACCCGGGCTGCAGACCACACGCGGCGATCACAAGCCGCATTTAGTCGCAGTATTTCAGTACTTGAAGCCACCTTGGGCGGTGAACTGGTGGAACGGGTTGGGCGCGGTAATAAGCTCACCCTCATGGGCCGCATGGTGCTGGCACATGCCCGTCAGGTTGTTGCCCAGGTTGATGAGTTACATCAGGTAGCGCTTCACCACGTCAGTGGCCATGCAGGACACATCCGTATCGGGCTGGGACCCACGCCTGCAGCGCTACTGTCACAGCCGCTTTTGCATTTTGCGTGCAACTACCCTGGCGGCATGCGGATCCGGATAACAAGGGGTCCGAGGGAGCAACAGCTACTGGCCTTGCGTAATCGACAGGTCGATGCACTGGTGACAGACTTGCGGTCAATTCCGCATGCCGATACCGATCTTTTGGTGAAAGAAGCGGCCGAAATGCCCTTGGGTGTTGTCTGTCGATCGGGGCATCCACTGACACAAAAAGCGCAACCAACCTTGCTCGACTTACTGACATATCCCATTGCAAGCACTGCGATGACAGATATGTTCACGAAAGAGCTGGTGGCGCACTTTGGGCTTAACGTCCATCCCGATATAAGTGTGTCAATAGAGTCGGAGGATGTACCTGAACTTTTGCAAGCGGTATGCCGCAGTAACACTGTGTATGTGGGTGTTTTGGCGCCAGCACGCACACTGATACAGCAAGATCAGCTGGTGGTACTTCCCTTTGCATCTGGAGGATTGACCTCCCGTATTGCTTGGGTACAACGACAAGTACGGGCTCCAAACCCTGCGCTCGATGAAATACAGACTCTAGTTTGTGCGGAACTAGCCATTCAGCAAAATCTATTCAGATGTTATTGATACGGCCCGATGAAACATAAAGGAGCAAAGCCCAACTGCCTGCTTCCCGAGTAGCCAGCCAGGCGGAACGCCACCCAATAATCCCCCTATGCCTGAAACCACCTCTCCTGGCACCCTCCCACCTCAACCCCAACCCCAATCCTGCACCGACCTGTTCTGGTCCTTCACCTGGCTGGCCTTGCAGGGTTTTGGCGGCGTGCTGGCGGTGGTGCAGCGCGAGCTGGTGGAAAAGAAACAGTGGCTCACGCGCGAGGAGTTTGTGGAGGAATGGGCGGTGGCGCAGATCATGCCGGGGCCCAATGTGGTGAACCTGGCGCTGATGATTGGCGGGCGCTACTTTGGCCTGCGTGGTGCGCTCAGCGCGCTGGCGGGCATGCTGGCCGCGCCGCTGGTGGTGGTGCTCTTGCTGGCTGTTCTTTATGCCCAGTTTGCGCAGGTGCCACAGGTGCAGGGCGCGCTGCGCGGCATGGGTGCGGTGGCGGCGGGGCTGATTGCGGCCACGGGCCTGAAGCTGATGGTGGCACTGAACAAGCATCCACTGGGCTTGTGGGTTTGCGCGGTGCTGGGCCTGCTGTGTTTTGTACTGGTGGCGCTGCTGCGGCTACCGCTGGCCTGGGTGCTGCCGGTGCTGGGCTTGTTGGCCTGCACGATGACGTGGATGAAGCTCAAACCATGAACACCGTTTTGACAAGCGCCGATTGGCTCGCGCTGTTTCTGCACTTCACCTCGCTGTCGCTGCTGTCGATTGGCGGCGCCATCACCGTGGCACCCGACATGCACCGCTACCTGGTGGATCAGCAGCATTGGCTCACCGATACTCAATTCACGGCCTCCATTGCGATTGCGCAGGCCGCGCCAGGGCCCAATGTGTTGTTCATCGCGCTTTTGGGCTGGCATGTCGGCCTGAACGCCGGCGGCCCGTGGGTGGCGTTTGGCGCGGTGTGGCTCACGATGATCGGCATCTTGCTGCCCAGCACCACATTGACCTACCTGGCCGCGCAATGGGGCCATCGCAACCGCGAGCTGCGGGCGGTGCGCGCCTTCAAACAGGGCTTGGCACCCATCGTGATTGCGCTGCTGATTGCCACCGGCTTCATTCTGGCCACCAGCACTGGCTACGCATTGACCAACTGGCCGCTGTGGCTGCTGGCGGGCGTCACCTGCGTTGTGGTGTGGCGCACCAAAACGCATATGTTGTGGCTGTTGGGCGCAGGGGCTGTGCTCGGGGCGCTCGGGTTTTTGTAGCGCGCCAGTGATGACGGATGACGAGTGACAAAGTGAGAGCCCAGTCATCTGTCATCACGCCCCAAGGGCAAGTCATTCATCATTCTTCGCAAGCAAGGCACGTATGCACCCAGAACTGATCACCCCTTCCCTGAAATTCTTCGCCGACTTGCAAGTACAGGTGGGCACACCGCAAGCCTTGGGCCCAACTCGGCAGGGCATCCGCCGTCTCATCCCGGTCACCGGCGGCAGCGTGCGAGGCGATGACTGGACAGCGCGTGTACTACCCGGCGGGGCTGACTTTCAACTCATCGCATCCGACACCCTGGCCCACCTTGACGCCCGCTACATGCTGGAAACCGATGGCGGCGACATGATTTACGTGACCAACCGCGCGCTGCGCAGCGGCCCCGCCGAGCTAATGGCACAACTGGCGCGCGGAGAGCCCGTCGACCCCGCACTGATTTACTTTCGCTGCGCGCCCAGTTTTGAAACCAGCTCTGCCGCGCTCGGCTGGATCACCCAACGCCTGTTTGTGGGCACCGGCGCGCGCCACCCACAGCAGGTGGTGATGCGGTTTTTTGAACTGAGTTGAGCCCACACCATGAACTGGACCGCCTACGTAGACGCCTACTGCGAACGCCTGATCCCCGGCTTTTGGGATGAACCGCTGAACGCCATCAGCAACCTGGCGTTCTGGTTGACGGCTTGGCTGGTGTGGCGGGTCTGGCAGACCACATTTAAGCCAAATAGGCCATCAGCCCTTGTGAATACTGCTCAAGCAGCTATCAATACAGGAGCAATCGAATCACGCCGCTGGGATATCGACACCTTGCTGGTATTGCAGATGCTGATTGGTGCGGGCAGTTTTGCCTTTCACACCTTCGCCACACGCTGGGCCGGCGCGCTGGACGTGATTTTTATTGCGCTGTACCTGCACTTTTATATGGCGGTGTATGTCCACCGCGTGCTGGGCGTGCGTTGGCCGCTGGCCTGGCTGGGCGTGCTGGCATTTTTGGTGCTCAGCCAGTTGGCCGGGTGGCTGTGCGGCCAGGCGGCGGCGCAGATCGGTGGCACTGTGCTGACACGGGCCGGGGCGGTCAGCAGCTACCTGGGCGCGTGGACGGTGCTGCTGCTTCTGATGGTTCACAGCTTCGTGAAAAAACGGCCGGTCGCCAAGGTTTTGGCAGGCGCAGCGGCTGTGTTCGCCGTGAGCCTGAGCTTGCGCCAGCTGGACATGCCGCTGTGCAGCGACTGGCGCTGGGGAACCCACTTTGCCTGGCACCTGCTGAACGCCACCACCTTGGGGCTGACCAGCTGGGCCATGGTGTGGGCGGCTCGGTCAGCACAACGTGCCAAAACGTAACTAACGTCACAGAACTACGCAAGCGCAGCGCGTAGCCTGTCTCCTGGCGGACTGCGGGCGCAACTACCCCTATATCAAAAGTGGGCTCGGTCGATACATTGCCCCTGCCGCTGCGGTTTCGAAGGTTAAACCGAGATTGTTCATGAGGTCGGTGCAACACAGAAGCACCCAGGGCGTTTGTTTCTACCAAGAGGAGTCCCCCAATGCAGTCATCACAGTCCAAGCCCGCCCCTACACGCCGCGCGGTGCTCGCCACAGGCACAGCATTAGCCGCAGCCGCCTGCGTGCCCGGCGCACTGGCGCAGAGCTACCCCAGTGGTCCCATCCGCTTTGTGGTGCCCTACCCGGCCGGTGGCGCGACCGACATCCTGGCGCGTTTGATTGGCGAAAAACTCAGCACCCGCTTTCGACAGCCGGTGCTGATCGAGAACAAAAGCGGGGCCAGCGGAATGATTGGCACCGACGCGGTGGCCAAGTCAGCACCGGACGGACACACATTGGCCATCACGCTGAGCGCATCGCTGCTGACCAATCAGTTTCTCTACGAAAAAATGCCCTACAACCCGCAGAGCGACTTGGTGATGATCTCGCAGATTGTCTCGGCCCCCATTGTGTTGGTCGTGCATCCATCGGTGGCCGCGCAGACGGGGCCTGAGCTGTTGAAACTGGTCGCGGCCAAGCGCAACCTGTCTTACGGCTCCTGGGGCGTCGGCTCCTATCCGCACCTGGCGGGCAACCACATGAGCCTGACGCAAAAAGCCGATCTGGTGCACTCGCCCTACAAAGGCGAAGCGCCCATGCTGCAAGACCTGATTGGTGGGCAGATCCAGATGGCCTACGCCAGCGCGCTCAGCGCCAAAGCACACATTGACGCTGGCCGCCTCAAAGCGATTGGTGTGACCGGCACCCAGCGCATGGCGGTGTTGCCTAATGTTGGAACGCTGCTGGAGCAGGGTATGAAAGACGAGGTGTACAGCGTGGCAGGCTTTATTGCCATGGCGGCAGCGGCCAAGACCCCCAAAGAAATCGTGCAGCGCCTGGCAGAGCAACTGCAGGCGATCTGCTCGTTGCCAGAGGTCGCCAACCGCATCACGGCGATGGGGTTCAACATCAGTGCTGGCACCCCGCAGGCCTTTGCCGCCAGCTACAAGCGCGACTTGCCGGTTTGGGAGCGGATGGTCAAGCAATCAGGCGCAAAGCTGGAGTGAACACGATTGACCGCTAGCAAAAATATAAAGGAGACCGTCATGGCCTGTTGGCTTTATGGGGCACGCGTTGCAAGCCTGTTGGGGCTGGTCTGCGCCGTGGGCGTTGCGCACGCAGACCAGGTAGTGGTGGGGCAAGTGGCACCCTTGTCTGGCCTGGATGCCAGCCAGGGCAGGGCCTATGGCGCGGGCATGCAGCTGTACTTTGCTGCCGTGAACAAAGCGGGTGTCAACGGTCACACCTTCAAGCTGGTTCGTAAAGACGACGGCGGACGCCCCGAGGACACCGTGGCATTGGCCCGGCAATTGATCGCCGAAGACAGGCCACAGGTGCTCGCTGGCTATTTCGGCACGCGCAACCTGGCTGATCTGGTGGGAACCGGTCTGCTGGAAAAAGAGGGGATTGCCATGTTGGGTTACCGGGTATCGGAAATTCGCTCGGAAACACCCGGTCTTTACAGCGTGCGCGCTGGCCTGAAAGACGAAATCAACAAGATCGTGGAGCACCTGTCGGTAATTGGCATCAGTCGGCTGGGCCTGCTCTACGAAGACAACCCCGGCGCATCGGCCATCGTGGAAGCCATTGAAACGGCGGCCAAAAAAGGCAGCGCGTCTGTTGTTGCCAAAGCGTCATACCCCGGCGGATCAACCAAAGTCGCCGCGGCTGTGAAGGCTTTTGGTGGTGCCAAGCCGCAGGCCATCATCATGATTTCAACGGGCGCTGCAGCAGCCGCGTTCATTGAAAACTACCGTGGAGACGGCGGTGCCGCGCAACTGTTCTGTACGTCGGGCACCGATGTGGAGCAACTGTCCAAGCGCTTGGGTGAGGAGCAGATGCAAGGTGTCGCCATCACCCAGGTCACGCCCAGCCCCTATCGAATCAGCACCAAGCTGTCGCGCGAATTCAGCGACGCCGCCAAAGTCGGCAACCTGGAGATGCCCGTCAGCTACGCCATGATGGAAGGCTACATTGCCGCAAAAGTCATCGTCGAGGCGGTACGCCGCCAAGGCGCAAAACCCACACGAAGCGGCATGACGACTGCGCTGGACGATATGGATAGTTTTGATCTGGGTGGCTACCTGATTGGCTTCAAGCCAACGGCGCGCACCGGCTCCAAGTTCGTTGAGATGTCCATCATCAGCAGCACGGGGAAAATTCGGCAATAGCGTCTGTACGTGAATCCAATGCCATGCCACTGGCGTATTGGCTTTGACACTCTCATTTACAACTCACCTAAAGGACGTTTCGACCATGCGAACCTCAACTTTTCCTCTTGCCCTCACAGCGGTGGCCTTTGCACTGGCCGGTTGCGCCAGCAAACCCATGGAACCGGCCGGCATGGAGCGCGCTGAAAAAGCCGTTGCCATCACGGCATCCAACAAGCTCATCAAATTCAATGCGGGCAACCCCGGCAAAATTCTGGCCAGCATTCCGGTCAAAGGCCTGCAGCCCGGTGAAACGCTGTTGGGGATTGACTACCGCGTCTCCAAAGACCAGTTGTATGCGCTGGGCAGCAGCGGCCGCCTGTACACCGTCAACGAAGACACTGCGCAACTCACCCAAGTGGGCGTACCGTTTGTCGTAGCCCTGCAAGGCGCACAGTTCGGCTTTGACTTCAACCCCACCGTGGACCGCATTCGGGTCGTCAGCAACACCGGGCAAAACCTGCGCCTGCACCCCGACACGGGCGCGGTGGTCGACGGCAACCCCAACTCCGAAGGCGTGCAGACCGACGCAGCGCTAACCTATGCCGCAGGCGACATGAGCGCAGGCAAGTCCCCCGTCACCGTAGGCGCGGCTTACAGCTACAACAAAGCCGACCCCAAAATCACCACCAACTTTGCACTGGACGCCGCCACCGGCGCGCTGGTCACACAAGGCTCGCGCGAAGGCACCACCCCCGCCGTGTCACCAAACACCGGCCAGTTTTTCAGCGTGGGCAAACTGGGCATGTCTTTTGACGATGCCGGTTTCGACATCCAGGCCCTGAGCGACGTGGCCTTTGCCGCGCTGAACAGCAAAGGCATGAGTGCCACCCGCTGGGTCACCATCGATTTGAAAACCGGCGCGGCCAAAGCGCTGGGCACCATCGGTGGCGGCGAGGTCGTAACGTCCATTGCGCTGGAACCCTGATAGTTTTTAATCCCCGTCCCAGTCCCCTTCCCCGTACCTGTCTCAGACCGTCATTCCCGCGCAGGCGGGAATCCAGGCGCGAGGACCACGCAGAAGGCAAGGCGGGAGCGGTGCTGAGGTGGATTCCCGCCTGGGCGGGAATGACGGGTTTGTAAATGTCTGGGGCATGCACCTAATTCGGCCAAATCAGTGCCCAGCCCTTACCAATACTGCTCAAGCAGCTATTATTTCAATAGCGATTGATCGGTCAGATAAGCAGGCGTCACGGCCTTGAGCCACCAGGCCACCGCCGCGCAACAGGTCAGCGTCACCACGCCGGCCCACAGCACATCGCTAAACCAGTGCGCGCCCACCGACATGCGGGCAAAGCCCGTGAGCAACCCCAAAACCACGCCGCCATAAAGCCACCACAGCCGTCTGCGCCCACCCAGCAAGGCCAAGCCGGCCACCATGAAAGCAGATGCGGTATGGCCGCTGACAAACGAGCAATTACTGGTGCATTGCTGGGCCACTTGTAACGCGGGCGTGAACTGACGAATGCCGCCAAAGTCTTGCACCTGGCTGGGCCGGGCACGCTGGAAACCGCCTTTCACCACCGTATCGACCACGATTCCCGGGCCCACGGTGGTTGCAATGGCTACAAAGGCCAGGGCAAAGCGCCACGGCTTCAGGCGCACCACAACTGTCGACAGCATCCACAGCAGGAAACACCCCACGGCGCTAATGCGTGACAGCAGCGGCACATAACTGTTCAGCGCCCGCACCCAGCCCCACTGAGCAGACGCAATGCTTTTGTCGGGACCGATGAACAAGCTTGCCAAGGTCAAGTCCAGTTGCGGCCACATAACCGGAACAAAACCGACCGCCAGCAGCAAGAGCCAAACCGCAACAAAGGGCCGGCGCGCCCAGGTCAGCGCAGGTCTCACGGATCGGGTGTCAGCGGCCGATGCCGACATGGTGCAAGCCATAAGGCTTCAGCGCCGCGCGGTCGTAGAGGTTGCGCCCGTCAAAGACCACCTTGTCGGCCAAACGCTTGGCCAGCTCCAAAAAGCTGGGGCTTCTGAACTCTTTCCACTCGGTGGCCAGTAGCAGCGCGTGAGCACCGAGCGCCGCATCCATGGCTGACTCTGCGCGCACCAGGCCAGCGGGCTGGCCCAGTTGCTGATACGCCGCATCAAACGCCAGCGGGTCGTAGGCGCGCACCGTGGCCCCCAGCTTGAGCAGGGCGTCAATGATGACCAGACTGGGCGCTTCGCGAATGTCGTCAGTATTGGGTTTGAAGGCTACGCCCCACAACGCAAACACCTTGCCCTTGACCGCATCAGCACCGCCATAAAACGTCTTGACCTTCTCCACCAAAATCAGCTTTTGCCGCTCGTTGACCGCCTCAATCGCCCGCACCATGTCCATGCCGACACCGGCTTGCGTGCCGGTGTGCAGCAGCGCTTTCAGGTCTTTGGGAAAGCATGAGCCGCCGTAGCCCACACCGGCGTACAAAAAGTGGCTGCCGATGCGCACGTCGGAGCCAATACCCAGGCGCACTTTTTCAATGTCGGCGCCCACCACGTCCGACAGATTGGCCAGCTCATTCATGAAGCTGATGCGCGCGGCCAGCATGGCGTTGGCGGCGTACTTGGTCAGCTCCGCCGAGCGCACGTCCATCAACACAAAGCGCTCGTGGTTGCGCGAAAACGGGCGGTACAGGTTGCACAGGGTTTGCGTGGCGGCGGCATCGTCAGAGCCAATCACGATGCGGTTGGGGCTCATGAAGTCGTCAATCGCCGCGCCCTCTTTCAGGAATTCGGGGTTGGAGACCACGGCGAAATCAATCTGCGCACCGCCCGCACCACGTTTGGCCAAGGCTTTTGCAATGCCAGCGCGCACCTGGTCGGCCGTGCCCACCGGTACCGTGCTCTTGTCCACCACCACCAGTGGCCGCTGCATGTGGGTGCCAATCTGCCCGGCCACCTCCATCACGTATTGCAGGTCGGCCACGCCGTCGCTGCCGCTGGGCGTGCCCACGGCAATGAATACCACCTCAGCCTTGTCCAGCGCCTGCTCGTAGTCGCTGGTGAACACCAGGCGCTGGGCTTGCGCATTGCGCAACACCATCTCTTCCAGCCCCGGCTCAAATATCGGAATGTGACCCTTGCGCAGGCTTTCGAGCTTGCGCGGGTCGTTGTCCAGGCAGGTAACCAGGTTACCCATTTCGGCAAAACACGCGGCGGTAACCAGGCCCACATAGCCTGCGCCAATGACGGAGATGTCCACGGGAAGAACTCGCTGAAGTTTTTATTTGTTGAAAGATGCGGCATCCAAATGCCAAAAATGATTGTAAGCAGCGCCGGTGACGCCGCCGGGCCTTGCCCCGGAATGCTATGTTCGACTGCTATGCAACGCTTCACCATCTCGCTGGACCCCGAACTCGCCCAGGAATTCGACCAATGGATCGACCAACGCGGTTATGTCAATCGCTCCGAAGCCGTCCGCGATTTGATCCGCGCCCAGCTAGGCACAGCCCACATACAAGCGCCTGAAAAAACAGCGCAATGGTGCGTGGCCACTGTCAGCTTCATCTACAACCACCACGAGCTGACCACGGCCCAGCGCGTCATGGGCTTGCAGCACGACCACCATGACCTGGTGGTCACCAGCAGCCATATTCACCTGGACCATGACCACTGCCTGGAAACCGTGGTGTTACGCGGGCCTCTGGCTGATGTGCAGGCTTTTGCCGACCAACTGGTGGCCCTGCGCGGGGCACGCCACGGCAATATTCATTTGGTACCGCTGCGCCAAGAGATCGCCGGATCAGCGAACCGTCATACGCATCCGCATTTCCTCCCGCATTCGCATCTAAAACCGCTGAGTTAAACGACCTGTGCGCCGGTGGATCTGAATCCACCGGCGCACATGACGCGTAACCAAATAAGAATATATTTTTATTCATCTTAAATTTAACTCAAACCTACCCAAACAGGCAATCGCATGGCCCCCCTCCTTCACACAAAATTGAAACCCCTGCCCGCCTTGCTGATGGGCCTGAGCCTGATCACCCACGCGGCGCACGCGCAAACCACCGCACCTGCGCCTGAAAAAACCCTGGGCACCGTGACCGTGGAAGGCTCGCGCAACAGCCAACTGGGAGTGGCCGATTCGGCCAATAGCGGCGTCATCACGCAGAAGCAACTGGAAGGCCGCACCGTCTACCGAGCCGGTGAAATGCTGGAAGCCGTGCCAGGCCTGGTGGTGAGCCAGCACAGCGGCGAGGGCAAGGCCAATCAGTTTTATTTGCGCGGTTTCAACCTGGATCACGGTACCGATCTGCGCACCACGGTAGACGGCATGCTGGTCAACCAGCGCAGCCACGGGCACGGCCAGGGCTGGAGCGATGTGAACTTTCTCATCCCCGAGCTGACCCGGCGGCTGGACTACCGTAAAGGCCCGTTTTATGCCGCAGAAGGCGACTTCGCCTCGGCTGGCGCGGTGAGTGTGGTCTACGCCAATACGCTGGAAAAAGGCATCGCCAGCCTGGGCCTGGGGCAAAACGGTTTCAGGCGTGCGTTTGTGGCTGATTCACCGAAGTGGGGCAACGGCAACCTGCTGTATGCGGTGGAACTGTTCGGCAACGACGGTCCGTTTGTGCGGCCCGACAGCTACCGCAAATTCAACAGCGTGCTGCGCTACAGCCAGGGCACCGAACGCGACAGTTTCAACCTCACCGGCATGGCCTACAGCGCCAAATGGAACGCCACCGACCAGATTCCCAAACGCGCGGTGGACGACGGCAGCCTGAACCGCTTTGGCCTCATTGACCCCACCGACGGCGGCAAAGCCGAGCGCTTCAGCCTCTCGGGCGCGTGGGCGCAGTCAACGGCCAACAGCAGCACCAAAGTCAACACTTACCTGATCTACAACAAGCTGGACTTGTTTTCCAACTTCACTTACTTCAACGACGACCCCGTCAACGGCGACCAGTTCGCCCAACCCGACAAGCGCTACACCACCGGCCTGAACGCCAGCCACACCTGGCAAAGCAAATTGCTGGGCCGCGACAGTGAAAACACCGTGGGCCTGCAAGTGCAAAACGACAACATCTTCAACGGGCTGTACAACACCGCTGCCCGCCAGCGCATCAGCACCACCCGGCAAGACCACATCGTGCAAAGCAGCTTGGGAATCTACGGAGAAAACACCACCTTCTGGACTGACACATTCCGCACGGTGGCGGGCCTGCGGGCCGACACCGTGCGCATGAAAGTGCGCAGCGACAACCCAGACAACTCAGGCACCCGAACCGCTGGCATCGGCAGCCCCAAGCTGGCCCTGATCTTCGGCCCCTGGGCCAAAACCGAGTTGTATGCCAACGTGGGCCGCGGCTTTCACAGCAACGACGCGCGCGGCGCCACCATCACCACCGACCCCAAAACCGGCACCCCCGCCGACAAAGTGCCCCCGCTGGTGCGCTCCAAAGCCATCGAGCTGGGCGTTCGCAGCGAGATCATTCCCGGCCTGCAAAGCACGCTGTCGGTCTACCAGCTGGACTTTGCCTCCGAGCTGCTGTTTGTGGGCGACGCTGGCACCACTGAGGCCAGCCGCCCCAGCCGCCGCACCGGGATTGAGTTTTCCAACTACTACCGCGCCAACCAATGGCTCACGGTAGACGCCGACATTGCCTTCGCCCGCGCCCGTTTTCGCGACCTTGACCCGGTCGGCAACCGCATTCCCGGTGCCGTGGAAGGCGTGGCCTCCTTAGCGTTGTCGTTGGACAGCCTCGGCCCTTACTACGGCGCGCTGCAACTGCGCTACTTCGGCCCCCGCCCCCTGATTGAAGACAACTCGGTACGCAGCCGAAAAACCATGACCCTGAACGGCCGCATTGGCTACAAATTCAGCCCCACCCTGCGCCTGGAGCTCGAAGGCTTCAACCTCACCAACCGCAAAGACTCCGCCATTGACTACTACTACGCCTCCCGCCTGGCAGGCGAAGCCGCCGCGGTAGACGACATCCACTTTCACCCGATTGAGTCACGGTCGTTCCGGTTGACGTTGATTGCGAATTTTTAAGAAGACGCAGATTTATCCCAGAATTTCCATTGGGGTTTGGCGAGACAACGGATGCAGTTGCGAGTCAGTTTTGACCCGACTGAGGAGCCCATGGCCTGTGCCATGGGTGACGAAGAGGGGCGAAAATGGCCGCAAATGCGCGCCGCGAGGAATAAATCGGCGTCGCCGATTTATTTTTTGTAACTACTCAGCTATCGATGCAGTCCGCCGATGTGCGAGGTTACCGTTCGGGCTGAGGTATCGAAGCCCTCGCGAGCCCTTCCTTCGATACCTCAGGACGGTCGGAACAGCCACCTCAGGGCGAACGGTTCGTATTTCGCCAGAGAGAATGCAGAGCCAGCTGAGTAGTTACGATTTTTTGACGATTTACGACTTCAGCCCTTATAAATACTGTTCAAGCAGCTATTTAATTGATAGCAATTGGTTGAAGTCGCATGTTGACTTTTGGCACGTCGACGGAGCGTTAATTCCAATCACCCCACCGCCACCCCCTCCACCAACTCCTGCCTCCCCACCTTCCGCGCCACCCCTGCGCGCAGCGCCGTCAAGTCGTACCCGTTGGTGTAGACCACCGTCCCGTCGGCGGACACATCGAAACTGGCCACGTGCGAGGCCAGCACTTGCATGCCACCACCGCCTGGAGGCAGGCAGACCAACTCCCACGACGCGGGGACCAGGCTGCCGTTGTGTTGCGCGTCGAGTTTGATTTTGGACAGTTCGATCATTCGCCCATGCAGCCACAGCTTGCCGAGGTCTTGGTCCAGCTCGGGGGTGCGGGGGCCGCCGGCAGAGCGCAGGGGTTCTTTGCCGTAGATCATGGAAAAGAAGTTCAGATAGCCAAACACGGCTTTGCCCAGGCGAAACGGCAACATCAATGTGTCTTTGATGGCGCCGCCCGCCTGCTCTTGCACCGGCTTTTCGACCGGGCGGCGAATGGCGTACAAGCTGCCGTCAACACCGGCTTTGGGAGCTACAAAGTCGTAAGCCGGGTCGTCCAGGATGGTGTCGAGCTGGCCGTTGGCGTAGTTCAGGCGGTTGATGGTGCTGTGGCCCATCGCCACCACCTGGCCGGTTTGCGGGTGGCGGGCCACGCCGCACGATTGGTAAATCAGGGTGGAGGCCAGTGCGGGAATCATGGCGGGGGCGGCGTCCACACAGTCGCCGCCGGTGATGGCGCCTTTGTGATTGCCTTCGTCGTCGTACACATCGAGTTGGGCGGTGCCGTCATCGTTGCCGTTGGCCAAAATGATGCGGTTGGCACGCGAGTCGAAGGCCATGCCCAGCACCGGCACCTTGTTGCGGTGAAACAGCCGCACTTCGCGCTGCTCGTCCACGTGGTAGCGAAACAGCCCCACGCTGCGGGCCACGCTCAGCGTGTAGTAGATGACCTGCGGGGTGGCACTGGTGCAGGCATACAGGTAACGCGGCGGTGCCAGATCGCCCCCACCGCCGCCACGGCCCCACAGCTGGGAGCCGGAAAGCATGCCGGATTGACCTTCCCGCTCGGCATGCTTCCAGCCAGTGGTGCGGCGGCTGGAGGCTTCGCGCTCGATCAGCTCTTTGGCGAATTGCGATTGGAGTTGGGTAGCGGGGCTAGAGCTTTTGGTATGCCAGAGCTGGCCGTTGGCGATTGACAAAATGTCCATGAAACCGTTTCCTCTCGGGTTTTTTGACTCAAAAGTGTAGTGCGCGACCAAGGCAGCCTGAAATATGCGTCAAATCAGCATCTCGCCCTTGTGAAATCTGCTCAAGCAGCTATCAAAATAATAGCTTAAAAATTCTTCAGGATGGCTGCCACCAGACTTTCCTCGTTGTGCGTACAGTCACTTCGGATGGGCGCTGGTCGTTGGTGCACAGACTTGTGGTTGGTAGTTACCAATTTAGGAGCCACCCGTGGACACAGCACGCCTTTTTCAATCGGGCCGCCGCCAAGCCGTTCGGGCCGGCAGCCTTCGAACCAGGTTTTGTTTTGGGGCGCAAGCAACCTGATGCGCAGATTCGTGCCGAGATCAACCCATGATCCTAGAAACCGCAGTTGACCGCTTGTCCCGGTAACTTTCACCAATGAAATCAAGCACTTGTAGCGCTGATCTGACTCACCGTCTGGGTGAGAGCGCAACGCGCCCGATTGAGCCGCCCTGGAGTGGCCGAACGGAATGGCGGCTTCAAACCCTGAGCTACTTTCGAGCCCACCGGAGTCGCTCACGGCTTAATGAACACGCAGCACCTCAAACTGCTGTCGGATTGGAGCGACCTGTATGGACACCTCATCACCCTCGCATTTGCCCAGCATGGCCCTGCCCAAAGGGGCTTCGCTGCTGATGACCTGAACGAACTGAGTGCCGCTGACCAACTTCATGCTGCCCCCATCCGGGCCGAGAAAGAGGTGTTGCTGCCTGTCGTCGGCATCGACCAGGCACACCAGAGCGCCGAGCTGTATACCTTTTCTGACGTCGTAGGGAAGTGGGCGGAATTGGCGCCAATTGGCCAGCGCCTGGCGGATGGCATCGGCGCGCCGAACTTGGCCGGTGGCCAAGTAGGCAGCTTCGAGTCCCAATGTGTCGTATTTGTTTTCAGCGATGTTTTCTTCGTGGGTCGCCGTTTCATGGGCCGCCCGCACTGCCTGTTCGGCTTGCAGGAGGTCTTCGGCGAGCCGTTCCAGCACCTGCTGCTGCAGTAAGAATTTATCCATGACGAAAGGTAGCATCTCAAACAAGCAGGGGCCAAGCCTTGATTATGAAGGGCTCCACCAGCCATCGACACGATTGCACTTTCGGCAGCGCGCCGTGCCTTCAAACGGCCAGAACGCTCCGAAAAAGAAGCCATTTTTTTACGGTGCATCTTACGCAAATGACCGCTTGTGGCCCTGCGCTGGTTCCGAGCCCGAAGCGGATTTACAGACCCGCGGATTGAACGTCACGAAGCAGAAATCGGATGTAGGTACTCTGCCCGTGATCAGGCTCAGGCGAACTGCGGCGCAGCCGAAGCGGCCAGCAGCGCATCCAACGGACTGGCCGTGCCGCCCGCCGCTACATTCAGCACATGCGTGTAAATCATGGTGGTGGACACATCACTGTGGCCCAGCAGCTCTTGCACCGTGCGGATGTCGGCTCCCGCTTGTAGCAGGTGGGTGGCGAACGAATGAGTGTGGACAGAAACGGGCTTGCAAATACCCGCCAGGGGCACCGCCTTTTTCAGCGCCCGTTGCACCCGGTCTTCATAAAGGTAATGTCGCCGCTGCACGCCACTGCGCGGGTCGACTGAGAGCGTGGGCGAGGGGAACATCCAGAACCAACCCCAGCTGTGCCCCACCCGCGGATATTTCACATCCAGCGCATGCGGCACCTCGACATCTCAAAGTTTCGCTCATTTTGGAGGCACCGTTAGCAGGCGTGGCAGATCCATATATCGTGTCGACACGCAAAAGCTATTGGCACGGCCTACTGTGGCATCTTCCCGCGACTACCTTGAGGTGAAATCATTCATGATATTGATAACAGACGTCATCGAACTGAGCCTTCGCCCGTTAGTCAAGAACATCCGGGAGACAACATGAACCGTATTTCCCTTTCGCTGGCCTCAACAGGCGCCGCTGCGGTTGCCCTGCTCGTGGCCTGCTCCAGCCCCCTGCCGCCCGCCACGCCGCCGCCCGTGAGCGCCACCGTCACGGCGCCTACCGCCGCAGCCGCAGCCGCCGCCCCCATCGCCACATCGCGCAGCTCCAATGCCTCCACTCCACGCGCCTACCGGCAGGACGCTGCAAGCCACCTGTACGGCATCAACCGCGACCGCATCTACAAGGGACGCATGCCGCCCCTGCTCTACGCCATCGGCGTGCTTAACGTGAACCTCGATTCCAACGGCCAGGTTCGTTCGCTGGACTGGATGCGCCCGCCCAAGCACGCGCCCGAAGTGATCGCCGAGATCGAACGCACCGTGCGCGCCGCCGCACCCTACCCCGCGCCGGCCCGCATGGGCCGCGTCACCTACACCGACACCTGGCTTTGGCATGTCAGCGGCAAGTTCCAGCTCGACACGCTGACTGAGGGTCAGGACTGAATCCATAGGGGAGGCTTCAAGACCCCCCGGTAAGTGGAATAGCTCCACGGGCTGACCAGCAGGGGCACGTGGTAGTGCTGGTCGGTGTGGGCGACACCGAAACTCCAGGCTGCCCCGGTTAAGGAAGTTGGGATCGGGCAGCCTTTTGTACCTACAGCCCTCGTGAAATATACGTAAGTAGCTATCAATTCAGGAGTATTGGGAGCGACTGAGGTTTGCTCTAAATTCTAATAACTGGACATAAAAACAGTATCATCGGACACAGCCCACGCTGACACTGCGCCATGCTCGCCACTGCACGCCCAACGCAAGGGCATTCTCACGCGGGTGGGCAAGCGGGTGCAAAGCTAAAGCTGTACAACCCGCGCCACCCCGAACGTACGCTGCCGTACCAAACCATAGCCGAACACTTCGAGACCTGGTTTGAGTTGGCCAGTGCAGGTCAGTTCGACGGCCAGGGCGACCACCACACCCTCAAGCCCTACGTCCGCCTAGCCTTTCGCAAATATCTGGAGTGCGGCGTCTTTGCGCATGGCTTTGCCATGGCGTGGTGTGACGATTGTGGACACGACTTGTCGTGGCCTATTCCTGCAAAGGCCGTGGCGTTTGCCCCTCGTGCAATACCCGGCGCATCGTGGAGACGGCAGCGCACTTGAGGGACCACATCTTTCCCCGCCTGCCGGTGCAGCGATTTTGACGCGCTGCTGACTAGGCTAGCGCCTGACATACCCGGTGCACCGCTAATCCCTCTTGTGAACCGCGCATTTTGGCGGTGGATCGGTCAGGCACGGCCTTACTGTGGGCGCGGTGCGAGGTTCTACGTGGGTCGAGGGCTCTTCCAGGGCGCGATGCTTGGCCTCATGTGGTTGAAATGCCTATCCGTAGTGATCCTCAGCCCACCTGGACGCCGCTGGTCGCGAACGACTCTTGATGGCCCAAAGCGAACGTATAGCTTTCGTCGCTTACGGCCCAGACCGCCTAATCTCGATTTCTGGGTGACCGACTGCAGGCGCACCGGACGTGCCGTCTCAGGCGATTCAAAATCCATTGCGCGCCCATCAACTCCATCCGCAGAGTTTGGGGCCGTGGTCCCCCGCCGATTTCTGGGCCTTTGACAGCATGAGGCGGGGGCCATTGCCCCAAATTCTGCCGCCACAGATCACGGCATGCAGGCTGAATCTCAATCGCCCAACTGTCCCCACAACTGATCAAGGACCCCCTGAAATTGCCTTAGTAGCGCGGGGTCACTTTCGGTTAAACCAAACCACACGTCGCCCGGAGAGAAACCAGCTGCGTATCCGAGCACGGCCAGCACACCGGCACCCACCAGCATTGGGGCCATGCTGCCCAGCACCAGGGCGAGTGTGGACAGGGCTATGCCACACCAGTTGGCGCGGGATTGCAAAAAATTGGCGATTTTGTTCATCAACTCCCGGCGACCTTACTTTTTAGGTCAAACAGCCATCAGCCCAGATATCAATTGCTCAAGCAGCTATCCATTCGATAGCATCTTTATCGTTCAACTACCGTAAAAAAACCGCTCTTCCACGATCTTGCCGGCCTGCACGGTGTACACGCCCACCTCGTCAAAGCTGGCGCGGGCTTCGCCTTTGGGTGTGATGTCCATGGTGAAGCGCACCACAAACTGGTGGCCATGCACGTAAGGGCCTTCGACCTTCACGCCATGCACTTCGTTGTTGGCGTACCACCAGGCGCCTTTGGCGTCGACGGCCGCGCGGCCTTTGACTTCGCTCATGTCGCCAGGGTTGGGCTCGCACGAGACGATGTCGTCGGACCAGAACTTGTGGCCTGCTTCGTCCATCTTGCCTTCTTTGCACAGGGCGGTGAAGGCGTTGGCGATGTCTTGGGTGCTGTGGATTGCGTCAGTCATGGTGATCTCCTGGGGTTGAAAAAAAACAGGTTGAAAGAACGGTTCAAACGAACTCTTCGGTATCCACCTCAACGGTGTTCTGTGGGTTGTAACGCGGGCCTGTGACGGTTTGTTGATTGATCAGCCCGTCCAGCCGCGCCATCACGTCGGCACCAAGCACCACCTGGGTTGCGCCCAGGTCGTCATGCAAATGCGTCACGGTCGTGGTGCCCGGAATCGGAATGATGTGCGGTGCTTTGTGCAGCAGCCACGCGAGCGCCAGCTGGCTGGGCGTGCAACCGACCTCGTGCGCCACGGCGTGGTAGTCAGGGAGCAACTTGCTATTAGCGGCATACGCCTCAGGCTCAAAGCGCGGCATGCTGCGGCGAATGTCTTTGGCGTCCAGTGCCGTTACGTCAATCGGCTTGCCGCACAAAAAGCCGCGTGCGACCGGGCTGAAGGCCACAAACGCCACGCCCAGCTCGCGGCAGGCCTGCAGCACCGCAATCTCGGGGTTGCGCGTCCACAACGAATACTCGGTTTGCACCGCCGCAATCGGGTGCACCGCATGGGCGCGGCGCAACGTGGCGGCAGACACCTCGCTCAAGCCCACGCTGCGTATGTGCCCGCGACGCACCAGATCGCTCAAGGCGCCCACGCTGTCTTCAATCGGCACCTGCTTATCCCAGCGGTGCAGGTAGTAAAGATCGATCACGTCGGTTTGCAGGCGGCGCAGGCTGTCTTCACAGGTTTTGCGCAAAGCGGCCGGGCGACCGTCGATCACGCGGACAAGTTTGCCTGTGCCGTCGTCCACGCCCTGCATACCGCATTTGCTGGCCAGGGTGAACTGGTTGCGGTGCGGCTTCATCACCTGGCCCACCAGGGTTTCGTTGGCACCAAAGCCATACAGCGTGGCGGTATCGAACAACGTCACTCCGGCATCCAGCGCGGCCAGCAGCACGCGGCTGGCCTGTTCGGTGGACACGGGGGAGCCGTAGGCGTGGCTGAGGTTCATGCAGCCCAGGCCAATGGGGCTGACGTGAAAGGGGCCTAACTTGCGCGGGGAATGGCGTGTGGTCATGGACAGGGAAGTGGCTCGTTGGGCCTTGAGCGTATCGCATCAATGGTGCGTGTGTTGCGCCGCGTCCCCGCTCTATTCAAACGCTTGGTGAACAGCCCGTTACCCGAACCCACCCTCGGTAGGGTTCACGTAGAGCGTGCGCTCGCTGAGACTTGGGACGCCTTTGCGTTACTGCGGTAAGCGTGGCAGCGCGCTGCGTCATTTTTCTTTATCCAACGGAATCATTCATCCATGAAAACCAAATCGACAACGGGCAAACAAATAGCCCAACTCGCCGTGTTGTTTGCCCTGACCATGGGCTTGAGCGCCTGCGGTGGCGACGACAACGACACACCCGTTGCAGCACCTCCGAGCGCCGGTACGCCACCCGCGTCACCCACCCCACCCGCCACCGGCACACCCGCACCGCCTGCGGCTGGCACACCCGCACCGCCTGCGGCTGGCACGCCTGCACCACCCTCGGCTGGCACGCCTGCCCCTCCTCCTGCCGCTGGTACGCCCGCCCCCCCTGCGGCTGGCACCCCAGCACCCCCTGCAGCAGGCACACCGGCTCCACCCGCCGCTGGCACACCCGCTCCGCCCGCGACGGCTTGGCAAACTCCGCAACTGCTGGAAAACAGTGATGACTTCAATGTCCGTAGTAGAAATCTAGTGGCTGTGAACAGCAGAGGCGATGCTATTGCGCTGTGGGAGCAGTCAGACGGTACGCCTGACGGCAGCACGTTCAAGGTTTTTTCCCGCCGTTATCAGCCAGCCACCGGTTGGCAGACAGCCGTTGCCGTTCCTGGACTGACGCTTTCGTCATCTACCGCTGCGGCACAAGGAAAAGTGTTTTTGGACGATGCTGGCGTTGCCACCTGGATTCGACCCAATATGGAAACGCGCCGCAACACGGTGGCTACTGGCTGGAGTGCTGCGTTTTCTCCGCCTAACCTCAGGTTTACCCAAGAGTTGACCTCCGCAGTGATGGACGCAAGTGGAAACATCAGCGTTCTACGCTCGGGCTCGGACGTTGAAAACAGTTCACTGCCAGTTGGCGGGCAGTGGGGAACGTGGACGCGTTTGGACAATGGCGGCTCGTCTGTCGCACAGCGCGCCGCGGTCGCTCTGAGCACCAACGGCAGTTCATTGGCCGTATGGAGAGAAAGTAACCCAGGCGATAACAACTACAGCATGAAGGCAGCGCGCTTCACCACCGCAGGTGGCTGGGGTGCGCCAGTGAGCATTGAGACACTGTTTACCAACGTGGACGCTGACAACAATCCTGCTGTCGCCATCGATGCACAAGGCAACGGCATTGCGATGTGGCTGCAAAACAGAACGGTTCACTACAACATTTATCGTGCAGATACGGGGTGGCAGGGTGCCGTTGAAGTGACAGGCCAGACCAGCTCCGTGGGAAGCGCACGCATCCAGTTGGCCATGACGCCCGATGGCCGTGCCGTCGCCGTCTGGTCGGGCAGCCCGCTGGCAACCTTGAGCAGCATGCAATACAACCCCGCCACGGGCTGGACCGCGCCCGTTGTTGTCGACACATACAACATCAACCGCACGCTACAAATGGACAACAACGGACAAGCGGTGCTGGTCTATTCCCCCAACCTGGTTGCAACACTCAACTTTGATCTGGTGTCGCGTCGATTGACCTTAGGTGGTCAATGGAGCGCCGCCAGCCTGATTGAAAGTGGCGCCGGTGGTGTGGGCAATGATCCAGACTTCGCCATGAACTCCTCGGGACAAGGTGTCGTGGTGTGGAGCCAGAATGATGTAGCCAATACAGGTGCCCGTGTGAGCCTCTGGTCTGCCGTGCTGCGTTAACCCTAGCGTTTGATCGATGGATAACCTCTAAAAGCGATCCGTGCGGTTCAGCGGCGCAGGCTCTCACCACCTGCGCCGCCCAGCCATTGGTTCAGCAGTGTGTGCAAATCACTGGCCTCCAGTGGTTTGCGCAGCACCAGGTAGCCTTCGCTTTCAGCCTGCACCAGCTCCGGCGAATTGAATTCGCCGCTGACCATGGCACCGTGCGCGGCAGGGCAGCGCTTGAGCAATTCGCAAAAAATGTCAAACCCACTCTCACCGCTGCGCAGGCGCTGGTCGCACAGAACCACGTGCGGCACAAAGCCTTGGTCCAGCAAAGCAAATGCCTCGCTGGCCCGCGTGGCGATTCGGGCATCCAGGCCCCAGGCCTTCAGCAATGCCAACCAGGCATTACCAGCTTGCGGGTCGTCTTCCAGCACCAGGCAACTGCCTTGAAATAACTGGGTTTTAGCGAGTGCGTGCCGAATAGGCGGATCAAGAGCGGCGATGACCGATGGAATGAACCGCGACGAACCCGACGCCAGACGTAACCAGAACCTGGAACCCTTGCCAAGGCGAGATGTCAGCCCATAAGAAGCACCCATCAACGTGGCGCAACGGGCCACCACCGACAGCCCCAAACCATGGCCCGCACTGTCAATTCGCCATGCGTGCTGGTTTCTGAAAAAGGGCGAATAAATGTTTTGCTGATCTTCATCAGCCACGCCAATGCCGGTGTCCCACACCTCCAATTGCCAGTCTTGCGCGCGCGGGCGCACCGCGACCAACACCCCACCCTTTGGGGTGTAGCGCAACGCGTTGTGAATCAGGTTGCTCAGCGCCTGTCGCAACAGCGCCGGGTCGGCAAGCACCACGACATGGCTTTTGGGCCAGCGAAAACGAAGCTGCAAGTTGCGGCTGTTGGCCTCTTCGCGAAACAGGGTGGCGGTGTCGTTGATGAACGCTCGAAGATCGATGGGAACAGCCTGTGTCTGCACGATGCCCGCCTCTATTTTTGACAGGTCGAGCAGCGAATTGAACATTTGGTTGACCGAACGCACGCTGCTGCGCAGATCACCCAACAGTGGTGTGAGCGCCTCGTCTTTGTTGCGCTTGTGGATGGTTTCGATCAAAAGGCCCATGGCATGAACGGGCTGGCGCAAATCGTGGCTGGCAGTCGTTAAAAACTGGTTCTTGGCGGAAAGCGCCGCCTCGGCCTCCTCTTTTGCGGCCTTGTATTGCTCAGCCAGCAGCACGCTGCGCTCTTCCAGACGCACTTGCTGAACAAAAAAGCGATGCGCAATGAGTGCGTGCCGATAAATGACCAGGCTGTATATCAATGCGAGCGGCACGACAAACTGCCAATGATTGGGAAACGCCCAATAGGCAAACACCAAAGGAATGTGCCAACCCGTTGCGAAAAAACGCAGAAACACGCTGAGCACCGGGGTTTGGTGGGTGGCATTAGCCGACATGATCGCAGCCAGCGTGATGTACAACAGCAAAGAAAACTCCAGCGTGGAATTCCCAGCAGTCATCAACACAGACAAACTGAGGCCCGTGCCGTGAACCAGAGCAATATTCTCCAAACGGCTTTGCCACTTTCCCACCAATTCACCAATTGGCAGTAACTTTTTTTGTCGAAAGTATTCCTGATTCAAATAGCGAAGCGTCGTGGCAAGCGCAACATACATACCGCCCCAAATCGCCAACGGGGTAATTGGGTTGCTTGTTGTTGAGTAAAACCACATCAACGGCAACGCGACGAGCGGAATCACGCTGACGCCAAATAAAATCCTGGAAAACGTCATCTCCAGCAACCGCGCACGCCCGTGCATGCTGATGGTCGTATCGGTCGACAGGTCTTGATCAGTATTGGGCAACCAGTTCATTGACTTATTTTTACCCGCTTCTCAATCAATCACCAATCTGCGTCCCCTGAGTTTGGTAATAATTTCCACCCGGTTACTCACGCCCAAACGTTGAAGAATGCCCGTTATATGCTCCTTTACCGTGCTTTCAGACAAAGAAAGCGATTGGGCGATACGCTTGTTGGGTAAACCCTGCAGAACCAGCATGAGTATTTCACCCTGGCGCCTTGACAAGCCCAATTCTTGCGGGGTGACCGGCAGGTCGTAAGAGCGGATCGCAAAGTTTGATGTAGCCGTGTCCGTGTCAAAGTACGTCATGCCACCCAGAACCGCTAATATTGCCTGACCGAATGTATCGACAGACGCCTGCTTGTCCACAAAACCTTGAACACCAGTTTGCCGGGCTTTGGCTTGCACTTGTGCACTGGCGTCGGCGCTAATAACCAGTACCGCTGTCGTTGGGTGTTCGCGGCGCAGCTGTGAAATAAATTCGACACTGGAACCCGCACCCAGCCAGAAATCAACCACTGCAATTAATGGGGAACCCAAGCGCGACAACACCTCCAGCGCCGCCGGCGCGTCACTGACCGCATGAACCTCGTCCAGCAATTCAAAGGTTTTCAGCAACTCGGCAATCCCACGACCCACCAGCAGATGATCATCTACGACGAGCGCATAGCGCACATTATTCAATTTCTACTCTCATGATTGTTGAAAATGAGATTGTTATTAACATTACGCCCACCGCACACCCTACTTCAGTAGGGTTTTGTTTTTCACCGTTACCGGGAAAATGAGCATTGATTTTTTAAACGATTGATTTTTTGTCATGAATATAAATTTTTCCACGACAACCATCACCACAGCAATACTGGCTGTATTGCTGATTGCATTGTCGCTCAACGTTTCACGCTTGCGCATGAAGCACCGCGCAACCTATGGCGATGCAGGACAAAAAGACCTGATGATGGCCATTCGGGCACACGGGAATACCCTCGAACAATCATTGTTGTTTGTTGCATTGTTGGCGTCGGCGCAATGGGCGGGTGCTTTGGGGCTGTCCGTTTTGGCATCTGTCGCGGGTATTTTCATCGTTGCTCGCGTGTTGTATGCGGTGGCGGTGTTTCGCCGCAATTTGAAGCTGCGGCAACTGGCACATGCGCTCAGCGTGCTGTTGCAACTGGCGCTGTGCGTGGCCATTTTGGTTCGTGGCTTGACATGAGCGACCGCCTGTCCAGCTGGATGACCCAGGGCAGCTTTGTTCAACTGCGTGGCCACCGCGTGTTTCTACGGCAAGGCGGTTCGGGGCCGACGCTTCTTTTAGTTCATGGCTTTCCGACCAGCTCATATGACTGGCACGCGATCTGGCCCCAGCTGACCGCACGGTTCACTGTGATCGCGCCCGACATGCTGGGCATGGGGTTTTCCGACAAACCCAAAAACCACAGCTACGGCCTGATGGAGCAAGTCGACTTGCACGAGGCCTTGCTGGCACGGCTGCGCGTGCGGGGCACGTATGTGATGGCGCACGACCTGGGTGTGAGCGTCGTGCAAGAAATGCTGGCCCGGCGCATTTCGGCCAAGGCCTTGCCCTCGATTGAAAAAGTGATCCTGCTCAATGGTGGCCTGTGCCCTGAGGCTTATCAACCCCGTTTGATCCAACACATTCTGTCCTCGCCCGTGGGGCACCTCATCGGGCCAAGATTGCCACGCGGCGCGTTTGAACGATCCATTCGATCCCTGTTTGGCCCCCGAACCGGGCCCTCGCCCGAGTTACTGCAAGATTTTTGGGAGCTGGTCACGCACAACCAGGGACTGGCGGTTGCCCACAACGTCGGGCGGTTTTATATCGAACGCCTGGCTTTGCGCGACCGCCTGGTTGCCCCTTTAATACAACCGATCGCACCGATTCGGCTCATCAACGGCCTGGCCGATCCCAATTCCGGACGACACATGGCCAACGCATACCAGTCCCTGGTGCCCGATGCGGACATCGTTCGGCTGGAAGGCATTGGTCATTGGCCGCAAATTGAGGCCACGCAAGCCGTGATGACCAACGTATGGGATTTTTTCAAGTAAACCGCCGACGCAGTTGGTTACGCCAACCCGACCTTGGTAGGGTACCGATGGGTTAACGAACCCAGCAGACTGCACGGTACCGCTGCGATGCACTTTTTTGCATCGCTTTCTTTTTTCTTCTTTCTGAGTATCGATATGCATACCCCTGAATTGACACGCCAACCACTGGCCCGCCTGACTGTTTACTTCGCGCTGGCGGCAAGCCTGGCCGCAGGATTGGCTGCCTGCGGTGGAGACGACAGCAGTTCACCTGCCCCTGCACCAACGCCCGCTCCACCCGCTGCTGGCGCACCCGCACCGGGCACACCGTCACCCCCAGCACCCAGTGCGCCCGCACCCAGCACACCCACACCGCCCGCACCAAGCGCCCCAGCACCCAGCACACCTGCGCCACCCCCGGTCAATCCACCATCCGCCAGCACCTCGGCAAGTTATGAGGCGCAGGTCAACACCAACACCCGCACGTCTCTGCTGGCACAACTGACTGCGCAAGGCGCCCGTGGCTTCAACTACTTCGGCCCCAACATCGTGGGCGGTACAGCCTTTAACTTCTACACAAAAGACAGCAACACCACCTACACCTTTGAAGTGCTGGACACGCCAACCACAGCGCCTACCTTTCTGACGCAACTCAATGCGCAAGGGGCGAAAGGCTTTGACCTCTGGGGCCCCACAACAGAAGGCTCGATCTACATCAAGGAGAGCGATGCAACGACGTATTCGTATGAAGTGTTGCCCCAGCAAACCACCGCCGCCGCGTTTTTGACCCAGGCCAATGCCCAAGGCGAAAAAGGCTTTATTTACGTCGGGCCTTACATCTTTGGCAGCATCTACAGCAAATCTGCCAGCAGCAACGCCAAATACACCTACCGCCTGGGCGCAGAACCCACCAGCCACGATGCGCTGCTGACCCAAGCCAATGCCCAGGGCCAGGAAGGCTATAAATTCAGTGGCCAAAACGTATTCAGCGGTGAAACCACCGGAGCGTTTCGCAATATCTACGTGAAAGACACCACGCAAGCCAGCAAATTTGAGTGGAAAGCCAATACCTCTGCCACCAGCTCCGCCAACCTCGTCACGCAAGCCAACACTGAAGGCGCAGCAGGTTATGTGTATTGGTTCAGCGTGATTATTGGCACTGCGAGCCGGGAGCTGTATTTCAAGCCGACGGGTTGCTCCGGCGTGCTGTGCCGTAGCACAAGCCCTTTGTAGGCTTTTTGAGCTAAATCAGGGTCCCGCCCTTGCAAACGCTGCTCAAGCAGCTATTATTTTGATAGTGAATGACTGACCAGCGTACCGTGATCTATTGCGCCAGCTCGACCTCGGTAGCTAGCGCTGGCGCAGTTAATGCGTCAGACTTTTAACCATCAGCGTTACCTGATTTCTTATGACTATTCGAGTTAATACAGAGCTAGCCCGCCCACCTTTGGTCCGTCTAGCCATCTACTTCGCACTCGTGGCCACTGTTGCAACGGGAGTATCGGCTTGCGGCGGAGGTGGCGACGGCAACTCTGCAACGCCCAGCCCAGCGCCGCCAGCCTCGGGTGCGCCCGCTCCCAGTGCTCCCGCGCCGAGTGCACCCGTACCCAGTGCGCCAGCGCCCAACGCTCCAGCACCGAGCGCACCCGCTCCAAGTGCTCCTGCCCCCAGTACGCCCGCACCCAGCGCTCCAGCGCCCAGTGCGTCAGCGCCTAGCGCTCCGGCCCCCAGCGCTCCAGCACCGAGTGCACCCGCTCCCAGCGCTCCGGCTGCCAGTGCACCCGCTCCCGCAAGCGTTACATACTCTGCAGTGGACAGTATCAGTGACTTAAACAAGTTCGTGGAGTTGCTGAATACACAAGCGGCTCGTGGTAATACCTGGGTTGGTTCCGCTATAATCAATCGAGTGATATCAGAGATTTTTGTCAACGACAATACCGGTGCGACATACCAATATCTGATCGACGGCCCCATTAAAAAGAACTTCACCGGGCTGGCAACCGCGCTTGATATCCGTGGCGCGCAGGGTTATGCGTATGCTGGCTCGCGATTTTCCAATGGTGAAAATGGTGAAATGTATCTTCTATATCGAAAAAATATAAAAAAGCCAACGACCTACACCTACCAGATTACAGACTTCATTGATGAGTATGAAGCAGCATTAAAAGACTTTAATGCCCAAGGCACCCGGGGCTTTTCATATTCATTCAGTTTGTATGCCACTGATACTGACCTATTCAACCCCATCATCAGAAATTTTGGCGTGTATATTAAAAACGCCAGTGACACTGCAACCTATTCTTATGAATACAAAACCGTAAGTAACTCGAGCACAAGGGAATCTGCACTTGCCGAAATCAATGCCATGGGTCAGAAAAGTTTTATCTGGCACGGTCAAGACAGGTTGTGCTTCCGAGCAGGTTTCGGGTGTAACGTGGATCCCGCCTTTCGTTTTTCGCGCTACAGCAAAGTATCCACTAACTCTGGCGGCATTTCATATGAACTGGCTGACACCATATCGACCAACGCCGCGAACCTGATAACTCAAATGAACCATTACGCAGCGCGAGGCTATTTGTACGCAGGCACCTATCAACTTTGGCCCGCTATCAACGTCAACGCTTATTACAAGGGACCCTCTGTGGGGTTCTGACCAGCCAACAACATTACTTGGCGGCAGGTTTGTTGGATTGCCCACCCAGCCTGGACTCTTTACCCTGCACCAGCCGCTCAATATTCTCCCGATGACGAATAGCCAGCAACAGGGCGATGACGAAGAGCGCCACCACAATCGATTTGTCGGCATACCACTGCATCCGGTCACCCAGCAGGTAATACACCGGCGCAAACGCTGCGGCTACAAGTGAGGCCAGCGACGAATAGCGGAAAAAGAAGGCCACGATTAACCAGGTGGCACCGGTTGCCACGCCCAAGATCAGGTCGATTCCAAACACCACGCCCAGTGCCGTGGCCACGCCTTTGCCGCCCTGGAACTTGAAAAACACGGGGGCCAAGTGGCCGATGAAAGCCGCCAGCCCCACCAGCGCCATGGTGCCTTCCTCCAGGCCGTACGGCTTGCCATACAGCTTGACCAGCAACACCGGCAAAAAGCCTTTCAACCCATCCAGCAGCAAGGTGATGAGCGCGGCGGGTTTGCTACCCGAGCGCAACACATTGGTCGCACCCGGGTTTTTGCTGCCAAAGGTGCGTGGGTCTTTCAGCCCCATCGCGCGACTGACGATCACCGCAAACGACAGTGAGCCCAACAGATAGGCGAAAAGGGCGGCAACAAAGGGGTAAAGCGATTCCAAGGTGTCTCCAACAACGCAGCAAAGGGCTGATTTTGCCAGGGTAGCCCAGACGCCAAACCGTCGAGAGTTGCTACTATTTATATAGCTGCTTGAGCAGTAAGGGTGGGCTCAAATGGCTTTATCGGCTCGCATCCAGCACGACCCGGTAACGCGCATTGCCAGACCGCAGGTGGTCTAGCGCGGCGTTCACGTCGCTCAGGGCGAAGTGTTCCACCTGCGGCGCAATGCCGTGGCGGGCGCAAAACGCCAGCATTTTGCCCAGTACCGCGGGCGATGGCGTAGGCGACGCCGAGAGACTGCGCTGCCAGGACAACAACCCCGAGGTGCGCACACTCATGGCCTGCGTGACCACACCCACCAGGTGCATGCGGCCTTTGGGCACCAGCGTGGCCAGCAGCGCATCCCACTCCAGGGTGGCCCCGACCGTCACCAACAAAAAGTCGAGCTGGCCCGCGAAAGCCTTGAGTTCGTCAACATCGACGCTGGACACCGTACGGTGCGCGCCCAGCAGCAAGGCCTCTTGCCGTTTGGCGGCACTGGAGGTGAACGCTGTGACTTCGCAACCCCAGGCTTTGGCAAACTTCACGGCCAAGTGACCCAAGCCTCCGATGCCCACCACGCCCACCCGGTCGGTGGGCTTGATGTCATGAACCAGGAACGGCAAAAACGCGGTGCCCCCGCCACACATCAGCGGCCCGGCCGATGCCGGGTCTAGCGCATCTGGCAGCGGTATGGCCCAGCTCCAGTGCGCGCGCAGCGTGTCAGCAAAGCCGCCGTGCCGCCCGATGATGGTGGGCTGGCGTGTGCCGCACAGGTTTTGTTCGCCGCCCATGCAGTGCTGGCAATGCAGGCAGCTCTTGCTGTGCCAGCCCACCCCGACCCGCTGACCCACCGTGCGCCCCTTGGCCTGCGGGCCAACCGCGACGATGGTTCCGACCACTTCGTGGCCCGGCACCACCGGGTAATTCGTGGGAAACCACTCGCTGTCCACCATGGCCAGGTCCGAGTGGCACACACCGCAATACGCCACGGCGATTTCGACATCTTCTGGATGCATCAGGCCGGGATCGAACGCAATGGGTTCAAGGGGCGCGTTGCGGGCGTGAGCGGCCCAGCCGTTAAATGTGGTCATGCAATTGTCCTGTCGTGATCTGATGCAGTGAGTTTGACGGGGACACGTGAACAGGCCTGTAACCGCTGTGACTTATGACAAAAACAGCTTGTAACCCTTATAAATACTGCTCAAGCAGCTACATATTAGATAGCAAAAAACCGACCGAGTGCTGAAGGCACCGGGTCGGTTTGAGGGGGCTTGTCGGGAGGTTTATGTGCTCAGGGTTTTGATGGTGTTGCTGGGCCCGTTGGTCTTCACCGAAGCAATGCCATTGTCCCGGCCAGCGGCGGCGGTGTACATCTGGCTGGTGCCGATGATCTGCGCGTTGGCTGCTTTGAGGTTGAAATACGGCCTGCCGTCTGAGGCTTCCAGCCGCTCATAGCGCTCGTCCAACGGGCTGTTGGTTTGCACGGATGCAATACCCGCCATGGCGGACGTTTTTGCAGCGTATTGCTGGCTGCGCAAAATCACTTCGGCGTTACCCGCTTTCAGCACAAAGCTGAACTTGCCGCTTTCGTTTTCCGAGACTTCATACCATCCAGCCATATCGATCTCCTGCGTCATTGTTTGAGGGAATTTGATGATACGCAGCGGCCCCGAATTTCGGCTTGACCCTTGTTTATTTAGATCCAAAGTGCACAGCTTGTGCACTGGCACGTCGTTTGCGCACCACCACCGTGCCTGCCACTTTGTCGTGCCAGCCTTGTTTGCGCGCATCAAACGCCACCCAGAAGATGCCCACCAACATTGGAATCATGGCCAGGTAGTAGCCGGCGTAGCGGCCCACCAGTTGGTTGGTGCTGGCGGGTTGGCCCGTCTCTGCGTCGACGATGCGAGCACCAATAGCCATCTTGCCGGGCGTGGCCTGGCGATGCACCCAAAACGCCACCACCGCCACGGCAGGCAGCACCCAGGTGAGCAAAAAGTCCAGCGGACCTTGCATCAAGGCTTCGCTTTCCCAGTATTCGGCCCCAAAAACCAGATGTAGCACAGGCAACAGGACGATCAGCAGCAACACGGAGTCGATGACGGCAGCCCAGGTGCGCAGCCAGAAGCCAACGTATTCAAGCTCTGTTTCGGGTTCAAGGATGTTCATCTGAATGGGTCTCACGCAATTTCCAGCAGAAAGCTGGCTTTAGCCCACCAATGTAAGCGTGTCTTGCAGGCGATTTCGGGAAACGACAAAGACTTGTCGGGCAAGCGTTGGGTTGGGCCACACGGATGGGTCTGATTTGCCGAACAATGCTCGTGCAATGTGCGTTTGTGGTGACCGGCGTAAAAAGGGCGGTGGCAAATTAAGCCCGCTGCCACGCTATTGATCCGGCCTGATGAAATGTGAACCGTTCGCCCTGATGTGGCCTGTCAATGCCGGTGTTGGTGATGCAGGTCAGGCGCATGCGGATGCGCATGGCCAGTCACGGCATGTTCATGGTGGTGGCTGTGAACGCCGGGACGCACGGGCTCGCGCATGTCAGCGTGCAAGTGATCGTGGTGCCCGTCGTCATGCGAATGGGCATGCTCGTGGTCCAAGGCCTGGTGCTGATGACCATGTTCGTGGCGTTCGGCGAGATGCGTCCATACACCAATGGCCATGAGGCCGCCAGCCGCTGCCATCAGCCAGGTCGCTGACCGGTCACCCAGCGCCAACGCGCCCAGTGCGCCCAAAAAAGGCGCCAATGCGAACACCGAGCCTGTGCGCGCAGCGCCAAAGCGGCGTTGGGCCAGCAGGTAAAACCGCAGGCTCAGCCCATATCCGATTGCTCCGACGACGAGCAGCGCTGCAGCGGCAACGGGCGCAGGGGCCGACTCACCGAAAGCCAGCGCAAGCCCCCCTGCACAGCTGGCCCCGATGCCAGACTTCGTCAACACCACCTGCCCCGGGTCACGGTCAGCCAATGCCCGGGACAGCGCGTTGTCGGTGCCCCATGCGGCACTGGCCCCCAGCACCGCCAGCAGTCCCAGCGTGCCCTCAGGCGAGCCGCCTCGGGCCTGGTCGGCCACCAGCAACACACCGCCCCCCATCAGCGCCAGCATGGCCAGCCAGACGCGTCGGTCCATGCTTTCGCCATACAGGGCACGCGCCAGACCCACCGTGAACAGTGCCTCCAGGGTTAGCATGAGGGATGCGCCGGTGCCGCTGGCGCGCTGCAGTCCCCAGGCCAGCGCAACCGGCCCCACCAAAGCACCGAAAAACGCAACCCCGGCCAGCCACGGCACATCCCTGCGGGTGAGCCGGGCTTCGCGCGAAGCTGGCTGGCGCAACAGCGCGCCGGCAAGCGCCGCACCCGCATACAAAAGCGCGGCTGTCCAGAACGGCCCCAGTCCGTGGCCAAAGCGCTGCACCAGCGGCGTGCTCAACCCGAACAGCACAGCGGCCAACGTCGCCAGCGCGGCACCGGCAACGGCAGGCCCGTACGGCACACGATGTCGGCTGTGCGGGCGCGTCATGGTCACTGACCCGTGAAGTTCACGGCCAGCACATTGCCGGGCAGACTGAGAAAAACGTAAAGCGTTTGCTTGGCCGTATCTGTCGCCTGCGGGTTCTTGAAGGTGACTTTCCACTCCTTGCCCTTCTTGCCGTCCACCTGCTCGATCTTTTCCTGCTTGATGGCCTTCCAGCTTGCGTCCAGCTTGCCGGACGCGACCAAAGCGTCTTTGCGCTGGACGGCGCAGCCGACAACTTTTTCTTCGGCTGCAGGCTTGGAGCCGTGGAAGTGGCAGGAGCTTCCCTGGTCGGCAAACGTGGGGGCTGCGCAAAGCAGGGCTGTCGTGGAACAAATTGCCACGGTGAGTTGTTTCGTGAAGTGTTTCATTGGATCGGTTATTTCATTAGTTGATGTTGTCCCGGGTGGGATCGGGCTTGCTGATCTCCATATCTTCATGGAGGTGCTTGTGCTCTTCAACCGGGAAGCGAAAGCCGCCAGGATCTGAGTCGTGGGAATAGCCGTGCAGCTGCATCAGCAGCAGCAGGCCACCGACCAGCATCAGGCCGGTGTTGGCGGCAACCGAAAACCTGGCAAAGCTGGGTCGCTTACGCCAGGCGGCCAGGAGCAACAGCATCACTGACAGTGCCGCGATCTGACCAAGTTCTACGCCAACGTTAAAGCTCAGGATGCGGCCCAGCATGGCAGCCTGGTCGTCACCCAACGGGAGCTGTTGCAACCGCGTCGACAGGCCGAAACCGTGAATGAGGCCGAACACAAACACAGCCACCAACAGGTTGGGCGACTTCATGCCCAGATGTTTCTGAAAGCCGCCGTTGTTGTCAAAAGCCTTGTAGATCACCGTCAGCGCGATCACCGCGTCCACCAGCAAATAGTTCCAGGTGATGCCCAGAAATGTGGCAAATATCAGCGTGATGCAGTGGCCCAAGGTGAAGGCAGTGACGAACTTGGCAACCTCGGCAAAGCGGGTCAGAAAGAAGATCACGCCAAACAGGAACAGTAGATGGTCGTAGCCGGTGAGCATGTGCTTGGCGCCCAGCACGGCGTACTTCAAGTAGCCACCAGCCAGCATGGCGGCCTTGTCAGCCTCCGAGATGCCGTGGGCCAAGGCCATGGTTGGTAGCAGCAGCGCAGCCACTAAAGCGAGAGTGCGAAAGATGAGATTCATGGTTTATGTGAAATGGGTGAAGGCAGCAGCTACGCCGCTTCCTTGAGCCGTCGGCTTGAGCCGACGGTGCGAAGGTGCAAATGAAGAAGGGGCGTGACGCAGCTCTGCGCCGCACCATCAGGCCAGGGCTTTGGGTGGCCGCAGGAGGCCGTCCAGCCAAGGGGTCGGCAGCGAAGGGCGGACGTGCTGCGGTGGGCCCTGGGGCAGCGGCACAGGCAGCCGCGTTATCGGGCTGCTGAGCAAGGCAACACTGACACCATCGCCCAGGTGAACGTGAAAAGTCGAGGCTTGGTTCTCATCCACATGCGCCAACCCATCGTCATGGTGATGGTGGCTTGATTCCTGCGCATGGACGAACGCATGGCCAATGTCATCGGCTACGGCGCCTGGAAATACCGCTACCGCGACCGCCTGGCCGAAGGTGGCCAGAAATGCGAGCAGGATCATGAGTTTGCGTGCCATCAGCTCATTTTAAATTGGGAACTGGTCGGCTCAGAACCTGGGCTGCGTTGCGTTCACGTCCCCCTGCCCCGCAACACCACTGGCTGGTCTGACAGCTCGTTTTCACGCGGTGCACCGGCAGGGAAATGACTAACGAGGTGTTTCGTGACGGCCTGAATTCCGCCCAGCACACCATTCTCAAAATTCGAGTCTTTAAAGGCGCCTTGCATCTGCTGGCATACCTGATGCCATTCGTCTGAGCCGACATACCGATCAATGCCCCGATCCGCCACGATTTCAACAGCCCGGTCAGCCAGCAGCAGGTAAATCAGCAAGCCGTTGTTGTGCTCGGTGTCCCACACGCGCAACAAGGAAAACACCTCGATCGCGCGCTGCCGGGCTGTCTGTCCCTTGAGCAGCGAGACGCCATCGAGCGAGCCCTCCACCACAAAGCGCACCTGCCCGCCATGCACGGCTTCGCTGGCGCTGATCGCGCGCTCGATGTTGCTCAGCGCGCTGGGCCCAAACGCCTTGTTGACCAGCCCGTCTGTCATCAACCAATGCGTTGCAATGCGTTTGGTGTCCATGGTCACCACTTTCCCGATGCGCCGCCGCCACCGAAGCCGCCACCACCGCCGCTGAAGCCCCCGCCGCCGAATCCGCCAGAGCCTCTGGAGCCGCCACCGCCTGCACCGTAGTAGCCCCCGATTCCGCGGCCGCCCAGGCCACCGCCCAGCAGCGTGAAGATCAATCCAAGCACACCCGCAATTAAGGCAACCGACAGTGCGCCCACCAGGAACCACGCCACCACCGCAACGATGCCACCGGTGACCAGCGCGCCAGGCACCCTCCCGAGCGCACCCCGCAGCACGCCACCGGCACCAAGCGCCAGAATGAAAAGAATGGGCGCGTACTGCCCCAGATTGCCCAAGCCCGCCACACCGGCAGCAGGTACCTGGCTGGCGGCTGGCAGTGGCTCGCCATCCACGACACGGATGATCTGCTGCACGCCAGCTGCAATGCCGCCGTAGTAATCCTGGTCCCTGAATCGGGGTAACAAGGTCTCGCTGATGATGCGTTTGCTGGTGAGGTCGGTGAGCGCGCCTTCCAGGCCATAACCCACCTCGATGCGTACGGCGCGGTCGTTTTTCGCGACGACCAGGATTACGCCGTCATCAATCTTTTTGCGGCCCAGCTTCCATTGTTCAGCCACGCGCAAGGCGAATGGCTCGATCGCTTCCGGGGCGGTCGATGCCACCATGAGCACCGCAATCTGGCTGCCCTTTCTGGCCTCAAAGCCAGCCAGCGATTGCTCCAGTGCCACCTTTTGCTCTGAAGTGAGCGTGCCGGTCTGGTCGATGATGTGGCCTGTCAAGGCGGGCACCGGCACCTGGCCCACCGCCAGCGTGATCCAACCCAAAGCAACCGCCAACAGCAGCCCTTTCATGAGGCTGGCGGCGCTGTGGCCGGTGTTCAACTGCCTGCTCCTGACGCGGGACTGGCCGGTTTGGCCGGCGCGGTGTCGAAGTTGACGCTGGGGGGCCGGGCGATTTCTTTTTCATTCTCAACCGTGAAGTTGGGCTTTTCTTTGTACCCAAACACCATGGCCGTCAAATTAGAGGGGAAAGATCGAATCGTCACGTTGTAGTCTTGCACCGACTTGATGTACCGGTTGCGCGCCACCGTGATGCGGTTTTCAGTGCCTTCCAGTTGCGCTGCCAAATCCCGAAAGCCCTGGTTGGCCCGCAGATTCGGGTAATTTTCAGACACCACCATCAAGCGCGACAGCGCACCTGTCAGCTGGCCCTGCGCCTGTTGGAATTTCTGGAACGCCTGCGGGTCATTGATGAGCTCTGGTGTCGCCTGAATCGATGTGGCTTTCGAGCGGGCCTCGATCACTTTGGTCAAAGTGTCTTGTTCAAACTTGGCTTCAGCTTTCACGGTGCTGACCAGATTGGGCACCAGATCGGCGCGGCGCTGATACTGGTTGACAACTTCCGCCCAGCTCGCTTTGATCTGCTCATCGCCGCTCTGAAATGTGTTGTAGCCGCAGCCAGAGAGACTCACGGCGAGGGCTGTTATGAAACTCGTCAGTAATTTGCGCACGTTCATTTCTCCAAATGGGCAGGATGAGTCTGCGCGCTGTAAATGCTGCCGTCTGTGCGCCACCGCACACAGCGCTGGCATCTGCTGCGGGAAGATCAATGCTTCGTGGGCACGGTGTTAGCAGTACCCACATCAACACAGAGGACTGAGCCATGAACCCTGAATCAAACATCCCGGACGTCAGCACAGGTGCTGCGCGCACGCTCGCAGCGCTGAAGGACCCGGTCTGCGGCATGACCGTCACCGCGCAATCGCCGCACGCCTGCGAGCATGCGGGTCGCCCTTACTACTTTTGCGGCGCAGGCTGCAAAGCCAAGTTCATGGCGAACCCAACGAAGTACCTGACACCTGCAGCGGAAAACACGCAACCCGAAATCGCCCCCCCAGGCGCTGTCTACACCTGCCCGATGCACCCCGACGTCCGGCAAGACCACCCTGGCGCCTGCCCCCACTGCGGCATGGCGCTGGAGCCCGCGTTGCCCAGTCTGGACGACGGCGAAAGCCCGGAACTGACCGACTTCAAGCACCGCTTCTGGTGGACGCTGCCGTTCACCGTGGTGGTCGCCACGTTGGCAATGGCGGGCCACCAGCTGGGCTGGTTTCAGATGCAAACGCAAAGCTGGATTGAGCTGGTGCTCAGCCTGCCAGTGGTGCTGTGGGCGGGCAGGCCGTTTTTTCAGCGCGGCTGGCAGTCGGTCATCAACCGCAGCCCGAACATGTGGACGCTGATCAGCCTGGGAACAGGTGCAGCCTTTGTGTACAGCGTGGTGGCCACGCTGGCACCGCAAGTTTTCCCTGAGTCTTTCGTAGCCATGGGGCGGGTGGCGGTTTATTTCGAGGCGTCAGCCGTGATTATTTCGCTGACCCTGCTGGGTCAAATGATGGAGTTGTCGGCACGTTCCAAAACCTCGGCCGCGATCAAATCACTGCTCGGTCTGGCACCCAAAACCGCGCGACGTCTAGCCGACGACGGCACCGAGGTCGACATCCCGATCACCCACGTACACATTGGCGACCGGCTGCGCGTGCGCCCGGGCGAAAAAGTGCCCGTGGACGGCCAGGTGCTCGAAGGCGCCAGCGCGCTCGATGAGTCGATGCTCACTGGCGAGCCCATGCCCGTGTCCAAGCGCGTGGGCGACAAACTGCTCGGGGCGACGCTGAACACCTCGGGTGCCCTGGTCATGCAAGCCGAGCGCGTGGGCTCGGCCACCGTGCTGGCGCAAATTGTGCAGATGGTGGTGCAGGCCCAGCGCTCCAAAGCACCCATGCAGCGCATGGCCGACCAGGTGGCGGGCTACTTTGTGGCGGGCGTGGTGTCGATTGCGGTGCTGACCTTGCTGGCCTGGGGGCTGTTTGGACCGCAGCCAAGCTGGGTCTATGGCCTGATCAACGCCGTGGCGGTGCTCATCATTGCGTGCCCGTGCGCGCTGGGGCTGGCCACGCCAATGTCGATCATGGTGGCTACCGGGCGCGGTGCCACGCACGGCGTGCTGTTTCGCGATGCGGCGGCGATTGAAAATTTCAGAAAAATTGACACCTTGATCGTCGATAAAACCGGCACCTTGACCGAGGGCCGCCCCGTCTTCGACCGCGCCGTACCGGCTGGAGGTTTGACTGCCGAGGAACTGCTGCGGCTGGCCGCCAGCCTGGACCAGGGCAGCGAGCATCCGCTGGCCGACGCCATCGTGCGGGCCGCCCGCGACCATAAGTTGGTACTGGGCAAAGTCGAAGGCTTTGATTCATCCAGCGGCGTCGGCGTGAAGGGCACAGTGGCCGGCCAGGTTTTGGCTTTGGGCAATACGGTTTTCATGCAGCAAATTGGTGCTGCAACTGACACGTTGACAGTACAAGCCGAAGCCTTGCGCGCCGCCGGTGCCAGTGTGGTGTATCTCGCCATGGACGGCGTGCTCGCCGGGCTGCTGGCGGTGTCAGACCCGATCAAGCCCAGCACCGCGTCGGCACTGGCGGCATTGAAAGCATCGGGCATGCGCATCATCATGGCCACTGGCGATGGCTTGACCACGGCGCAGGCGGTGGCCAAGCGCCTGGGAATTGACGAGGTGCACGGCGAGGTCAAACCCGCCGACAAGCTGGCCCTGGTCGAGCGGCTTCAAAAAGAAGGCCGCGTCGTCGCCATGGCCGGCGACGGCATCAACGACGCGCCAGCCCTTGCCAAAGCCGATGTGGGCATTGCCATGGGCACCGGCACCGACGTGGCGATGAACAGCGCGCAAGTCACCCTGGTCAAAGGCGATCTGCGCGGCATTGCCACCGCACGCGAGCTGTCTAACGCCACCATTGCCAACATGAAGCAAAACCTGGGCTTTGCGTTTGTCTACAACGCCCTGGGTGTGCCGTTGGCTGCTGGTGTGCTGTTCCCGTTCACAGGGTGGCTGCTGTCGCCCATGATTGCGGCACTGGCCATGAGCTTGAGCTCAGCCTCGGTGATTACCAATGCGCTGCGGTTGCGGGGCGCGAAGCTTGGCGGCAACGACGCAAGTGATAAGCAGTAGTTCACTACTAAACTTATAGCTGGTTGAGCAGTATTGACATGGGCTCGTGGCATATTTGGCTCTGTTTTGCGCCAGAGCCCCCTGAATCCTCACTTTCAATGAATTCCATTCCATGAACCCCCAAGGCTCCATCACCGACGTGCCCGGCATTCAAGTTGGTCACGACACCGACCCCCGCCGACCCACCGGTTGCACCGTGGTGCTGGCCACCGAAGGCGCTGTGGCGGCTGTTGATGTGCGGGGCGCAGCGCCCGGCACGCGCGAAACAGATCTGCTGCACCCCAGCAACCTGGTGGACAAGGTGCATGCGGTGGTGCTGGCCGGTGGCAGCGCCTGGGGGCTGGATGCTGCCAGCGGTGTGATGGCCTGGCTGGAAGCGCGTGGTTTTGGGCTGGATGTGAAGGTAGGTCGTTTGCCCATCGTGCCCGCCGCCGTGCTGTTTGACCTGCTGGTGGGCGACGCACGCATACGCCCCGATGCCGCGGCAGGCCTGCGCGCCTGCGAGGCTGCGTCGACGCAGGCACCGCAAGAGGGCAATGTGGGCGCAGGTGCCGGAGCGGCCGTGGGCAAGATTTTCGGCATCGGTCGCGCCATGAAAGGCGGCATTGGCAGTGCGTCGGTCACTGTGGCGGGTGTGACGGTGGGCGCACTGGTAGCCTGTAATGCCCTGGGCGATGTGATCGACCCCCACACCGCTCAAGTGGTGGCCGGTGCCCGCACCACCGACGGCTTGAAGCTGCTGGACAGCCGCCGCGCCCTGCTGGCGGGCGAGCCGCCGCAGCCGCTGCTGGCAGGCACCAACACCACCATCGGCGTGATCGGGACCGACGCCGCGCTGACGAAAACCCAAGCCCACCGCTTGGCCATGATGGGCCACGATGGCCTGGCCCGCAGCATCAACCCGGTGCACACGATGTCGGACGGCGACACACTTTTTACGCTGGCCACAGGCCACGCAGCCACACACCCCGGCATGATGGTGCTGGGCACCATGGCGGCTGAGGCGGTGGCCCTGGCGGTGCTGCGTGCGGTGCAGGCGGCGCGCAGTGTGCGAATCGGTGAGCTGTACCTGCTCAGTGCGCACGATCTTCCCCGCGGTCTGTAGTTTCTCCACCCGGTATACCCTATGTCTATGGCCCAAACCGTTCGCTACACCCTGTTGTCCATCCGGGACTTGCTGCTGTCCTTTGGCCCGTTTGTGCTCCTGACCGTGGTGCTGCTGGCGCTGGCTTACTGGTGGCTCAACCCCACGCCACCCAAGCGCGTGACCTTGGCCACCGGCCCCGCGCAAAGCGCGTACGACGAGTTTGGCAAGCGCTACCAGAAGGCGCTGGCGGCGTATGACATTGAGGTGGTGCTGATTCCCACCGAGGGCTCGTCGGCCAACCTTCAAATGCTGCGCGACGGCAAGGCTGACCTGGGTTTTGTGCAGGGCGGCACCGGAGGCGCACCCGCTGATGCACCCGACGGCACGCCCGCCAACGAAGCCAGCGGCCTGCAGTCGCTAGGCAGCTTGTTCGTGGAACCGGTGTGGCTGTTCTATCAAGCCGCATCGGCGAAAACAGTGACGGCCAGCGCCACGCTGACCTCCTTGAAGCAGCTGGAGTCGTTGCGAGTGAACGTGGGCACACCCGGCAGCGGCGTGCCGCTGTTAATGAACAAACTGTTGGACGCCAACCGTATCGACACCAAGCCCCTAAAGCTGAGCCGACTGGAGCAAACACCGGCCACTGTGGCTTTTTTGGGCAACGAGGTCGATGCATTGGTGTTCGCCTCGGCCCCGGAGTCGCTGATGGTGCAAATGCTGCTGCAAACCCCAGGCGTCAAATTGCTCGACTTTGCGCAAAGCGAGGCCTATGCCCGCCGTTTCCCGTTCCTCACACCCGTGGTGCTGCCGCGCGGCGTGGTCGATTTGGCGGGCGATTTACCCCCGCAAGACGCCCGGCTGGTGGCATCCACCACAGCCCTGCTCACCCGCGAGACCACCCACCCTGCACTGCTGCAACTGTTCTCACAGGCCGCGCGCAACCTGCATGGCGGCGCGGGCTGGTTCAATCGGGCGGGCGAGTTTCCCAACGCGCAAAACCTGGAGTACCCGCTGGCCAAAGAAGCCGAGCGCATGATGAAAAACGGCCCGCCGCTGTTGCAACGTTACCTGTCGTTCTGGGCGGCCAACCTGGTCGAGCGCATGTGGCTGGTGCTGGGCATCATCGTGGCCATCTTGTTGCCACTGTCACGCATCGTGCCGCCACTCTACGAATTCCGCATTCGCTCCCGGGTGTTTCGCTGGTATGGCCAGTTGCGTGACATTGAAAACCGGCTGGACGACCCGATTGAACCGCCGGCCACAGCCGCCCAACGCAACGCCGAACTGGCCACCCAGCTGGACGAACTGGACGCCAAGGCCGGCAAGATCAACGTGCCACTGTCGTATGCCGACGAGCTGTACAGCCTGCGCAACCACATTCAGCTGGTGCGCGGCAAGGTCAGTGGGTAGGCAATCGGGGTTTAAGATGCCACTGATTTCGTTTTTGCTACAACATTAATAGCTGCTTGAGCAGTATTTATAAGGGCTGAAGCCCGATTTGGACATAAATTGCGCGAAGGGTGCCGCTCTACTTCAATAGGGGTATGACGGCGCGCAACGACCATTGAACAATCTCGGCTGAATGATTTTCAAGAGGCCCACCATGCCCCGCCAACTCATCGTGTGCTGCGATGGCACCAGTAACAACCTGACAGGCCGCGTTCAGGACACCAACGTGGCCAAGCTGTGCGAATTGCTGGACACGGACAACCAGCAACAACTGCTGTACTACGACCCTGGCGTGGGCAACTCGGGCGTGCTGCCCGACACGACGCCCTGGGAGTGGGTCCGGCAAACCAGCGAGCGGGTTGCATCGCTGGCTTTTGGCAGTGGCATTTACGAAAACATCGCCCAGGCCTATCGCTTCTTGATGCAGCACTGGCAGCCAGGCGACCAAATATTTCTGTTCGGGTTCTCGCGTGGTGCCTTCACCGCGCGCTGCGTGGGCGGGCTGGTGACGCAATTTGGCATGTTGCGGCCCGAGGCAGAGGCCATGGTGCCCACGTTGCTCCACGTGTACTTTTTAGACCGCGAACGCCACCGGGACGTCTACCAGCGCACCCGCGCGCAGATCAGCCAGTTGTTTACCGGCGAGGCAGCGCGGGAGGCACCGGTCTGGTTTGTGGGTGTGTGGGACACCGTGGCCTCGGTTGGCATGCCCTTGATTGGCAAACAGATCACTGGCAGCCCCACCATTGTGGGCAAGCGCTTTATGCATGTACGCCAGGCGCTGGCGCTGGATGAACACCGCTACACCTTTGCACCCCGTCCCTACGAAATTGAGCGTGGATACGACTATGCAGCCCATCAGCAAAGCATTGCGCAGCAGTGGTTCAGCGGCGCGCACTGCGATGTGGGCGGCGGTTACCCCAACGCGCAGACCGGCCTGTCGCAACAGGCCCTGTTGTGGCTGGTGCAGGAGGCCACGCAGTGCCAGCTGCGCCTGCGCGCAGACCTGGTGGATGCGCAAGGGCAGGCAGATCCGCAAAAGATCACCGCAGCGCTGGCCGCGCGTGAGGTACCCCACACCACCACAGCACCGCGCCAACAGGTTCACAGCGCCAGCTACACCAGCGCTTGGTGGGCGCTGGCGGGCCTGCGGGTGCGCAACCCGTATGAGGGCGAACACCCCGGCAAGGAACGGCCCACCGAGCCGCCGCAGCAGTCGCCCACGGTGCAGGCCAACGGTTTGCAGTTTCCACACCAAACCGTCTGGCAGCACGCCCGCACACTGTGGACGGTGGCGCTGGCGGCTTTGTTAGTCGGGGTGCTGTTTGTCATCTTGGGGGTATTGCTGGCACCGCAGAGCCAGACGACCTGGGCTGCCGCACTGAAAGCGGCAGCCTGTGCCAACCTGGCCTTCACCGAATGGCAACTCCTGTGGTGGTGGCATGGCCAGCCGAGCAAGGGTCTTGACCGGTTTGATGCCGTGCGCAGCGCGCTGATACTCGACCTGGCCTTGATTTCCGCTTACGGCTACTTGCTGGCGCACACCACGAGCTGGGCGTTTGCCTGGGTGGCGCAGTTGCGCACGGTGTCGATGGCCGTGCCCCAATGGCTGAACCGTTTGGGCTTTTGCGCCTGCGCCATGGCGCTGGCCGATGTGGCCGAAAACCTTTTCACGCTCCTGGTGGTCGCCAGTGCAGACAGCACCCACATCCCGAGTGCAGCCTGGCTGAGCGGCGCAGCCATGAGTCTGGCGTGCCTGAGCAAATGGACGGCTCTGGCAGGTTGCGCGGCACTGGTGGGCTGGGCGGGGCTTGTGCGGATGACTCACAAGCACGATCAATGACAACTGCACACGAGTCAATGTCACTATCAAAATAATAGCTGCTTGAGCAGTATTGATAAGGGATAGAGACGCTTTTTATCGAAAATTAGCAGCAAGCGGTGTCTGTGACACCCCATACCGCTCTAAGCGCCGCGCCAGCGTACCGGTGTGCAGCTCGAACAAGTGGTTGTCGAAGTCGTAGAAGTAAAGCGATTCACCCTCACCCGCTACCCGATCACGTGGTGGCCTGATTTCCGCGCCCAACGCGCGCAAGCGGGCTTCAAATTCTGGCAGCTCGTCAGACTCCACCTTGAATGCCACATGCTGATAGGAACGCTGCAAAGCCGGCTCGCCCTGCATCGCGACCAGCCACACGTTACCCAGAATGAAAAACTTCTCGCGCGAAACAGAAAAGTTCTGGGCCGACGAGTCATAAACCTCTTGCGCCCCCAGGCCTGCGCACAGCAGGTGGGCCATGCGATCCAGGTCGCTCACGATCAAGGTGATGTGGCTGAGCGCCTGAACCGGAATGGGCGTGTTATCCCAACGCTTTGAAACGCACCCGCTTCGGCTTGGCACCCTCTTCGCCCAGGCGCTTCTTTTTGTCGGCTTCGTATTCCTGGTAGTTACCGTTGAAAAACGTCCATTGGCTGTCGCCTTCGGCGGCCAGGATGTGGGTGGCAATACGGTCCAGGAACCAGCGGTCGTGGCTGATGACCATGACGCTGCCGGCAAACTCCAGCAGCGCGTCTTCCAGCGCGCGCAAGGTTTCCACGTCCAGGTCGTTGCTGGGCTCGTCCAGCATCAAGACGTTGCCGCCAGCAATCAGCGTTTTGGCCAGATGCAGGCGTCCGCGCTCCCCGCCCGACAGCATGCCGACCTTTTTTTGCTGGTCGCCGCCGTTGAAGTTGAAACGGCCGCAGTAAGCGCGGCTGGCCATCTGGAATTTGCCCACGTTCAGGATGTCCAGTCCGCCGGACACGTCTTCCCACACGGTTTTGTTGTCGGTCAAATCGTCGCGGGTCTGGTCCACGAAGGCAGCTTTGACCGTGGAGCCAATCACCACATGGCCACTGTCGGGTTTTTCTTTGCCCGCAATGAGTTTGAACAGCGTCGATTTACCGGCACCGTTGGGGCCGATGATGCCGACGATGGCGCCAGCAGGCACTGTGAAGCTCAGGTTATCGATCAATAACCGGTCGCCAAACGACTTGCTCACACCGTGAAACTCGATGACTTGGGTGCCCAGCCGCTCGGCCACCGGAATGAAAATTTCCTGGGTTTCGTTGCGTTTTTGGTATTCAAAATCGCTCAGTTCTTCAAATCGGGCCAGGCGCGATTTGCTCTTGGCCTGGCGTGCCTTGGGGTTCTGGCGCACCCATTCCAGCTCTTTCTTCAGCGCTTTAGCGCGGGCTTCTTCACCCTTTTGCTCGCCCACCAGGCGTTCTTGCTTCTGGTCCAGCCAGTTGCTGTAGTTGCCCTTGTACGGAATGCCCGCACCGCGGTCCAACTCCAGAATCCACTCGGCGGCGTTGTCCAGAAAGTAGCGGTCGTGGGTGATGGCCACGACCGTGCCCGCGTAGCGCTGCAAAAACTGCTCCAGCCAGTCCACGCTTTCAGCGTCCAGGTGGTTGGTGGGCTCGTCGAGCAGCAGCATGTCGGGGCGTGACAGCAGCAGGCGGCACAGCGCCACGCGGCGCTTTTCACCGCCGGAGAGCACGCCAATCACGGCATCCCATGGCGGCAGACGCAGCGCGTCGGCAGCAATCTCCAGCTGGTGCTCGGAGTCGGCACCGGCGGTGGCAATGATGGCTTCGAGGCGGGCCTGCTCGGCGGCCAGCGCATCAAAATCGGCATCGGGCTCACCATAAGCGGTGTAAACGGCTTCCAGCTTGGCCTTGGCGGCAAACACCTCACCCATGGACTCTTCCACGCTCTCGCGCACGGTGTGCTCGGCGTTCAGCTTGGGCTCCTGCGGCAGGTAGCCGATGTTCAGGCCCGGCATGGGCGTGGCTTCGCCTTCAATTTCGGTGTCGATGCCCGCCATGATTTTCAGCAGGGTCGACTTGCCGGAGCCGTTGACGCCCAGCACGCCAATCTTGGCACCAGGGAAGAAGCTCAACGAAATGTCTTTGAGAATGTGTCGCTTGGGTGGCACGATCTTGCCAACCCGGTTCATGGTGTAAACGTACTGAGCCATTGTGTTTGTATTGAGGGAGTTCTGAAAAAAGAGCAATTATCGGCGGGGTCGATGACGAATGACTTCGCTGCGCGGTGATGACGGATGACAACACACGCCAATCATTCGTCATGGCAGGCGCATGCACCGCCGTCAACTGTCATCAGCTCGCGCAGCTCACCCGCGCAAGCTGTTCTGCATCGCCGCCCTGGCCACCTCGTCAAACGCCTGATCGACCAGATGGCGGTCAGAGACCACCTTGACCAGCCCTTGTACCCGAAGCCTTTCCAGGGTGCGCCTGGACATGGAATGCGCGGTACCCGTGAGCGAAGTGAACATGAACAAAGTGCCATGGGGGCTGGCCCAGGTCAGTTGTGCCCTGATCCACTTGCCCTCAGCCAGCAGCTCGATCCAGGCACCGGTCTGCAACTCGGCAACTGAGACCGGATCTGGCACGTCAGGCTCGGGGTTGGCATTCTCTGCCCGCGACAGGTCTTGCGGCATGATAAGGTTCTGCTCCAAATAACCCGATTCCGCAGTCTCCTTGTTACCTAGCCACGGCAAAACCGGCTCGGGTGGGGCTACAAACGCAGGCACCGAGTCTTCCACGGCAGCGGCTGGCGTTGGAACCGGATCGGCCAGGGCTTGACCGGGCTCAATGGCATCGGTTTGGCTGTCCGCCGCAACGTCAGCCAGCGCGTCATCGCCAAAGTCTTTTAGCAGTTCGGGCGGCATCACACTGTCTTGCAAGGGTTGCGCCTCAGACGCATCGACCCCAGGAACAGGTTTTCCCTCCGCCAGAATCGCATCGTGAATCAGCACCGTTCCGTCAAAAAACCGCTCGGTTAGCTCGGGTGGGTAGTCGATATGGCTCAAGCCTTCACGCAGTTTTTCGAGCAAGCCGGGCACGATTTCCGCCAGTAACTGACGGTTGCGCCTGGCACTTTTGGCATGAACACTCCACAACAAGTCTTCCACCAACGCGTTGTAACCGCCGGGATCTTCACTGCCGTCAGTGGCGTTCAAGCGCGCATGGGCCACCACTTGCGCCCATGAGCCTTTGATGAAATCTGAAACGAATCCGGGAACCTCCCGGCCTTCAAACAGCTTGGCGTATCCCACCGCCAGGTGCTGCGCCAGGAGGTTGCGCTGCTCGGCCTGCACCAACGCCCGGGCGGCCTCTTCCCGTTTGGCCACCAAGGCCTGATCCAGGTGCTTCCACTCACCTTCCATATCCTCCAACGCGAGAATGAAGTATTCGGCCGTGTGGGGTTTGCTGGCCAGCTCGTTCATGGCTTCTTGCACACCGGCAAGAAAGCGCTGGCAGCCCTCGTCGTTAACCGACACGTAACCCAGACTTCGCTGCGTGATGCGGTCCAGGAAAATGCGGGCAGGATGCTTGCGGTCGCTGAAAAAGCGCGAATCGGTCTGGCACAGCGACAGCAACACCGGCTCAAAATCGCGCAGTTGCTCACGCAGCGGTGCCAACAAGCGCTCATCTTTGGCCAGGTTGTCCACCATCAGGCGCAACACTTCTTCGCCGAGTTGATGCCCCAGGGGCTTGACGGCCGTTTTGTCGCGCAAGGTGCCACGCGGCACTGCAGGTGGGGGCGCTGCAGGTGCGCGAGCTCGGTTTTCAAGGCGCTGCACCATCGCATCGACCTGCTTTAACTCCTGCAGGGCCACCAGCGATGCCGGCATGGTGTGCAAAAACTCACCGGCCCCGGGCGCCCGGGCTGCGCTATCGAAATCACCCGCAAGCAATCGGCGCAGCTTGTCCAGCGTCAAGAGGGTTTTAGCGACTGAACTTACAACAGAGGAATTGGTTGCCAAAGCTGTGCCCACAGCTGTCTTGCCGCCCACCGGTACAGCGGGCTCCACTCCACTAGAGACCAGCCAGTCGACCAATTCTTTGTAAATTTTTGCCAACCGGATGCCCAATAGCCCCGAAGCGGGCGTAATGAGAGCTTCTCGCGACTCATTACTGGCCACCAGATCCGTCAAGGCGGCTTGCAGGGCGCGCACAAAAATTTCGGGGCGCAGCGGGTTTAAGCCCCGCTGTACGGTGCGCCAACCCATCAGGGTGCTCATCAGCGCGTCCAGCGGAGCCTGTGTATCGCTTACCGCCAGCTCCACCTCTTGCTGCGCACGCGCAATTTCGATGCTCTGGTTCAACTCCGCGTCTTCAAACAGCTGGATATTTTCAAAGCGCAGCGATTGGTGGTCGTAGGCTTCTTTCCCACCTCGCTCAAACATGACGCGCCGCAGGTGCGAACCAAAGACCTGCTGCGCCTGGGTGACATTTCGCGAGAGCAGTTCGACGGCGAGCTTGATTCCCGGGTGCTGCAGGCCCTCAATCCGGCGATTTCCCGTCTGCTTCAACGACACCTGCAGGGCGTTGATGATGTCGCCCATCATCGGCGGGGCGTGCTGCAGCACCGTCTCCAGGCAATCGTTCAGATTGGGCTGGGTGGCTTGCGCATCACCGGCTACGCCGAGCCGCAGCTTAAGAAGTTTCGCCATGTAGGTTAGAGAGGAAAAAAACCAGAGAACCCTTCGCGCGTACAGGAAAATTTTCCCGTCGCGAGCGTCGGCAATTATGGTCGCTGCTTGTGCCTTTGCGGCATCCGGCAGCCCGCCTGAAAACCCGGGGCGGCGTAAATGAGACAATAAGCATATTCGTCCTGCTCCAGTTGGCAGCGAATTCAGCGTCCTGCTGAGGGTCTTGCGACCCACCTTTTGCATCCTTGTCAGCCTCAGACTGGCCCTGTCGGGTATTAATCCACAGGGCAGGCCGATGACCCCAGCGCCCCGGACGGGCGCGACACTATCCAATGAACTTTGACGAATTGAACCTGGCACCCGCCATCTTGAAAGCCGTGCTCGAGCAGGGCTACGAAACTCCCACCCCCATCCAGGCACAGGCCATTCCGGCCGTTTTGGCAGGCCAGGATTTGCTGGCCGGCGCGCAAACCGGCACCGGCAAAACGGCGGCCTTTATGTTGCCCATCCTGCACAAGCTGAGCATGAGCCGCAGCGCCCAGAACCGCTTTGGCGGTACCGGCATTCGTGCTTTGATCCTGACGCCCACCCGCGAACTGGCAGCCCAGGTGGAAGAGTCTGTCGGCGAGTACGGTAAGTACCTGCAGCTGACTTCCACCGTGATTTTTGGTGGTGTGGGCATGAACCCGCAAATCAGCCGCATCAAAAAAGGTATCGATATTCTGGTGGCCACACCAGGCCGCCTGCTCGACTTGAACCAGCAAGGCTTTCTGGATCTGTCCACCGTGCAGATGCTGGTGCTCGACGAAGCCGACCGCATGCTGGACATGGGTTTTATTCACGACGTGAAAAAAATCCTGGCCTTGGTGCCCGCCGACAAACAGAGTCTTCTGTTCTCTGCTACGTTCAGCGACGAGATTCGCGACCTCGCCAGTGCGCTGCTGCGCAACCCGCAGAGCATTCAGGTCACGCCGCGCAACACCACGGTGCAGCTGATCACCCAAACCATTCATCCGGTGGGTCGAGGCAAGAAAAAGCAGTTGCTGGCACACATCATCAATGAGCACAACTGGAGCCAGGTGCTGGTGTTCACCCGCACCAAGTTTGGTGCCAACAACGTGGCTGAGTTTTTAACCAAAAACGGCATTCAGGCCATGGCCCTGCACGGCAACAAGAGCCAGGGCGCGCGCACCCAGGCGCTGGCGGGCTTCAAGAGCGGCGACATTCGCGCCCTGGTGGCCACCGACATTGCCGCCCGCGGCATTGACATTGACGACTTGCCACACGTGGTGAACTACGAAATTCCCAACGTGAGCGAAGACTATGTGCACCGCATTGGTCGCACGGGTCGTGCCGGAGCAACTGGCGAGGCAGTGAGCCTGGTTTGTCTGGATGAAGAAGGCTTCATGCAAGACATCGAGCGGTTCACCAAACAAAATATTGGCGTCAGGATCGTTGAAGGCTTTGGCCCCGAGCCCGGCGAGCATGCCGAGCCGATTGCCATGGGTCGACAGACGATTTGGGGCGGAGCGGGCAAGCCACCGAGCCGTGACGTGATGGCAGCGGCCGCGAAAGCCGCCCGCACTGAAATGCTGCAACGGGTACGCGAATCCAAAGGCACCGCCGGTGCTGCAGGCGGTGGCGGTGGTGGCCGGGGTCATGGTGGCCGCGGCAGTGGTGCCAATGCTGGTGGCGGTGGCGGTGGCGGTGGCGGTGGCGGTGGCGGTGGAGGCCGGGGTGGTCAGGGCCGATCGGGCGGCGGCGGTAATGGCGGCGGTAATGGCGCAATGGGTCAAGGCCCCCGCCAACAACCGGCCCGACCGTCGCAGGGTCAGGGTCCCGCACACGGACGTGGCGGTCGCGGAAACGGTGGAGGTGGGGGCGGCGGCTTTGGCGGCGCCAATGTGAATGCGGGCGGTGGTGGGTATGGCGATGGCCACCAGCATCACGGCGACAACGACAACGACGAACGCCAACCACGCGAAGGCGCACACAACAGCCGCAGCCCGTTTGTTCAATCGGCGCAACCTGTGCAGCGCAGTTCTGACGGCCAGCCCGATCCACTGCGCACCAGTGTGGACAGCATGGGTGGACGTGGCAGGCGTGGTGGTGGCAATGGCGGTGGCGGCGGCGGCAGAACAAGTGGCAACTCAGGAGGCGGCTATGGCGGCAACGGTGGCGGGGGCGGCGGACGGTCGAATCGTTCTGGTGGCGGGGGCTTCGGGCCTCGTGGGCCAGGCGGTCCTTCAAGGTCTTTTGGCCGATGAGTCGGTTACCACGGTTCACAGCATAGGCCGCCGCGTGCTGCCGCTGCAGCACGCCAAGTTGGTTCAACACACGGTGGACTTTGCGGCCTTGCCCCGCTTGCCAGCGGTACTGGAGGCGTTCATAACGCTGGGCACCACCTTGAAAGTGGCAGGCAGCCAGGCTGCCTTTCGAGCCATTGATTTCACAGCCGTTGTGACGCTAGCCCAGGCCCTACGTGCGCAAGGCACGACGAAATTAGGTGTTGTCAGCGCGATGGGCGCCAGCGCCCAGTCGCCGGTTTTTTACAACCGCGTTAAAGGTGAAATGGAAGACGCCTTGAAAGCACTGGGTTTTCAAACCCTGGTGATCGCGCGCCCTTCCCTGCTGGCAGGCCCGCGCGAAAACTTGAACCAAGCGACCAGGCCAGGGGAGCGCATCTCGCTGGTCTTGGCACGCGTGCTGCGGCCGCTCATTCCGGCGAACTACCAGGCGGTGGACATTCGCCAAGTCGCTGCCGGCCTTCTACATGCGGTGGGCCATGGGCCTGCCGGTGTGCGCGTGATGTTATCGGGTGAACTGCAGCAGTATTAAAACGTTTTCACTATAATTTTGATAGCTGCTTGAGCAATATTTATAAGGGCTAAGAGTCGATTTGATCAATATTTGATGCCATCGAACTCAGGCGGACGTCCGGACGACCGCATCGGGTCGCAGATGCAAATCCGGTAGCAATTCCAGGCCCAAACCTGGCTTGTTCCCCAGACTGATCTTTCCCTGGCTCACCACTGGCAATTCAGTCACCAGTTCTTTGTACCAACCCGAATAAAACGCACGCACACTTTCCTGAATCAGCGCGTTGGGTGCGTGCAGGCTCAAGTGGGTGGACGCGGCCCAGACCACCGGGCCCGTGCAGTCGTGCGGTGCCACCGGCAGCTGCCACGCGTCGGCCATGGCGGCGATTTTTCGGGCTTCGGTCAAGCCGCCACACCAGCTCAAGTCAAGCATCACCACGCCGGCCACGCCGGTTTGCAGGTAGTCTTTGAAGCCCCATTTGTAGCTGAGCGTTTCGCTGGCGCAGACCAAAGCGTCGCAGTCTTTGGCGTAGGCACGGAGCAAGTCCAGGCTGTCCATGCGGATGGCGTCTTCGTGCCAGAAGGTGTTGAACGGTTTGAGTGCGCGGGCGATTTTTTGTGCCATCGGCAGGCGCCACAGGCTGTGAAACTCCACCATGATGTCCATCTGCTCGCCAACCGCCGCGCGAATTTTGCGAAACGGCTCCAGGGCCAAGTCCAGATCGGCGTTGCTGATGTACTGGCCGCCACTGGCTTCTGCCGCCTTATCGAACGGCCAGATTTTCATGGCGGTGATGCCTTCGCTCAGTAGCGATTGCGCCAATTCATCGGCATGGTGGAGAAAACCTTGCAAGTCTTCGTAAGGGCCACCCGAGTTGCCTAGACCCCAGTTGCTGCTGGTCTGGTTGGTGTTGCTGCGCACGTATTGGTAACCGGCGCAGGTGTTGTAAACACGGATGCTGTCGCGGCTCTTGCCCCCCAGGGCAGTGTGCAGCGGCATGCCCGCCGCTTTGCCAAAAATGTCCCACAGCGCAATATCCACCGCACTGTTGCCGCGTGTTTCCACACCGGAGCCGCGCCAGCCCAGATAGCCCATCAAATCGGTGTTGCGCGCTTCGATAGCCAGCGGGTCTTTGCCCATCAAACGCGGTGCAGCCCATTCATGCAGATACGCCTCAACGGCCTGCGCTCCCATGAAGGTTTCGCCCAGGCCTGTCAAACCTTCGTCGGTATACAGCCGCACCCACAAAATGTTGGGAAACTCACCCAGGCGCAGGGTTTCAAGCTGGGTGAGTTTCATAGTGCCTCAGATTGATTTCGACGGTTCCCGCAGGCTGGGCGGCAAGCTGCGCTTGCCGTCTTCGCGCAGTTCCCGCATCACGCGCTGAATACCAGGCGACAGCACATTCCACAGCACGCTGCGCGCAAAACGCGGGTGCCGCTCGGTGAAAGCAGGCGATTGGGTGTAGTGCTGGTGATCGTGAAACACGCCGTTGTGCGCCACCACCAGCGGGTCTTGCTCGCTGGGCACACCGCCCAGATAAGCCGACTGCACGCCATTCCAGATGGTTTGCGCGCCCCTGTGGATGCCATATCCACAATCCCATTCATCGGTTTGGAGCCGCCGCAAGGCTGCCGCCATGTAGGTGGCTTCAAAAATGAAGGTGTCGGTGCGCAGCCATTGCCCTCTGATCCACACCTCCACCAGCGGACGCGAAAAGCTGCTGATCCCATCGACCAGCCCACGCAGCATGGTTCCGTTCACTTCCACGTATCGCAGGCGGCTGGGAATGGCGGTCGCCCGCAACAGCGCCACCAGCAGGCTGGCTTTGTCTTCGGCATCGCCCTTGCCTGCATCCATCACCTGGCGCGCGGTGCGCAGCCGCAGTTTCAGGGGCTTGCTCACCGGCATACGCTTGACATAGCCGTACAGCGCCAAGGCTTTGTCACGGTCGTCTTTGCACAGCTGCGAAATCGACTGCGCCCGCAGCCGCAATTTGGGATCTTCCAGATCAAGAATTTCCGTGCAACCAAGCCACTGGGCCGGGTCGTCCGTGTGATCGGCGGGTCGCATCAATGCAACGGCTGTACCAGGGAACGCGGGGGCAGACGCGGGACGCAAAGAAGGCTCCTTGGCTAATGTCTTGTCGAGCACCACGCCCGAGTGAACATACTAGCCACCACTCAAGTCAACGCAACACATCACCCTAACCGCCGCGAGCCTTTTTCAGCGCATCCAGCACGGTCGTCACGGCTTCTGCACCAATTGTGGGGACGTTCTTGTCATACACCGGTTTGACGCGTTCAAACATGCGCACCTGCTCGGCTGAGGTGATTTCGTTGACCTGCATGCCTTTGGTTTTCAGGCTGGTGAGCGCTTTTTCGTTCAATGCGCGGTTGGCGGTGCGTTGCACTTTCTGGCCTTCCATCGCCGCTTCGCGCAGCACCGCCTGCTCTTGCGCATTCAGCTGGTCCCAGAGTTTCTTGCTATACAAAATAAGGAAGGGCGTGTAGGCGTGGCGCGTGACGCTGAGGTACTTTTGCACCTCGTTGAACTTGGAAGTTTCGATGGTGACAAACGGGTTTTCCTGGCCGTCAATCGTTTTGGTTTCCAGTGCGGTGAACACCTCCCCAAAGGCCATAGGCACCGCATTGGTACCCAAGGTTTTGAAGGTGTCTAGAAAGATGTTGTTCTGCATCACGCGCACTTTCACGCCGTCAAAGTCTTCCACTTTGGTCACCGCGCGCTTGCTGTTGGTCAGATTCCGGAAACCGTTTTCCCAATACGCCAAGTTAATCAGGCCCGCGTCTTCCAGCTTCTTGTTGAAATACACGCCTGCCGGGCCATCGAGCACCGCGTCGGCCTCTTTTTCGTTCGCAAACAGGAAGGGCAGGTCAAACGCACCCAGCTCTTTGACGATGCCCACCAGCGGGCTGGACGAGGTGCACACCATCTCTTGCGTGCCCGCGCGCAGGGCTTGCGTGGCGGGCAAGTCGCCCCCGGCAGAGCCTCCCCAGAACGCGACGATTTTCATCTTGCCGCCCGTTTTGGCCGCCAGAATTTCCTGCATTTTTTTCACGCCGACGCCCACCGGGTGGTCTTCGTTCACACCGTTGGTGAACTTGATGGTGCGCTCGGCAAATTGCGCCTGGGCAGCGGTTGCCAGCAGCAATGAAGCACTGGCCAGAAGAGAAACGAGGACTCGGCGTTTAAACATGGTTGTCTCCTAAATGAACAGACAGGGTGGGGAAAACAATTCGGGGGTGGATCATTTTTTAGCGCATCCAGAACCGAAGGGGTGCCATCACAATTTCAGGAAACAGCACCAGTGAAAACAACACAATGAGTTGGGCGATCAAGAACGGCATCACGCCCTTGAAGGCATCGTCCATGCTGACTTTTGCCACGCCACACACGACGTTCAGCACCGTGCCCACGGGCGGCGTGATCAGGCCTATCGCGTTGTTCATGATGAACAGCACGCCAAAGTACACCGGGTCAATGCCCGCCTTGATCACCACGGGCATCAACACTGGCGTGAGGATGAGCACCGTGGGCGCAAAGTCCAGCGCGGTGCCCACCAACACAATCAAGATCATGATGATGAACATCAGCAGCATCTTGTTGTCCATAAACGGCGACAGCAAATTGGCCACTTCGGTGGGAATGTTGGCCACGGTAATCAACCAGGCGCTGACCATGGCCGCGGCCACCAGGAACATCACCACCGCCGTGGTTTTGCCAGCCGCCAACACCAAGCCATACAGCTGCGACCACTTCAGCTCGCGGTAAATAAACATACCCACCAGAAACGAATAGACCGCCGCCACCACGGCCGCTTCGGTGGGCGTGAACAGGCCAAATTTCATACCACCAATGATGATGACCGGCAGCACCAGGGCCCAGATGCCGTCGAACGTCAAGTGCAGGCGCTCCTTGAATTCCACACGCGGTGCGGGTTGCAGATTGTCTTTGCGTGCCACCCACCACCAGGCAATGCCAATGGCCACGCCCATCAACATGCCCGGCACAATGCCCGCCAGAAACAGCTTGGTGATGGACACATTACCCGCCACCCCAAAAATGATGAAACCAATCGACGGCGGAATGACCGGCGCGATGATGCCGCCCGCCGCAATCAGCCCACACGAACGGTTCAGCGGGTAGCCCGCCTGCTTCATCATGGGAATCAAAATGGCCGCCAGCGCCGCCGTGTCGGCCACTGCCGAGCCAGAAATGGAGGCCAGGATGATGGCCGCGATCACCGCCACATAGCCCAGCCCGCCCTTGAAATGCCCCACATACGCCATCGCCAGGTGCACGATGCGCCGCGACAGGCCACCGGCGTTCATGAACTCACCGGCCAGCAGGAAAAACGGCACGGCCAGCAGCGGGAAGTTGTCGGCTCCGTCAACAAAACGCTGCGCAATGATTTGTGAGTCGAAGGCAGGTAGTTGGCCGGTCAGCGTCATCAGTGCCATGAGGCACACGCCGCACACCAGCAGCGCATAGGCAATCGGCATGCCCAGCGCCATGGCACCCAGCAGGCTGAAGATGAAGACGCTGACGGTCATGGTTTGCTGCCTTGCAGCACCTGTTGCGCCTCTTTCAAACCTTCCGATTCGACGATTTGAACCAGGTCGGCTTCGGACAACTGGCCAGTGAACAGCCGATACAACTTGCTGATGTTGAAGATGCCCATCACCACCGCCACCACGTAGCCGATGCCATACACCCAGATCATGGATATGCCCACCACCGGCGACACATTGGTCACCTGCAATTCATGCATCTTCCAGGTGCCCAGCAAAAACAGGCTATTGCAAAACAGCATGAGCGATTCACTGGCAAACAGGCAAACCTTTTTGCCCATCAGCGGCAGGCGCAGCACCAGCGTGTCCACCCCCAAATGCCCACCTTCACGCATGGCCACCATGGCGCCGATGTAGGTCAGCCAGATGAAACAGTAGCGGCTCATCTCTTCCGAAATGGTGATGCCAGAGTTGAATACGTAGCGCAGCACCACATTGCCAAACACCATGACCACCATGGCGACCAGGCAGAGCACCACGAGGAACTCCAGCAGCTTGAAAAAGAGGTCTATGGGTTTTTGCATTTTTTCATTCGCAGACGGGAGCACATGCAGGGTCCAGGCCGAGGAAGCGCAGAGAAGGAACCGTCATTCCCGCGCAGGCGGGAATCCACTTCAGAGAACTGCCCAAGCCTCTAGCAGCCTCAAAGTCCTCGCGCCTGGATCCCCGCCTGCGCGGGGATGACGAATCCCGGTCACTCGCACATCCAGTTTTCATAAATTCAGGCCGCTTTCAACAACGAAGCCGGCAGATTCAAGCGAGGCAAACGGCGACGCGAAGCCAGCACTTGTTCGATGTCGTCATGCGCCCCATCGATCAAGACCAAGATGGCTTTTTCCGCTTGGGCCGGGTTGTGCGCAGCCACCGCATCCAGCACCGCGCGGTGCAGGGGCAAGGAGCTTCTGGGACCGTCTTTACGGATGGTGGAAATTTCAAAACTGGTGCGCAGCAAGGCACCCAGGGCCTTGCTCATCTGAATGATCATCCGGTTGCCACAGGCACGCAGCAGCCCTTGGTGAAAGCGCAAGTCATGTGTCACGTAATCACCGCCCTGCTCTACGGCACGCTTCATGCCGTCGTAGGCCGCTTCTATTTCAATGATGTCTTGCGCGCTCGCGCGCTGCGCGGCCAGGCGCACAGCGGCGGGTTCCACCACGCGGCGCAGGTCTTGCAAATCGCGCAAAAATTCGGGTGTCAGGCCCGCCTTGCTTTGCCAGGTAATCACATCGGGGTCAAACCAGTTCCATTGCTCGTCTGGCAGCACGCGCGTGCCCACGCGCGGCCCGCTGCTGACCAAACCTTTGGCCACCAACGACTTGATGGCCTCGCGCACCACCGTTCGGCTCACGCCCAGTTGCTCACCCAGCAAGGGCTCGGCGGGAATCGGTGAGCCTGCGCTGTAGCGGCCCGCCACAATGGCTTCGCCCAGGTGGTCGACTGTGTTGCCGTGGACGTTTTTGATCATGGTATTTACTGAGCTGACACACCAATGGTATGACCATAATATGTTTGAAAATCCCGGATTAACCCTAGGCCCGACCGATGACTGCTGACTCCAAGCCCCGTAAAAACCCCAAAGACCTGCGCTCTCAACAATGGTTTGGCCGCCAAGACCGTGATGGTTTTGCCTACCGCAGCTGGGTCAAGGGCAAGGGCGTGCCACACGACCAGTTCGATGGCCGCCCGGTGATCGGCATTTGCAATACCTTTAGCGAACTAACCCCCTGCAACAGCCACTTTCGCACCCTGGCCGAGCAGGTCAAGATTGGGGTGTATGAAGCCGGCGGCTTTCCCCTCGAATTCCCGGTGATGAGCCTGGGCGAAACGCTCTTGCGCCCCACCGCCATGCTGTATCGCAACCTGGCCAGCATGGATGTAGAAGAGTCGATTCGCGGCAACCCGATTGACGGCGTAGTGCTATTGATGGGGTGCGACAAAACCACGCCTTCGCTGGTCATGGGTGCCGCCAGTGCCGACCTGCCGACGATTGGCGTGAGCGGTGGCCCCATGCTCAGCGGCAAGTGGCGCGGGCAAGAGCTGGGCAGCGGCACCGGCGTGTGGAGCATGAGCGAGCAGGTGCGCGCCGGCACGCTGAAGCTGGCCGACTTTTTTGAAGCGGAAAGCTGCATGCACCGCAGCCACGGCCACTGCATGACCATGGGCACCGCCAGCACCATGGCGAGCATGGTCGAAGCATTGGGCATTGGCCTGCCGGGCAATGCGGCCTACCCGGCGGTGGACGGGCGGCGCAATGTGCTGGCGCGCATGGCAGGGCGGCGGGCGGTGGACATGGTGCATGAAGACTTGCAGCTATCCAAAATTCTCACGCGTGAGGCGTTTGAAAATGCCATCAAGGTGCTGGCCGCCATCGGTGGCTCAACCAACGCGGTGATTCATTTGATTGCGATGGCAGGTCGCATCGGCGTAAAGCTGAACCTGGACGACTTTGACCGCCTGGCCAGCGAATTGCCCTGCCTGGTGAACCTGCAACCCTCGGGCAAGTACCTGATGGAAGACTTCTGCTACGCCGGTGGCCTGCCGGTGGTCATGAAAGAAATTGCCCAGCACCTGCACACCCACGCGATCACCGCCAACGGCCAAACGATTGGCCAGAATATTGCCGATGCACAGAACTACAACACCGAGGTCATCAAGTCTCTGGCGGTACCGTTCAAACCGAATGCAGGTATCGCCGTTCTTCGCGGCAACCTGGCCCCGCGCGGCGCCGTCATCAAACCCAGCGCCGCCACGCCAGCCTTGCTGGTACACACCGGCCGTGCCGTGGTGTTTGAAAACATTGAAGACTTTCACGCCCGCATTGACGATGACGCGCTGGACATCGACGAAACCTGTGTGATGGTGCTGAAAAATTGCGGCCCCAAGGGCTACCCCGGCATGGCCGAGGTGGGCAACATGCCGCTGCCGCCCAAGGTGCTGAAGAAGGGCATTACCGACATGGTGCGCATCAGCGACGCCCGCATGAGTGGCACCGCCTACGGCACCGTGGTGCTCCACACCGCGCCCGAGGCTGCGGCAGGTGGGCCGCTGGCGCTGGTACACAACGGCGACATGATCGAGCTGAACGTACCCCAGCGACTGATTCAGCTGCACGTGAGCGACGAAGAACTGGCCCGCCGCCGCGCCGCCTGGGTGGCGCCCGAGCCCAAGCTGCAATCAGGTTACTGGAAGCTGTACACCGACCATGTGCTGCAAGCCGATGAGGGGGTGGATCTGGATTTTCTGGTGGGGAAACGGGGGGCTTTTGTGCCGAGGGACAACCATTGATGTGTGGCTCTTGCTTCTTCCCCCAGCGGGGGAAGGAGCCAAGACAGGCCCATGAATCACGCTGAACTGATCGCCGTCGACTGGGGCACCAGCACCCTGCGTGCCGCGCTGTTGGGTAGCCAGGGCCAGGTGCTGGACGAGGTCACCCAGCCGCGCGGCATTCTGACCGTTAAACCCGGCGAATTTGCTACTGTATTAATAGCTGCTCTAGCAGGATTTACCAGGGCGAAAGGCACTTTTTGCTTGATTTCTGGCATGGCGGGCAGTCAGCAGGGCTGGCAGGAAGCGCCGTATTGCCCTTGCCCCACGGGGCTGGCAGATTTGGGCCGTGCCCTCACCTGGGTGGAACCGGGGCAAACCGCCATCGTGCCGGGCTTGCGCTGCGAGCAAGCTGGCATCCCAGATGTGATGCGTGGCGAAGAAGTGCAAATCTTCGGCGCGCTGGATCTGCTGGGCCTGCTGGACCTGAAAGAGGCCACCGTGGTGCTCCCCGGCACGCACAGCAAGTGGGCCACGGTGCGCGCGGGGCAGGTGCAGCACTTTTGCACTTACATGACGGGCGAGTTTTATGCCCTGCTGCGCCAGCATTCCATCCTGTCGCGCAGCTTGCCTGCCGACGATGGGCCACTCGATGAAGCCGCGTTTGACCGGGGCGTTTCCCAGGCGCTGTCCAGCCGCAGCCTGCTGGCCAGCGCCTTCAGCACCCGCACCCTGGCGCTGTTCAAGCAACTAGCAAGTGATGCGTTGCCCAGCTACCTGTCGGGCCTGGTGATAGGCGAGGAACTGCGTGCGCAAGACCTCACGAGCATCGCGCAGGTGGTGCTGGTGGGCGCGCCTGCACTCACCCAGCGCTACCAGCGCGCCTTGGGCCAACTGGGCGTCAGCGCCACCGGCGTGGGTGCACAAGCCACCTGGCGCGGCCTGTGGCAAGTTGCGAAGCAAATCCAACCATGACCCCGCACGAAAAGTTCCAAGCCGCCCTGCAAGCCCTCCCCCTCATCGCCATCCTGCGCGGCCTGCCGCCGGGCGATGCACAGGCTGTGGGCGCGGCCCTGGTCAGCACCGGCTGGCGGCTGATAGAGGTACCGCTGAATTCACCCGAACCCTTGCACAGCATCGAAACCCTGGCCCAAGCCTTCCCGCAAGCCCTGGTCGGTGCAGGCACCGTGCTCACTGCCGCACAGGTACGCGAGGTGCACGCTGCTGGCGGCCAGCTCATCGTTTCGCCAAACTTTGACGCTGCCGTGGTACGCCAGGCCGTAGCGCTAGGCCTGATCTGCCTGCCCGGCGTGATGACCACCACCGAAGCCTTTGCCGCACTGGCGGCCGGTGCCACTGGCCTGAAGCTGTTCCCCGGCGAAATGGTCACGCCAGCGGTGGTCAAAGCCCTGCGCGCCGTGCTACCCGCTGATGCCCTGCTGCTGCCGGTCGGCGGCATCACGCCGCAGAACATGGCGGCGTATCGTGCGGCAGGTGCCAACGGTTTTGGCATTGGCTCGGCACTGTACAAACCAGGCATGGCAGCGCACGAAGTCCTTGAAAACGCTACTGTATTCATAGCTGCTTGAGCAGTATCTGCAAGGGCTATCAGCCGTTTTGGCTTAAAAACATCGCTTTCCAAATCACCATGACCACACCCACCATCACTTTCGGCCTGCAGCACCGCGTGACGCTGATTACCGGCGGCGCACAAGGCATCGGCGCTGCGTGTGCACGGCGCTTTGCGCGCGAGGGCGCGCCTGTGGTGCTAGCCGATGTCGATGTGCCACGCGGTCAGGCGTTGGCGCAGGAACTTGGCGCGCTGTTCATTCCTTGTGATGTGGGCGACAAGCGCCAGGTCGACGCACTGGTGGCCCAAACCATGGCGGCACATGGCCGCATTGACGTGCTGGTGAACAACGCAGGTATTTTCAAAGCGGCCGATTTTCTGGATGTAACGGAAGACGACTTCGATGCGGTGTTGCGCGTGAATCTGAAAGGTGCCTTTCTCGTGGGGCAGGCGGTGGCGCGGGAGATGGCGCACCGTAAAAGCGGTGCCATCGTCAACATGAGCTCGGTCAACGCCACCCTGGCCATTCCCAACATTGCCAGCTACAACGTGAGCAAAGGCGGCATCAACCAGCTCACGCGGGCCATGGCATTGGCCCTGGCGGACCATGGCATTCGCGTCAACGCGGTGGCGCCCGGCACCATTGCCACCGAGCTGGCTGCGAAGGCCGTGCTCACCAGCGAGGCCGCCCGCCAGCGAATCTTGAGCCGCACGCCGATGAGGCGGCTGGGCCAGCCCGAAGAAATTGCCGATGTGGTGGCCTATCTGGCCAGCGACGCGGCCAGCTACATCACCGGCGAAATTGTGGTGGTCGATGGCGGCCGTATGGCGTTGAATTACACGGTAGCTACCGACTGAAAAATACACATCACAAGGACCTCACCATGCCCAGCCAACAAACCCTCGACAGCTTCATCGCCCGCGTGGTGCAAGGCGCACACGTGCAAGCCATTGAAGAGTTCTACACCGCCGATGCGTCCATGCAGGAGAACCACAACCCACCGCGCGTGGGGCGTGACGTGTTGGTCAAGCACGAGCGGGCGGCGCTGGAGCGCGCTGCATCCGTCGTGTCAACCTGCGTGCAGCCTGTTTTTGCCAACGGCGATCACGTGGTGATTCGCTGGATTTTCGAGTTCACCGGCAAAACGGGTGGCAGCACCCGAATTGAAGAGTTGGCCTACCAGCGCTGGGAAGGCGAAAAAATCGCACAAGAGCAGTTTTTCTACGACCCGGTGCAGTTCAAACCGCGCTGATCAGCGGGTCGGGTCAATCAGATCGCTGCTGTGGGCGGTGTTTCGGGGCTCTGAACGCCGGGTTGCAGCGCATCAGCCGGGTTACCAGGCGCTGCGTCGTCCACCTCATCTGGCAAGCCGTCGGCCTTGCGCTTGAGTTTTTCCTGCTTCTTGGCTTTTTTGGCCAGCTCACGTTGCCGTTTTTCGTAGCCGTAGTTGGGAGTTGCCAAGGTAGTGTCCGTTTCTTTTAATCAATGCGACCACTTTAAGCGATAAATGTCACGCTTTCGCCAATGACAACACGCCCAGCGCGGCCTGCAGATCGGTCTGCAGGTCAACCACCGACTCCAGCCCCACCGAAAAGCGCACCAGCACACCCTGCTCCGCCCATGCCGCGCGGCTGGTGTGGCGCATGGCGGGCATCTGGTAGGGCACTACCAGGCTGATGGGCCCGCCCCAGGAAAAGCCGAGCTTGAACAGCGTCAGCGCATCGCAGAACGCATCCACCTGCGCGGCGGTATAGCGCTTGTCAAATACCACCGAAAACAGCCCCGCCGCCGCGTCATGCGGGCCACACAGCGCCTGCCAGTGCGTATGGCCGGGCGATGCGGGCAAGGCGGGGTGCAGCACCCGCGCAATTTCCGGCCGCGTGCCCAGCCACTGCGCCAGGGCACGGGCGGCCACGTCGTGCGCGTGGTAGCGCAGGGCCATGCTGGGCAGACCGCGCAAGATCGCTTCCGCGTCGTTGGCCCCTACGCCCAGGCCCAGGCGCATGTGAGTGGCTTTGAGTTTCAGGTGCAGGGCCTCGTCACGGGTCATCACGCTGCCCATCAGCACATCGCCGCCGCCGCTGGGGTATTTGGTCAGTGCGTGGATCGAGATATCAACGCCCTGCCCTTGCGGGTCCGTTTGGTCAAAGCTGAACGGCGCAAACGCCAAACCCGCGCCCCATGTGTTGTCCAAAGCACTGGTCACGGCTTTTTCCCGGCAAATGCGCGCCAGGCTCACCAGATCGGGAAACTCCATGCTCACCGAGCCCGGCGCTTCCAGCCACACCAGTGCGGTTTTGGCGTGGATGCGCGCGGCCAGATCAGCCGGGTTCATGGGGTCATACAACTGGTGCGTGATGCCGTAGGCCGCCAATTCACCTTGCGCCATGGCTTTGTTGGGGCCATAGGCGTTATCGGGCACCAGCACCTCATCGCCTGTTTTCAGCAAGGCCAGGTTCACATTGGCAATGGCGGCTAACCCACTGGGCACCAGCAAGCACTGCAAGCCGCCCTCCAGTGCACACAAGCGCTCTTCCAGCAAAAACGTCGTGGGCGTGCCATGCAGGCCGTAGGTGTAGCCCCGTTTGTTCTGCCACTCCCGCGCCCGCATGGCTGCGGTGTTGGCGAAGATAACGGTGGAGGCTTTGAAGATGCCGGGCAGCGGGGCCGAAAAGCCTTCGGGGGGGTGGTAGGGGTGGTGGATGAGCTGGGTTTGGGGGGTGGTCGGTGTCATGCGCGGTATCTTATTGATAGGGCTCCATACAACGCCAACCGTTCGCACGCTCCATTGAAGGACTCCGTGCGAACGGTAGCTCAGTTTACAAGCCAAACAGGCCATCAGCCCTTGTAGAACCTGCTCAAGCAGCTATTGAATTGAGAGCAGCCTGGAAAAACTGTTGCTCTACTGGTCGACACGGACGGGCGCTCACGTCAAGCAGCCTGTCCGCGCAGATCATTTCGCGTTATCAAAAGCCATTCTGATCCAGTCAATCACTTCCTGATCGATTTCAGTGATGGCAGCAAGATTGATTTTGTGGGAGCAAATGCCGTTTGGCTTTTCCGCTTCCAATTTGCCTTTTGGCTCGACGCCTTTCAAATTCCTGAATCCGTGACCCCAACAGTACCGTCGCCAATACTCCCGTCTGAATAGGCCAATTGCCTTGGAATATCTCGTGACTGCGCACACAAGCCCCAGTCTCGACGCAAGAATCGCTCGGTCACATGGTTTGTGCAGGG
>JANOQJ010000087.1:0-55879 GCA_031414805.1 Comamonadaceae bacterium
CGGTGCCGATACGTTCTTTGTGATCCGCTCGTATCTGGCAACCATGCACAAGCAACAGGCCAACCTGTTTGCCTGCCTGGTCAGCGTGTTTAACCGCCAGACAATTCAGCCGCGCTTTGCGGGGTGAGCTGAGTAGTTACCGTTTTTAAGCCAAATCGGCTTACAGCCCTTGCAAAATAAGCTCAAGCAGCTATTAAATTGATAGTGAACTTGAGTCACAAAAACCTATGGCGCTGGCGTGCGCAGCAGCAAGGCCACCAACGACTGGAGGTGCGCCTTCAGCGGCGTAAAACCGTCGTTCAACGCCAGCGTGTGCTCGTCCATGTACAGCCTGCGATTGATCTCCAGCTGAATACTGTGCCGCCCCTGCTGCGGCTGGCTGTGGCGGCGCACCAGCTCCACACCTTTGTACGGGTGATTGACCGACACGCTGTAGCCCAGCCCGAGCAGATGGTTGGCAATCAGCTGCGTCAACTCCGAATGTGCGGTGCTGCCATCACGGTCCCCCACCACAAAATCTGCATGCGCAAGGCCCGGAAAGTCGGTGGCATGGCTGGACGCCACGGCGGGCATCGAGTGGCAGTTGATGTGTATGCAGTAACCATGGCGGGCATGTGCGGCATCAATGGCGGCGGCCACAGCGGCATGGTAGGGCTGCCAGCACTGCGCAATGCGCTGCTGTACCTCGGCCACGGACAGCAGGCGCTGGTAAATCGGCACACCATCGTCTGTATAGCGCCAGACCAGGCCCTTGCCCAGGCGCACCTTGGCCAGCTGAGCAGGCTCGGTGGCCAGCTCGCCGGGCCAGGCGGCGCTGAGCAGGGTTTCGTCCAGCTCGGTGGTGTTGCGGTTGGCGTCCAGGTAGCTGCGGGGGAACAGCGCTTCGACCCAGGCAGCGCCCAAACCAGCCGCAAATTCATACAGCTTTTCCACATGCGTGTCTTCGGCGCGCCGCAGCGTCAGAAGGTCACAGGCATGGTCAAAGTCGGCGGGGTATTGGGTGCCGCTGTGGGGCGAATCGAGCACCAGCGGCGTGGTGCCGGGCACCGTGTGAATCATCGAAGGCATGGCGGAGATTGTGGCACCGGGCAAGCTGTGCTGGCGGATTTGCAGCAGGCGTAAAACAGGACTCAACATCATTCCAGGCTGATGCGACCATAGCGCGCAATGCGCTCCATTTTCTCTATTTCTTTGCGAATTTGCAGTCCAAACTCCTCTGGGCTGCTACCCGACGCAAACAGCCCCTGCGCCGCCAGCTTTTCACGGACCGCAGGCTCTGCGAGCGCTTTCACCACGGCCTCGTGCACACGTTTAATGCTAGCCGCTGGCGTGGCAACGGGTGCCACCAGACCAAACCACGACGGATCGTTGTTGCCAAATACGCCAAGTTCCAGGTAGGTAGGCACACCCGGCAGGTTGTCTAGCCGCTTGGGCCACGACACCGCAATTGCCTTGAGCTTGCCCGACTGGATGTGTGGCAGCGATGGCGCCACCTGATCGAAGTACACCATCACCTGGCCACCCAGCACGTCGTTGAGGGCGGGGCCTGCGCCGCGGTAGGGAATGTGCAGCATGAAGGTGTTCGTGGTGCTTTTGAACATCTCTCCCCACATGTGGCCGATGGTGCCGTTGCCTGGCGAGGCATAGCTGACTTTTCCGGGATTGGCTTTAAGGTACTTCACCAAGCCCGCAAAGTCGCTCACGCCCAGCTTGGGGTTGACCACCAGCACACCCGGTGCCTTGACCAGCTCGGTCACCGGTGCAAAGTCTTTGATCGGGTCGTAGGGCAGGGTTTTGTACACCGCAGGGTTCACGCCGTGGGTCGACAAGGTGGCGACACCCAGAGTCAGCCCATCGGGCGCCGCCTTGGCCACCTCCGCCATGCCAATGGAGCCACCCGCGCCAGCCCGGTTGTCAACGATCACCGGTTGGCCGAGGATGCGGGCCAAGGGCTCAGCCAGTGTGCGGGCTGTGATGTCTGTGGCACCGCCCGGTGGGAACGGCACAACGAGGCGAAGCGGCTTGTTGGACTGCGCAGTGGACAGTCCACAAAACAATGAACTAGAAGCAATTGCGATGAGATGGCGGCGTTGCATGGTACGAATTCCTTCAGTTTTTTATCGGCTTGGAAGCCTCATCTTACCCAATAGAAGCTGATCTACTAAGCGAAAAGCAATCCTGATAACATTCCATAAACGAATGAAATAAGACCATGATTCGTCGCCTGAGTCCCCCGCACAACCTGCTCAAAGCCTTCGCCACCACCGCCCGGTTTGGCAGCATTTCACGCGCTGCCGAATCGTTGAATCTCACGCAAAGCGCTGTGAGCAAACAGGTGCAGGAACTGGAGCGCTGGACCGGCGTGCCGTTGTTTGAACGAGTGCGCAAACGCCTGAGCCTCACCCCTGCAGGTCAGCGCTACGAAGCCGCCATTCGCCCGCTGCTGGCGCAAATTGAAGCGGCCACGCTCGAACTGATCACCAGTGGCGACGGGGGTGGTGCATTGCACCTGTCAACCCTGCCCACCTTTGGCTCCAAGTGGCTCATTCCGCGCTTGCCCGCGTTCAGCCGTTTGCATCCCCAGATCAACGTGCGCTTTGTGCCCTACGTGCAGGGCTACGACTTTCACCGCCCCGACCTGGATTGCTCCATCCTGTTGGGTAATGGCCACTGGCCGGGTGCTGTATCTCACTACATCACCGGCCAGCAAGTGGTGCTGATCGCGCCGCCTGGCACCCCATTGAATCGGCCGCAAGACATCGCCCGGTTCACGTTGCTGCAGCATGTCTCGGTACCACAAGCCTGGGCGCGCTGGTGCGAACGGCATGACGTGAATGGCATCAACCCGCTGGCAGGCCCACAGCTAGACCAGTACCACAGCCTGATTCGCGCCGTGATGGCAGGCATGGGCTTGTCGCTGGTGCCGGAATGCCTCGTTCGAGACGACATCGCAGCTGGTTTGGTCAGCACACCGCTTGCCGACGACTATGCAGAAGAAGTGGGTTACTACCTGTGTTATCCCGATGCACGGGAGCACCTCGCACCACTGGTTAGCTTTCGTCAGTGGTTGCTGGAAGCGGCTCACCGCGATCGCTGTTGATACGGGTTACGACTTCCACTACACCGGGTATCAATTTGACACGGCTCAAGCCTATTGAATAACTTCCGCAACATTCAATAGGTTGAGTGGTGGATACAAATCAATATTTTTTGCTGTTGGCATGTTAATCAACAAAGAAAACCGCTGCAAAGTCTCTGCTGGAATTGTTTCAACCGCCTGTTTGTCGGCAAGAATTTGTGCCGCCTTATAAGCTGCAAAACGACCCACATTGTTTCCGTTTGAAAACAAACCAAACAAACACTTTGATTTTCTGACAATACTCTCAGTGGCACAAAAAGTCGGCAATTTTGCATCCAGCGCTGTTTGTGTCACAAGATCCCGATGAGTAAATGCCAGAAACGTGCTCGGACCGATATACAAAAAGTCAACCTTACTGGCCGCTATTCGATTAATGGCTGTCGGCAATGCGGCTACTTCTGGGTTACCTTGCGCATCAACAGGAAGCACCTCTTGAACCACTTCGAACTTCATGGTCTGCCCCAGCTTCACTAGCGCCTCATACACAAGCTTGGTATTTGATTCTTTGGGATTTGTTATGTAGCCCAGCCGTTTGAACGGACGATAGGTGCGGATAGCATTGATCTGTACTACGAGTGGCGCAAGGTGACTGACCCCTGTCACATTTCGTCCAGGCGGACTCAGCTGCTGCAGCAGCGAACTCCCAATCGGATCCGTTACTTCGGTAAAGACGATCGGTATGTCGCGAATAAAATCGCCCGGCCGTGGCGTATTATGCGGACCCGCCACAGCAAGCGTCGTTCCAGTGCCCCAAGTGTAAATCAGATTGGGTGCTGCTTTTCGTATTTTCTCGACCAATGCTGCGCCGTCTTGGCTGTTACCCGAAAACCTGATCGTATCGATTTTGATGGGTAAGTTGCGCTTCTTAAGATAGTCGCGAAAAGCAATCTCAATATTTTGCTCATCTCGCGGCAAAACCATTAAAACGGTACTTTCAGCGCTCTGCGCGAAACTGTGACTCGTTATTGCTTGCCACACCAATATCAACAATATGGCTACCCGCCATGGGTACTTAAATTTCTGCATTTTGTGAGGTGCTCTCTTTAAGGTTCATCAGGGATATTGAAAGGCCAACCCCACAGACGGCCAGAACGGCGCCAATTGCACCGACTGCCCCGGTTAAACCGAATTGGGTTACAGCCAGCGCAACGGCAAACGGCGCCAGGATACTGCCAAAGCGTTCAACAAAACGAAACGCGGCAAGCGCCTGCTCCGGCGACGCCGCGCCATGATCACCATCAAAAATCTCGGTGACCAGTGCAAGTTGCGGGGAAGACAAAAGCGCTTGCGCGACGCCCAGAAGTCCGCAGCATATTGCCGCACCGATCACGCCTCCAACCAGCGGCAACGCTGCACAAGCAACGGCTGACAGTATGCAGCCCCCAACAATCCAGGGCTTGCGCCGTCCGCTGAGATCGGACTGGCGTGCAACGATTGGCGCTGTAATCATAAAAGCCAGGAAATACAAAAGGAGCACGCGCCCAGCAATGGTCGCACTTTCTCCCAATTCGAGCAAATAAAGCGGCGTGACTACAACCAATAGCGCAGCAGCCGCAAGCCGCGCCGGAATTGCCGCCAGCCAGGTCACAGCAATGACCGTTCTGTTACTCAATACGGCTTTAAGACCATTCCAGCCACCCAGCCCGGCAAGATTACCCAAACCGTCGCTCTTGGACACCGATAAACCAAGGCTTATCACGGCGGCAGCGAGTAGACACAAAGCGCAGGCGAAAAAAGCTGCCGACGTTCCCAGTTTCTCGACCAGCAATCCACCCAAAGCTGGCCCACATACACCAGCAGCGACAATTGCCGCCGATACCTCTGCCAGTCCACGTGCGCGCTGACCCTGATTCGTTGTCCGGACAATCGCCGTCTGCAAAAGGATCAACATCAAGCCATAAACAACACCGCTGCCAATACGCAAAAGTATCAGGGTCAACCCGTCTGTTGTAAAGGCAGTTGCACCCAACAGCAGTGCACCAACGCTCGAGACAAATAGGAGCGCTCGATGCATTTCAAATCTTCGCGTGACCCACGGACCTAGCGGCTGAGCCAGCGCGAGTGACACCATAAAAGCAGCTACCGGAAGCCCTGCCAACATGGTTGGAGACAAATGAATCGAGACAGGATTTACTTCTGATGCATAAACAGTGAAGAAGGGGCGCAACAATTCATCAGACAGGGCCGTTAAAAATACGACCATTCGTATACGAATTAAATCTAGGCTTTTGCCAGTTAGTGCGCCCTGGCGAGCTTCATCAATCAAACGCCGCACTCCGCTGCGTACTTGTTCGAACCAGTCACTGACCGCTAGATCAAGTGGGTTGACGTACTGGGCAGACAAACGCTCAGCTCGCGCTTTCCACCCCTGCCACGCATCTTCGAATATTAAATAAGGCCTGATAGCGGATCTTGCCCACATGGCACCCAATACTTCGCGAAGTAATACAAAACTGACAATAATCGCAAAAAACAGATCGAGAGATATTGATCGCATTCGTTCATCGATGTATGCCAGCGGTGTTCCAACCGATAGATTACCAAGTGCGTCAAGGCTCTGAATGGTCACCAGTGGCTGGGTTTCTATCCGAAAATCTGTGGCTGCCCCCTGGCCCGATAGCCAGTCTTGCACACGCTGTCGTCCTACTTCGCTGACACCTGGGCGAACACTCAGCGTGGCCGTCCGATCACCCTGCGTTCGCAATGCAATGAACGCCACTTCTGTATTAGACTGAATTTCCGCGGAAAAGACCTCTTCGAGGCCCAGCAGCTTATTGGCAGGAATGCCAATTCCAATTGCTCTTGTGATGTGCGCTTGCGCTGACTGCAACACGATGCGTGCACTGCTATCAATTTCGGAAATAATCAACGGCCGCGCCAGCTCTCTTGCTTTCCAGGCAAGCGCCGACAGACCGGCAAAAACGATGATCAGCGCCAGGCCGACAAGTATTAGCCGTTTCCATACTGTAGTGCGACCGGACGGGGATTGGTCCAAGGCTTTAACAATTTCACATGGATATTTTGATAGCGTATTGTCATTCACGACCGACACAATACCGGCAACTGACTGCATGCGCGCGTTGGCCAGTCTTAACCAGGCTGACGCAAGCAAACTTAGCGTACCGATTAAAAGAGCCGTCAAACCGAGTGCATACAACCACAATTGACCCAACAGAGACCATGCTGAATCACGCAAATTCGAACGGTCATACACCAACCAAATAGAAGCAACTCGCGTTGCAGCGGCATCTGCAACAGGAATGCCTATATATGATCGATGACCAATATTGCGGACTAGCAGATTGGCAGCAGAACCCGAATAATTTCCACGCCCCAGGAGTTGAGCAGACCAAACAGGCCTGATAGCGGCGAGCTGTTGTCTATCACCCCAATCGGCAACCATTTCGCCCGAATCACTTTGCACATGAGCGAATACCAGCGAAGGGTCCTGCTGACCCAGGCGTTTCAACCATTCATTCAGATTGGATTGATCCGATAGGCTAATGCCAAGTCGAAAACCACCTTCCACCTGTTCACGCAATTGATTTGCGGTGCGAGTCCCCCGCCCTTGCGCAAACTCAAGCAGCACCTGCTCTACGCGAAAGGCAATCAGCATGGTTGAGAGACCGACAAGAACGACAGCAAGTAGTGAGATTAAGCGTAAAATTGGCTTGCTTTCATTTCGGTTCATGGCGCATCCAGTGATGTGGTGTTTTCAGTTTTTTGTCTAACTCTCCCGCCTGCATGATAAACGACATAAGGCGTCTAAAAAGCCATCCGCAACTGAGTATTCGTCTATTGGATAAGAGCGACATACCACAGGTAACGGCGCTGCGCGATGAGGTCCTGGAACAACTCATACATCCGGATCATTATGTTCGTGAAGACAATGTTGAGGAATTTGTCCTCGACAACATAGGATTTCACTCTGCAAGCCGAGGGCACACAATAGGAATTTTTGAAGATCAACAGTTAGTTGCGTACGCCATGCTGGGATTCCCCACTAGCCAGGATAGCGATAACCTGGGTTGGCATTTGACGACTGATCTAACGATGCTCGGGAATGTTGCGCACATTGCGGGCTGCATGGTTCGTGCGAAGTGGCGGCGCAAAGGTCTGCAGCGTCTGCTTCTAATAGAGCGCTTTGAGTTGGCCAGATCCATGCGGCGACCGACTTGTATCGCAATGGTGTCACTGCTCAACGATACGAGCAGGCGCAATCTCATGAGTAGTGGGATGCGTATCGGTTGGGTTGGCACGTTGAACGGACTTAAGCGTCAATTGCTAGTGCTGAATCTAGAACAGCCATGGGAATTTGACCACGAGAGTATCATGCTAATTGATTACTTGGATTTACATGAACAGACATTCATGTGCACTCAAGGATGGTGGGGTGTTGGCGAGTTTCTTGATTCCAGTGGTCAAGTTAAAATTGTTTTTGCGCGCCGCATTACACATGGTCATTCTGATAGCGTACTGCAACACACGTAATATCGTCAGCCTGAGCAACACCGGCCTCGAATGATCTGACAGCTTGCAATATTACATTTAGCAACTCGTTGTCACGCCCGCCTAAGATATTTTCTCTAACGGCATCAACTAGCGCACCTTCTCCAAATAGTTCGCCAGCAACGTTTGTTGCTTCTGTAATACCGTCCGTGTACATCACCAAAGTATCTCCCAACACGAGTGTGGTGGTTCCCTGACAAAACTCAATGCCATCCAAAACCGCGAGTGCCATATTTTGCCCGCTGGGTAGGACGCGCACATCGCCCGCTGGGGAGCAAATCAAAGGGGGATTGTGCCCAGCGTTGACATAGTTTAACTCTCCTGTGGACAGCTTCAACACGCCAAAAAACACCGTTACAAACATCATCTGTTCGTTCTCCGCACACAATTGTTCATTTAATTGAGCAATCACCAAGGCTGGCTGCTGGAAGAACAGTGCATTACTTTTTAATAGCGTTCTGGAAATAGCCATAAAAAACGCGGCAGGAATACCTTTTCCGGACACATCCGCCACGACAAGAGCCAGGTGGTCTTGATCGATCAAAAAATAGTCGTAAAAATCGCCACCTATTTCTTTTGCAGGAATCATCATTGCCCCCACCTGCACTGTGTCAGTCAAAGGGGTGTGCCTTGGCAAAATAGACGCCTGCATGCTTTTCGCAATCTCCAGCTCTTGCTGGAGGCTAACCAGCAAGGCCTGATGCTCCATTGCGGCCCGCAAATCCTTCAACAAACCAACTAACCGCCCCTGTTGGGTGGTCACCAGACCCGACATTCGCGCCAAAATATGCGCCAGTTCGGCCAAATCATGATTGGCAGACCCGCTCGCACTTTCATCTACGTGATCAGAGTCCAACGCAACCAGTATCTCAGCACGTGAAGACACATCAAGGTTTTCAGCCAGCAGTTTCAATTGTTGCCGGATAAGTCGCTCCTGCTGCTTACGCGTTCGGATGCGCTCATCTCGCAACATTTTCAAGTTGAGCATCTCCCCACGCAAAACAGCGACTCCTCGCGCAATTTGCCCCGCTTCGTCCTTCAGCAGTTGATCATCATCCTCACCCAATCCTGTGCGCAATTCACCTTGAGCCAGCGCGGCCAAAACGTGCACAGATCGCTCTAAAGGCAGCAGCGCCTGACGCAGATAGGTAAATACGAAAAGACCAAGAACTGAAAGAAGCAATCCAACTGAACCGAAGGCAAAAATAGATATTATCTGATCGTTCCGGTCTGCATCAGATACATCCCTGACCAAAAGCAAACCACCAACTCGGCGATTGTCGTATCCGGTAAGTGGTTGAAACACATAGAGTAGTTGGCTTGCATCTGAATCTCCCGATTTCAGTTGCTGAACCATCGGCTGGCGCATCGAAAAATTCAATTGTTGTTTGTCAAGCAGACCTGGCTTCGTGCTTGCCACCTCCCGGCCTCTGAGGTTTACCAGAAAACTGTCTCCATCCAACATACCCGCCAAACTGGGTAGAAAATGGGCCAGATCAAACCCAACCGTCAATACACCGGTAGCGTTATCGATACTATCGGTTCCAAAAACTCGTGCAGCAACAAAGTAATATTTCTTTCGGGATACTTGACTTAAACCGACTTCGAATAAGTTACTATTCAATGCGCGGCCAATCCATGCATCCTCAATCAATGAATCTTGAAGTATGCTCGTGGAATTTGAGTATACAAGTACTCTCTGTGCGTCATATACGTCTACACGAATATACTCTTTATCGGCAACCGTCGCACGAATCAAGTCGCTGATAACTGCACGATCCATACTCTGCCAAGCCTTGACCCAGCCACGATGCCCCAGCAGAGATTTAACCAGTTCTTCTACATTACGCGTTAACTCACTCTCCAGCTTGGTCCATGCAATTTTTTGCGTTTGTAAAATTGATTGGTGATAACGTCGCGTCAATTCATAATCGCGATATGAAAAGATTGCTGAAAACACGGCACCGAACGCAACCACTGCCGCGACAACTAAAATTGTTATCCGTGTTCTGAGCTGCATGGGTTGTATAACTGGACAGAGACCAAGCCAAACTTGGCGATATTTAAGTTAGCATGAATGAAGCAAGGCTTGCTTCGAACGGTGCAAGAGAAACCCACTCGCTAGAATTATTCCACACAGCGCGAATCTGGAAATCCAATATACAAGTGTTGATTGACCAGTACTAAATAATACAAAAAAAGAAAGCAATAACCCGGGACCGACAGCCAAGCCGCCGACAATCGCACCCGACAAGAAATAACGGTTACCGGTTTTCAAGCGATAGTGGCGCCATCCGATCCACAGCAAGATCACCAAACCGAGAGTTAGTGTTGTCAAAACACTTAAATTCTCGTTCCATCCGTTAAACTTTAAGACCGTAATTCCACCAAGGCATATCCAAATCAGCACTGAAACAAAAACACCCGTTAGCCTTTCGGATTTTTGCATAAGCTGCCCCGGTTCCAGAATCAAAGGCGCATTATCGGAACGAAAATGATCACTGGCTGTTGCTTGTTGCAATAAGGTATCGAGGTGGGCTCGCTGATAAGCGTCCGGCTCGGTTTGCCGCAACGACTGCACCATTCGCTGAACACGCAAATACAGTTCGTTTAAGTGCTTGAGCTCTGTAGATATCCAGGCCATACGTTGGTCGAAGTGATGTTGAATTGTTCTTTCAAATCTCCAACTAAAATCTCCCATTTCGACACGTTCGCACGCCAGCGTCACCTGCGCATCACGAAACAAAATGCTCCGCCCCATGGCGCATCTCAGAACCTCTGCGGCGATTAGTGAGAAAATCATAACGATAGCAGTAATTGGCAGCATCCATCTGGATAGCAATAGCCAGATTTCAGTCTGGCGCCACACCAGTACCACTTTTGCGACTGTTGAGCCTGCCACCACAGCGGTAGCGGTTACTTGCTTTCCAGAAACCGTATTTATGTCAGCATCTGACGGCAATTGAAATACGACTTTGCCATCCACATCTAAAAGAATTAGTGCGGCGATTCCTGGCTGACTCTGCATTCGCTGTGCAAAGAATGCATTCAGTCCTTCCAGCTTTGCTAACGGAACTCCGACAGCCACTGCGCGCTGAACACGTATAGCTATACCATCGGCCAGGATTTGAGCGTGCGCGGTTGACCCCGTGTCTGCGACTGAACTCAACTGACGTAAAGCTGCGCCAGTAATGAGCGAAGCGCAAATAACCAATAACACGAATCCGAATACAACCAACGTACTTAGGTGGCTCGTCAATTCTTTCGGCTCCAAAATTAAAGGAATAACACCATTGGTCGTCATTTCGAGCCGTCCAAATCATCAGCTAGGTGTTTAAGTGTTTGATCTAGTCTTGATTGGGTCGCCGCAATCCGGTCAGCAATCCGCTGTACCTCACTCTTCAAATCATAATCATGTATGTGAGCATGCAATTTGAAATATACAAAGACGCAAGAAACCACCAACGCTAGTGAAAATACTGCAAAACTGGTCCATAAGAATGCAACCAAATTTGGTAGTTCTACCGGTTTAGAAGTCAATCCAATGTGTCCTGAAATCTCACCAAACGGGCCTTTTATTTCGATCCCCCGTACCAAATCGACACCATTAGTTGACAACGAGATCGACTTGCCGCCAGAACGCTTTCGCTGCGTGGCTTCAAACCAATCACGTGGTACTTGTTCTCCAATCGATCCGCGATCGGTGTTGAACAAGGAAACACCCGCTGTATCAAAGATTTCAACTGCCAGGATTTCCTTATCCCTGCTCATAGCCGTAGCCAACATTTCTGACGCCCGGCTACTGTCGCCTAGATCAAGACCAATCAACAGATCGGCCTCCATTTGCTCCTGCAAATCCTGCAAGATAATCTCGGTACGCGCTTCGTGGAGTGCTTTCCCCTCAATTCGTTGCAACACGAATAAAATGCCGATCAATACAAGCAGTCCAACGAGCATCGTGGCAAGCCAACCCGACGCGGATTCTAGGCATGCAGCCACTCCAACATGTCGAAGTAAGCGCATGGGAGTAGCTAAAGCAGAGCTTTTGGGCTCGGATGACTTTGTATCCAATTTGGAAGAATCGAGATCCATGGGACAATTGTATCGGCATGATTCAACGGTAGTGCACCATCAAAACGTATTAGCTAATGTCTGAACGCCCCAAGCCTGTCGCAACAGATTTTTCTCGCGTAGTTCCAGGTCGGTTGGATGTCATAGAGGGTGTCAGCCACGAGCTGTCTCAGTGGCTGCGAACATATGGAGCCACACCGCGCGTGATCACTAGCATTACGTTGATGTTAGATGAGCTGTTTACCAACATCGTCGTTCACGGATACGGGCCACAGAACCCGGGCAACGTTCAAATCGATGCAGAAATTCTTGCTGGGTCAGTGACTGTTACTTTGACTGATGACGCGCATGCGTTCGATCCTCTGCTGTTGTCTGAACCGGATCTCAGCCTAGATATCAAAGAACGCCCCATCGGTGGATTGGGCGTGCACTTTGTTCGCCGAATGTCTGACAGCGTTGCATACCGTCGCTTGAATGCTGGCTTCGATGCAACAGCGAAGAACGAAATCCGTTTCGTCAAACGCCTGACTGAATCACAATAAACTCAGATTACACCCGGCTTCATTTCCGACATAGGGTCAAATAACATCGCCGGAAGCATTTCGTTAGAAAAAAACTATCCTTTAAGCACCTGCAGTCCCTCGTCTATCGTTGGTGCAGTTGCGAAAAGAGTCAAGAATCCACTCATTTCAAACACCTCGCGAGCCGTCTCTCTCATTGAAACCAGAACTAGCTTTCCTTCGCTGGCGCGCAATTTTTTACCAGTCAGAAGCACAACGCGCAGACCAGCGGAGCTGATGTATTCCATTTCAGCGAGGTCGAATAACATTCGCCGACACCCTGAGCTCAGACTGCTCATCACTGCTCTTTCGAGCTCCGGCGAGCTGCTGCTATCAAGCCGCCCGACAGGACGCAATATCAAAATTTCATCGCGGGCTTCTAGTTCAAGGTTCATGAGTGTGTTTCCGATTGTGTAGGGATTGTAGACATGCCTCTAGCGCAGACCGGGTTGTGCGATGGCTTAATTTGCGAAGTTTTATATGATTCACCAAACACTGACTGACCCCGAAACAGCAATTCGGTCTGCGCTGGCGGACGGCCACTGCTTTCAAGCGCACGACCTGTGTGTGCAGGCACTCGCCGAACAGCCTGACAATCTGCATTTGAGACTGTTGGCCGCCCTGATTGCTTTGCGAGCGGGCGACGTATCGGATGCCAAAGCCATTGTTGAGCCGCTGGCGCTTGAATTCGAGTCTACTGAATCTAGGGTGCTCCGCTTAAGCACCCTATTGGGGATTGAAGCACTTGCCGCTTCTGGCGCAGCTCAAGAAGTGGCCACACTTCTCAGCCGCCTATCCATGCCTGCACTAGCTGTTAACGCCATATCACTAGACTTGATGTCTCAGATTTGCCTGGAGGTGTGGCGCCGTATGCGGCAACCCAACGATCTCAAGCGGGCCACAGGTCTGGCGAGCAGAGCGTTCGAGATGGAGCGGACTCCCCAAAGGGCTTATGCAGCAGCTGTGTTGGCCCAGCTTTCTGGGCAGCCTGAAGAAGCAACGACGTTCGCGGCGTACGCGGTCGGCTCGGAATCTCCAGATCAGGCAGAGGACCCATTCGCTCACTATTCTCGTATGGGTGTTTTGGCTCTTTTGCAAAGCGACCAGGATGCCTCTATCTACGCTTTTTCGTCAGCGGGGAAGATAGGTAAAAATCAGTTCGCACTTAGGGTTGCATTGCGGCGCGAGCTAACTGAAATGGCTGATAGTGGTCTTCAGATTCCTGCGCAGGCTTTAGCCGCATTGACACCTCCGGTAGTGGTTTTGTTCAGCGGACCCGGCGTCGACCTGGTCAGCTCTGGCATCCGGTGTTTTCCCGCCGAGATGGAGGGTTTGGTTGCCGCCAAAATTTCCGAGCATCTGGAAACTCTCGGCGCAGAAATCAGTTATTCGTGCGCCGATCCTGGTTGCAACTTGATGTTCATTGAGGCCATGCTACAGCGGGATGCTGAGGTCAATATTGTCTTGCCTTGTGCGGTTGAAGACTTCATCGAAAACCGTGTTCGTCCGTCAGGCTCACGCTGGGAAAAGCGCTTTCGCAGTGCGCTCAAGCTTGCACACAGCGTCACCCTAACGACCACTGATCCACTGTTGAATGACCAAACGGTGCTGGAGCACAACAGCCACATCATTGACGGGACTGCACGTCTGCGGGCACGGTCTCTAGATTGTCACCCGTACCTTTTGGCAGTTTGGGATTTCAACCTGCCGCCAACACCAGGCTCGACAACGAGTTTTATTGACCACTGGGGTGACCCATCCCGGTTAAGAATGATTGATCTGGATGATTGCCGTAACGAAGCGGGTATTACGCCCTTCTTTACCGGCTTGGCCAGCGCTGAAGTGGCAATCAGCGTGGGCCACCAGGGGCATCGCACGGTGTGCTCTATGCTGTTTGCTGACGTTGTGGGCTACAGCAAGCTGCGAGAGGTGGATCTACCTGCATTTTGGACCTACATGACTGCGGTAACAGAGCGTATGCAAAGCTTGCCAACGCCCCTGATGGTGGAGTCGTGGGGCGACGCCCTTTACATCGTTCATAAATCATCCAGAGACATGGCGCGCTATGCGACTGAACTGTCCAACGCCTTTGCACAACTAGACAGCCGCAGTTTTGGTATGCCGGGTGTTTTAAAAGTCAGAATCGGTTTACATACCGGACCTATTTTTTTTGGTACCAATCCACTGACTGGGCGCCCGACTGCTTACGGCGGACAGGTCAACCGTGCGGCTCGCATCGAACCGATTGCCAAGCCTGGAATGATTTACGCTTCCGAGCAATTTGTGGCGGCCTTGGTATCAGAAGAAAGCCTGTACGCCGATGAGATGGGCACCGGCAGCGCATTTCTTTATGAGTATCTGGGCACCCTGGAATTGGCGAAAAATTACGGTCAACAAGCCATCTATTTATTGAGTGCTGCGCCGACATCGAAATAGTATGTTGACAACGCGGTGCTTTCGCCCACACGATGAACTTGGCCACAAAGCGTAGATTTTTTTTTAACTCAATGAGGGATTGTTGCTATGAATTCTGCACTTGCTGACCTGGTTGCTGCCGCCGCTAAAGAAGGTAACGCCCGCGCGGATGCACTTAAAGTGCTCCCCCAAATCGTTTCTTATGTCGGCGCAGAGCGGGGTTCACTTTTTCTGTTGTCCGGCGATCAAGTTATTCACCGAATACTGGCCAACAAGGAAGCCTTTTCAGAGGTATCGAACTACAAGGTTGCCACTGTGCTTTCAGCCGGGCTAGCGGGCTGGTCGCTCAAGCACCGTCAGGGCGGGTTGGCCTCGGACGTCGAGTTAGACGACCGATGGACGAGTCTGGGAGACAAAACTGTGGGGTCGGCCCTGGTAGTTCCCATGATCAGCCGCGGACTCGTGATTGGCCTGATTGCCTTGCATCATCCGCAGCGTGGATATTTTCGGGAGCGGCACCTGGCGCTGGCAGCGGAAGCTGCTATGTTGATTGCGCCCATTTTTGACTCCGCGTTGTTGACAGAATCGACGTCGGCAGCCTTGGTGCAAATGTGCCAGGAATGGACCACGCCATCAGTGCTCTTGAGCTGGAGCGGTGTTGTGCTAACCGTCAATCAGGCGATGAACGCCTTGGATATCGCTTGGGAGGGGGTAGAACTCACACAGACCGTGCTGGCCCGCGAAATTGGGGCGATGTCCGTCAAAGAGTGTTGCTGGGAAGGAGATCGCGTTCTTACGAGCCTCCCATACTCCGGAAAATCGATCCACTGCCAGGGCGTTGCAGTCTGGATCAGGCTGTCGCCAAAGTAAGCTGGGAGTGATGGGGTGGTGGGAGATACAAGTTTCGAACTTGTGACCCCTGCAGTGTGAATGCAGTGCTCTACCCCTGAGCTAATCTCCCTTGGGTTGCTGCGCTTGACTGACCAAGTGATGCAAAACCGAAGCCGCCGATTATGCCATTGCGGATGGCTGAAAATTGCGCCACACCGTTTTTCCGCTGCTGGCCTTGTCTAACTGGATCAGAACCGCGTCATGTGCGGCGGATTCCTGGTCGTTGGCAGCCAGCACAGGCAAGTCAAAGCCGCGCAAGTCCATCAGCTCCATCGTTCCCGTCGCTTGCTCGCTCGTGCCGATGTCGATCAGCAGTGCGTCTTGTCCTCGCGTGAGGTTGATGTACACGTCGGCCAGCAGCTCCGCATCCAGCAAAGCACCGTGCAGCGTGCGGCTTGAGTTGTCGACCTCCAGGCGGTCGCACAACGCGTCCAGGCTGTTGCGTTTGCCAGGGAAAAGCTCTTTGGCCATCAGCAGCGTGTCGGTCACGCTGCCCACATAGGCCTTGAAGGGCGCACGGCCCATGCGCTCCAGCTCTTTGCTGAGAAAAGACACGTCAAACGGCGCGTTGTGAATGATGATTTCTGCGCCGTGCAGGTAATCGAGCAGCTCATCCGCCACCGCTGCGAACTTGGGCTTATCGCGCAAAAACTCGTTGCTGATGCCATGCACTTTCATGGCATCTTCGTGGCTGTCGCGCTCGGGGTTCAGGTAGAAATGTTTGTTGTTGCCGGTCAGTTTGCGGCTGAACAACTCCACGCAACCAATCTCGATGATGCGGTCGCCGTTTTCAGCGGAGAGGCCGGTGGTTTCGGTGTCCAGGACGATTTGGCGCATGGGATGACGTGTTTTGGAGCCGAAGAATTTGAACGCAGAGTACGCGAAGGTTGCGCAGAGTATGCAGAGAAAGACAAAAGGATATTTGCCATCATTTTTGGTGTTCCTTTTGCGTCCTCTGCGCTCCCTTAGCGTCCTCTGCGTTCAAAAATCCCCGACTTGCAACTTCAATGATTCTCTTTTGCGTGGTTGATCGAGTACTTCGGGATTTCCACCGTCACATTGGCCTGCGCCAGCAGCGCCTGGCAGCTGAGGCGGCTTAAGGGCTCCAGGCCCCAGGCACGGTCCAGCAGGTCTTCTTCGGTTTCGTCGGGCTCACCCAGCGATTTGAACCCCTCGCGCACGATCACGTGGCAGGTGGTGCAGGCGGCGCTCATGTCGCAGGCGTGCTCGATGTTGATGTGGTTGTCCAGCAGCGCTTCACAAATAGAGGTGCCAGCGGGCGCTGAGACAGTTGCGCCTTGCGGGCAGTACTCAGGGTGGGGGAGGACGGTGATGGTGGGCATCTAAATTGACTCCAAATGTTTGCCAGACAGGGCTTTGGCGATGCCGTGGTTCATGCGTTGGGCGGCGAAGGCTTCTGTGCCTTTGGCCAGCGCGTCGGTAGCAGCTTCGATGGCGGCGGCGTCTTGACTGATGGCGGTGGTCGCTTGCAGTGACGCCACCAACGCGTCTATGGATTGGCGCTCGGCCGCATCCAGCAAATGCGCATCAGCGGCCAGCGCGCTTCGCGTGGCCAGCAGCATGCGGTCTGCGTCCACCTTCGCTTCGGCCAATGCACGGGCAGCGATGTCTTGATCGACCGTGGCGAAGCTGTCTTTCAGCATTTGCGCAATCTGCTCGTCGCTCAGGCCATACGAGGGTTTGACGGCGATGGTGGCCTCCACCCCGCTGCCCTGCTCCCGTGCGGCCACGCTTAGCAGGCCATCGGCATCAACGGTGAAGGTCACGCGGATGCGGGCGGCCCCGGCGGCCATGGGCGGAATGCCGCGCAGCTCGAAGCGCGCCAGGCTGCGGCAGTCGGCCACTAAATCCCGCTCGCCTTGCACCACATGCAGCGCCAGCGCGGTCTGGCCGTCTTGATAGGTGGTGAAGTCTTGCGCCATGGCGGTAGGAATGGTCTGGTTACGCGGCACGATGCGCTCGACCAGACCGCCCATGGTTTCAATGCCCAGCGACAGGGGAATCACGTCGAGCAGCAGCAAGTCGTTGGCGCTCGCGTTGCCCGCCAGCTGATTTGCTTGAATGGCTGCGCCCAGGGCCACCACTTCATCAGGGTTCAGATTGGTCAGTGGCTCGCGGCCAAACAACTGCGCCACCGCGCTGCGGATCTGCGGCATGCGGGTGGAGCCGCCGACCAGCACCACGCCATGGATGTCGTCGGTCGTCAACTTCGCATCGCGCAGGGCTTTGCGGGCGGCGGTGAGGGTACGGGCGGTCAACGGGGCAGTAATGGCGTCAAATTGCTCAATATTTATAAGAAATGGGCCGTCCGCCCTTGTAGATACTGCTCGAGCAGCTATTGATTCAGTAGCATTCCGGAGACCGGACAGGCGTTCTTTCACCTCACGCGCAGCCATCGCCAACGCCGCATGCTCGGCTGGGGTGGCCGCAGGCGAACCGCTTTGCGAAAGCCAGTGGTCAGCCAGCGCCCGGTCGTAATCGTCACCGCCCAACGCCGAGTCGCCGCCGGTCGCCAGTACCTCGAACACGCCCTGCGTGAGCCGCAAGATGGAGATGTCAAACGTGCCGCCACCCTGGTCGTAAATGGCATAAACACCTTCGCTGGCGTTGTCCAGGCCGTAGGCAATCGCGGCCGCAGTGGGCTCGTTGATCAGCCGCAGCACGTTGATGCCGGCCAATTGCGCGGCGTCTTTGGTGGCCTGGCGTTGGGCATCGTCGAAATAGGCGGGCACGGTGATCACCGCACCAAACACATCGTCATCAAACGTGTCTTCAGCGCGAAAGCGCAAGGTGGCCAGAATTTCGGCGCTGATTTCCACAGGCGACTTTTCACCCTGAACAGTTTGAATTGCCAGCATGCCGGGCTTGTCTATCAGCTTGAGGGGCAGCTTGTCAGCGCCTGCAATGTCTTTAAGGCCCCGGCCCATGAAGCGCTTGACAGAGGCAATGGTGTTCTCGGGGTCCTGGGTTTGGGCGGCTTGGGCGTCGTAGCCAATTTGGCGTTTATCGCCCTCGAGGAACCGCACCACCGACGGCAGCAGCACCCTGCCCTGCGCGTCGGGCAGGCACTCGGCCACGCCGTTACGCACGGCTGCCACCAGCGAATGCGTGGTGCCCAGGTCAATGCCCACTGCAACGCGCCGCTCGTGCGGGTTGGGCGACTGGTTGGGTTCGGAAATTTGCAGCAGGGCCATGGTTCGAATCAGTTATCGAGTTGTTCTTGTCGCTTGCGAATGTCGTCACCGAAGCGCTCGACAAACATCAGGCTGCGCACCACTTGCGCAGCCGCGGGTGAGTCGTTGTCAACATCTAGCAGTTGCTCACATATTTGTAGCTGCTTGAGCAAGTACTGCTTAGCCTGAGCCTGTATTTGATCCAAATTTTGTGGCGTAACGGCCTCGTCCAGCGCTTCGCGCCATTCCATTTGCTGCATCAGGAACTCAGCGGGCATGGCGGTGTTGCGCTCGGCGTCAATGGCGGCACCTCGCAGCTCGCACAGGTAAGCGGCGCGCTTGACCGGGTCTTTCAGGCGTTGATACGCCTCGTTGATGCGCACCGACCACTGCATGGCCAGCCGCTGGGCGGCCGCGCCTTGCGCAGCAAATTTGTCGGGGTGGGCTTCGCGTTGCAAGGCTTTCCACTTCGCGTCAACCGTCGCGCGGTCTTGCGCAAACTGCTCTGGGAGGCCGAACAGGGCAAAGTCGTTGGCTTGAAGGGAAAGCTCGGGCCACGCGGGCCGGGTATCAACCGGCAACACCTTAGACCCTGAAAGACTCACCGCAGCCGCAGCGGTCGCGCTCTTTCGGGTTGTTGAACTTGAAGCCTTCGTTCAGGCCTTCGCGCACAAAATCCAGCTCGGTGCCATCGACATAGCCCAGGCTTTTGGGGTCGACCAGCACCTTGATGCCCTGGTCTTCAAACACGATGTCTTCAGGCGACAACTCGTCTACATATTCGAGCTTGTAAGCCAGGCCCGAGCAACCCGTGGTCTTGACGCCCAGGCGCACACCCACGCCTTTGCCCCGCTTGGTGAGGTAGCGGTTGACGTGTTTGGCGGCGGCTTGGGTGAGGGTGACGGACATGTTGAATGACGTGATGACTTTGATGGCTACGCCATCTTTGAATGAAAGATGACCTGGCTGCTTAGGCCGCTACCGCTGCCACGACATGCTTTTTCTTGTAATCATCCACCGCCGCCTTGATGGCGTCTTCTGCCAGGATGGAGCAGTGAATTTTCACCGGCGGCAAGGCCAATTCTTCAGCGATCTGGCTGTTTTTCAACGCCGCTGCCTGGTCTAGCGTCTTGCCCTTGACCCATTCGGTCACTAGCGAGCTGGACGCAATGGCCGAGCCGCAGCCGTAGGTTTTGAAGCGTGCGTCTTCAATCACACCGGTTTGCGGGTTCACCTTGATTTGCAGCTTCATCACGTCGCCACAAGCCGGTGCGCCCACCATGCCGGTGCCTACGTCTTCGTCGCCCTTATCGAACGAGCCGACGTTGCGGGGGTTTTCGTAGTGGTCGACTACTTTTTCGCTGTATGCCATGTGTTTTCTCCGGTTGCTTAAAGGACCTGGACGCTCAATGAGCTGCCCATTGAATGGACGAAATATCCACGCCGTCCTGGAACATCTCCCACAGCGGGCTCAGGTCGCGCAGTTTGGCGACGTTGAGCTTGATGGTGGAGACGGCGTAATCGATCTCTTGTTCAGTCGTCCAGCGGCCAATCGTCATGCGCAGGCTGCTGTGAGCCAGTTCGTCGCTGCGGCCCAGGGCGCGCAGCACGTAGCTGGGCTCCAGGCTGGCTGAGGTGCAGGCCGAGCCGCTGGAAACAGCCAAGCCTTTGATGCCCATGATCAGGCTCTCGCCTTCAACATAGTTGAAGCTCATGTTCAGGTTGTGCGGCACACGTTTTTCGGCGTGGCCGTTCAAGAACACTTGTTCCACGTCTTTCAAGCCATCGAGCATGCGCTGCTGCAAGGCACGAATGCGTTCGTTTTCGGCGTGCATCTCAAGCTTGGCAATTCGGTAGGCCTCGCCCATGCCGACGCACTGGTGTGTGGGCAAGGTGCCTGAGCGCATGCCGCGCTCATGGCCGCCACCGTGCATTTGAGCCTCGATGCGCACGCGCGGCTTGCGGCGCACAAACAGCGCGCCGATGCCTTTGGGGCCGTAAGTTTTGTGGCTGGTCAAGCTCATCAAGTCCACTGGCAAGGTGGTCATGTCGATGTCGACCCGGCCCGTGGCTTGCGCTGCGTCCACATGAAAAATCACGCCTTTTTCGCGGCAGATGGTGCCTAAAGCGGTGATGTCTTGAATCACGCCGATTTCGTTGTTGACAAACATGACGCTGGCGATGATGGTGTCGGGCCGGATTGCGGCTTTGAACACATCCAGGTTCACCAAACCGTCTTCCTGCACGTCCAGATATGTCACCTCAAAGCCCTGACGCTCAAGCTCGCGGCAGGTGTCCAGCACGGCTTTGTGCTCGGTCTTCACGGTGATGATGTGCTTGCCCTTGGACTTGTAAAAGCCAGCTGCGCCTTTGAGTGCCAGGTTGTTCGACTCGGTGGCACCGCTGGTCCAGACGATTTCGCGCGGGTCGGCACCGATCAATGCCGCCACCTGGTCACGCGCCGCTTCCACTGCTTTTTCGGCTTCCCAACCCCAGGCGTGGCTGCGCGATGCAGGGTTGCCGAAATGCTCACGCAACCAGGGAATCATCGCGTCCACCACCCGCGGGTCGCAGGGATTGGTGGCGCTGTAATCCATGTAGATAGGGAAGTGGGGGGTGGTTTCCATGGCTGGCTTGCTCGTTAGCTGGCTAAAAATGAAAAAATTCGCGACTTGAAAACTCAGGGCTTGAAAACTTAAGGCTTCGAAAACATGGCCCCAAGTGCAAACACCGAATTGGGTGCATTGATACGAATCGGCTTGTTCACCGGCATGGCTGAAATGGCGCGTTTGACAGACGGTTTGTCTTCAATCTGAATGCCTTTGGCCAGTTGCTCGTCAACCAGTTTTTGCAAGCTGACCGAATCTAAAAACTCCACCATGCGGGAATTCAACGAGGCCCACAGGTCGTGCGTCATGCAGCGACCGCCTTCGCCGTTGCAGTTTTCTTTTCCTGCGCAGTGGGTGGCGTCAATCGGCTCATCCACCGACACGATGATGTCGGCCACCGTGATGTCTGCCGCACGGCGACCCAGGGTGTAGCCGCCGCCGGGGCCGCGCGTGGACTCGACCAGCTCATGGCGGCGCAACTTGCCGAACAATTGCTCGAGATAAGAAAGGGAAATGTGCTGGCGGGCGCTGATGGCAGCCAGAGTCACAGGGCCGTTGTTCTGGCGCAAAGCCAGGTCAATCATCGCGGTGACCGCAAACCGGCCTTTGGTAGTAAGACGCATCGCAAGCTCCTTTGTGTTCGATGACCGTTAAAAAGTGACCATCGCGGGGTTAGGCGGAGGTTTTTGAGGAAGGTTCCCGACTAACGCGCTCAAGTATAAAACGATCCCGAATAAATTGGTCGGGTACTTGCACTGCAAGGTCTTTATTCCTACCCCACAGCCCAGGCATTTATCGCTGCCCAGCCGAAATCGGCACGATGTTGTCAGTTCCCGGCGCGCCAAACAACTGCTCTTTCATCAGCGCCAACTGGTCGCGCACACGCGCCGCTTTTTCAAATTCCAGGTTGCGGGCGTGCTCGATCATTTCTTTTTCCAGGCGTTTGATCTGCTTGGCAATGTCTTTTTCGCTCATGTCTTCCACCAGGGCGCGCTGCAGCTCCTGCTTGGCCATTTCTTTGCCGGCTTTTTCGCTGTACACGCCGTCAATCAAATCGCGCACCTGTTTGACGATGCTGCGCGGCGTGATGCCTTCTTTCAGGTTGTGCGCCACCTGCACAGCGCGGCGGCGGTTGGTTTCGTCCATGGCTTTGCGCATCGATTCAGTCACCTTGTCGGCATACAGAATCGCCCGGCCATTCAGGTTGCGCGCGGCCCGGCCAATGGTTTGAATCAATGAACGCTCGGCACGCAAAAAGCCTTCCTTGTCGGCATCCAGAATCGCTACCAGCGACACCTCGGGTATGTCCAGGCCCTCGCGCAGCAGGTTAATGCCCACCAGCACATCGAAGGCACCCAGCCGCAGATCCCGCAAAATTTCCACCCGCTCCACGGTGTCCACATCGCTGTGCAGGTAGCGCACTTTCACGCCGTTGTCGGCCAGGTAATCGGTCAACTGCTCGGCCATGCGCTTGGTCAGCGTGGTAATTAGCACGCGCTCGTTTTTCTCGACGCGAATGCGGATTTCCTGCAGCACGTCGTCCACCTGGTGCGTGGCAGGGCGCACCTCAATTTCGGGGTCCACCAGGCCGGTGGGGCGCACCAGTTGCTCCACCACCTGGCCTGCATGCTCTTTCTCGTAGTTGGCGGGCGTGGCCGAAACGAAGATGATCTGGCGCATGCGCTGCTCGAACTCTTCAAACTTCAAAGGCCGGTTGTCCAGCGCGCTGGGCAGCCGGAAGCCATATTCCACCAGCGTGGTTTTGCGTGAACGGTCGCCTGCATACATGGCGTTGAGCTGGCCAATCATCTGGTGGCTTTCGTCCAGAAACATCAGCGCGTCTTTGGGCATGTAGTCGGTCAGGGTGCTGGGCGGCGCGCCTTCGGGAGCACCGCTCAAATGCCGGGTGTAGTTCTCAATGCCCTTGCAGTGCCCCACCTCGCTGAGCATTTCCAGGTCAAACCGGGTGCGCTGTTCCAGGCGTTGGGCTTCGACCAGCTTGCCCATGCCCACCAGTTGCTTCAAGCGCCAGTCCAGCTCCACCTTGATGGTTTCCACTGCGGTCAGCACCTTGTCGCGCGGCGTGACGTAATGGCTGCGCGGGTAGACGGTGAAGCGTGGGATTTTCTGGCGAATGCGGCCGGTGAGCGGGTCAAACAACTGCAGGCTTTCAATCTCGTCGTCAAACAGCTCAATGCGCACCGCCAGCTCGCTGTGCTCCGCAGGAAACACATCAATCGTGTCACCGCGCACGCGGAATTTACCCCGGGTGAAATCGGCATCGTTGCGCTGGTATTGCATGCGGATCAGCTGGGTGATCACGTCGCGCTGGTTGATTTTGTCGCCCGTGCGCAAGGTCATCACCATGCGGTGGTAGCTCTCAGGCTCGCCAATGCCGTAGATGGCCGACACGGTGGCCACGATCACCACATCGCGCCGCTCCAGAATGCTTTTGGTGCAGCTCAGGCGCATCTGCTCGATGTGCTCGTTGATCGAGCTGTCTTTTTCAATGAACAAATCGCGCTGCGGCACATAAGCCTCGGGCTGGTAGTAGTCGTAGTAGCTCACGAAATACTCCACCGCATTTTTCGGGAAAAACTCGCGGAACTCGCTGTACAGCTGGGCCGCCAGGGTTTTGTTGGGTGCAAAAACAATCGCAGGCCGCCCCAGCCGGGCAATCACATTGGCCATGGTGAAGGTCTTGCCCGAGCCCGTCACGCCCAGCAGGGTTTGAAAAACCTCGCCATCGGTCACACCCGCCACCAGTTGCTCAATGGCGGTGGGTTGGTCGCCTGCTGGCGGGTAGGGCTGGTACAGCTCGAACGGCGAGCCGGGGAAGTTCAGGAACACGCCCTCTTGCTTTTCAGTTATGACTTCAGCTACTTCTTGCATCAACAGCCCCCGTGACGGATGGATGACAACCCTAAAATTCAGGGCAACCGGTAAGCGTAGCGCAACACCGGATTTTTCTCCACCAAGGACTTTGTATGAGCTTGTTTTCCGCAGTAGAAATGGCCCCCCGTGACCCGATTTTGGGTTTGAACGAGCAGTTCAATGCCGACGCCAACCCCCACAAAGTCAACCTGGGCGTGGGCGTTTATTTCGACGACAACGGCAAGCTGCCCCTGCTGCAATGCGTGCAAGCCGCCGAAAAAATCATGATCGAAAGCCCCAAGCCACGCGGCTACCTGCCCATCGACGGCATTGCGGCGTATGACGCCGCCGTCAAGGCCCTGGTGTTTGGTGCCGACAGCGAGCCCGTCAAATCAGGCCGCATTGCCACCGCCCAAGGCATCGGCGGCACCGGCGGTTTGAAAATTGGCGCTGACTTTTTGAAGAAGCTCAATCCCAATGCCAAAGTGCTGATCAGCGACCCGAGCTGGGAAAATCACCGCGGCCTGTTCACGCAGGCCGGCTTTGTGGTGGAAAGCTACCCCTATTACGACGCCGTCAACCGAGGCGTCAACTTCGAAGGCATGCTCGCCGCCCTGAACACCGCCTCCGCAGGCACCATCGTCGTGTTGCATGCCTGCTGCCACAACCCCACCGGCTACGACATCACCGCCGCCCAGTGGGACCAGGTCATCGCCACCGTGAAAGCGCGCCAGCTCACCCCCTTCCTGGACATGGCCTACCAGGGCTTTGGCCACGGCATCGCCGAAGACGGCGCAGTCATCGGCAAATTCGTCGCCGCAGGCCTGGACTTTTTCGTCTCCACCTCGTTTTCCAAAAGCTTCAGCCTGTACGGTGAACGTGTCGGCGCCTTGTCAGTGCTGTGCCACAGCAAAGAGGAAGCCGACCGCGTGCTCAGCCAGCTCAAACTGGTCATCCGCACCAACTACAGCAACCCCCAAATCCACGGCGCCACCGTCGTCGCCATGGTGCTGAACACCCCCACGCTGCGCACGCAATGGGAAGGCGAATTAGCCGAAATGCGCGTGCGCATCAAAGCCATGCGCCAGTTGCTGGTAGACGGCCTGAAAGCCGCCGGTGTGAAGCAAGACATGGGCTTTATTACTGACCAGATTGGGATGTTCAGTTACTCGGGTTTGAACAAAGACCAGATGGTGAGGTTGCGCGGTGAGTTTGGTGTGTATGGCACGGATACGGGGCGCATGTGCGTGGCGGCTCTGAATAGCAAGAACGTGGGGTATGTTTGTGAGTCGGTGGCGAAGGTGGTTTGATCTCTTGGTTGCTACGATTTGTATAGCTGCTTAAGCAGTATTTACAAGGGCTAGGTGGCGATTTGGCTTGAATTTTTCGCTTCCAACCCTAATTAATATTCGAAATGAAACGCAAGATCTACCTTGAAACATCGGTAATCAGTTATTTGACTGCTCGCCCCAGCAAAACTATTATTGGGGCGGCGCACCAACAGATTACGCTTGCGTGGTGGGAGTCACGTCATCAATATGAAATGTTTGTCTCCGAGTCTGTGCTGCGTGAATGCGGTGCTGGTGATCCAGATGCTGCGCAGAGGCGGTTGGCTGTGGTCAGTGATGTGCCGTTGCTGACGATTACCGAACAAGCCGTGGAAATTGCGGAAGCATTGGTGATAGAAAAAATCATCCCAAGCAAGGCAGCTGAAGATGCTCTTCATATCGCAATCGCCACAGTCAATCGTGTTGATTATTTGCTGACATGGAATTGCAAGCATATTGCAAACCCTGAAATACAAAGGAATATTGCGGCATACCTTGAAAAGATTGGATTGTTTCTGCCGTTTGTTTGTACGCCTGAAGAGTTACTTGGAGATGACGATGCTGAATGATGAAATTGTTGATGAGGTTCGTGCCATTCGGGAAGCACACGCGGAAAAATTTGGCTATGACCTGCGGGCAATTTTTGAGGATTTGAAAAATTCAGAAGCTGCACGTATCGCTGCCGGGCATCCATTTGTTTCATCCGCATCGCCCACGCCCAATACTTCATTCCAGCGAATTCGCTTCGCTCATCGCTGAATTCGAACGTTGCAGTGCTCTCACATGGCAAAAACTGACCCTTACTCCACAGAAGGCATGCAGCGGATGGTCACGCTGCTAGAAGAAATTCAAGACCAGTCTGATCGAGGTGCCGCCATCGTGGCTGTTGCGTGGGTAGAAGAATCCATTACAGCTGCGATTGAATCTTTCCTCCACACCGAGCCAAACTCATGGAAGCGCCTTTTCACGGGTAGCAGCCCATTGGCCAACCTATCCTCAAAGATTGACCTGAGTCGCCTTCTTGGGCTCGTCACTGATGCGGTCAGATCAGACCTCCACGCTATACGCGATATTCGCAACGAGTTCGCACATCAAGTTGCCCACAAGACCCATCACACCAAAATTGCTTTCACATCTCAGCACATCCAAGACAAGTGTTTTGCGCTGAAGTGCGTAGCGCACGAAAATCACGTCAATCCAAGGCATGCTTTCATGCGTGCTTGCGCAGTCCTATATGCCGATTTTGAAATGTTGGAGTTTTTCGGCCAGAAGGTCTCGGATGGAGGCCTAATTTTTGCAAGGTCAGAGCGTGAATAGGGCGGGCTTGGAATCGATACGAAGTTGGGCTGATCCCTATTGCGCTTATCTGGCAGGTGCACGCCCTCACACGCTACCTTTGTCCCGCGCCGGAACCCAAAAATCGGGGTCAGAGCCCGATTTCGTAGTGGGTTTTTGAGTCTTCGGGTGGTCCACGTCTTGAATCGGGATCTGACCCCGATTTTTCTGGCCTGCTGAGCGACTTTGAAGTCAAAACAGCCGCTAGTCCCTGTAAATATTGCTCAAGCAGCTATCAAAAGCGTAGCGTTTCCAACACCCAGCGGGGCAATGAGCCATGGGGCTGTGTGTGAGGTCATTGCCCGACAGGTCATTCCATCGCTTCGCCTGCGACTCCCTGCTGGAGTGGAGCCGTTTGGTGCCCACCTGCTGTTGCCTTGCCAAGCGCGAACGCCGCCTTGTGGCATCCTTTCACCCATATCACCAAACTGGAGTTCCTATGACAGAGACCGTTCGCGAGCTTCACGACAGAGTTCTGACCCTGCCGCCGCCGGAACGGGCTGCGTTGCTCGAACTTCTTCTTGCAAGCCTTGAGCCAAAGTCCGCAGCGCAGAGAGCGTGGGCGCAGCTGGCTAGCAGACGTCGGGAAGACGTTCGCTCTGGCAAGGTCAGCATGGTTCCTGGTGAAGAGGCGCTCGCGCGAATCCGTGCGAAGCTTGCGTGAGTCATTGGATTCACCCAGAGGCCGAGGCCGAACTGGAGGAAGCCGCCCTGTACCTTTTTGAGCACGTAAGCCCAGCGCTTGCGGATGCGCTTCTTCTCGAGTACGAGCGAGTTTTGGGGCTGTTGGTCGAGAACCAGCTGCGCGGGCCGCACAGCGACTTCGGGATGCGGCTTTACCACCTGGATCGCTTTCACTACACGGTGTTTTACGAGGAGCATGCCATCCTCGGCCCCCAGATATTTGCGGTGGCTCCGCAGGCCCGTGACCCAGGCTACTGGCTCCAACGCCGCGAGTAACACCGCGAGTAATGCCGCTCAAGAAATACGCTCAGGTGGCTGGCCGATTTGTCCTCGTTCGGTCGCTTAGCCGCAATGAAAACGCTCCTGATTAGATAGCTGCTTGAGCAGTATTTACAAGGGCTATGGCCTGTTTTCATCAAATATCGACTGTTTGACGGATTTTTTAAAAAAGCCGTGCGTCGCCGCGAAATTTGACCGCAAGATTCGAAGTGGCAAGCCGCCATCGTGTGCCTACAGTTGAGTACATCAAAGCCAAACAGGAGCCCGTGATGACGCCACTCACCATAAAAGCACCCCCAACAGAACCCCCCACCCTCGACGACCCACGCTGGCAAGCCGTGGTTGGCAAAAACAAAGACCTGGACGGCGAATTCGTGTTCGCTGTCAAAACCACTGGCATTTACTGCCGCCCGTCTTGCCCCGCCAAAACCGCCAAGCGGCAGAACGTGGTGTTTTTTGACACCACGCTGCTGGCACAAGCTGCGGGCTTTCGCGCTTGCTTGCGCTGCAGGCCCGATGGCATCAGCCCGGAGCACACGCGCAATGACTGGGTGGCGCGGGCTTGCCAGCTGATGCAGGCCAGCGCCACGCCCCTCACGCTGACAGCCCTGGCCACGCAACTGGGCATGAGTCCGCACCACGTGCACCGCGTGTTCAAAGCCACCACGGGCCTGACGCCCAAGGGCTACCAGCAGGCGCTGATCAAGGGCCGCCTGGCGAGTGCGCTAGACAAGCCGCAGACCATTACCGATGCGATTTACGACGCGGGTTTCAACTCGTCGGGACGCTTTTATGACGGCGCCGATGCCCTGCTGGGCATGACGCCCAGCAGCTTTCGGCGTGGCGGGCAAGGTGAGGCCATTCGCTATGCGGTGGAGCCCTGCGCGCTGGGCGTGATTCTGGTGGCGGCCACCGCGCGGGGCGTGTGCGCGATTGAGTTTGGTGAGTCGGCACACGAGCTGCTGGCCCGCACACGCGCACGCTTTCCCAAAGCCACATTACAGCCCGCCGACGCGCAGTTCACGCAATGGCTGGGCCAGGTGCTCAGCTTCATTGAGCAGCCCCGCAGCCTGCAAGACCTGCCGCTGGACATTCAAGGCACGGTGTTTCAGCAGCGGGTGTGGAAGGCGCTGCAAGACATTCCGCTGGGCCAAACCGCAAGCTACGCGCAAGTGGCGCAGCGCATCGGCCAGCCTACTGCCGTGCGGGCGGTGGCGCAGGCCTGCGCGGCCAACCCACTGGCCCTGGCCATTCCCTGCCACCGGGTTGTGCGGTCTGACGGCAGCCTGTCAGGCTACCGCTGGGGCGTGGCGCGCAAGGCCGAATTGCTCCAGCGGGAAGCCAAGGCATGAGCGCCCTGCCCCAACGCATCACGCCACGCATCGGCCCACGCATCCACGATCTGGATTGGCCCCGCATTCACACCGACCTGCACACCCAGGGCTGGGCGCGCACCGGGTCGCTGCTCAGCGCCGCGGAATGCCAGCACCTGGTGGATTTGTACGAGGGACCCTCCACGCTTTTTCGCAGCCGCGTGGTGATGGCGCGGCACGGCTTTGGGCGCGGGCAATATCAGTATTGGGCCTACCCGCTGCCTGATCTGGTCAGCCAGTTACGCGAAGGCTTCTACCCCCACCTGGCACCCGTGGCCAACGCCTGGCAAGCGGCCATGAAGCTGGAAACGCGCTTCCCTGACCAGCTGGGCGACATGCTGGCGCGCTGCCACCAAGCGGGCCAAACCCGCCCGACCCCGCTGCTGCTGAAATACGGCGAAGGCGACTACAACTGCCTGCACCAGGATTTGTATGGCGAGCACGTGTTTCCCCTGCAAGTGGCGTTTTTGCTGTCGCAGCCCGAGGTGGACTTTGACGGTGGCCAGTTCGTGCTGGTCGAGCAACGCCCCCGCATGCAAAGCCGCCCGCACGTAGTGCCCCTGGCGCGCGGCGAAGGCGTGGTTTTTGCTGTGCACCACCGGCCCGTACAGGGCACGCGTGGTATCTATCGCGTGAATTTGCGCCACGGCGTGAGCACGCTCACGCGAGGGCAGCGGTTCACGGCGGGTGTGATCTTTCACGATGCGGCGTGAAAGCCGAAACTCACCACTGATTGCTACTAAATATATAGCTGTTTGAGCAGTATTTACAAGGGCTGGCGGCCGATTTGGCTTGAAATATGGCTGCTGCTGCCTCGGCAAGGCCTGATGTCCGCGCTACACGCTCAGGGCAACCGGTTCATGTTTCGTCGCGCCGGATTTACAGGCGTTGCGCTGACCCACACGGCGAGTGAACCCACCGTGACCAAGCAGCTATGAAACACGCAGCACACTACGCCGCCAACGCCGATTCCCGCACCGGCACGGCATGCGCCAGCGCCATCACCTCGCGCGGATGCATGGCCTTCAAGCGGTGGTCGCTCCAGACCTGACGCCAGCGGCGCGCGCCGGGCAGGCCATGGCGCAGGCCGAGCATGTGGCGGGCGACCGAGTGCCAGGGGGTGCCGTGGGCCTGAAATTGCCCGGCCATGTAATCGCACATCTGCGCTTCGATGTCTTCGCGGGTGAATTCGCTGGGCGGCGCGGCGAAAAACTGCTCGTCCCATGAGGCCAGCCACCAGGGGTTGTGATAAGCCTCTCGGCCCACCATCACCCCGTCCAGCGCGGCCAGCTGTTCGGTTACCTGGGTGGGCGTGGTGATACCGCCGTTGATACAAATCACCAAATCAGGAAAGTCTTTTTTCAAGCGGTGCACCAGCTCGTAGCGCAGGGGCGGAATGTCGCGGTTTTCTTTGGGGCTCAAGCCCTGCAACCAGGCGTTGCGCGCATGCACGATGAAGACTTTGCAGCCCGCCTGCGCCACCGTGCCCACAAAGTCGCGAACAAATTCATAGCGCTCGGTTTTGTCAATGCCAATGCGGTGCTTGACCGTGACTGGAATGTCCACCACATCGAGCATGGCTTTCACCCCGTCGGCCACCAACTGCGGCTCGGCCATCAGGCAGGCACCAAACGCGCCGCGCTGCACGCGCTCGCTGGGGCAGCCACAGTTCAGGTTGATTTCGTCGTAGCCCCATTGCTGACCGAGCCGGGCGCAATGCGCCAGGTCTGTCGCCTCGCTGCCGCCCAGTTGCAGGGCCACCGGGTGCTCATGTTCGTTGAATTGCAGGTGGCGCGGCACGTCGCCATGCATCAGGGCACCGGTGGTCACCATCTCGGTGTACAGCAGGGCGTGGCGGGACAGCAGGCGGTGAAAAAAGCGGCAGTGGCGGTCGGTCCAGTCCATCATGGGTGCCACCGAGAGCCGCCAGGGCGAAAGGGCTTCAAAGGTCATGGTCAATTGTCAATGAAGCGGGAAGATGTCATTCCAGCGTCACTCGAGCGGCAACAGGCGCTGCACCAGCGGGTGCAGGATTTTTTTCTGGGTGCCAATGGCATAAAAGTGCTCTTGCACGCCTTCACAAACACCAATCAGCTTGACGCCGTAGCGGGCCACCAGCTCTTCATGCACCACTTGGGCCGCCGGGAACACGCCCATGCCGCTGGCACCAAAGGTTTTGAGCAAGGCGCTGTCGTCAAACTCACCGGCCACCGTGGGGCGTATGCCTTGCCGCTCAAACCACTGGTCCAGCAGCGTGCGCACAGCGGCCTGGGGCGCGGGTAACAACACCGGCACGTGGGCCAACGACTGCGGAAAACCTTTGCGCGACGCGCCATACAACGCGGGCGGGGCATACCACCCCACGGCAGACGAGCCCAGCGAATGGCTGTACACCTTCAAGTTGGGGTTGCTGGGTGCGGGCCGGTCGGCCAGGATCACGTCAAGCCGGTGCAGCGCCAGCTTGGCCAGCAGGCCATCAAAACCGTCTTCCAGGCACAGCAAGCGCAGCTTGGGCTCTTGTATGACCGGCTGCAGCAAGCGGCGCACCACCAGCTTGGGCAAGCCGTCCGATATGCCCACCGACAGCCGCACCGACGGCGCGGTGATGGCGTCTTGCACGAGCGCAGGCAGCTGTTCTCCGAGCTGAAAAATCAGGTCAGCCTGCTGCATTGCGGCGGTGCCGGCTTCGGTCAGCACCAGACCACGGCCTTGCGGCTTGAGCAGGGTGTGCCCCAGCGAGCGCTCCAGCTCACGCACCTGGGTGCTGACGGTTTGCACCGCCATACCCAGCCGGTCGGCGGCACGGGCCACGCCGCCTTCCTTGGCAACCACCCAGAAGTAATACAGGTGCCGGTAGTTAAAAGTTTGAGACATCGGTTTTGCTCTTGAATAGGTGTGCTGATTCAGCAGTTTTTTCAGAATGATTAATTCTTGATTCTCTGCTTTATCAGAAGTTCACCGCGCCCTACCCTTCAGGCTCTTTCAACCCACTGGAGAACTGTGATGCAAGTTGTCTTTGAATCCCGCGATGCCGATGGTGCCCAACTACGCGACGTGGCGGTCGAACGGGTGCGCTTTGTGATGCGCCGCATGACCTGGCTGGTGCCACGCGCCAAGGTGCTGCTGTCCGACATCAATGGCCCTCGTGGCGGGATCGACAAGCGTTGCCAGGTGGAACTGAAAACCGCCAGCGCAGGCACCGTGGTCATCACCTCGATTGCCCGCGACTGGCGCACTGCGCTGGACGGCGCGTTGGCTCGGGCCTCACGGGTACTCGTGCGCAGTGCACAGCGCGGGCAAGCCATGCAGGGCAAGCAGAAACATGCGGACGCCATGCAACTTGGCTTTGGCTCTTGAAACCGGGGATCAGATAAACACCATGAAATGCCCCTCATGCCTCGACGCCACCCTGTCGATGACCGACCGACAGGGTGTAGAGATTGACTTTTGCCCGCAGTGCCGCGGTGTGTGGCTGGACCGCGGTGAGCTGGACAAGCTGATTGAGCGGTCCACCGCCCAGCCCAGTGGCCGTTCGCCTGTCGCTAGTCAGCACCGGCCCGAGTTTGCCGATTCCGATCATCCGGGGCACTACCAAACCGGGCCTTTGCGAAGCCCGACCGGGCAGCCACGCAAACGCAAAGAATCGTGGCTCAGCGATATTTTTGATTGATTTGAACCGCTCGACGCACTGAACAAATTATTTAAACGGGAGAAACTTGAAATGATCGATTTTGCACCTTTGGTATTGCTGATGGCTGCTGTCATTTTGTATAGCGCGTGGTACGAGTACCGCAGCAAGAATTCACGCGACGCCAAGCTGCTCGCGGGCGTTGGATTGGGCGGCCTGGTAGCCAGCAGTGCCCTGTTTTTTTCCTGAATAGCGTTAACGAATAAGGAGCCCCTGAAACACCATGGAACTGCTGCTAGCGTTGTTGTATGCCCCATTTCTGGGCAAAGCCATATGGATCTGGTTGTTATTTATCGGTATTGTGGTCACCCTGCTGGCATTTGATTTGGGTGTGCTTCACAACGACGACCATGAAATTGGCGTGCAGGAAAGCCTGTTTTTATCAGCGGGTTACATCAGCGTCGCGCTGCTTTTCGGCGCATGGGTGTGGTGGTATTTGGGTAACCAGAGTGGCATGGAGTACCTGACAGGATTTTTAATTGAAAAATCTCTGTCAATGGACAACGTGTTTGTGATTGCCCTGATTTTCAGCTATTTCGCGATACCTCGCCAGTACCAGCATCGGGTGCTGTTTTGGGGCATTATTGGTGTGATTGTGCTGCGCGCCATCATGATTGGCCTGGGTGCAACACTGGTGAGCCAGTTCAGCTGGATTTTGTATATATTTGGTGCATTCCTGGTACTGACGGGCATCAAAATGTGGGTGATTGCAGACCACATGCCAGATATTGCGAACAACCCGCTGCTGAAGTTTCTACGTAAACGAATGCGGGTAACGCCTGAAGTTCAGGGTAATGCCTTCTTCGTGCACCAACCTGATCCGCAGACTGGCAAGATCGTGCGTTGGGCGACACCGCTATTTTTAGCACTGTGTTTGGTGGAGTTTGTTGATCTGGTGTTTGCGGTGGATTCGGTGCCTGCGATATTTGCGATTACCACCGATCCGTTCATCGTCTACACCAGCAATATTTTTGCTATTTTGGGTCTGCGCGCCCTGTACTTCGCACTGGCTGCCATGATTCATCGCTTCAAATACCTGAAATATGCGCTGGCACTGGTACTGGTGTTCATTGGAACCAAGATATTCCTGGTCGGCATTATTGGAAAAATACCGCCCGTGATTTCACTGTCTGTGACGTTTGGCCTGATTGCCGGTGGCGTGATTGTTTCGCTTTACAAAACGCGGGGTCAAGCACCCGATGGCAAGCAGGCATTGGTTGGTGAGCAACTGCCGGGGAAATCGTCTTGATGTAACCCGGCTTGGCGTAGTTTTAAAGAACATTTAACGCCCACCCGTCGAAGCGTCTATGCTCGACGGGTTTTTTTGATCGGTACTGATGCAAAGTTTTCTAGACCCCGCCATCTTGTTTTTCGTCTTCGGCATTGCTGCTGGATTGATCAAATCAAACCTTGAAATTCCACCGCAGATTTCCCGCTTTCTGTCGCTGTATTTGTTGATGGCGCTCGGCTTGAAGGGCGGTTTTGCGCTGGCCGAGTCGGGCCTGACGCAGGAGGTGGCCATCACCCTGGGCAGCGCACTGCTGCTGGCCACGGTTGTTCCAGCGCTGGGTTACGTGGTGCTGCGACGCTACCTCAACGGGTTTGATGCGGCGGCGATTGCGGCTACCTATGGTTCAGTCAGTGCGGTGACATTTATCACCGCCACGCAGTACCTGGAGACGCGCGGCGTCGAGTTCGGTGGGCACATGGCCGCAGCCATGGCGCTGATGGAGTCGCCAGCGATCATTTTGGCGGTGGTGCTGGCCAATCGGGTGCGTCAACAGCAGCGCGCCAGCAACCCGGCCAAGCCCGCAACGCTGGATGCGCCGCTAGGCAAGGTGCTGCACGAATCGCTGACCGATGGCGCGCAACTGCTGCTGCTGGGCGCCATGCTGATCGGCATCATGAGCGGCGACAGCGGCCAGGCAGCCATGAAGCCGTTCACCGGCGACCTGTTCAAAGGCATGCTGGCCTTTTTTCTGCTGGACATGGGCTTGCTCGCGGCGCGCAACGTGAGCCAGTTGCGCGGCCAGTCGGCTTGGCTGCTGGGCTACGCGCTGCTCGCCCCGCCTGTGCATGCGGCGCTGGCGCTGGCGCTGTGCGTGGCGTTGGGCATATCGGCTGGCAATGGCGCCCTGCTCATGGTGTTGGCCGCCAGCGCTTCTTACATTGCCGTGCCCGCCGTGGTGCGCCAGGCTATTCCCGAAGCCAAGCCCGCGCTGTACTTCGGCATGTCACTGGGCATGACGTTTCCGCTGAATATCTTGCTGGGTATACCGGTTTATGTATGGGTGGCGCAGCGGGTGCTCGTTTGATTGCTATCTATTTAATAGCTGCTTGAGCAGTATTTACAAGGGCTACACACCGATTTGACTCAGAAGTAGCCCGGTCACAGGGTTCAAGCCAAGTCGAAGCGATCCAGGTTCATCACCTTGTTCCAGGCGGCCACGAAGTCATGCACGAAGGTCTGCTGTGCGTCGCTGCTGGCATAGACCTCGGCGATGGCGCGTAGCTGGGCGTTGGAGCCGAACACCAGGTCCACCACGGTGCCCGTCCACTTCGGCTGACCCGAAGCCCTGTCGCGACCCTCCAGCACACCTTCTGTTGCTGATTTTTGCCAGACCGTGTTCATGTCCAGCAGGTTGACGAAGAAATCTGGGGTCAGCGTCTCGGGGCGCTGGGTGAAGATGCCAAGTGGTGTCTGGCCGACGTTGGCATTCAGTGCGCGCAGGCCGCCGATCAGCACCGTCATTTCGGGGGCGGTCAAGGTCAACAGATTGGCCCGGTCCAGCAGCATGTGTGCGGCCGATGTTTCCTGACCTTTACGAACGTAGTTGCGAAAACCATCGGCGGCGGGCTCCAGCGCGGCGAACGATTCCACGTCGGTCTGCGTTTGCGATGCATCGGTGCGCCCCGGCGCGAACGGAACCTTCACGTCCATCCCGGCCTTGTTTGCAGCCGCCTCTACCCCGGCGCAGCCCCCCAGCACGATCAGGTCGGCCAGCGAGATTTTTTTACCACCGGTCTGTGCCGCGTTGAAACGCGTCTGAACTGTCTGAAGCGTCTGCAGCACCGTCGCCAGCGCGGCAGGTTGGTTGACGGCCCAGTCTTTTTGCGGTGCCAGGCGAATCCGCGCACCGTTGGCGCCGCCGCGCTTGTCGCTGCCGCGAAATGTGCTGGCCGATGCCCAGGCGGTAGTGACCAGCTGAGAAATAGACAAGCCGGATGTGAGCAGCGTGGCCTTCAACGCAGCCACGTCTTGCTCGTCGACCAAGGCGTGATCGACCGCAGGGGTGGGGTCTTGCCAGATCAGCGCTTCTTTCGGCACCAGCGGGCCCAGGTAGCGCGCCACCGGTCCCATGTCACGGTGGGTCAGCTTGAACCAGGCGCGGGCAAACGCGTCGGCAAACGCTTGCGGGTTCTGCATGAAGTGGCGCGAGATTTTTTCATACGCAGGGTCCATGCGCATGGCCATGTCGGCGGTGGTCATCATGGGGGCGTGGCGCCGGGCGGGGTCATGCGCGTCTGGCACGGTGTCTTGGGCCGAAGGGTTCTGGGGTGTCCACTGGTGCGCACCGGCCGGGCTCTTGGTCAGCACCCATTCATACCCAAACAGGTTTTCAAAATAGCCCATGTCCCACTTCGTGGGGTTGTTGGTCCAGGCCCCTTCAATGCCGCTGGTGATGGCGTGCTCGCCCGTGCCGCTGCCAAAGCTGTTTTTCCAGCCCAGGCCTTGCTGTTCAATGCTGCCACCCTCGGGCTCCGCACCGACATACTGGCCGGGATCGGCCGCGCCGTGGGCTTTGCCGAAGGTGTGGCCACCGGCGGTCAGCGCCACGGTTTCCTCGTCGTTCATGGCCATACGGGCAAAGGTCTCGCGGATGTCACGCGCCGAACCCAGCGGGTCGGGCTTGCCGTTAGGGCCTTCCGGGTTCACGTAGATCAAGCCCATTTGCACAGCGGCCAGCGGATTGGCCAGTTCGCGGTCACCGCTGTAGCGCTGGTCATCCAGCCACTTGCCCTCGGGGCCCCAGTCAATGTCTTCCTCAGGCTCCCAAATGTCCGGGCGGCCACCTGCGAAGCCAAAGGTTTTGAAGCCCATGGAATCCAGCGAAACGTTGCCCGCCAAAATCATCAGGTCGGCCCAGGAAATTTTGTTGCCGTACTTCTGTTTGATGGGCCACAGCAGCCGGCGGGCTTTGTCCAGGTTGCCGTTGTCTGGCCAGCTGTTCAGGGGTGCAAAGCGTTGCGAGCCAGAGCCTGCGCCGCCGCGGCCATCGGCAATGCGGTAGGTGCCCGCGCTGTGCCAGGCCATGCGAATGAAGAACGGCCCATAGTGGCCATAGTCCGCCGGCCACCAATCCTGCGAGTCGGTCATCAGGGCATGCAGGTCTTTGACCACGGCATCCAGATCCAGGCTCTTGAAGGCCTTCGCATAGTCAAAGGCCTGGCCCATGGGGTTGGACTTCGCTGCGTGCTGATGAAGCACCTTGACGTTCAATTGCTCGGGCCACCACTGGGCGTTGGTTCTCGCGCCAGCAACGGTTTGGCGGTGGGCACCGCTTGAGAAGGGGCATTTGGCTTCAGTGGTATCGCTCATGGTGATCTCCGGGTGGATGAATTGAACTGGGCTTTGTAGGCCTGTGCATTGTGTTGAAGCCTGCAAAATACATCAAATCAATCGAAACTAATTTTTCGATAGTCGTTTGCAATTTATACACAGCTCACAAGGTGCGCCTTCGTCATCACTTCGACACGCGAGTGTTGTCAACTTGTCATATGCAACAAAACACATCGGTTTAGCGCTTACGTGAAGCGCGGTTTTTACCTGTTGATGGCAGCCCAGTTTGTTTCCGGGCTTGCCGATAACGCCCTGTTGGTGGTGACGATTGCCCGACTTCAAGAGATAGACGCAGCAGCCTGGCTGGCACCGTTGCTCAAGCTGGTTTTTACTGTGGCCTATGTGTTGCTGGCCCCCTTTGTGGGCGTGTTGGCCGACCGCTGGCCCAAGGCGCGGGTGATGCTGCAGTCGAACCTGATCAAGGCCTGCGGCTGCGTGTTGATTGGTCTGGCCGTGAACCCGCTGATTGCGTTTGCCGTAGCAGGGCTGGGCGCTGCTTGCTATTCGCCTGCCAAGTACGGGCTGGTCACCGAGTTGGTGCCGCCCCAAGACCTGGTGCATGCCAATGGCTGGATTGAAGTCAGCATGGTCTGCTCGATTATTTTGGGCACCTTGTTGGGCGGCCTGCTGGTCAGCAACTGGTTTGGCAGCATTGCGCTACTGCAGGCGGTGGCGTTCGACAGCTTGATGCAAACCGCGTTGTACCCCGCGCTGGCGGTGGTGCTGGCGCTTTACCTGTTGGCCGGTGTGCTGAACCTGCTCATACCCGACAGCGGTGTGCGCTACCCCCGGGTGGCACTGCAATTCAAACCCTTGATCGCCCGCTTTAGAAGCGCAAATACCACCCTGTGGCGCGACCCGATGGGCCGCCTGTCGCTGGCAGTCACCACGCTTTTTTGGGGGGCCGGTGCCACCTTGCAATTTGTGGTGTTGCGCTGGGCGCAAGACGCGCTGGGCCTGGGACTGGGCCAGGCGGCTTATCTGCAAGGCGTGGTGGCGGTGGGCATCACCCTCGGTGCGGCGGCTGCGGGCTATTGGGTGGCCTTGCACCAGGCACCGCGGGTGCTGGCGCTGGGCGTGGTGATGGGGCTGATGGTGCCGCTGATGACCTTTGTCACGTCCATCCCGCTGGCCATTCCCCTGCTGGCCATCGTGGGTGGGCTCGCGGGCTTTTTTGTGGTGCCGATGAACGCGCTGCTACAGCACCGGGGGCGCGTGCTGCTGAGCGCGGGTGAATCGATTGCGGTGCAGAACTTCAACGAAAACCTCAGCGTGCTTGTCATGCTGGCTTGCTACGCTGTGCTGCTGGCGGCTGACTGGTCAGTCAACGCGCTGATCTACACCCTGGGTCTGGTGCTTGCAGGCTCTATTGCACTGGTGATGCGCAACCACCGCCGTTACACGCAGAGCATCCCTGTTCCCACTCCTTCTGCTAATTCGTCAACTTCTAAGGCTGAACTGCTATGAAAATCTTGATCGTCACCGATGCCTGGGAGCCGCAAGTCAACGGCGTCGTGCGGACCCTGAAAATGACCAAGCGTGAGCTGGAAAACCGGGGCCACACAGTGGAAATCATGTCGCCCCAGGGCTTCAAATCCATGCCCTGCCCCACCTACCCGGAAATTGACCTGGCGTTGACCACACCCGGTGAAGTGGCCCGCCGCATCGACGCGCTGGGCATTGACTGCCTGCACATCGCCACCGAGGGGCCACTGGGCTGGCTGGCCCGCGGCGTGGCGATCAAGCGCAACTGGCCATTCACCACCGCCTACCACAGCCGCTTTCCCGAGTACGTGCATGCGCGCATGAAGTTTCCCATCAGCTGGAGCTACAGCCTGCTGCGCAAATTCCACAACGCGGGCCAGGCCACCTTGGCCCCCACACCGGCCATCGTGGACGACCTGCTGGCACGCGGCTTTACCAAAGCCCGCCTGTGGTCACGCGGGGTGGATTTGCAGTCGTTTTCGCCCAATGGGCCCAAGTTTGAGCGCGGGCCAGAGCCCATCTTTTTGTACGTGGGCCGCCTGGCGGTCGAAAAGCAGGTGCAGGAGTTTTTGAAGCTGGATTTACCCGGCCAGATGTGGGTGGCCGGCGAAGGCCCGGCCCGCCAGAAACTGGAAGCCCAGTTCCCCAAAGTCCGCTGGTTTGGCGTGCTGCAGGGGCCCGAACTGGCCAGCCTGTACCGCAGCGCCGATGTGAAGGTGTTCCCCAGCGTGACCGACACCTTTGGCCTGGTGATGGTGGAAGCCATGGCCTGCGGCACCCCGGTGGCTGCCTTCCCGGTGCCCGGCCCGATTGACGTGATAGGCCACAACTCCAATGGCGGTGCCATCGACACCGACCTGCGCGCGGCCTGCATGGCTGCCCTCACCAAAAACCGCGAGCTGGTGCGAAAACATGCCGAGCAGTTCAACTGGCCGACCGCCACGGCGCAGTTTGAAGCGGCGCTGCAGCCGCTACGGCGGGCTTCGGTGGTGCCAGCTTGAGTCAATTTGCTATTATTTATATAGCTGCTTGAGCAGTATTCACAAGGGCTGATGGCACTTTGTGTATCGAATTCGCGTTGCGCAGACAATGCCGGTTGACTTCAACCCGCAAGGCGACCATGACCCGCTACCCAACCCCCGACCTGAACGACCTGCCCGAAGACATCAAAGCCCGCGTGCTCCAGGTGCAGGAAAAGTCTGGATTCATCCCCAACGTTTTCCTGACCCTGGCGCGCCGCCCGGCCGAGTGGCGGGCGTTTTTTGCGTACCACGATGCGCTGATGTTGAAAGAAGAAGGTGGCTTGTCCAAAGGCGACCGCGAGATGATTGTGACCACCACCAGCGCGGCCAACAGCTGCCTGTATTGCGTGGTGGCACACGGCGCGATCTTGCGGATTTACGAGAAAAAGCCGCTGGTGGCCGACCAGGTGGCTGTGAACTACCGCAAGGCCGACATCACGCCACGCCAGCGCGCCATGCTGGACTTTGCGATGAAGGTTTGCCAGCAATCGCACCTGATTGACGATGCCGACTTTGCGGCGCTACACGCCCACGGCTTCAGTGACGAAGACGCGTGGGACATTGCCGCCATCACCGCCTTCTTCGGCCTGTCCAACCGCATCGCCAGCTTCTCGGGCATGTTGCCCAACCCCGAGTTTTATCTGATGGGGCGGGTGGCGCGGCAAAAGTAGTTATTGAGACGGCCTGGTGAAATATGAACCGTTCGGGCTGTATCAACAGGGGAGTAAATTAAGGCGTTTTGTGCCTTCCGCCCCTATAGATACTGCTCAAGCAGCTATCTATTCAATAGCAACTACAACTTCAGCAACCTCAAAAAATGAGCCCGCATCCGCTGCGCATCGGGCTTGTAGCCGGTAAACAACTCAAACGCACCCAGCGCCTGGCCGACCGCCATGGTGCCGCCGTCCACCACCGTGCAGCCACGCGCACGAGCGGCTTTCAGCAGCGCGGTTTCCAAAGGGAAATACACCACTTCCGAAACCCACAGCGACGCGCGCAGCAGGTGGTCGGGCAGCGGCAAGCCGGGCAACTTGTCCATGCCAGTGGGTGTGGCGTGAATCAGACCCGTGGAACCGGCCATGGCGCGGCTGATGTCGTCGTACGCATCGACGCGGGGGCCGTAGCGGGTTTTCAGGTCAGCCACCAGCGCCTGCGCGCGTGCCAGCGCCACATCCACCACGCACAGCTGATGCACACCCATACGCAGCGCAGCATGCGCAATCGCGCTGCCCGCGCCGCCCGCGCCCAGCAGCACCACACGGCTTAAATCGGCCTGCGGTAGCGCGCCTTGCAGGCCCCAGGCCCAACCCGAGCCGTCGGTGTTGTGACCGGTCAGGCGACCGTCTTGCAACACCACGGTGTTCACCGCGCCCATGGCCCGCGCTTCGTCGGACAGGTCGTCGAGCAGTGGCACCACGGCCTGCTTGCACGGATAGGTGATGTTCAGCCCGGCAAAGCCCATGAGGCGGGCGGCCTGGAGCAGACCGGGCAGTGCGTCGTGCGGGCTTGACACGCGATCCAGATCAATCAACTGGTAATGCAAGCGCAAGCCATGGTGGCGCGCCTCTTCCTCGTGCAGGGCAGGCGACAGGGAGCGGGCAATGCTGCAGCCAATCAAACCCACCAGCGCCTTCGCCATCACCGCTTATTTACGCAGCTTCGCCAGCTCAGCCATCAACTCACCCACGGTGGCTTCGCCCACGGTCGCGGCGTGTTTGTCGATGACAGGCTTCATCCTGGCTTGAAGCTTGGCCTGCTCGGCGGCTGGCAACTCGGTGACTTGCATACCGGCTTTCTTGAGTTGGTCGATCACGGAAGCGGCCTGCTCGCGCGAGACCTGTCGCTGGTACTTGCCCGCTTCCACCGCCGCATCTTGTAGCACCTGTTTTTCAGCGGCGCTCAGCGTGTCCCACAGCTTTTTGCTCACGATGACCGACTGCGGGTTGTACTGGTGGTTGGTGAGCGTGAGGTGTTTTTGCACCTCCGCGAATCGGTTGGACAGAATCACGCTGACGGGGTTCTCCTGCCCGTCAACTGCCTTTTGCTCCAGCGCCGCATACAGCTCGGTGAAGGCCAGCGGCGTGGGGTTGGCGTCCAGCGCTTTGACCCAATCAATGTTGATCGGGTTGGGAATCACGCGCAGCTTCAGGCCGGCGATGTCTTCTACTTTGTTGATGGCGCGCCTGCCATTGGTCAGGTTACGAAATCCCAACTCCCAGTAGGCCAGGCCCACGATGGATTTGTCGCCCAGTTTGGCGTGCATGGCCTTGCCAAACGCGCCGTCGACCACGGCATCAGCTTCCTTGGTGTTAGCAAACAAAAAGGGGAAGTCGTATACCGCAAATTCTTTGACCTGCGCAGCCAGAATGCCCGAGTTCAGCACCGTCATTTCCACGGTTCCCGCCTGCACCGCCGAGACGGTTTGCACATCGTTGCCCAAGGTGCCGCCCGGAAACACGCTCACCTTGAGCTTGCCACCCGACTTGGCCGCCACGATCTCGGCAAATTTTTCTGCACCCATGACCGCTGGGTGGCCCTTGGGGTTTTGCAGGCCCATCTTGAGCGTGCGTTCTTTCATGTCTTGCGCCTGGGCGGCAATGCTGGACAGGCCCAGAACGGCGGCGGTGATGGCAAGGGTCAGGGTTTTCAAAACAAGTCGTTTCATGGGGTTTCCTTCGCGTAAAAAGCTTATGAAATAAAACGATCATTGTGTCTGAAGCGTTTATTCAAAAACAGCGGGAAAACCAGCAAAAACGGGCTCTAGCCCTTGTGTCAATTGCTCAAGCAGCTATATAAATAATAGCATTCAAGTCAACTGTCAGGCCAGTCGCACAGCTTGCCCATGGCGTTGCGCGGCAGCTCGCTACCAAATGTGATGCGGCCAGGCGCCGCGTACCAAGGCAGCTCGCTCTGGCTGTGCCGCAAAACCTGCGCTTGCGCTTCGGCGCCCGCAGCCGGGTGCAGCACCACAAACGCTTTCAGGCGCGCGGGCTCGCGGTGCATATCCAGTCGCACCGCCGCTTCACGCACCGCGGGATGCTGTTTGAGCTGATCGACCACCCACTGTGGCGACACGTTGTGGCCGCCCACCTGCACCGCTGCATCGGCGCGGCCCAGCAGCTTGAAATGCTGCGCATCGACCCAATCGAGTGCGTCTTGCAACGGCGCAGTAGCCCACTGGTCAGGTGTGAGCTGAATGCGAATGTCGTTCTGGGCGGTGCGCTCGCGGCCCGTAGCCAGGCGGTAAGGCTGGTCGGGCTGGTCGCGCCAGGCCAGGCCCGAGGTTTCGGTGGAGCCGTAGACCTGAATCAGGCGGGACAGGCCTTGGTCAAGCACGGCTTGATGCACCTGCGCTGGCATGGGCGCTGTAGACGAAACGCCGACCACCTGTGCAGGCCACGTACGGCTCGCACGGCTCAGCCACTGCCATTGGTCGGGCACCGCCACCCACAGGTCACCTGGCAGCGCCTGCGGTAGATCGGCCATGTCTGCGTCGATCACCGGCACGCCCAGCGCCTGGGGAAACAACACGCCCCAGATGAAACCGTAAATATGGTGTGTGGCGACGCAGCAAACCACCCGTTTGATATTGCCCAGCAGCGCCGCCCAGTCGGTAGCTTCCTGGCGCAAGAACGCTTCGCGGTGGCGGATGTGCTTGCGTGCGCCGGTGGAGCCAGAGGTGCTGAAGGTGACGCTGGTCGCGGGCACCGCAGAGCGCGAACGTTGCATCACCTGCGCCCATTCGCGGCTGCTGCGCTTGGCTAAAAAGAGGTCAGAAAAGCCGCTGTCAAACGCATCACACCAAGTAGCGGCTGCGGTGGCCAGGTGCACGCGGTGCAGGGAATCCAGGTCGAGTTGGTCGGCCGCCCAGCTCAGGTTGGGGGCCGACAGGCGGCTGCCGATGGCGGGGCGCAGGCTGGCGAAAGTCTCCAGCTCAGACCAGGCCAGATCGCGGCAAATGCGCTGCAGGTCGGCCGGGCCCAGTTCAGAACTTGATGATGTCCTCATGCCGCGAGCCGCCACTGCTGGCTGGAGGAGGTGGTGGGGCTTTGGCGGCCGCAGCCGCAGGGGCCGGTGCAGCAACGGGTGCCGCTGGTGTGGCCTGGTTCATGGCTGCCATCACGGCGGCCACGATGTCGGCCAGCGAAGGTGACGATGCAGCCGGTGCAGCGGCAGGTACGGCAGCGCGTGGGTAGTCAGGCAAATCCACCAGTTCAGCGGACTGCGTCGAGGGAAAGTCTTGCACCGGCAAAGTAGCCTGAACGCTGGCTTGGGCGAACGCGTCCATCACCACCGGCTGGTCCACGCGCTTGACCAGGATCATCACGCTCTTGCGGCCCAGGTGATCGGGGATGGTGACCATGTGCACCTTCACGCGCATGGCCTCGTCGTCTCGGTGGTCAAACACGTAGTCGAAAACCGTGTTCAGAAACCCCTTTTTCACGCCTTCCAGGAACCGGCCGTAAAAGGCTGCAGTCTTGGTGCACACGGCCACTTCATCGAAGAAGTTTTTGCCAATGGCCCACGCCGGGCTGACACCGGTCAAGTCGCCCTCGGCCATGTTGTATTCGAGCACGGTGCCTTTGAGGTCCAGCTTGACCAAGCCGAAAGGCAAACCATCTTTAATGGAGTCTGGGATGCGTGGCAGCAACTCGGCGAGATTAACGCCTTGAAAGTTAATGTGTTCCATGGGCTAAGTCCTTAAAAATCAGTGGGCAGGTACGGGCGGCATGATGCGGCGAACCAGTACCCAGACGTGGGGTGCCGTCATCTTCACGCGGGGCTTGGTGATACGCACCATCATGGGTGTTTCAGGCATGCCGTTGAAGAATACGAACGGGAAAATCTGGTCGTAGCTCATGGCTTTTAACGCTGCCTTGAACCGCCCCTGAAACTGCTCGGACATACCGCACACCGCCAGCTCCAGAAAGAAGCCGCTGCCCAGCACCTGGCGATGATCCCGGTTGGTGAGTTCGCCTTCAGTTTTGTTGTATTTGACGATGCGGGCCTTGTCGTTGAGCAACACAGCGCCAATGGGCAGGTCGTCAAATTCAGGCGGGGTCAAGGTGTCCAGTGTCTGCATCACGTCTTGGCCACCCACATGAAAGAACTGTTGGTACTTTTCTAAAATTTCATTTGCCATGCAAGGGCTCCGAGGCGATTACTGGTGAGTCTGATTTTGTGCGACTGAGTTTTCATTTTCTCAGACTTACCGGAACTGGGGCGAGATAAATCGTACGTTTTTTTACACAAAGGCGAAATCAAGCCGATTTTGTTACGTAAATGTTACGGAATTGGCATTCAACCGAGGTTGGTCGCCACGCCAACAGTTTTATTCGCTCACGATCCGCCTCATCCACTCTGGCAAGGGTGCCGATTTTTGCGCCGGAAAATTGATCCATACCGTGGTGCCGCCACCCGCCGCGCACAACACCCCCGGCTGGTCACTGCGCTCCATGGTGGCCCAGGTTTCAAAGCTGCTGCGCCCGACATCACTCACATAGGTTTTTATCAACACCCCGCCTGGGTATTCCAGCTGACGATAGAAGTTGCAGAAGGCGTTGACGATGACGGGACCCTCGCCCTGGGGGTCGGGCGCGCAGCCAATGCTGTGCATCCAATCGATGCGGGCCGTCTCCAGGTAGCGAAAGTAGCTGGCGTTGTTCACATGGCCCATGGCGTCCATGTCGCCCCAGCGGATGGGTAAGGTCATGCTGAAAACCAGCTTCTTGATTTCCGGAATCTCCAGGCGCATGGCGTTACCTCGTGTATTTCACTATTATTTTGATAGCTGCTTGAGCAGTATTTATAAGGGCTAATGGCACTTTTTATCAAAATATGCCGTGTCAGATGCCAAATCCATCATCTGCTGCAATCACCGCACCGTTGACAAAGTGGCTTTGCCCGCTGGCCAGCATCACGAGCAAAGCGTCCAGATCTTCTGGTTTGCCGATGCGTTTGCGCGGCAGCATTTGCACCAGCTTCTGGCCCTGCTCGGTCTGCCAGTGGTGGTGGTTGATTTCGGTGTCGATGTAGCCGGGGCAAATCGCATTGACATTGATGCCAAATTTGCCCCACTCCATGGCCATGGCACGCGTCATGTGCACCACCGCCGCCTTGCTCATGCAGTACACGCCGATTTGCGGCAGCACTTTCAGGCCCGCCATGCTGGCGATGTTGATGATGCGGCCACCGGTGTAGGTGCCCGGCGCAGCGCCACGGGCGCGGGCCAGCATGCGTTTGCCCACCTCTTGCGCCACAAAAAAAGCGCCTTTTACGTTGGTGTTGAAGATGAAGTCGTAGTCTTCTTCGGCCACGTCTTGCAGGCGCTGCGTGTTGCTCACGCCGGAGTTGTTGACCAGGATGTCGATGGAGCCGACTTCGGTTTCAGCCCGTGCCACAGCGGCTTTGATGCTTTGGGTGTCCGTCACGTCCAGTTCCACGACATGGGCGTCGCCACCCGCCGCTTCAATCTGCGCCCGCAGGTCTTTGAGCTTGTCCATGCGACGACTGGCCAGCACCACGGCAGCGCCCGCACTGGCCAGGGTGCGGGCAAACTGCTCGCCCAACCCGCCCGACGCACCGGTGATGAAGGCCACGCGGCCCGATAAGTCAATGCTGTATGCCATGAGGTCTTTCGTTGATTTGATGGGCTATTTGGATAGCATGTCTAAAATAAGCACGATCGTTCTATTTTGCATCCCACTGCATAGAATGCCGTTAAATTATCAGCGAGCCTTTTTGTTCGTTCACACCGGAAATTTACGATGACCCACGATGAAATCACCGCCCAGTTCGGCCCGCGCGAAGCCATGGAATATGACGTGGTCGTCGTGGGTGGTGGCCCGGGCGGCCTGGCCACTGCAATCCGGCTGAAACAGTTGGCCGCAGAAAAGGGGAAAGATGTTTCGGTCGTGGTGCTGGAAAAAGGCTCGGAGCCGGGTGCACACATCCTGTCGGGCGCCATCATGGACCCGCGCGCCCTGAACGAGTTGTTTCCCAACTGGAAGGAACTGGGCGCCCCGCTGAACCAGCCGGTCACTGATGACGCGATGATGTTTCTGGGCGAGTCCGTCGGCTTTCGCACACCCAACATGGTGCTGCCCGCGTGCTTCCAAAACCACGGCAACTACATCATCAGCCTGAGCAACTTCACACGGTGGCTGGCGACGCAGGCCGAAAGCCTGGGCGTGGAAATCTTCCCGGGCTTCGCTGCGGCTGAAGTGCTTTACAACGCCGACGGTAGCGTCAAAGGCGTTGCCACTGGCAACATGGGCGTAGGCAAAGACGGCGAGCCAGGCGACAACTTCCAGCTGGGTATGGAGCTGCATTCCAAATACACGGTGTTTGCCGAAGGCTCGCGGGGCCATTTGGGCAAGCAACTGATTGCCAAATTCAAGCTGGACGCGGGCAAAGACCCGCAAAGCTACGGCCTGGGCATCAAGGAGCTGTGGGAGATTGACCCCAAGCGCCACCAACCGGGTTTTGTGATGCACACCGCCGGCTGGCCCATGGACAGCAGCACCTACGGCGGCTCGTTCATGTACCACATGGAAGACAACAAAGTCACCCTGGGCTTCATCACCGGGCTGGACTACGCCAACCCCTACCTGAGCCCGTTTGAAGAGTTTCAGCGGTGGAAACTGCACCCCAACATTCGCTGGTACCTGGAAGGCGACGCGGCGCAAGGCATCAAGCCCGCCAAGCGGTTGGGCTACGGCGCGCGGGCCATCACGGCAGGTGGTTTGATGAGCCTGCCAAAAACAGTTTTCCCCGGTGGCGCACTGGTCGGCTGCGATGCGGGTTTCCTGAATGTGAGTCGCATCAAAGGCAGTCACGCGGCGATGAAGACCGGCATGCTGGCCGCTGAAGCCGCCTACGATGCGGTGACCGCAGGCCGCCAGCACGACGAGCTGAGCGCCTACCCGCAAGCGTTCGAGAAAAGCTGGCTGCACACCGAGTTGCACAAGGCGCGCAACTTCAAGGCCTGGTTCAAAAAAGGCCTCACGGTGGCCACATTGATGAACGGCGTGGAGCAATTTGCTCTGCGCGGCCACATACCCTGGACCCTGCGCCGCGACAAGCCCGACCATGCGTATCTCAAGCCCGCGGCGGATTGCAAACCGATTGAATACCCCAAGCCCGACGGCAAGCTGACCTTTGACCGCCTCAGCTCGGTTTTCATCAGCAACACCAACCACGAGGAACACCAACCGGCGCACCTGACCTTGAAAGATGCCTCGGTGCCCGTGAGCATCAACCTGGCGAAATACGCCGGGCCCGAAGCGCGCTACTGCCCAGCCGGTGTGTATGAGTATGTGAAAAACGCTGACAACACGGACCGCCTGCAAATCAACGCGCAAAACTGCGTGCACTGCAAAACCTGCGACATCAAAGACCCGACACAAAACATTGTGTGGGTGACGCCCGAAGGTGGAGGCGGACCGAACTACGTGGGGATGTGACGCCAGCCTTGCGAAATTGATCGCCGCATTTGTCGCTTTGTTGCGCTATAAGCAGAACTTACTAACAAAGGGTTGCCATGGCGTTAGCGCGTTTGCACAAACGCAACCTGATCTACATCAAGTTGCCGATTGCCATTGCAGCGGTGTTGCTCATGGTCTGGGTGTGGCGCAGCTTCCTGCCCCTACCGCCAGATGAGATCACCTTGTCTGCGGGCTTGGCTGAAGGCGAGTACTACAGCTATGCCAAGCAATACACCGCCAAATTTGCCGAGCACGGCATCAAAGTCAACGTGCTGGAGTCCGATGGTGCGGATCAAAACCTTCAGCGACTGCGCCGGTTGGTCACACCGCATGCTGACTTGGCTTTCGTGCAGAGCAAAGGCGAAACCGAGGTGTATGAACCAGGACAAACCGCACGCCTGCAGTCTCTGGGAAAAATTGACATTGAGCCGGTGTGGATTTTTTCGCGCCAGGGCTTCATGGAGTCTCTCACCCAATTGCAGGGTCAACGGGTTTCTTTGGGCCCAACCGGCAGCGGAACCCGGCGCGTAGCCCTGGCGTTGCTGGAGCAGGCACAGCTTAAACCCAGCGACTTGGTGGAGTCCAAACTCAACGGCGCGGCAGCGGCTGATGCGCTGCGCCGTGGCGATCTGGACGTGATGTTTTGGGTCTCAAGCGGACAATCCCCGCTGGTCCGATCGTTGCTGGCGGCACCCGGCATCCAGCTGCTGCAATTGCGCCACGCAGCGGCGCTCACCGAACGACTCAGGCAGTTGGAACCCCGTTTGCTGCCGCAGTCCGCGATCGATCCCGCAAGCCGCATACCGGCGCGCGATACGGTACTGCTCACCACCTCGGCCAGCCTGGTGTCCAGAGATGACCTGGACCCTGCGTTACAACGTCTGGCTGTTCAAATCGCTTCCGAAATACACAGCGGTGGCGGTTTGTTTCATCGGGCCGGTGACTTTCCAACTTTCAAAAAGCCAGACTTTCCGATTGCCACGCAAGCCCGCCAAACCCTGGCCTATGGCCGACCGTGGTTGGAGCAGGCACTGCCATTCTGGTCGGCGCAAATCCTCACTCGGGTGCTACTGATTTGTGTGCCCATAGCCCTGCTGGCACTTTGGCTGAGCGCGTTGCTGCCTGCCTACTTGCGCTCCTTGATAGAAAGCCGTGTGACGCGCTGGTATGGCGAGCTGAAGTACATCGAGCTGGATTTGCTGGAAAAAAAGAAACTGTCCGGCCTGGACCGGGCACGCCATGCCTATCGGCTCGATGAAATGGAAAAAAAGGTCGCTGCTACTGACATGCCCGACTACTTGATGGAGCGCTGGTATCTGCTGCGTGTACACATCAATTTTGTTCGCAGCCATCTGAACCGGGAAATGGGACGATAACGGACGACAGACGATGAGAACCAACGCCATGCTTTTGTACCGTCGTCGCTGGGGGATGCTTTACCTGCCTGTGTTGGTGGTTGCAGCGCTGCTGACACTGTTCGCTGCGCGCTACTGGTTTCCACTGCCACCGACCACTTTCACCCTGTCAGCGCCCAAACCCAGCGCAGGCTTCGCCCCATTGGCCGAGCGCTACCGCGACGAACTGGCAAGCCAGGGCATCACGGTGGAACTGTCCAACAGTGAAACCATTGCACGCGAGCTGATTGGTCAGCTCACAGACGCTCAAAACCCGGTTGACGCCACCTTTGCGGCGGGTCTGCTCAGCACCAGCGTGCCGCCCAAAACCTCCGAAACACCGGACCTGTCGATACAGGCCCTGGCAATTGTGGGCAAGCATCCGATCTGGGTATTTACCAACGATGTGCGCATCACGAACCTGAGCCAGCTGCGCGGCAAACGCATTGCTGCAGGACCTGTCGGCAGCATGACACGGGACGCTGCCCAGCTCTTGCTGGCACAAGCGCAGGTTTCAGACAATCAGGTGGTGTGGGAAAAGGAGCTGGCTGCCATGCCAGCGGGCGATGCGCTGTTTCGTGGCCAGGTTGACGCGGTATTCGTGATCGCCAACAGCTCGGCTCCAGTGGTTCGCATGTTGAGTCGGACCGAAAACATTTACATGGTCGGTATGGAGCGCGCCAATGCCCTCACAGCACGTGAACCCCGACTGTGGGCAACCGTGCTGCCGCAAGGCGCTATCGAGCTACGGGGCAATGTGCCGCCGAAAGACCTGACACTGCTGTACACCAACAACCATCTGGTGGTGCGCAGCGACATGCATCCGGCGCTGCAGCGGGTGCTACTGGATGTGGCTACCGATCTGCACGCGGTTCCAACACTGCTGCAGCAACAGGATGAGTATCCGGATTTTCTGGGAACCGACTTTGCCTTGTCACCGCATGCGCTGCGCTACGCAAAGGGTTACAGGCCGTGGCTGGAGCAGATATTGCCGTATTGGTGGGCGCAATTGGCCGAACTGGTGCTGTATGGCGTGCTGCCCATTTTGGTGTTGACCACCCTGGCGCTCATCTGGATACCCAGTTTGTTCAGCCTGCGGGTGAGTGCATTGTTGTCGCACTATTACGGTGAACTCAAATTTCTGGAGCACGACATGGACAGTGTCATTGCAGACAAACCCATGGCCATGAAAGGCATGTTGGCCAAGCTGGACGAGATGGACCGGGACGTCACCAATCTGGATTTGCCCGATCGCTACGCCGACCGCTGGTATACCCTGCGCGCGAATTTGTCGGCGGCGCAGGATCGATTGCTTAAACTGCGGGCTCGTTAAAACCAACCTATGGAGATTTGCACATGGCAAAAGGTGAACAGCGCAGCAACAAGATGGCCAAGAAACCCAAAAAAGACAACACACCGCCCAAAGAAGGTGGCTTGTCGGACCGGCCAACACCGCCGATTACAGCCGTGATCCCGCGCGGCAAGATCAAGACCAAGTAAGCGGTCTGACGGGATCCGTTACTTCAGCCGCCCCAGTTGGTCCTGCGCTTCCTGCACATCGCGCCCGTACTCTGCCAGGTAGCGTTCGCGCTCCTCGCTGGTCCATTCAGCGGGTGAAAAGTTGTCGGTGCTGTAGCGCTGGCTGGTGTGCACCACGCCGCCCTGGCGGGCCATCATCGCCCGGTCCGGGAACGTGTCGGGCTGTAGCAAAAAGCCGTCCACATCGACGAGGCGCAACGGAAATGCGGGGGCTTTATCACGAATCAGGGCACCAAACAGATTCAACTTAAATTCAGTCGCGCCCGCAGATACTTCATTGTTGAACTGCAGCAGCGCAAAAGGGACGCCTTTGGCGTCAAACACGCGGGCGCTCACCACATAACGCCCCGCTACTTTCACCTGTGCTTTCAGATAAAAATTCAGCGATCCGCCCTCCACCGCTTCTCGCACACCCGCCCAGGTCGCAGGTACCAACGGCGCGTACACCACATCGAAATGCGCCACGCCAGCCTCGCCCTGGGCTGTGACTTGGGCGAGTAGACGGATGGTGCCGGCGTGGTTGGCGAAACCCTGCGCAGACGGTATCAGGCGGGCGCTGTAGGTGCCATCGGAGGGTGCTGCATCGGCACCTGTGCCGTCGTCAGAAAACGAAACCTCCGCTGAAATCACGCTAATCAACGCAGTGGTGTCGGGCACCGTCTGCGCGCGGGCACTGTTAACCGTCAAGGCTATCGGGTTGCCCTTGTCGTCTACTGCAGCCACCGTGAACTTGACCGATTCCGCGCCACCCAGAAAGACCCGCTCTTGCGTGGTGCGCAGGCGTACGCCTTTCACAGCTTTACCCGCCGCGTCGCGCAGGGCTTTGTCTTCCGACACGGGGTCAAACGGACGCACCTGGTCGGCGTGCTCGCTCAAGGGGCGTGATTCGTGCGGGTAACGGGTGGCGTCGCGGTAGCTGCTGTAGACCTGTTCAGCGCGCTCATAGCGCTGCTGCCACAAGGCCAGCTGTTCCTGACGGTTGGCCAGACCTGCTGCGCTGAATGGGCCGCGCGCACCGCCAGCCGGTGTGTTTGGACTGACCCATGCGGAGGGAACAGCGGAGGCATCGCCAGCGGCACTGGCCGAGGCCGAGGCTGCCAACGCTTGCGCGTCATCCAGCCACTGCCAGCCCAGCAGCCCACAAACCGCCAGCGCCGCGACCAGCAGCCCCGCCAACCAAGGTCTTTTTTTCAGCCAGCGACGCATGAATGTCAGTCAAACAGCAGACGAAACCTCAATTGGCATTGGCCGCCATATCGGCACGCACTTTAGAAACCACGCCGCCCCAGTTGCCGTTGGTGTAGTGGTTGAACGACTGCGAGTCGTCGCGGAACTGCACGCTGTGGTAGCTCCACTTGGCACGGCCCCCTTCGTTTGCCGAAGTGCCCAGTGTCAGGTCGTTGCACCACCAGTCGGATGGGTTGCAAAACCCTGCGCCGCCACTGCCCGACACGCCACCAGCCGAGTGGTAGGCCACTGCTTCGTCGTCCTGACCGGGCAAGATGCCTGAGTACAGCGTGCCCTTGGCACCGGTGTACATGTAGAACCACTTGGCGCGGGTCTGGTTATGGTCATACATGGCGCGGGCGGTCGACGTTTTGAGATCCGACACCAACGGCTCGGACACGGCCCAGCTCCCCACGTCCGACAGCTCGCTGCCGCCTGCCGCACCCGCTGCCACGTCGACCCATTTGATGTTCCAGCCGGTTTGCGTGCCGCCTGCGTCGCCACAGCTACCGGAGGCACCGGGCGAGGCGTTTTTCACGTTACGGGTGGAGCCGCCAAACAGCGATAGCGCATAACCAATCTGCAAATTGCCCGCGCTGTGCGCGGCGACATAGCACCAGTTGGTGCCGGTGCAGTAGCAATCCAGCGCGTCACGAATACGGAAATTTTGAGTGGAGACGCGGTTGTAGCCGTCCCAGTTGACCGATTTTTTGTTCACACCGGCATCCGTTCCGGCAGGGCCCCAGTAAGTGAAGTCGGCGTAGTTACCCACCGCACCGCTACCGTTGCGGCCATTGATCCACAGCGAATAATTGGTGGCATACACACCGCCCGCCACGCAGGCCAAGGCCACAGCAGCCAGCTTCAGGCGATTTTTAAAAATGTGAAACATGATGGAGCTCCTCAAAATAAATATTGAAATAAAAAAGAACGACCGTGCAGAAAACTGCGCGATTGTCTTGGTGGGTCACGGTTGGGTCTACAGGGATTACCCGCAACCCACCCACGCCGGATCCAAAGACAAGACAAGCATCACTACAAGCTCTGACACGAGTAGTTCGTTCCATTAAAACCATGACAAATGAAATTGATGCACTTTTTTCGCCAGGCTAGGCGCAGACCCGCCGCCGCACTGGCGGTGCGGCCAGGGGATGCAACGACGCATGGCGGAAAAAGGCGCGATTTCATGTCGCGGTTTTGGTGGAACGGACTACCAGGGCTCATCCATAACACTTTGAGGACAGTTTGATGACGACCACCCAAGCGATCAAATTCCCTGGCGCGCAGGGCCACGACTTGGCGGCCAGGCTTGACTTGCCCGACGGTGTGCCGCTGGCGTATGCGCTGTTCGCGCATTGCTTTACCTGCTCCAAAGACTCGCTGGCAGCCACGCACGTCTCGCACGCGCTGGTGGCGTGCGGCATCGCGGTGCTGCGGTTTGACTTCACCGGCTTGGGCGGCAGCGACGGTGAATTTGCCAACGCCAATTTTTCCTCCAACGTGGGCGACCTGGTTGCTGCCGCAGACTGGCTGCGCAACACCCACCAAGCGCCGCAACTGCTGGTGGGTCACAGCCTGGGCGGTGCGGCGGTCATAGCGGCGGCACCGCAACTGTCCGAGGTGTTGGCGGTGGCCACCATCGGTGCGCCGTTTGAGCCGGGTCATGTCACCCGGTTAATCGACGCCAGCGCCGCCCAAACCATTGCCACCGAGGGCGAGGCCACCGTGACGCTGGCAGGCCGTCCATTTCAGATTCGCCAGCAGTTTTTAGACGACGTGGCCAGCCGCAAATTAGGTCCCGTCTTGCCCCACCTGGGCAAAGCGCTGTTGGTGTTTCACGCCCCGCTGGACGACACCGTGTCAATTGAAAACGCAGCGCAGATTTTCATGGCGGCCAAACACCCTAAAAGCTATGTGTCGCTGGACGACGCCGACCACTTGCTCAGCCGCCGCGCCGACGCCCAGTACACCGGCCACGTGCTCGCGGCCTGGGCCCAGCGCTACTTGAAATTACCGGCTGCCCCAGACGCTCAAGCGCTGCCGCATGGCCAAGTACGCGCTGCGGAAACAGACCGCGGCAAGTTTGCCCTGGACATCGCGGCGGGCCGCCACCGTTTAACGGCCGACGAGCCTGCCTCTGTTCCAGGTGGTCAAGACACCGGCCCAGCGCCTTACGACTTTTTGCTCGCAGCCCTGGGCGCGTGCACCGCGATGACCGTGCGGATGTATGCCGACCTGAAAAAAATTCCACTCGAACACGTGTCGGTGGACTTGCAACACGAAAAAATTCATGCGCAAGCCTCTGCCGAAGGCGAAACCCGCGAGAGCAAGATCGACCAGATCACCCGCGTCATCACCCTACAAGGCGACCTGAACGACGCCACACGCGCGAAATTGATGGAAATTGCCGACAAGTGCCCGGTCCACCGCACCTTGCATTCAGAGGTTCGGGTGGTGACGACACAGGCAAAGCCGTAGTAGGTTGCGGTGACGCCGATTGACTCAGGAAATCGCCGAAAACTCCAGATTGAGTAGGTCCGCTAGTTCGGCGGACAGGGCACGCCTGGATGCTGGGAAACGGAGTTGAAATCGGGTGCGAAAAGGCTAATCGGACAGCGGACGGGACATGGAGTTGGAGCGGTAGCGCCGGCCCGTGATATGCAGGATTTGCTCGTCCACCAGGCGCTGCTTGGCAAAGCCGTCGCCGTATCGGATGAGTTTTTTATTTACTACTGAATTGATAGCTATTTGAGCTTTATCTACAAGGGCGAGTGGGTGTTTTGATGCTGAAACTGCTGAAACCTGAAACGGCTGGTTTCAGCGATACAACGGCTGTGGCGGGGATAGCTGTTAGGCAGGTGGTTAGCAGGACTAACCAGGTGATGGCCCGTTGGATGAAGCTGTTTGGCGTTGGACGGGGTGGCTTTTTCACTGCGGGGAGTTTGCCATGGCCTCAGTGGGTGAAAGCCACTACCAGGTGCGAATGCAAACGTAAAATTGCTGCTTAACGCAGTACCTCTTTCTTGCAGCCGCACAGAACACCACCACCTGCACCAACATGACTGACCAAGAACTCAAAGACCTCGTTGCCGGACTGGCCGTTAAATCGGATCGGCTGGATGCGCAGCTTGCGCAAAGCCAAGCCAAGTCTGAAGA
>JANOQJ010000088.1:0-89395 GCA_031414805.1 Comamonadaceae bacterium
ATGTTCTTGATGCGCTGCTCGCTGCCGATCAGCGCTTCCATCTTGGTCCACTTGGCCTTGGCCCTTTGCGTTTCGGTCAGCTCCTCTTGCTCCAGTTCCTCGTCCAGCTCGGCAACCAGTTTCTTGCCCTCTTCGCTCAGGCTCACCTTGGCCAAGCGGCTTTCGTAGTAGATGCGCACGGTGGCGCCGTCTTCCACCGCCTGGGCAATGTCGTAAATATCCACGTAGTTGCCGAACACCGCCGGGGTATTCACATCGGTTTTCTCAATCGGCGTACCGGTAAAACCCAGGTAGGTGGCCCTCGGCAAGGCATCACGCAAATACTTGGCAAAACCATAGACAACCCGTTTGCCAATCACGTCGCCATGGGCGTTTTTCTCGTCCACTGTTTTGGCTGCAAAGCCATATTGCGTGCGGTGTGCCTCGTCTGCAATCACCACGATGTTGGCGCGCCCTGACAGCTCTTCATACACATTGCCATCCTCGGGCTGAAACTTCTGGATGGTTGAAAAAACCACGCCGCCTGCCGACACTTTCAAAAGTTCCTTCAGGTGATGCCGGTCGCTGGCCTGCACCGGCTCCTGGCGCAGCACCTGTTTGGACGCTGCAAACGTGTCAAAGAGCTGGTCGTCCAGATCATTGCGGTCAGTGATGACCAGCACAGTCGGGTTGTTCAGCGCCAGCACAATCTTGCCGGTGTAAAAAACCATGGAAAGTGATTTGCCCGACCCTTGCGTATGCCACACCACCCCCGCTTTCATATCGCCCAGGGGTTGATCGGCTGCCCTCGGCAGCCCATAGCGAATCGGGTTTTCACGCACAGACCGTGACCCGCCGATGTCTGCTGCCCGCACTGTCGACGCCACGGCCGCATTCACCGCGTAGTACTGGTGGTAGGCCGCCAGCTTTTTGGTGGTGCTGATCGTGATCTGGCGTGTCTGCGGGTCTTCCTTGCCAACTTTCTCAAAAACAATGAAGTGGCGAATCAGATCCAGCAACGTGGTCGGGTTCAGCATGCCCAGAATCAGTGTCTCCAGCTGACTGACCAGGTGCGACGCTTCGGCCTTGCCGTCCGAACTCTTCCACGCCATGAAGCGCGACAACCCGGCAGAAATGGAGCCCGCCTTGGCCTCCAGCCCGTCAGAAATCACAACCACTGCATTGGTTGTAAACAGGCTGGGCACGGCTTGCTTGTAAGTCTCCATCTGCTGGTACGCCGTTTTGAGAGTGGCCTTTTCATCGGTGGCGTTTTTCAACTCAATCACCACCAGCGGAAAGCCGTTGACAAACAGCACCAAGTCGGGCCGCTTCGTCTGGTGGTTCTCCATCACCGTGAACTGGTTGGCCACCACAAACTCGTTGTTTTCGGGGCGCTCAAAATCAATCAGCCACACCCGCTCACCGCGCGTATCACCCTCCTTTTGCAGGCTGACGGGCACCCCTTCAGTCAACAGGCGGTGAAAGGCCTCGTTGTTGGCCAGCAGGTCAGGTGAAGGGGTGCGCTGCACATCCTTCAGCGCCAGATCAATCACATGCCCCGGCAGCCGGTGGTTGATCCGCCGCACCGCCTGTGACAGTCGATCGTGCAGCAGCACATCAGCGTAATTGCTGCGCTCGGGGCTGTCGCCATCGGGTGCGATGCTCGGGCCGTGCAAGTAGAGATAGCCCAGCCGCTCAAACAGCTTGATCGCAAAGGCTTCGATGGCGGATTCGGTGAGCATGAGGGGTATCCCTGTGGTTGCTTCTCATTGAGTAATGCCGTACCAGTGCTTCTTTATGAGAGCCTAAGTTATTGATTTATATGATTATTTACAAGCTCTAACCCATACGGCTCTCTTTAGCTCTCATAAATTCCCAGACTTTACGAGAGCCCAGGATGGGCGCGTGTCACTGCCTTGATTCGCAATCTTGTTGGCCCGTCGCAGCTCCGCCACCAGATTACCCACCTTCGTCTTGCGCTGCTTGTCGTCCATCCAGTCCGGCAGCTTGTTCCATAGCAGCTCATCAACATCCTTGCGCGACATCGAACCATGTTCTTTCGCCGCCTTGCAAATCAGGTCCAGGTAATACTGTTTGTCGAATGCCCGGTTTTTGCTGTAGCTGGCCTTTTGGCCTGTTTGCTGTGCCAGTGATTTGGCAACAAAGAAGTTGGGCTTGCGCCCCTCGATCAAAGCCTTGGTCTTCAGCAACTTTTCTTCATCGGCTGTCAGCGTCTGGTGCTTTTGCACTTTGTCCAGCGCCATGATGTCCTGCAACCCCAGGCCACTGTCGCGGGCCAGCATGCGGGCGTAATTCATGTCCAGCACTTTGCCCGTCAGCGTCAGTTGCACCCGGTTGCTGCTGAGGTCGTAATCCGGCATCGGAAAAAAGCGCAGCCGCTGGAACAGAAACAGTTTTCGAATGCCGCCACCTGCGGTGTCAACCATCTTGAGGTTGAACATGGCAGTGGCCAAAAAACGGTTGCGATAATGCTCTTCGGGCGCGTCTTCCATCACGACGCGCTGCACATCGCCCGGCACAAAGCTGCCTTTGTTGGTAAAGCTCAGGCTTTCTTCCCGCTCCACCACATTGATGCGCCCGGCCAGCGTGTAGTCCTGGTGCGCAATGCAATTGTTCAGCGCCTCACGAACCGCATAGGGCTCGTATTGGTCCACTTCGTCGGGGAACAGCGTGCCTTCGCGGATGTAGCGGTATTTCAGATTGCGAATCTGGGCGTACACCTTGTCTACCGCCAGCAGCAGCGGCATGCCAAACAAGGCGTAGTCCCGGTCGTTGCCCGCATGGTCTTTGAGCAGCCAACGAATCTTGGCCTCCGCAGGCAACAAAAAATGTTCAGCCTCTTAACGGCCCAGCAGCAACAACGCGGTGCGGGTGATGCGGCCCTTGATGGTCAGCTTGGCCTTGTTCAAGAAAGTCGCTGTGTCCCAGTCATCCATTTCGCCGGCTTTATCGGGAAACTTGCTTTTGAAGTTGCGCCGCGCCACCACCAGGGCTTCTTCGTCCAGATCGGCCAGGCCAGCGTCGGGCACGATCACTGCGCTCCAGTCCTCCACCGTCGATTGCGCGCGAATACGCTCGATTTCTTCCAGATTCAGCGGCGACAGCGCCTCGCCATCGCGCCCGTAGTAGTGGCCCTCAAAAGCCACTGGCAGGCCTTTGGGAGCGGCAGGAATTTCAAACAACACCACACGCCCATTGGCGTGCACCACTTCGTGAATCTCGATGAAGGTGATGCGATGGGTCGTCTTGTTTGCAATTTCCTCTTTCAGGCTGTCCAGATCTTTGCGTGTCAACCGAAAGTGGGAACCCACCACTTGCCGTTGATCGTTCACACCAAACACCAACCAGGCGGCGCGCTGGCGTTTCAGGTTGGCTTCATTGCACAGCGCAGAGAAATACTTACCCAGTTTGGTGAAGTCGTAGCCATTCTTGGCTTCCTTGAATTCGACTACCTCGTTTTCGGCAGGCAGTTGCAATAGATCATCAAGTTTGGCGCTGACTGTGCTCATTTTCTTTGCCCGCCCAAGTCTGCAATTGCCGCTTGAAGGACTTGCCAGCTTATTTTTGCAGTGTGGGAATCGGGCTTGAAATTTTGGGCAGCCTGTTGTCGCGGGTGAATGTAATTTCGAAAATCTCTAAGCGAATGGCTGTATTTTTTGATATCCAGCGACAGTAAGCCAACTTCGTGCGCAGCATTAATCAAGCTATCAAGCGTCCATTCGTGAAACTGCTTTACGTTACCGCTTTTGTCTTTGTAAGCGGCATTTGCCTGATTGAATTGTTGCGAATTTTTTGTTGCTGCATCCAGCAACAATCCCTCCAAAGTACTTCCACTTAAAAAAATGACGGATAAAGCAGCATCTGCTTTTAGGCACTTGTGTATTTCGTTGATACGCTGCTCAAGAACATGCTGGAAAGATGCATCAATATTTAAACGCGTCAGATTAAGCTGCGTGTATTCCTTGGCTAGGAAGTCTGCTTCGCTTGAAACAGGTGCTGGTTTCGCGCGTAGCTTCCCGGCGAGGCGGCAAATTATTTCTATAGCCTTCTCTTTATCGCTATCAGCAAGTTTCTCCAATGCTTCAGCGTATTGCAATAGTGCTTGCAGTACCTCGCCAACCACTGCGTCAGATTCAACTTCCCAAAAGGCCCGCAAGCGCTTCATTTTTGACGTGCCGTTGAATCTATATTTCGCATCGTCAATATCGATGCGATGCTCACGAAAGAATGCGGAGAAAGTTGGGTCTGTGAAGTTCAACACGTAACCGTCTCGGTCAAACAGTTTTTCGAAAACAACCTTTTCGTGGGCTTTTAATGTAGACATGGTTTAGAACTCCACCCGCACTTCACCGCTCATGAGTTTGGGCAAAAGGGTGTCGCGCAGTTTTTCGAGCGTCTTGCGCTGCTTGGCGATGGCTATCTGTTTGTCCAGCAGGGGCTGCATTTGTTGGGACATGGGTTCCAGCGCAGCAGGAGGCGGAACCAGCACCATCGCTGCGTCCAGGTCGCCGCGCTTGATGTGCCCCATGGTGGTGGCGTGGCTGGCAGCGACGGCGATGAACTCGGCAAGATGGTGCTTGCACCAACTCAGATAGAACCACTTGGGAAACTCGTCCGACGTTACCTTGAACAGGTGCTGGTTCAGCACGCACTTTTCGCCATCCCATAGCTTGACCATCAAGGATGCAGACCACGCAAAAATCACATCACCGGCTTCGACGATGTAGTCGGGTTTGACGTGACTTGTTACCCAGTCCGCCGTTTCAGAAATGCCACTACTCAGCTCGCGAATTTTGAGAACAGGCAGCTTTTCCAGGTCATTGGTGGGTGGATATTTTTGGCAGGCCAAACCATTCAGGAAATTGGCAATGCTGCTTAACGGTCTTTCGTCCCAGCCTTCTCGCACGTCTTCCACAAACCACTGGCGAAACAGGGTTTCGGCCATGGCTTCGAGGGTTTTGTTTTGACGGTGCAGTATGTCGATTTTGTCGTCGAAACCAGCGAGTAAATCGGCAATAACTATCTGTTCAGGAAGTGGCGGGGTTTTGACAACCGCTTCCTTGATCGCAGCAGTAGAGAGATTGACCTGAACTCCACTGCTTGCTTTGCTTTGAAGTTCAAAAAGAAAAGGCTCCCATTTGAGGTAATTGTAGACAAATCTGACATCTACAAGCTCATGGTTTTTGACGGAAAGCCGGGCTACGCGTTGGTTGAGCACGTAATGATTGCTTCGATCTATTAGCGCAGGTACACCCAGAATGACAACGTTATCTTTCATATCGGTCATGGCCAGCACGATGTCATCTTTTTCTAAAACCCATTTTTTCATTTTTTCTGTTTTTGAAACAAAATCCTTTTTTGGGTCTCTCTTCAATCCACCCCCTCTTTCGATATGACCAATCTTCAACACTTCGAATGTATTGGCACCTTCCACAATATATTCCTCGCTTTTGAAGGCATAGCCATTTTGAACATGCATTAGTTGCTCAATGGTGTTTTCTGTCCAAGTACTCATGCCTTAACCTTTGCTAAATTCTCAGCAATAGCAGTGTTTAACGCTACTTCTTCTAGCAACTGCGCTTCAAACTCAGCCTTCAATGAAGCAAAGCGTTCCGCAAAGTTGAAATCGTCTTCTTCGTCAGGTAAGCCCACATAGCGTCCCGGTGTGAGCACGTAGTCCATCTCCACGACGCGCGCCAACGGCACAGACGCGCAAAAACCCTTTTCATCCGCGTACTCGCCCTCGCCAGTGCGCCACGCGTGGTACAGGCCAGCAACCTTTTTGATGTCCTCATCGCTCAATTCCCGCGTGCGGCGGTTGATGAGGTAGCCCAGGTTGCGGGCGTCAATGAACAGAATCTCACCCTTGCGCGGGTGGCCGTTGCTGCGGGCGCGGTTCATGAACCACAGGCCCGCCGGTATTTGCGTATTCAGGAACAGCTTGGCGGGCAGGTTGACGATGCAGTCAATCAGGTTCCCATCGGCCACCAATGCTTTGCGGATGTCACCCTCGCCACTGCTCTTGCTGGTCAGCGCGCCCTTGGCCAGCACCACACCTGCTCGGCCGTGGGGGGCCAGGTGATGAACAAAGTGCTGTAGCCAGGCAAAGTTGGCATTGCCCGCAGGCGGCACGCCGTATTGCCAGCGGCCATCCTTGCGCAGCAGCTCGCCGCTCCAGTCGCTCACGTTAAAGGGTGGGTTGGCGATGATGAAGTCGGCCTTCACGTCTTTGTGCGCGTCGTTGAGGAATGAGCCTTCGTTGTTCCACTTCACTTGGCTCGCATCAATGCCGCGAATGGCCAGGTTCATCTTGGCCAGGCGCCAGGTGGTCTGGTTGCTTTCCTGCCCGTAAATCGAGATGTCGTTGATGCGGCCCTGGTGCTCGGTGACAAACTCTTCAGACTGCACAAACATGCCGCCCGAGCCGCAGCAGGGGTCAAACACCCGGCCTTTGTAGGGCTCCAGCATGACCACCAGCAGCTCCACGATGGAGCGCGGCGTGTAGAACTGCCCGCCTTGTTTGCCTTCAGCCAACGCAAATTCGCCCAGAAAGTATTCAAAAACATGGCCCAGCACGTCGGCGCTGCGCGATTTGGCATCACCCAGCGCAATGTTGCCTACCAGGTCAATCAAACCGCCCAGGCTGGCGGGGTCCAGGTTTTGCCGGGCAAACACCTTGGGCAGCACGCCTTTGAGCGACGGGTTTTCTTTTTCGATAGCGTCCATGGCGGCATCCACCAGGCTACCCACAGCGGGTAGCTTGGCTTTGCTCAACAAGAAAGACCAGCGTGCCTCGGGCGGCACGAAGAAGACGTTTTCGGCCTTGTATTCGTCTTTGTCTTCCGGGTCTGCCCCGGCATAGTCGCCGGTGCCGGTTTGCAGCTTGGAGAAAACTTCCTCAAACGAATCAGAGATGTATTTCAGGAAGATGAGGCCTAGCACCACGTGCTTGTACTCGGCGGCATCGATGTTTTTGCGCAGCTTGTCAGCTGCTTTCCACAGCTGCTTTTCTAGCGGTTCTTCTTTGGTGGTGACGGTGGAGGGTGCGCGGGCCATGGGCGTGGGTCTTTCAGGAACGGATGGGATACTTTACGACGGTGCCACCTCGCCAATGGCCTGCTTGATACTTGACTTCTGGCACTCTGCGCCTGCCTACCTCACCCCAAACACCCCCGCCCCATTCTCCCAGCCCACCTTGCGTGCCACATCGGCAGGCAATTCGCCCAGCCATTGGCGGTAGGTTTTCATCAACTCTTCGTAGTACTGCCAGCGCTGGTTCACCCAGGTGTCGGAGCCGATCAGGAAGCGGGTGGGGTGTTTGAGGATGAGGGCGCGCCACTCAGAACACAGAACGGTTTTGCCTTGGGCATCGCAGGTCAAGCCGGGGTGGTACGACAGCTCGCCCATCAGGTTGGGGTAGCGGGTCAGCAGTTGGTCGACGCGCTCGGGCGACGCGCCGCCGATGCCGGTGTGGGCCCAGATCAGGCGGAGTTTTTGGCCTTTGCTGGGGGTGTGGGCCATGAGCAGGTCGATGGCGGTGTCGTCGACGTGGGCGAGCACGGCCAGGGACTTTTCTTCGGCGTAGACCATGAGTTTTTTGGCGACCGGGCCGTTCGCATTGGCGCTGTCATACAAATGAAATTCGCCAATGCCGCGGAATTCGACGCGCTTGGCGGCAATCGTCGCGCCGCGCGCGTGCTCGGCCACCACCATGTCGTAAATAGTGTCGTCTTTGAACCAGCTGTCGTAGTCGGCGCGGTTGCGGTACAGGCGGATGAAGGGGATGACGGCCAGGTCTTTGGCAGTGATGGTGCTGGTGCCTCCCACAGCCAGGCCACCACTGTTGTAGGCGGCGGCCACCAGGGCTTTGGTGCCGTCGTTGGGGCGGCTGTTGGCCACGATGGCTTTCACGCCGCTGCGCTGGATGCGCGCCAGCACGTCGGCCACCGGGTGGGGGCCGGTGGTGCCGTTGAAGGCCTCGTCGTTGTAGTGCAGGTGGGCGTCGAACAGGGGGCCGGTGTAGTCAGCGGCGCGTGTAGCACTGCATAAAAACGCTATTGAAATAATAGCTGCTTGAGCAATATTCATAAGGGCTGATAGCCTAAAACGCTTAAAAGTGGTGTGACTCAGGTCGTTGCTGCTTGTCTTGCTCCTTCCCGCCTTTGGGGGAAGGTTGGGATGGGGGCTTAGGGTCAGCGCACAAATTAGCGTTTGCACTCGCATGCCCCCATCCCTACCTTCCCCCAGAGGGGGAAGGAGCCCGATCTGTTTCCCCCAGCGGGGGAAGGGGTTGTTGGTTCAAGCCAGGTGTTCAGCAAAAAACGCCAGGCTGCGCTCGCGTGCCGTCTTGGCTGCGGCTTCGTTGTAGGAGCCGCGGGCGTCGCAGTTGAAGCCGTGGTTGGCGGGGTACAGGTGTACTTGCACATCGGGCTGCGCGGCTTTGAAGGCTTCTACGCCGTCCAGCGGGATGTAGGCGTCCTGCTCGCCAAAGTGGCTGAGCACGGGGCATTTGGGTTCACGGTCGTGCTCGGCGGTCATGCCGCCGCCGTAGTAAGTCACGGCTGCCGACAGGCCGTCCAGCTCGCAGGCGGCGCGCCAGCTGAGCAGGCCGCCCCAGCAGTAGCCCACGATGCCGACCTTGCCGCCTTCGGTTTCGTCGTCGGCGTAGTCGATGGCGGCTTGAATGTCGTCCAGCACGGTGTCGGCTTGCTCGTCGGCAGCGGCTTTCAGGGCGAAGCCGGCTTTCATGTCGTCTTCGGTGTAGCCCAGGCTTACATCAGGTTTCACGCGGGCAAAGGTGCTGGGCGCAATGGCCAGGTAGCCCGCTGCCGCGTAGCCGTCGGCCACCGATTGAATGTGCGGGTTCACGCCAAAAATCTCTTGCAGCACCACCACGGCGGCCTGCGGTTTGCCCGCGGGGCGTGCGACGTAGGCAGGGAACTCAAAACCGTCTTCAGAACTGAGGGTGACAAATTGGCCCATGGGGAAATCTCCAGTGAAAGTTGATGAAAAATCCAGTAACCCGCAGGTTCGTCAAGACTCCGGCTGCAAGTCCAGCAGCTTGAGCTCCAGCAAGTCCAGCCTATCTTGCCCCCAGAATATTTCAGCTTCCACCACGTAGCTGGGCGCGCCAAACACGTTGGCGGCAATGGCGGCCTGGGTGTATTCGTCGTAGCGGGTTTGCACCGAGCTGTTGCGCGACTGGGCCAGCCGGCCGGGGCGCAAGCCGCACTCGGTAATCAGCTCGGCCAGCACGGCGGTGTCGGCAATGTTGCGCTCCTGCGCCCACACGGCGGTAAGCACCGCACCGGTGAGTTTGAGCGCGGCTTCGCTGCCGTCGTACTGGTCGATGGCAATGATCAGGCGGGCCGCGTCGTCGCCTGACACCGGGAAAAACTTCGGTTTCACATTCAGTGGTAGCCCCAGGTATTTGCTCCAGCGCGCCAGCTCCACCAGCCGGTAGGCCTGGCGCTGCACCGGGCGCTGGCCCAACGGCAGGCCACCGGAAACCGGGAACACTTTGCCGCCCAGGTCTATCGGCATCACCTTGACCGCCGCACGGCGCTCCTTGGCGATGGTGGCAAAGCGGGCGTGGCCCAGATAGGTCCACGGGCTTTGGGGGGCAAAGTAATAGTCAATGCTGATGGTCATGGGGACATCTCCGTTTTATTGTGGGTGCTGTAATTGGAAAACATACAAGGAACATTGTGAACATATCAAAACAGCCGGTCGTGTTGATCACGGGTGCCAGCCGGGGTATCGGCGCAGCGACGGCGCGGTTGGCTGCGCTGCAGGGTTGGACCGTCGTCGTTAACTACACCCGCAACGCCACCGCTGCCCATGATGTGGTGCAGCAGATTCAGGCCAGCTGCGGAACGGCCTTGGCGCTGCAGGCCGATGTGGCCGACGAGGCGCAGGTGCTGGCGATGTTTGCGCAGATCGATGGGCACTTCGGTCGGCTTGATGGCCTGGTCAACAACGCCGGTGTGGTGGACGCGCAGGCCCGGGTGGACGAGATGAGTGTGGACCGCCTTCGCCGCATGTTTGACGTGAACGTGCTGGGCAGCTTTGTGTGTGCCCGCGAGGCGGTGCGGCGCATGAGCACGCGGCCTGGCGTGAATCCGCACGGCCTGAATCCATACGGTTTGGGCCGGGGCGGCGCCATCGTGAACGTGTCCAGCGCCGCCTCGCGCCTGGGCTCGCCCGGCCAGTATGTGGACTACGCGGCGGCCAAGGGCGCGATTGACAGCTTCACCATCGGGCTGGCCAAAGAGGTGGCCGCCGAAGGCATCCGCGTGAACGCCGTGCGCCCGGGCTTGATCGAGACCGAGATTCATGCGTCAGGCGGCCTGCCCGACCGCGTGGCGACGCTGGCGCACCAGGTGCCCATGCAGCGCGGCGGCACGGCAGATGAAGTGGCGCAATCCATCGTGTGGCTGCTCTCGCCTGCGGCCAGCTACGTCACCATGGCGCTGCTGGATGTGTCGGGCGGGAGATAGGGTAGCGACAACCCGATTTTTGAACGCAAAGTGCGCAAAGGTTTACGCAAAGAACGCAAAAAGGGAGCAACGCGTTCAAGACGTTTCGGAAATTTCCTTCTGCGCACTTTGCGTAAACCTTTGCGTCCTTTGCGTTCTGAACCTTTCAGCGTTGCGCAAAGCCTGTTGTTAAATAGTGGCCTGCCGCGCCGCTCTCCATGCACACGGTGCCTTCCCGGCGAATGACTACAAAAAACTCAACTAATGGACTACAAACCCCTCATCACCCTGCTGGCCATCGTGAACCCGCTGGCCATCGTGCCGTTTTTCATTCACTACACGCAGGGCTTTTCGCCCGAGCAGCGGCGGCGCACCATCTACACATCGGCCTTTACCGCGTTTGTGGTGATTGCGGTCAGCGCGCTGCTGGGTCTGGAAATTCTGGCTTTTTTTGGCATCTCGCTGGCCAGCTTTCAGGTGGGCGGCGGCATGCTGCTGCTGATGAGCTCGCTGAACATGCTGAACGCTCAGCCCGCCGAGGCCAAACCCTCCAGCCACGAGCTGGAAGACGGCGCCGCCAAAGCCGCCATGGGTGCCAGCATTGCCGTGGTGCCGCTGACCATTCCTCTGCTCACCGGCCCGGCCACCATGTCCACCGTGGTGATCTACGCCGAGCGCGCCACCAACGCCTGGCAGCTGGCGGCGCTGGTGGGCTACGGCGCTGTGATTGCCGTGGCTACCGCGCTGTGCTTTGCGCTGGCCCAGCCGATTGCGCGGGTGCTGGGTAAAACCGGCATCAACGTGATGACGCGGCTGATGGGTTTGATTCTGGCGGCGCTCGCGGTGGAGGTGATGGCCGACGGGCTGCTCAAGCTGTTTCCGGTGCTGGGCAATCATTTGCGCTAGCGCCCGGATTTACTATAAAAATAATAGCTGCTTGAGCAGTATTGATAAGGGCTGATAGCCGATTTCATGCAAAAAAAGCATGTGGTAACTACAGGCTGGCAGGCACCGCTGCACCCTACAATTCAGCGCACTTTGACAGGCTTGCCGCTGGCTGCACACGCGCTGGGGTTCGCACAGGAGACCACCGATGACCGATACCAAGAACATGTCGACCGACGAAAAACGCGCCTCCAAAATGGACGAGTTGCGTCGCGCTGCGCTCGAATACCACGAGTTCCCCACCCCCGGCAAGCTGGCCATCGCAGCCACCAAACAACTGGTCAACCAGCACGACCTGGCGCTCGCTTACTCGCCCGGCGTGGCCGCGCCATGTGAGGAAATCGTCAAAGACCCCAACAACGCTTTCAAATACACCAGCCGGGGCAACCTGGTAGCGGTCATCACCAACGGCACGGCCGTGTTGGGCCTGGGCGACATTGGCCCGCTGGCGGCCAAGCCCGTGATGGAAGGCAAGGCGGTTTTGTTCAAGAAGTTTGCGGGCATTGACGTGTTTGACATCGAGATCAATGAAAAGCACGACCTGGACAAGCTGGTAGACATCATTGCATCGCTGGAGCCCACGTTTGGCGGTATCAACCTGGAAGACATCAAGGCGCCCGACTGTTTTTATGTGGAGCGAAAACTGCGCGAGCGGATGAAGATTCCGGTGTTCCACGACGACCAGCACGGCACCGCCATCGTGGTGGGCGCGGCCATCATCAACGGCCTGGCGGTGGTGGGCAAAGACATCAAGCAGGTCAAGCTGGTGACCTCGGGTGCCGGTGCGGCGGCGTTGGCTTGCTTGAACCTGCTGGTCAAGCTGGGCCTGCCGCGCGAGAACATCTGGGCAACAGACCTGGCCGGTGTGGTCTACGAAGGCCGCACCGAGCTGATGGACGAAGACAAAATTGTGTTTTCGCAAAAAACCGATGCGCGTACCCTGGCCGATGTGATGGTGGGGGCGGACGTGTTTTTGGGCTTGTCGGCGGGCGGTGTGCTCAAACCTGCCATGGTCAAAACCATGGCGGCCAACCCGATCATCCTGGCGCTGGCCAATCCCAACCCGGAAATCTTGCCGGAAGAAGCCAAGGCTGTGCGGCCTGACGCGATTTTGGCGACCGGGCGCACCGATTACGTCAACCAGGTTAACAACGTCTTGTGCTTCCCCTACATCTTTCGCGGCGCGCTGGATTCGGGTGCGACCACCATCACGGTAGAGATGGAAATTGCAGCGGTGTACGCCATTGCCGAGCTGGCCCGTGCGGAGCAAAGCGAAGTGGTGGCAGCGGCCTATGTCGGTGAGCAGCTGGCGTTTGGCCCCGAGTACCTAATCCCCAAGCCGTTTGACCCGCGCCTGATGATGAAAATCGCGCCCGCCGTAGCCAAGGCCGCTGCGGACAGTGGCGTGGCGCTGCGCCCCGTGACAGACATGGACGCTTACCGGGAACGGCTGCAGAGCTTTGTGTATGCCTCGGGCACCACCATGAAGCCGATTTACACCGCCGCCAAAAACGCCTTGAAAAAGCGCGTGGCGTACGCGGAAGGCGAAGAAGAGCGCGTGCTGCGCGCCGCCCAAATCGTGGTGGACGAAGGCCTGGCCCGTCCGACCTTGATTGGTCGCCCTGCGGTGATTGCCCAGCGCATCGAGAAATTTGGCCTGCGCTTGAAAGAAGAACTGGACTACGACGTGGTGAACGTAGAGCAAGACGTGCGCTACCGCGATTTCTGGCAAACCTACCACCGCATGGCCGAGCGCAAGGGCGTGACCAGGCAAGGCGCCAAAATCGAAATGCGTCGGCGCTTGACCCTGATCGGCTCCATGCTGCTGCACAAAGGCGATGTGGACGGCATGATTTGCGGCACCTGGGGCACCACCGCGATGCATTTGCATTACATCGACCAGGTGATTGGCAAACGCGTGGGCGGCAGCCCCAGCACGCCGCAAGACGTGCAGATTTACGCGTGCATGAACGGCCTCATGTTGCCGGGCCGACAGGTGTTTTTAGTCGACACGCATGTGAACTATGACCCGACACCCGAAGAATTGACCGAAATCACCGTGATGGCTGCCGAAGAAATGATGCGCTTCGGCCTGAAACCCAAGGCTGCACTGCTGTCGCACAGCAATTTCGGCCAGAGCAGCCAGCCCAGCGCCGTCAAAATGCGCCAGACCTTGGCGCTGCTGCAAACCCAGGCCCCGTGGCTGGAAGTTGACGGTGAAATGCATGGCGACATAGCGCTGGACGGTGCCGCCCGCCACGCGATGATGCCCAACAGCACCCTGGCTGGGGACGCCAATTTGCTGGTGTTTCCCAACATTGACGCCGCAAATATTTCTTACAACCTTCTCAAAACTGCCGCGGGCGGCAACATCGCCATCGGCCCCGTGCTGCTGGGTGCGGCCAAACCGGTGCATATTTTGACCGCTAGCACCACTGTGCGACGTATTGTGAATATGACAGCACTTACCGTAGCGGACGCAAACGCCGTCCGATAAAGCGTTGAAGAACAGCGTGCGCTAACTTTTTTGAGTTGAAGCGGATGTAAAGCCCTTGGCTTCGTGCTCAAATTTTGTGCAATGGCTTGCCTTTGTCGGGTGATTCGGGCAAACTCGCGCCTTCCGATTTTCGGGTTAACCCGGTAGCACAGTTCGGTGACAAATTTCACTGCTGCTGCCTGGAAACGATTTCACCCGTGTCGAAACAAACCTTTTTTGGAAACCCTGTGCATCTTGCGCGCATTGCTGTTGTCGGTCTGCTGTCACTGGTGCTGCTAAGCACTGGCGCGCAGGCACGATCGCTCGCCGAGGACTCCATCCCTCTGGCTCAATTGCCCGCACAAGGCCGCGACACTTACGCCCTGATCACCCAGGGCGGCCCGTTTCCCTACGACAAAGACGGCAGCGTGTTTGGTAACCGTGAACGCCTGTTGCCCAAGCACCCGCGCGGCCATTACCGCGAGTACACCGTCAAGACACCCGGCGCGCGTAACCGGGGTGCCCGAAGAATCGTATGCGGTGGCCCCGCCAAGACACCCGAGGTTTGCTACTACACGGCAGACCACTACAGCAGCTTTCGAAAGATTGCGCCCTAAGCGTTTTGCTCGGTGCCCCAAAGGTGCTGAGCTTCAGACACAAGAACTATTTTTTGACTATAGAAAGTGAAGCGGAGATGGACATGCCACTTCGTAGCGTACGACCCAACATCGTGCAATCGATTCGCGCCTTCCGGGTGCAAGACTTACAGGAAGCGGCCCAATCCTTGGGCCAGCACTTCCTGTATGCCAATTTATCCAACGCGCAGGCCAAGCAGGATGTGTTGGATTTAATTGCCGATCAATTTACGTTCCCAGCGCATTTCGGCAAAAACTTCGATGCGCTGTACGACTGCATGACGGATTCAGTCCACAAATCGGGCCCTCAACCCGGCTTCATTGTGGTGCTGGAGCAGATTCCGGCGAACCTGAAGTTCGACAAAGAGGCCCGCGAGCAATTGCTGGACATCTTCCGCGACGCTGCAGATTATTGGGGGGAGCGAAAAATACCGTTTCGCTGCTTCTATTCTTTTCTGTAGCCCGTTCTGCATCCACCAGCCAAGCAGAACGGGCGAACGAGGCCAGCGGCATCAGCGCGCCCACCGGCATTGCCATCGGCGGCACACACACCACCGATGACGGCGAAAAAATGCCCACCGATCTATTGATTGACGTATCGCCCCTGGCGCTGCGCATGAGCAGCCCGTTCAACGCGGGTTATTGGTTGGCAGCGGCCTGACGCTCATGACGGGATGACGCAGCCGCTGCACAGCTTGCATGACAGATGACGGACGACCGTCACCCGTCATGGCGCGCAGCGCCGTCATTCATGCGCAGCGAGGTCATGGGCGCGCCAGCGCCGTCATCTTCATGGCCAGCGCCACGTATTCATCAACAGGCACCTCTTCGGCACGACGTTGCGCATCAAAAGGCTCGTCGTGCTGATGTTCTTCCAGCCAGCGCCCCAGCGTGTGCCGCAAAATTTTGCGGCGCTGGCTGAACGCCACCTGCACGATTTCCGAGAGCAGTTTGACATCGACGTCGGGTGGCTGCGCCAGCGGCACCATGCGCACCACCGAGCTGTCGACACGGGGCGGTGGGTTGAATGATTCGGGGGGCACATGCAAAACGTGCTCCATGGTGTAGCGCCATTGCAGCATCACACTCAGGCGGCTGTAATCCGCCGTGGCAGGCCTGGCCAGCATGCGGTCGACCACCTCTTTTTGCAGCATGAAGTGCTGGTCTTGTATGTGCTGTGCGAATGGCAAGAGATGAAACAGGATGGGCGTGGAGATGTTGTAGGGCAAGTTGCCCACCACACGCAGTGAGCCACGATTTGCTACTGAATTAATAGCTGTTTCAGCAGTATTTATAAGGGCAAAGTCCACTTTTAATACATCGGCCTCAATCACCGTCAACTGCGGGTGCTCACGCAGCCGCACCGCGAGGTCGCGGTCCAGCTCGATCACGGTGAGATGGCCCAGTCGCTCAACCAGGGGCTGCGTCAGTGCGGCCAGACCCGGGCCGATTTCGACCATGTGCTGGCCCGGCTCTGGCGCAATGGCGGAAACGATGGCCTCAATGATCCCGCCGTCGGCCAGAAAGTGCTGACCAAAGCGCTTGCGGGCAACGTGCTTCATGCTCACTCAGGTTGCGCGCGCAACTCCACAAACGCCCGGCCACGCACCTCTTGCGCCCAGGTCAGGTACGCCTCTTCCAGCTTTTTCTCTTTGACCATGCCGCGCGCCAGCTCGCGTTGCTCGCGCTGGCCCAGGGTGGTCTGGCGGCGCTCTTGCACCTCGATCAGGTGCACGCCGAAGCGTGAAACCAGCGGCTCGGCCATTTGCCCGGGGTTCAGGTTGTTCATCACGTCTTCAAACTCCGGCACAAACTGCCCGGGGTTGGCCCAGCCCAAGTCGCCGCCACTGGCGGCACTGCCGTCTTGCGAATGCTCGCGTGCGAGCGCCGCAAAGTCGGCTTGGCCAGCCTGGATGCGACGTTTGTAGTCTGCCAACCGGGACACCGCGGCGGACTGCGACAGCTGGGCACCGGTGCGCAACAGGATGTGCCGCGCACGGGTTTGCGTGACGCTCATGCCCGGCATGCCGGCCTGGCGCTTTTCAAGCACTTTAAGGATGTGAAAACCGGCACCCGTTCGCACCAGCGGGCTGACGCCGCCTTCGCGCAGATCAGCCGTGGCCTGCACAAAAGCCGGGGGGTAGCGCTCGGCACTGCGCAGGCCAAACTGACCTCCGCTGGCGGCATTCGTACCCTCGGACGTTTCGCGCGCCAGCTTGGCGAAGTCTTCACCGGCCAATGCACGCGCCAGCACCTGCTGGGCGCGCGCCTGGATGGCGGCGACCTGGGCTGACGTGGCGTTTTCGGGCACCACCAGCAGCACATGCGCCAGGTTGATTTCCATGTTTTGCAAGTCGGTGCTGCCCTCCTGCTCGCGCAGGAATTGGTCCACCTCGACGTCGCTGACGCGGATGCGGGCATCGACCTCTCGCTCGCGCAAGCGCGTCAGCAAAATCTGGTTGCGCAACTCGTCGCGAAACTGGCCCACGCTCACACCGTCGGCCAGCAGTTGACGGCGCATTTGCGGCACCTCCAGCTGGTTTTGCCGCGCCACGGTGCGTTCGGCCTCGTCTACGGTGTTGTCGTCGGCCCGCACACCCGAGTCGCGCGCCAACTGCAGCTGGGCGCGCTCACCAATGAGCCGCTCCAGCACCTGCGCGGTCAACTCCGCGCGCGGCGGCAGGGGGGAGCCTTGTGCGGTCAGCTGCTGCTCGACCCGCACCAAACGGGCTCGCACCTCGTTATTGGTAATCGGCTCGGAATTGACCACGGCCACGATGAAGTCCGCCGAGCGCGGCGTGGTGTCCACGGCGCGCTGGATCGTGACGGCGGGGGCACGGCTGCCACCCAGTTGGGGGGTGGAGCGCAACTGGGCCTGCGCGGGCCACGGCGCAAGCGCCGCATAAACCAAAGACACAGCAACGACGAAATTAAGCTTTTGCATGGGGCGTGCCTGTATCAGAAAAAGTGACTAATCAAACTGCGTGAACCGGCTGGGTGTGGTGGTTTTTTCGCGCAGGTACTGGTAGCGCGGAATATTGTCGCGCAGGGTGCGCAGCGGGTTGGTGCCCAGGCGGGTGAAGCCGACAAACTCCAGCTGGAACAAAACGCGCTTGTTGGAAGTGGCCGCGCCCGCCGTGGTGGTGCCACTAGCCAGGCGCTCCAGCACGATGCGGCCCAGCCAGCAACCGGCGTCGTATTCCAGACCGATCACGGTGTCCACCAGTTTTTTCTCTTTCAGGCTCATGTTCAGGCGACCGACGCTGTACCAGCGACCCTCGCCCTGCCCCTGCCCTGCGCCCAACTCCTGGCCGCGGTCGCCCCAAATGTCGTTGAGCGGCCACTGCCAGCCGATGTCCAGTTGCTCGCTGACGCCTTGCTGGCGGCGGTACGCGGCACTGACGACGCGGTAATTGCTGGGGCTGTAGCGGCCACTGACCACGGTACGCACCGAGCTTTTGGTCTCTACGTTGTATTGCACGGTGGCATCGGCCGTCCAGCGTGGGTCCCACGCGAGCCCGGCACCCAGCAGCACATCGCTGACGCCTTTTTTCTCGGGCACACCACCGGGCAAGGTCACGCGCTGATCGGCGAAGCGCAGGCGCTGAGCGATGTCAAAGCGCGCCACCTGCACGCCGGTGGGCAGCAAGAAACGCGAGGTCACACCCAGCGTCAGCAAGTTGTTGTCGGATATGCGGTCTTGACCACCAAACGCGTTCTCCGTGTAGACGGTGGCGAAGTTGAAGTCGTTGGCGCCCGAGTCGTAGTTGGGCAGCAGGCTCTGGTCGCGAAACGGCGTGCGGGTGTAGAAGGCCCGCGGCTCCAGGGTCTGCGTCAAGTCTTTGCCAAACCATTGCGTGTCGCGCTCAAACACCAGTCCCGAATCCACACTGAAGGTGGGCAGCGAGCGGCTGGCGGACATGGCACCGTTGGTCAGCGGGGTTTCAAACTGGTAGCGCGTGCTGTTCAGCTGCAACTTGGGAATTGCAAACCAGCCGGGCGTGCGCCACGGGTAGCTGATCTGGGCCTGCCCGTAGCTGCGCCGCGCATTTGGCTGGCCCGTGAGCACGCGGTCGGAGCGAAAACGGGTGGTGTCCAGGTCGGCCTGCATTTCGAAGCCGGCCACATTGGGGTTCAGGTAGCGGCCAGCCAGTTGCGGGCTGCGGTCATACGGCGGCAAGATGGGCGACGTGACGTCTTGCAAGGTTTGCCATTTCAGGCTGCGCAGACTGGCGGAGTAATTGCCCTGTGCCCACGACAGTTTCATGTCGTTGGACAGCAGGCGCTGGGTCAGGGACGTGCCGCTGCGGGCAAAGTCGCGCCAGTAGTTGTCATCACTCACCCGGTTCAAGTTCACATTCAGCCCCAGCGTGCCCACGCCCGGCACACCGGTTTGCAGCAACGCATCGTGCACCACCGATGCGCCCCAGCGGGAGCGGTCGCGCAGCTTGTCGCTGGGCATGAAGTTCAGCCGGGTCTGGCCCTGGTAGTCGTTTTCCAGGTAGCGGAATTCACCACCCAGGTCCACACCGCGTTTGGTCAACCAGGCCGGAAAGAAAGTAGCGTCACGGTTGGGTGCAATGTTCCAGTAGTACGGCTGGGTGATTTCCACGCCATTGAGGTTGTCCACCCCGATGGTGGGTGGCAAAAAGCCCGATTTGCGTTTGTCCGTCAGAGGGAAACTCATGCTGGGCACCACCAGCAGCGGCACTTCCATGAAGCTGAGTACCGCGTTGGTGGCCTGACCGACTTCCTCTTCCGAATCAATGCGCACGCTGGCGGCGCGCAGGATCCAGTCGGGCAGCCAGCTGGGGCCGGGCTGGCGCTTGCAGGTGGTGTAGGTGGCGTTGCGGATGGTAGAGCGCTTGTCGTCTACAAAATCAATGCGGTCGGCGCTGCCGTGTGCGCCATTCTTGAGCAACTGGTAACTTGGCTGGAGGAAAAAGCCCTCAAACGCATCGACTTTCAGCTCCAGTTGCGGCCCTTCAAATAGGTCGCCCGCGCGGTTGATGCGCACATTGCCATTGGCCCGAACCCGGTCGTCGGGCTGGTAGTACTCCAGGCGGTCGGCGCGAATGACGGTGTCGCCCCGGCGCAGCTCCACGTTGCCCTCGAGCACGGTTTCCAGGTCGGGCCGTCCCGAGGCGCTGTCGCTGGTGGTGAAGGTGGGCAAAGCGCCACGCTCGCCGTCGGGCACCACCGGGCGCAACTCGAGGCTGGGCATCAGGCGCAAGGCGTCAGCGGGCTGCGTCGCGGGTGACGGTTCTGGCTGGGCTGGCCCCGGCGTGGTCTGGACAGGCTGAGCCTGCGCCGCTTGACCAACCACCACCAGCACCACGGCTGCAACCGGATGGAGGGGAAAACGGCTGCCAGGGGACGGTGTGCGATTGAAAGCGGAGCGTGTCACAGTGCGAGGGGCTTGGGAGGGGCGGGTCTTACCGATAAGCCCGTTCGTACAATCGATTATCCATGACCCACCCGACCGAACCGACCACTGTCTCCAACCCCATTGTGTGGGCCGATCACGAGCGACAAACGGCGTTCAACAAATGGCTGGCCACGGTCAGCGGCCCACAGGCATTGATGCCCGAAAGCCTACGCAGTGCCTCGGCCGACGCCAGTTTTCGCCGTTACTTTCGCATTGATCAGGCCGCAGGCGGCAGCCGCATCATCATGGACGCGCCGCCCACGCTGGAAGACTGCAAACCGTTTGTCAATGTGGCTGCGTTGATGCGCCAGGCCGGCTTGCAAGTGCCAGACGTCCTGGCGTGGGACGAAACCCAGGGCTTTATGCTGCTCAGTGATGTGGGTCAGCACACCATGATGCAGGTGCTGAAGCCAGACGAGCCGCAGGCCAATCAGGCTTTGTTTCTGCAAGCGGCCGATGAGTTGGTGCGCTGGCAACTGGCTTCCCAGCCCGGCGTGCTGCCCGTCTACGACGCGCCGCTGCTGACCCGCGAACTGGCCTTGTTTCCCGACTGGTACATCGCGCGCCACCGCGCGGTGGTGCTGAGCGACAAGCACCAAGCCATTCTGGACAAAGCGTTGCAACTGATTGTTCAGCGAAATCTCGCCGCCGCCAGCGTCTATGTGCACCGCGATTTCATGCCCCGGAATTTGATGATGCCCACGGGAGACAACACCCGCCTGTCGATCCTGGACTTTCAGGACGCTGTCTATGGCCCCATCACCTACGACATTGCCAGCCTGATGCGCGACGCCTTCATTAGCTGGGACGAGGAATTCGTGCTGGACATCACGGTGCGCTACTGGCAGCGCGCCCAGAAAGCCGGGCTGCCGGTCGACGCGGACTTTGGCGACTTTTACCGCGCGGTGGAGTGGATGGGCTTGCAGCGCCATTTGAAAATAGCGGGCATTTTTGCCCGCATCACCCTGCGGGACGGCAAACCCAAATACCTGGCTGACACGCCACGCTTCATCGGCTACATCCGCGCCACCTGTAACCGCTACCGCGAGCTGGGGCCGCTGCTGCAGGTGATTGACCACATCGAAGGCACGCAGGCTGCCACGGGTTACGCGTTTGGGCGCGTGTAGTGCTGTTTGTGGCACTTTTAGGCCTCTAGCCCTTGTAAATACTGCTCAAGCAGCTATTGAATTAATAGCAAAATAAAACAAACCATGCCCCGTTTTCACTGCCCCACCCCGCTGCATACGGGCTTGAGTCTGGATCTGCCGCCCAGCGCCGCTCGGCACGTGCAGGTGCTGCGACTGCAGCCGGGCAGCGCCATCACCCTGTTCAACGGCGAGGGCGGTGAATACGCCGCGCAGGTTGAACTCATGGGGCGAAGCGACGTGCGCGTGACGGTGGGCGCGCATGACCCGGTGGCGCGTGAAGCAGCCCGCGCCGTCCACCTGTTGGTGGGTATGCCCACCAACGAGCGCATGGACTGGCTGGTGGAAAAAGCCACCGAACTGGGTGCCGCCAGCATCACGCCCCTGGTAACCGAGCGCACCGTGCTCAAGCTGTCCGGCGAGCGGGCCGATAAAAAACGCGCCCACTGGCAGGCTATTGCGGTGGCGGCCTGCGAGCAGTGCGGGCGCAACCGGGTGCCGGTGGTGCATGCGGTGCGGGCTTTTGGCGCGGAAATAACGACAGGTTTGGCTGCGACCACCCCGCAGCGTTGGGTCCTCAGCCTGAGCCCGCAGGCGCAAAGCCTTCATGGCTTGCTCACGGCGGCTGCGCCACCGGCTGTCACCCTGCTGTCCGGGCCCGAAGGCGGCTTGAGCGCAGCCGAGGAGGCCCAGGCCCTGGCGCAGGGCTATGCTGCGCTGTCGCTGGGTCAGCGCACACTGCGCGCTGAAACCGCACCGCTGGCTGCCTTGGCTGCGATTGACTTGTTACTCCTGAATTAATAGCTGCTTGAGCAGTATTTACAAGGGCTGGAGCCCGATTTGACATAAAAAGAACCCCACCATGAACCGCAACCTCTGGCTGTTGGCGCTATGCCAAGGCCTGTTTCTCACCAACAACGTGACCTTCATCGCCATCAACGGCCTGGTCGGCCTGGCCCTGGCCCCGTTAGGTTGGATGGCGACGTTACCGGTGATGGGGTACGTCGTGGGCGGGGCGCTGTCGACCGTGCTGGTGGCGCACACGCAAGCGCGGCATGGGCGCAAGCGATCGTTTCAAATGGGCGCGGTGGTGGCTTTCGTGAGTTGCCTGCTGTGCGCTTGGGCGGCGATTGAAAAACAATTTTGGTGGCTGTGTGCAGCCACGGTGGTGGCGGGTTACTACAACGCCAATGCACAGTTGTACCGCTTTGTTGCCGCTGAATTGGCCAAGCCTGAAGCGCGAGAAAAAGCCGTCTCCATCGTGATGGCGGGCGGCCTGCTGGGTGCCGTGGCGGGGCCGAATCTGGCGGCTTACACGCGCACCGCCCTGGGCGTTCCGTTTGCCGGGGCCTATGTGGCGCTGGCGGGGGTGGCGGTCTTGAGTTTGTTGCTGCTGTCGGTGATTGACTTTCCCCCGCCACCGCCCAAAAACACCGCAGCGGGCGGACGGCCACTGAGCGAAATCATCCGCCAGCCGATCTTCATCGTCGCCGCGGCCGCCGGGGCTCTGGGTTACGGCGTGATGAACCTGCTGATGGCCGCCACGCCGCTGGCCATGCAGCAATGCGGCCTGCCGTTCTCTGACGCGGCGCTGGTGCTGCAGTGGCATGTGATTGGCATGTTTGCGCCCGGGTTTTTCACCGGGCACCTGATCAAACGCTTTGGCGCGTTACCCATCATGGGCGTGGGCGTGGCGCTGAATGCGGCTTGCATTGCGGTGGCCTTGTCGGGCGTGGACTTGCATCAGTTTCTGCTGGCATTGTTGATGCTGGGCGTGGGCTGGAATTTTTTGTTCACGGGCAGCACCACCCTGTCGCTGCAGGCCTTTCGGCCAGAAGAAAAAGACCGGGCACAGGGCGCTTTGAACTTTTGCGTGTTTGCCACCTTGGCTGTGACCTCGCTGGCCTCAGGCGTGCTGGTCACGACGCAGGGCTGGGCGCTGCTGAATTGGGGGTCGCTGCTGCCGGTGGCGGTGACAGCGGGGGCGCTGGTCTGGCTTGCAGTTGTCACCCGGCGCGTCCAGAATGCACCGTCGGTTAGCTAAATCGACTTAACTTCAGGAGCACAGCATGGGATTATTGGATTCGGTTTTAGGCGCAGTCGCGGGACAAATGGGTGGGCAACAAAATCAGGCGGCGGCTGGTGGGCTGGGTGGCATTTTGAGCATGGTGGCCAACAACCCACAGATGCTGCAGGTCATCACCGGCATGCTGGGTAACGACGGCCAGCAAGGTGGCCTGGGCGGCTTGATGGACAAATTCCAGCAGGCTGGCATGGGCGACGTGATGGGCTCCTGGGTGGGCGGTGGCCAGAATCAAGCCATCAATGGCGACCAGCTCAGCCAGGTGCTGGGTGGCGATGCGCTCAGCAGCATTGCCGAACGACTGGGCATGTCGCAAGGCGACGCGGCGGGCCAACTGTCGCAAATTCTGCCGGGGCTGATTGACCAGCTCACACCGCAAGGTCAGGCACCTGCCGGTGGCCTGGGTAACAGCGGTGATTTGATGGGAATGCTGGGTGGTTTGCTATCTAAATAATAGCTGTTTGAGCAGTATTGATAAGGGCTGACGGCTCTTATCATCAAAATTTTGGCAACTGGGTGCGCGCTACTCGCTACCCATGGGCGTAAATTCTGTGGGCATCATGCTGCGGCTGACAGGGGCTTGCTTGAAGTGCAGATCCAGCCACTGGCACAGCTGGTCAAACACCTGTGCCCTGCGCACTTCGTTGAACAGCTCGTGATACAGGTCGGGAAAGCATTTGCTGGTCACCACTGCGCGTGGCGCGGCTTGCTCGAAGGCCCGGCTGCCTTGCGGATTGACCAGCTTGTCTTGTCCGGCATACATCAGCAAAGTGGGCAGCGTCCATTGCGCCGCTCGGGCCACCACGGCAGGGCCTGTGTCGGCAATGAACCGTGCCAGACGCCCCGATATCCGGTCGTGAACCAACGGGTCGTTTTGGTACGCCTGGATGACCGCAGCGTCGTGTGAAATGTATTGGCTGTCCAGGCCGTTGCTCAAGGTCAGGTTCGGTGCCACGCGGGGCACGATGGACAGCAGCAATTTTTGAAACAAACCGAGCCCCGCGTCCAGCGCGGGTGACGACAAAATCAGGCCGTTCAGTGGCGGTTTGAATCGGCCGCTCGCGCCCCCCATGCCGGGCGTCTGGGACATCAGCGACACATAACGCGCTGCCACCAGACCCCCCATGCTGTGCCCCAGCAACAACAGCGGCACGTCCGCATCCATTCGGCCCCGCGTGCTTTCCACCACATCGGCCAGGTCTTCAATCAAGCGGTTGTCGTGCGGCAACGTGCCGCGCACACCCGCCGAGTCGCCATGGCCGTAGTGGTCGTAGCCGCGCACCGCGAAACCCCAGTCGTTCAGCTGGCGGGCCACATGGTCGTAGCGACCCGCGTGCTCACCCAGCCCGTGCACGATGAGCACCACACCGCGCAAAGCGCCTTCGTGCCCGGCCACGGGCCAGTCTTGCACGGCCAGGTTGTCACCTTGTACCGACGTGTAGGTGGACAGGGTGGAGTCGTTGGTGTCGCTGGCCATAACGCTTGGGTGTTGGGGAGGTGTTCTAAAAACGTTTGGGCTTAAGCAGTCGATTGCGCAGATGGTACTTACGCAATGACTTGCGGGGACGGTAGTTGCGCAATCACTTGCGCAACGGCCGCTGTCAGTTTTTTGGCATAGGGCACATGCAAAAACTCGTTCGGCCCGTGCGCATTGCTCTTGGGCCCGAGTACGCCACAAACCATCATTTGCGCTTTCGGAAAGCCCTCGCTGAGCATGTTCATCAGCGGAATGGTGCCGCCCTGGCCGATGTAGCCACACGACGAGCCGAAGTGGGCCTGGCTGGCCTCATTGAGCGCCTGCTCGAACCACGACGCGGTGTCGGGCGCGTTCCAGCCGGTGGCACCGCCGCCGTGCTCGAACGTGACCTTCGCCTGGTACGGCGCGTTGTCTTCCAGCAGGGTTTTCATCTCCTGCACGCAGCGTGCCGCATCGACCAGCGGGGGCAGGCGCAGGCTGAGCTTGAAGGCGGTGTAGGGGCGCAGCACATTACCTGCGTCTTTCAGCGCCGGAAAGCCCTCTGCGCCGGTGACACTGAGCGTGGGCTCCCAGGTGCGTTTGAGCAGGGCTTGCACCGGGTCGGTGGTAGTGGGCAGCGCGAAGGCGGTTGCGCCCTCGCAGTCGTAATGTGCCCACGGGAAGCGCTTGTACAACTCGTCGCCCAGAATGGCGGCGGTGGCTTTGGCCTGATTCAACCGTTCGGCCGGTACTTCGCAGTGAAAACTGGCGGGCAGCAGCCGGCCGGTGGCGCTGTCTTCCAGCCGGTCCAGCACCTGGCGCATCACACGAAAGCTGCTGGGCACCAGGCCGCTGGCGTCGCCCGAGTGCACGCCCTCGGTGAGCACCTCCACTTTCAAGGTACCGCTGGCCATGCCGCGCAGGCTGGTGGTCAGCCATAGCTGGTCGTAATTGCCCGCACCGCTGTCCAGGCAGATCACCAGGGCCACATCACCTAAACGGTTGTTGCCGGGGGCGCGCAAAGCGTCCACATACGGCAGCAGGTCATACGAGCCCGATTCTTCACAGGTTTCGATCAGGCCCACGATGCGCGGGTGGGGGATGTTTTGCGCTTTGAGCGCTTGCACGGCGGCAATGCTGGCGTACACCGCGTAGCCATCGTCGGCACCGCCACGGCCATACAGCTTGCCGTCTTCCAGCTTAGGCGTCCACGGCCCCAGATCGTTGCGCCAGCCGGTGAACTCGGGTTGTTTGTCCAGGTGGCCGTACATCAGCACGGTCTGCGTGCTGTGCGCTTGGGTTGCAGCAATTTCAAAGAACAGCACCGGCGTGCGGCCAGCCAAGCGAACCACTTCCAGCGTCAGCCCCGCCACTTTTTGCGCGGTGACCCAGTCCGCCGCATTGCGCATCACCGTTTCAATAAAGCCGTTGGCCGCCCAGTCTTTGTCAAAGCCAGGCGATTTGGCAGGAATCTCGATGTAGTCGGTGATCTGGCGCACGATGTCGCCATCCCATTTGGCAGTGGCGTGCGCCAGGGCAGCAGCGGCATCGAGGGTGCCAATCGGCCTGTTTCGTAAAGCTTCGCGGTGAAGGGGGGCGTTCATGGGTGAGCTCCTGAAAGTGGCCGTTCGACAAATAGCCACCACTTTACGCCGCCTGCACGGCACCACACAGTCACCTGGGTGCTTTGTTGCTCAGGCTACGAATTTTTTACTCAGCCATTGCAACAAGACCCGTTGATCAGCCGCAGTGGCGCGCCGAACCTGTACGAGCAATTTGGTGAGATCCGGACGCTGCAACGTCAAATTCGACGCACCTTCGTTACAGACCGAGCAGATCGCACGCAAGTTACCTGGCTCGTCTCCTCCACCCAGGCTTTTGTCGATGACGTGCCCAATATGCAGCCTCGTTTTACGGGTTGCATCGTAAGGATGTACTTCGCCAGCGACAGCGCCGCACATCTGGCAAGTGAATCCATTGCGATCCAGCACAAAGGCTCGCGCTTCTTTGGAGATTTCCCGTGCAAAAGCGGGGCGGGGCTTGCCACTTTCCAATAGGTATTGCCCAGGTTTGAGTTGCGCGCGGTCGTTATGGGTCTGGATTAAGTAACCTTCCTCATTGCGCAACTCACGGACGCGGCGCGCCCATTCGCTGATGCCGCCAGCCACGGCACGCAGCTCCTCGGAGTCCACAACACGCCCCAAATTGGCCAGGAAATGCGCGCGCAACTTGGCTCTTGCCCCGCGCGAAACTTTGGCGTTGGTCGTCATGCCGCCCTGCGCAAGACTCGGCCAGCCGCCGCTGTTTCGATGGCCAGGGCGATTTGACCGCTAACGGCCTGGGCGACAGGTGGCGGAAATGCATTTCCTACTTGGCGATAGCTAGTCGTTTTCTTACCGAAAAGCGCCCAGTCATCGGGAAAACCCTGAACCCGCGCGCACATGCGAACCGTTAGCCGGGGCATTCCAACAAAGTCTGCGTCAGGTGCAGCATCGGCCAGACTGCGGCCTTCTACACCCAGGCTAGCCCAAGCCGCTCGAGCTCGTGTGGGACCCAAGTCAGGCCCTCCATGTTTTTTGCTGCCTCCCACCAACGTAGGTGCGATGTCGTTCGCACGCCTGCGCCAAGCATCAGCGCCACGCCAGCCGTTAGCCGCCATCAAGTCGTGTAGCAACTGGCCCACGGTCGGAGGCAGCCGCATGATCGGTGCAGGCCACTGAAAGTGCTGAGCCACGTCTTTTCGCAGGGCCACAAAAACCACGCGTGGGCGCAGTTGGCAAACTCCAAAGTCCGATGCGTTGAACAAATGCCAGTCGGTCCAATAGCCCAGAGCCTGCAATTGCGCAGCAATCTTTTGCCGGTAATCCACAAAAACCGCGTCTAACAAACCTCGGACATTTTCCAACATCACGGCTTGTGGACGGGTTTCATCAACCACCCGAATAGCCTGAGGAAACAAATCGCGCGCGTCCTGCTCGCCTAATTGTTGGCCCGCTTTTGAAAAGGGCGGGCATGGGACGCCGCCGGCCACCAAGTCCACCCCTTGATAAGGGCGTGCATCGAACGCCGCCACGTCACCCTCGATCACATTCCATGCTGGACGATTCAAGCGCAGGGTGCTACAGGCCGCAGCATCCAGTTCGACCAACGCTTCATGTTCAAAGCCTGAACGCTCCAGACCCAAGGCTTGACCGCCCGCGCCGGCACACATTTCTAATGAGTTCATGTTTGGATCGTTTGCTAGATAAATCTGATCTGTTGGTCACGCTTTGCAGAGTCACTGACAAGCATTAAGACGCAGCACTTTACCCCCTAGCCGACCAGAAAGCTCTTAATCAGTAAACCCGCCACCGCGCAGCCCGCAATCACGGGAATCACCCCAGCCTTTTGGCTGAACAGCATCCACGCAGCGGCCAGCATGACGACCACTGCCGCCCAGTCGATTTGGGCATAAAAAGGGCCTTCAGCCCTTTTATTGATTGCTACAGCAGCTATAAAAAACAGAGCAAGATGTGCCATCACACCTACCACCGCCGCGCTGATGGCTGTCAATGGTGCGGTGAACCCCAGCTTGCCGTGGGTCGATTCCACCAGGGGACCGCCCGCCAGGATGAAGATGAATGAGGGTAAGAAGGTGAACCAGGTCACGACCACCGCGGCCATTGCGGCCCCCATAAACAGCATGTCGGGCCCTAGCACCTGCCGGGCCCAGCCCCCCAAAAAGCCGACAAAAGCCACCACCATGATCAGCGGGCCCGGCGTGGTCTCGCCCAGGGCCAAACCATCGATCATTTGCGCCGCCGTCAGCCACTGGAAATGTTCCACCGCGCCCTGGTACACATAGGGCAGCACTGCATAAGCACCGCCAAAGGTCAGCAGCGCAGCTTTGGTAAAAAACCAGGCCATTTGCGTCACCGTGCCCTGCCAGCCAAAGCTCAGCAGCAAAGCCGCCATGGGCAGCAACCACAGCGCCGCACCGACCACCAGCACGGTGGCCAGGCGGCTTCGGGAAAAGCGTGCGTGGATGGGCGTGGGCGTGCCATCGTCGATCGCTGCGGGTGGGTGCGCCGCATCCGTCTCAGCTTTCCCCGCATGACCGCCCGGTCCCGCAAATTGCCCCGGTGCCCAGCGCGAGCCCAGCCAACCAACCACCGTGGCCACCAGCACGACCGCTGGAAACGGCACGTTCAAGAACGCAATTGCTATAAAACTCATAGCTGCCAGAGCAGTTAATACAGGGGCCTTTGTCGGTTTCTTCAATACTTTGCTGCCGATTCGCCAAACCGCGTGCACCACAATGGCCGCCACCGCAGGCTTGATGCCGTACAGCAGCGCGGCCACCCACGGCACCTGGCCAAACACCACATACACCCAGCTCAGCGCTATCAAAATGAACAGCGACGGCAGCACAAACAGCACGCCCGCCGCCACGCCGCCCCAGGTGCGGTGCATGAGCCAGCCGATGTAGGTGGCCAGTTGCTGCGCCTCCGGTCCGGGCAGCAACATGCAGTAATTCAGCGCGTGCAGAAAACGCCTGTCGGAAATCCACCGGCGCTCATCCACCAGCACACGGTGCATCAGCGCGATCTGCCCGGCCGGGCCGCCAAAGCTGATAAAGCCCAGCTTGAACCAGAAGGCCAGCGCTTGGGTGAATGAAATGGTGTTTGGGTTGTGGTCGGTGGTGGCGATCATTTGGAGTTTCTCTTTTCTTGCGCGTCGTCTTGCCGCTTCAGCCTTGCGCCGCCACTCGGCGGTGTTCATGGCTGCTTCCAGTTGTGCGCCTCGTCTTGTGCCAGCACCTTGTCGCAGCACCAGGCGTAGAGCGCGTCATACAGCGGTAGGGCAGCTTGCAGCATGGTGTGGTCATCGGCGTGCAGTCGCGACAAACCCAGCGAAAACGCCAGCAAACCAGCGGATTGCGCTGCCAAGTCCAGCCGGTCGGTATCCGCCCCGCGCACGATGCGGGCCAGCAAATCCAGCGCGGGGTTTTTAAGTTCAAACCCGCCCAACAATGCATCAAAGCTGCACAACTCACCCACATGCGAGACCGGCGCGCCGGGAATGTCGTAGGCCACCGCGTTCAAGCGCCTGGCTTCTTCAAACACCTGGGGTGTGGGCACGTAAAAAAATTCGGCGCGCGGGTCGATGAAGCGGCTAATTAACCAGGGGCAGGCAATGCGATCAATCTTGGGTCGCTCGCGTGTGATCCAATGCGAGGCGTGCTCGCCCGTGACGCCCCAATCGGGTCGCTTGCGCAGGGTGAGCGCGGGGTTCCCCCGCCACTGCTTCGTGTTCTGCGGTGTGTCCTCGCCGTCTTGCCCGCCTTCGATGCCACCTTCGAGCGCGCAGGCATTCCAACCCGCTGCACGCAACTGCGCCACCGCATCGGCGCTGACGTTATGGCCATAGACGCAATACACCACCACCTCGCGCGGTGGCTGGCTGGCCGCCCATGCGGCCACGTCTTCGGGCTTGCAGCGCTGCGCGGTGGCGATGAGGTGGGGGCTTGAAGCAAACTTTTCTTCGCGCCGCACATCGAGCACCAGCGGCGCGTCAGGTCTCCCCAAACGAAGGTTCAACGCCTGTGGGGAAGTGGAAAAAGCACGGTTGAACGCAGAGGGATTTGCAGATGCAATTGAGGTGTCCACGGATAACTCCAAGTGAGAATTACCAGCGCTTGGACGGGACACCGTCTATCTGTGAAGCAGGAGTTTCAAGATTCGGGAGGCTGCTTTCCCGATAGCTCAGATGATAGCTTGCGTTTTGATTCGACTCGCCAACTCACTCCGGGTTACTGCCCGAAGATCCACCGCGTGCCCGCAAACGCCACGCCAAACAACGCGGCGTAGCCGAACACATGCCAGCTGAACTCGCGGCGGTTTTCGCGCCAGGCGCGCAGCCGCTCCACCAATACGCCTGCCAGGGTGGGTGCCAGCAGGAGGTTGAGCAATTGCAGCCCAGCAGAGCGAATGGCCAGCTCAGGGAAGAAATACAAAGTAGCAGCACCCGCGAGCACGCCAGTGATTACCGACCAAGCCACTTCATGTTCTGGCTTTAGTTTGTGTTCACGGCCCGTGGCCTTATACCAACCGGCTTTGGCCCCGCCGCCCAGCGCTTCGGTGAAAAGCTGCAGCAAAAACTCGCCGAAGAAGTTGAAGATCAACTCAAACAAAAATTCCAGCATGCGGGCTCAGCCTGCCAGCCGATCAAAAGCTTCCTGGTACTTGGCCGCGGTTTGCGCAATCACGGCTTGCGGCAGCACGGGTGCAGGCGGTGCCTTGTTCCAGGGCTGGCCATCAATGCGCACCTGCTCCAGCCAGTCGCGCAAAAACTGCTTGTCAAAGCTGGGCGGGTTGCGGCCTTGGGCAAAGGCCTGCGCGTAGCTGTCTGCGGGCCAGTAGCGCGAGCTGTCGGGCGTCAGCACCTCGTCCATCAGCACCAGGGTTCCGTCAGCGTCGAGCCCAAACTCAAACTTGGTGTCGGCAATGATGATGCCTTTGGCCTGCGCAATCTCGCTGGCGGCGCGGTACAGCGCCAGGCTGATGGTTTTGATGCGGGTCGCCAAGTCCAGCCCAATCAACTCCACAGTGCGCTCAAAGCTGATGTTCTCGTCGTGCTCACCCGCTTCAGCCTTGGCTGCGGGGGTGTAAATCGGATGGGGCAGCGGGCTGGCATTGCGCAGGCCACCGGGCAGAAGCACACCGCAAACCGAATGGCTTTGCTGGTATTCGGCCCAGCCACTACCCGCCAAATAGCCACGCACCACCGCTTCCACCATGATGGGTTTCAGGCGCTTGACCAACATGGACCGCCCTTGCACCTGCGGCACCTCAGCGGGTGTGACCACGCTCTCGGGTGCAACGCCAGTTAAATGATTCGGGCAAATGTGACCCAACTGGTCAAACCAGAACAAAGCCATTTGCGTCAGCAGCGCGCCCTTGCCCGGAATCGGCTGGCCCATGATCACGTCAAACGCGCTGATGCGGTCACTGGCCACCATCAGGATGCGGTCAGTGCCGACGGCGTAGTTGTCGCGGACTTTGCCGCGGGCCAATAAGGGCAGGGAGGTGATGGCGCTGGTGTGAACGGCAGTGGTCATGTTCTTGTGGAAGGCTGGTGGGGCACGTCTCAAAGCTTCAACGCGTCCAATCCCTTGATGAAGTTTCGCTTGGCTTTGTATTCTGCCCGCAGGCGTGCCAGCCACTGACCGTGGTCTGGCTGCTTCATGAGAGACGCTACTTCCGCAACCAGCTCCAACACGTCGGTGTAGGGCGTGCTGGCTTGCGGCATGCGCGCTGCGAAAACGCGGTGCAGCAGCGCCAAAGCCTCTGCCGGTTTTGTGTCGCGAATCTTTTTGGCAAGCGTGTAGAGCAATTTATCGTCACACGCATGCGGGGGCTGCACCAGCGCCAGCGCCTCATCGGTTTTGCTTTCGTGCAGCAACCAGGTCGCTCGCGTGGTGACGGATCGCCCTGTGTTTGTGGGTCTTGAAAAGTACAGGCGTGACGGCTTGGATTTCGCGTCCTGCACTTCACGTGCCGCCACCCACTCGTACAGGGATGCGCGGTAAGTCTGGCGGTCATGCCCCGCCGCCACAGCAGCTTTCAGCACGGCGTCAAACTTCTCGGGGCTGGGGTTGTGCTCCAGGCGGGTGCGATGAATGGCCAAGGCTTCCGCGTCCCAGCCATCGCGCTCGTAGCAGCGCAGCAAGTCGTCCTGGATGCGCCAGTCTTGCGGAAAGAGTTTGCGCGCCTTGAGCGCGTAGTCCAAGGCCTCGCGCATTTTGTTCATCGACTCACACCAGGCGATCAGCTCGCTGTGTTCGTGTGCCTCCTGCAGGCTGGCAGACAGCGCTTGCAGCACGGCTGCGTCATCGCCTTGACGCTTCAGGTCTTCGATGTAGCGTCGGCGCAGCTGCGATCGCTCGGCATCCCATCCCCCAGAAACACCCGTGAAAATCAGGCTACGTGCCTTGCGCTTGCCCTGGGCATCAAACGAGGTTTGCTCAGACATTGACTGAACACAAGCCAACCAATCGGCTTGCACCCGCTCGCTGTAACGTTTTTGCACCAATGGCCCTGCAACTTCGAGCACGTCGGACTCGCGCCACAAGCCCCAGGGGTCGGCCTCCATCAACGCAAACCATTCGTCCAGCCATTGCGCAGGCGGCGGCGCGGCCTTCAGTGTCTTGAGCAGCAAGGCTTGCACGCCATACATCAGGTCGCCAATCATGCCGCCCGAATCGTCAGCGTGTTCGCCCACCTTGTACAGCTTGCGCAGCGCATAGGCGCAGGCTGCGCGGCCTTGTTCGGGCGAAGCGTGTGCAATTCTCTCAAGCAGGGGATAGACCGCCTCGGCACGTCTGGCGTAGGCGTTGGATTCAGCCCAGCCATAAAAACTGCGCGACTTCTCCAACATGGTGGCAATGGCGTCTTTCCAGCCACCCGGTTCCTGCACCGCCACGCTCTGCGCATGCCACGACTTCAACACCGCCATCAGGTCGCGGTCTGTCTCGGCCAACTGCCACAGCTTCTCAGCCAAACTGGTGGCGTCCTGGGCAAACACAAAGGCCTTGAGTGCATCCCGCTTGCTGGCGACGGTGGCCTGGCGTTTTTGGGACGCTATTGATTTAATAGCTGCTTGAGCAGTATTTGCAAGGGCTGGAGCGGCATTTCCTTCTAATTTACAGCGCCAGAAGAGGCCTGCGGCCACCATGTGCTTGCAAAACGCGCCTTCTTGCGCATGCGGGCAGGTACATGCCGTGTGCAGGCCTACGTCTTCAAAATACAACTCGGTGCTGTAGGTCTGCGTGCCTTTGACCGTGAACGTTGCATTGCCTCCGCCATCACGCGGCATGCTGACCTTGCCTGCGGAAAAATAGGCATGCCCGCGTTCAAATATGTCTTCGCCCGCCATCTCACGCAGCGCATCGTCTGACAACTTTTCGGCCCAGTTGTCAGTAATCTCTGCCCAACGTGCCGCGAAGTCTTTTTTTACTGCCATGCCCAGCTCCCTACTGATACATCAGGTGGCCGAAAAGACGCTGTTTATGCGGCACAACGCCCAGCACCACATACGCTTCATTACACACAGCCTGTGTGCGGTTGAATTATGCGGTTGTGGCAGGCTGGCAGTTTTCAACCGACACTTTTCGCATGATTGCCTTACCTGAACTGGATCCCGGCGCGCAGATGATTTTTGTCATCAATGCGGCGGCTGGACGTCACGACGAGCAGGCCAAGCGTGACGTCATTGAGATGGCGTTGCACAAGGCCGGGCGCACGGGTGAGTTGGTGTTTGCCGAGCCTGCGCAATTGCCAGCCGCTGCACAGCGTGCTGCGCAGCAGGCGCTGGCCATGCACACAGCGATGGTGGCCGTCGGCGGCGACGGCACCATCAACACCGTGGCGCAGGCGGCACATGCAACCGGTTGTGCGATGGGCGTCGTGCCCCAAGGCACGTTCAACTATTTCGCCCGCGCACACGGCATTCCGCCCGACCCGGCCGACGCGATGCAATTGCTGTTTGACGGCGCGGTGAAGCCGGTGCAGGTGGGAACCATCAACGAGCAGATATTTTTGGTGAATGCCAGCCTCGGTCTGTACCCGCAACTGCTGGAAGACCGCGAAGCCTACAAAGCCCGCTTTGGCCGCAGCCGCTGGGTGGCGTTGGGCGCGGCCTGCCTGACGCTGCTGCGGGCGCACCGCCAGTTGCAGCTGCACATTGACTTGGGCGATCAGGGGCGTGATGTGCGCACACCCACGCTGTTTGTGGGCAACAACCGGCTGCAACTGGAGCAGGTCGGCGTGCCCGTGGCGTTGTGCCCGGTACGCGGTTTTGACAACGGCCGCGTGTCGGCGGTGATGCTTCGTGCCAGTAGCACGTGGGACATGATGCGGGTGATGTTGCACGGTGCAATCGGTCGGTTGGGCGAAGCCGAGGGTGTGGAGAGTTTTGAGTTTGACCGCATGCGCATCAAACCGCGACTGGCGTACGGCGCGCGCAAGGTCAAGGTTGCGTTTGATGGCGAGGTCAAGTGGATGCCGTGGCCCATCGAGTTTGCTGTGCCCGAGAAACCTTTGTACTTAGTGATGCCCCGAGCAGGCGACGCGTCGGCTCCCGAGCAGCAGGCGCCCGCATGACGGTGCTGCTGCAAATTTCAGACACGCACTTTGGCACCGAGCAACCCGCCGTCGTGCAAGCTTTGCTGGCGCTGGCCGCGCAACAGCGGCCTGACCTGGTCGTGCTGTCCGGCGACATCACCCAGCGCGCGCGGCCCTCGCAGTTTCGCGCTGCACGATCGTTTGCCGACCAACTGGGCGCGCCAGTATTGGCCATTCCCGGTAACCACGACATTGCCCTGTTTAACCTGATGGCCCGCGCGCTCTACCCCTACGCGGCCTATACCAATGCGTTTGGGCATGACCTGGAGCCGGTCTTTACTTCCGCGCAGTTGATGGTGGTGGGTGTGAAGACCACGCGCCGCTACCGCCACAAGCATGGCGAGGTGTCAGCCGATCAGGTCCAGCGCGTGGCCCAATTGCTGCAAACCGCCACCCCGGATCAGCTGCGCGTGGTGGTGGTGCACCAACCAATCGCCGTGGCCCACCCGTCGGACGTGAACAACCGCTTACGCGGGCATGCCGATGCACAGCGAACCTGGGCAGCGGCGGGCGCAGACATCGTGATGAGCGGACACATTCACCTGTCGTATGTACTGCCGCTCACGGATCTGCCGCGCCCCATGTGGGTGGTGCAAGCCGGAACCGCTGTTTCACGGCGGCTGCGCCAGGGGTTGCCCAATTCAGTGAATCTGCTGCGTTGGAGCGGGGCGGGTTCAGGCGGGCGTTGTCTGGTTGAGCAGTGGGACTATGTTGCGGCGCTGGAAACTTTTGGCTTGGTAAACGTCACTGACATTGCGCCTGCAAGGGCAGTACAAACTACATAGAAAGCATTTTGTGGAAACAACCGCTTTATGGGTGCTCTGCGGAGCGTTGATTTTGGTGGGCTTGGCGGGCACCGTGCTGCCCGCCCTGCCGGGCACGTTGTTTGTGCTGGCGGGCATTGTGCTGGGTGCATGGATTGACGATTTCACCCGCGTCACCTGGGTCACGGTGACCGCCGTGAGCGTGCTGGCCGCGCTGGCCTGGGTGCTGGACTACGTGGCCGGGCTGTTGGGCGCGCGCAAGGTCGGGGCCAGCCGGCAGGCCATCATTGGCGCCGTCATCGGCACAGTGGCCGGTGTTTTCATGGGCCTGGTGGGCGTGCTGTTCATGCCGTTGGTGGGCGCTGCGGCGGGTGAATACATCGCCCAAAAAGACCGCGATCGGGCGGTCAAAGTGGGCGTTGCCACCTGGCTGGGCATCATGGCCGGTCTGGTTGCCAAGGTCGTGATCGCCCTCATGATGATTGGCATCTTTGTGGTGGCATTGATTTTTTAAAGAGAGGCTTGGCAATGAGAACTTTGATTTGGGCCATTGCCGCCATCGTGGCAGTGCTGGTCACCCTCACCGTGCTGGTCTTGGCATCGGCCATTGGCTGGATGGTTGACCTGACGCCTGGCGCGCTGGAAAGCGTGGGCCGTGTGGCGCAATGGCCAGTACCCGCATGGCTGGCCCTGTGGGTTGACCCGGCGCAAGTCGAGCAGGTGCTGGGTCAGTTGTCCAAATGGCTACAAACCGCCGCCACACAAGCCCCATGGCTGTCGTCGTTGCTGGGCTGGATCGTTCCCGTGCTGTGGGGCTTCTGGGCCCTGGTGATGCTGTGCCTGCTGGCCCTGACGGGGCTGGTGCATGCGCTGGTGGGTAAGAGCATGGCCAGTTAGTGCTACGGCCCGAAGAAGTATCAATAGTGTGTGGCTCCGAGGAATAGTCGCTACTAAATCAATAGCTGCTTGAGCAGTATTCGCAAGGGCTAGTGGCCGATTTGGCACTAAAACGGCATGTTTTGCGCCCTCCCCTCCCGGGGAGGGCTGGGGTGGAGCCGGCTGTTCAACTGCCCGGCTCGCGTGACTTGGCACGACCGAGTGTGGTGTTGCATTCTTCCTGCAAGATAAGAATGCGTCCATTCCCCGATCAATGCAATTGTGTTCAACATGCCGCCACACCCAAACCCGGTTTACTGACTGATGCAGAACAACCACCCGACGCCCGCAGCAACTTCACCCCTCAGCTTGTCGCTCAGCGATCTCAGCATGGCGGGTCGGCTACGGCTGCTGGAAATTGCCTATGCCAGATTCAGATTTGGCCTGTTTGCCATGCCCTTGGTGGCAGGTCTGTTTGCCTGGTACTACCGGCAAAGCAGCAGCGATTCGCGCGTCTTGATCTGGGCGGTTTGCTATGTTGGTGTTTCAGCACTAGCCGTGGTGCAATACAAAATTTACCAGCGCGACTGGCAGCGCCTGTCTGCGCAAGACATGTTCAATCGATGGCTGCCGCGCATCGAAACCACCGCCCTGCTGCACGGGTTTGGTCTGGCTTTGGTGCTGCCGCTGGTGGCTCAAACAGCGTCCATCGAATTCAAATACCTCTACCTGGTCACGCTGACCGCCATCATGGCGAGCAACGGCATTGACCAATCGCCCATGGTGAGCGTGTTCCACCGGTTTCTGATTTCAGGGTGGCATGTGACCGTGTTGATGATTCCCTGGTCTTTTCCCGACCACTGGCCGTTTTTGCTGCCTCTGACGGCTATTTTCGGTGCCATGAAATACTGGAACTCCACAGACTCCAGCAACTTTTTTACCCAGCTTGTCTGGCATGAAGAAGAAGGCAAACGCCTGGTGACGGTTTACAAGGCGGCCAACGAAGAGGCTGCCCGGGCATTGAATGAGAAAAACCTCTTCCTGGCGACCGCCAGCCACGACCTGCGCCAGCCCATCCATGCCATGTCGATGCTGGTCGAAGCCATCCGGTTGCGCAGCCATGACAGTGCCGTGCAGCCACTGCTGACCGACTTGAAAAGCAGCATGAATTCAATGAACCAAATGTTCAATTCGCTGTTGGATTTGTCCAAGCTTGAAGCCGGGCAATTGCATAGCCATGCGCAGACGCTGCCGCTGGCCCCTTACTTGCGCGAGTGCGTAGACATGTTTCGTGAGCTGGCCGCCTCAAATGGGCTGCAACTGCGGCTACGCCTGCCCGAGCGCGAAGCGTTTGTCTTTGCCGACCCTGCCCTGCTGCGGCAAGCACTGGTCAATTTAACCCATAACGCGGTGCGATTTACCCAAAGTGGCGGTGTTCTGATCGGGCTGCGCCGACGCCGCAATGCCTGGTTGATTGAGGTGTGGGACACCGGCATGGGAATTGCCACGCAAGACGCCAATCAAGTATTCAGCCCGTATTACCGAAGCGAGCTGGCTTGGCAAATTGACAGCGCCGGGCACGGCCTGGGCCTGGCCGTGGTGGCGCGCTGCGCCAAGTTGATGAACGCCACCTACGGCGTGTCCTCCCGTATGGGCAAGGGCTCTTGTTTTTGGTTGCAGCTGGCTGAGGCGGTTCACATCCCGCCCGATCGCTTCGGCGCGCCTACCGCACACCCTGCAGCACAAGCTGGTCAAGGCCAGCAGCTGGTCGGCAAGTGCCTGGTGCTTGACGACGACATACGCGTGATTGCAGCCTGGCGGGCCATGCTGGAAGGCTGGGGTGTTCAGGGGCGTTACGCCGCAAATGCTTTAGAAGCCATCGCGCATCTTGACGCAGGCTTCACGCCAGATGCCATTTTTTGCGATCAACGGCTGCGCTCGGGTGAAAGCGGACTGGATGTTTTCAAAGCGCTGCTGTTGCGCTGCCCGACCGCAAGTGGCGCCATGGTCAGCGGAGAGTTCAACTCGCCGGAATTGACGAAAGCCGAAAACGATGGCTATCTGGTGCTGCGCAAACCGCTGGACTTGACCGAACTGCGTGCCATTTTGGAGACGTGGCTTCAAAAGGCCCAGGGTTGAGTCGTATTCAAGCGCTATCGAATACGTAGCTGCCTGAGCAATCAATTCAAAGGCTGTAGCCGTATTTGGCAGTGAACTGAGCCAGTTTTGCTTCCTCCCCTCCCCTCCCGGGGGCAGGTGTGGGTCAGGTTGTTCAACTCCCCTGTTCGCTTGACTTGGTTGGCAAGCGACGGCCAGCGGGGTATGCGCTGGAGAAAATCTTCGCAATCACGCGAATCGGGTTTTGTAGGACTTTGAAGTCCGCGCCGCGCCTTGCTGCGATTTTTCCATCCCACACCCGACTGCCCTGCGTAACGGAAATTGTTGGACCGGCGGGGAAACGATCCGGTCGCCGCGTCGATTGGGATCAACCGAACTCCATCATTGACTCACTTGCTCGTACTCGAATCCAGCCCAGGAGGGCCAAATTTCGAACTGCGTCAGCGACCGCATCTTTCTTTCCCGGAGTATTCCAAGCCTTCTTCCAATCGAGTACATAGTCAAATATCTGTTGCTCCTCCACTATGGCTGTCCTGTCGCCCTTCTTAACCTGTCGACTCGCAAAGAGAACCGTGAGCACTTCTTCGGCTTGCTCTGTGTTTTTGATCCGGCTAAACAAGTCAACAGTCTTGTCGATCGTCTTACGGTGCCGATCAATGTCAAGTGCAAACTTGCTGCGTTCCCTCTCAAACTGTTCGCCTACGGTCAATACGACCATCCTTCCAAGCGGTTTTTCCTGGAGCCAGTTTCTATTGGCAAAGTCATGCAACACAGGTTTCACATCAGCTGAGAACGGGCCGTAACTGCCTTTGCCAAATTCGAAACCAGTCGTGACGCCCAGTTCAGTAACGACGTAGCAGATCTTCTGAAAGATTGTTCGACCCACCGGCGGCGCATACGGCTGACCTTGAAGTTCTCTCAGCACTTCCATAAGCGTTACCCAGCCAGGATTCATTTTTTCGTGCTTGCGCCCTTTTCCTTCCAAAGAGAGCTGAGCGGGCGCGGCGAGGAAATCGGTCTTCAACTCGGCACTAGGCGTCCCGTAAGGGGCGAAAACCTCGATGTCGATTGGAAGGCAGTGGAGTTTGCGATAGATGAGTGGCCCGACCTCAGACCACTCAAGTCCGCCGTTGCCGCAACCAAGAGGGGGCATAGAAATGCTCTCAATGCCCCAGCCTTGATAGTGATTAGCCAAATACGTTAGACCATGGTCGATATCGATAAGGCGCGACGCGGAGCGCCAGTGATCCTTTGTCGGGAAGTTAAGAATGCGGAGCCCCGACCTGTCCTCGTAGAGGTAAGGTTCGCCAAGCCGAACCATCTTCCGTGCACACCTCTGTGCGTAGTCCTCAAACATGCCAGGAAAACGCTCCTTAAATTTGAGCGCGACCCCCTTGCCCATCACACCGACACAGTTGACTGTGTTCACAATTGTTTGCGCATCGGTGGCGAACATGTCGCCGATAAGTGCCTTGAAGTTTCCCATATGACGCTACCGGAAAAAGAAATCAGGATTAATGTTTATAGGGAGGGCAAAGCCTTCTTCGACCAGGGTCATCCGAGCGGCCTCATTCGGTACATACGCCCCAATCAGCATAGACGCTTGGACAAGATTCGGAATCAGCACCTCAGCACACTTGCGCGACTTGTGGCGATATCCACGTATCGCGTCATCAGGATGTGTCCAGTCACGGGCAAAGATGTCATCGAAGTCGAGATATCGCCATTGCGACGGAGCGAGGAATCGAACGTAGTCGCTCGCAGCATTCTGATCGGTGATCGCTACTCCCCGTAGTTGCAGGACTCCGACCGAGACGCGGAGAACGCACACATCTTCGTTTCGCCGCTTGTAAAGCATCGGATTTCGCGCGTGGAAGTAGAGATTGGCGTACTGATGCAACTTCAGCCCACCCGGGACTGCCTTTACGTCTCGTTTGTCCTGTATGACTTGCATCGCCACGCTGTGATGCTTCAGCTTCGAAGCGCCTTCATGCGACAGGATGCCATGCGCAAGTACCGAAGGAATGTTCCCAATGGGCATGATGCAATGTAGTTCAGAGACTCGGTTGTCCATGCTCGTATTCATGATCCCTTTTTTGCGTCTCAGGATGTAGCGTGCTCCTACAGAACCTACGCCAAATCCACTTGCGCGCTTCTTGACAGCATAACCAAAAACTGTATTTGTGTACAGTTGTGGTAGGTGGGCGCCACCGACTGTCACAAGCGCGCAAACGAAACACAACCCCCTTGCTCAATCGGGTGCTAAATTCAATTCACAACCTGCTCCAACTCCCCCCGCGCATACCTCCCCGCCACTACCTGCAAGCTATCCCCCTTGACCTTAGACCCCTGCCCTTCACACCCAAACTGCACATACCGCTGCATACAAATCTGCTTGGCAGCTTCGCGGGCGGGTTTCAGGTAGTCACGTGGGTCAAACTTGTCGGGGTTTTCAAACATGTACTTGCGGATGGCAGCGGTCATGGCCAAACGGATGTCGGTGTCGATGTTGATTTTGCGCACGCCGAATTTGATGGCTTCCTGAATCTCTTCGACCGGCACGCCGTAGGTCTCGCGCAGGTCGCCGCCGTATTGGCGGATGGTGGCCAGCAGGTCTTGGGGCACGCTGGAGCTGCCGTGCATGACCAAATGGGTGTTGGGAATGCGGCGGTGGATTTCCTTGATGCGGCCAATGGCGAGGATGTCGCCGGTGGGCTTGCGGGTGAATTTGTAGGCGCCGTGGCTGGTGCCGATGGCTATGGCCAGGGCGTCGAGTTGGGTGCGTTTGACGAAATCGGCGGCTTGCTCGGGGTCGGTGAGCAGTTGGTCCATGGTCATGGTGCTCTCGGTGCCGTGGCCGTCTTCCTTGTCGCCCTGCATGGTCTCCAGGCTGCCCAGGCAGCCCAGCTCGCCTTCGACGGTGACGCCCAGTTTGTGCGCCATGTCGACCACTTTGCGGGTGACATCGACGTTGTAGTCATAGCTGGCAATGGTCTTGCCGTCGGCCTCCAGGCTGCCGTCCATCATCACCGAGCTGAAACCCAGGTTCATCGCGCCCTGGCAGATGGCGGGGCTCTGGCCGTGGTCTTGGTGCATGACGACGGGAATGCTGGGGTAAGACTCGACGGCGGCGGCAATCAGGTGCCTCAAGAAGCCTTCACCGGCGTATTTGCGGGCACCGGCGCTGGCTTGCATGATGACCGGGGCACCCACTTCTTTGGCCGCTTCCATGATGGCCTGCACCTGCTCCAGGTTGTTTACATTGAAAGCTGGAATGCCGTAGCCATTGGTGGCGGCGTGGTCCAGCAGCTCGCGCATCGAAACGAGTGCCATTTTGAAAGTCCCGAGGGTTGGTTACACGTGGGTTACGGCTTGATTGCCGCAGCAGAGCGCGAATTTTACGGTGGGGCTTTTTGGGGCGACTCTTTCACAAAACCCAGCACCTCGGGCAACACCGGCGCGAGCCAGTTCAAGGGGCTGGCCAGCGAGGCCAGTACTGTGACGTGGTTCACCCGGTCAAACAACATCACGCGGGTCGTGGCTCCGGCGGCTTGCAGGCGCTGGGCCAGTCCGACGGTGTTGCGCTGCGGGTTCACCAGGCTGTCGCTGTTGGCTGCCAGCAGCAGGCTCCTTGGGGCGGCGGCCGATACGTGGGTAATGGGCTGGGTATCGGGCTGTGTGTTGGGCCACTCAAACGCCACTTGCACGTCACGGTTGCCAATCGGCAAAAAGTCGTACGGCCCGGCAATGCCCACCCAACCAGCCAGTTGCGCGGGTTTCAGGCCCACGGGGGCGAGCCAGCGCGGGTCCAGTGCCAGCATGGCGACGTTGTAAGCCCCGGCGCTGTGACCCACCAAGTGAATGCGCGCAGTGTCGCCACCCAGACGGGCGGCGTTTACAAACACCCATTGCGTGGCCAGCGCGCCATCTTGCAAAAACGCCGGGTAGCGCACCTGAGGGCTCAATCGGTAGTCCGCCACCAGCACCAGCACGCCGTTACGCGCCAGCGCCTCGCCCACAAAACGGTACTGCGCCCGCTCGCCGGTGGTCCAACTCCCGCCGTAGAAAAACAGCACGACGGGGTGCCCCGCGCCCACGGAGTTTTGCAAGGGGCGATAAATATCGAGCTGCTGGCGCGCCTCAGGGCCGTAAGCCACGCCCGGCTCCATGCGATGGCTGTCGCTGGGGACCAGTTTGTCCAGCACGCCGGATGCGGAGCAGCCCGAAAGCAGAGCGCTGAAAGCGGCGAGCAGGCCGGTGCGACGGGTCATGTGTGTGGGCATAGAGGATCGATCATGCCGACTCTTTACGTAACGGAGCGCCCAGTGGTTTCAAATGGTTCGACATCAAAGGGGCAAGCACAGCTTCCTGAAGGGCGGCAGAGCATTCCGTGCGGCAACATCCGCAGCACCGTTCCCCGCGGAAACAGGCAGTTTATAGAGAAAACAGCCATCAGCCCTTATAGATACTGCTCAAGCAGCTATTATAAACGTAGCAAAAAGCCTCAGAACTATTAGCTCTGGGGTTTGAGTTGCCCGGTCAGCTTTTGCAGTTTGGCCAAGTCTTCCGGCGCAGTTTGCGGCTGCAGTAGCTCCGCGCGCCCGTGCAGCCGCCCATTGGTGTAGTTGCTGATGCTGTTGAGCATGCGGGCGGGGTGCAGATTTGCCTTGGACGCATCTTTTAGAAACACTGCCACAAAATCGTTCCAGATGTCCAGTCGTTGTCCCGTTGTGAACGACTCCAGCAACGCTGGGTTGTAGCCCGACCGGTTGGCCCAGCCAACCAAGGCCAAACCGGCGTCAGGATAAAACCGCCAACAATCAACGGGGTACTGGTGAAACTCGCCATTGGACGGCGCATTCAAATAAAAAAGCCCCTCCGGTTTGAGCACCCGCAAGACTTCGTTGAACATCAACCAGAAAAACTCAACATGCTCAAAGCACGAACTGCTCACCACCGCATCAAAAGATGCCGACTCAAATGGCAGCTGATACGCATCTTGCAGCACGATGTCCACGCCACGGCCGGCAACGAAGTCCACACCGACACAGCGGGCAGCTCGGGGCGCTACATCACGCAAAGACCCGTTGACGTTCAGCGCACCAATGTCCAGCACCACCCGTTCAGCCTCGTCGTTCAGATAGGTCTGGAAAAACAAGCGTCCGTTGTCGACCGCGGTTGGATGCATCTAGGTGGTCCCCTGTTCAAAAAGTCTGGATGGTTCAAATGGGCTCGGGAATCAGGAATTTTGTTGTTTGTTTCACCCCACAAAGCATTCTTGCGGTCATGGATGCTGTAGTAACTAAGCCTGACGCAGGGTTATAGTCCAGAGGATTAACCCACAAAACGGTGTGCAAAATGTCACAGTTTTCCAAATGCTACTTTCGCCTTGGCTTGGGCGGGTTGGTAGGGCTTGTTTGTGCGGGCGTATCGGCGCAAACAGGGACTGTTGAACCGTTGGACCGACAAAGCGACGAGGCCTTCCGGCAGGTGTTGCAACAGCCTCAAAACCTCGGGCTCTGGTCTGCATATGCGCAACTCTTGGTCCAAGCTGGCAACTATGAAGGCGGTATCGCTGCTCTGGACCGCTTGCTGCTGAACCCTGACGCGAATCCATATCTGCGGGTTGAAATTGCACTGCTGTACTTCCGGTTGGGGTCATACGCACCTGCCGAGGCCATGTTGCGCACAGCGCTTCAAGACCCTCGATTGCAAGGCGACCAGCGCGCATTTGCAAGCACGTTGATGACTGAGGTGGCCAAGCGCAACCAACGTTCACAACTGAGCGGGTCGGTGGTGCTGGGCTTGCGTAGCCAGACAAACCCCACGTTTCGCACCAACAGCGCGCAGGTTTTGTCTGCCGGTGTTCTTGGCGCGTTGGCTGCTGACCAAAAACCCGATGCTGATACCGATGTGAGCCTGGGCTTGCGCGTACAACACCTGTACGACCTGGACCTGCAGAATTCGGCAACCATTTCCACCTCGCTGGGCGCCTATCTGGTGAACTACCGGTCGTCTGCTGGCAGTCAACTACAAGTCAGCCCGACCAAGCCCTATGACCTGCAAGTCGTTGACGTTTCAACAGGGCTGCAATTCAAACCGTTTCCTTCGTCGTTTTCTGAACTGACGATGCGCCCGCACATTTTGTTGTCAAACGTCGTCGCGCAAGGCCATCAGTACCTGGGAAATCATGGGGTGGGTATTGATTTCACCTGGCGGCCTGACGAGCGCACGCTGGTGGACGTCACGCTGGATCGTCAAAGGCGAAACTTTGCTAGCCGCATCGACGTGGTCAATGCGGACCTGCTGGACGGCCATTTATACGGTGTGCGCTCGCGCATCAGCCGTGAAATGGGCTCGGGACAGGTGCTCACGGGGGAATACGCGACCAAACGCAACCGGGCCAAGCGTGAGTTCTACAACTACGACTCTCATGAGTTTCGCGTGACTTACTCGATGTCGTACAAGAGCCCGATGGCTGACGCTGGTTACTGGACAACAGCCGTGTGGCTGGGCGCGCTCAATCGGTCTTACGATGCGCCCGATGCGTCTGTCAGCGCCACCGAAACGCGACGCGACCGTGAGGCGCGCATCGGCATTAGCCATCATGTGCCACTCACCGCTTCGTGGTCGTTGCTGTTAACTGCCGAACACTCGCGTAACCAGGCAAACCTGCCTAATTTCCGTTACAAAAACACGTCGCTGTCGGGTGCCGTGGTGCGTGGCTTCTAAGGAGTAACCCATGAGCCCTCCCATCTCCAAAGACTGGTGGCTGGCTGCCGCCCTGACCAGCGCAGCACTGCCAGCAGCGCTGGGTCAACCGGCTGCCGGTGAGAATCGTCCTCAAAGTGCCGTTGTCACATCGGCCATAGCCGGTTCACGCACGGCGAACAACACGTCGATCTACATTGATGGCACCAGTGACCATCGGCTGATCACCGACGCCAAAACAACGATGCACGTACTGTTCTCCGATCAGTCGGCGATCACTTTGGGCCCAAATTCGGAGCTGGTCATCACGAAATACCAGTTTGATTCGCGGGCCAAAACCGGTCAGCTATTGATCAACATGAGTAAGGGGCTGCTCCGCGTCGTCGGTGGTTTTCTCAGTAAGAAAAGCGAGACCGTGGTGCGAACAAATACCGCGACCGTGGGCATACGCGGCGGCATTTCCCTGATCGAGAGCGACGACACGCAAACCAACGCCACGTTCCTTTTCGGGCAACAAATGCGGGTGTCCAGTCTGGACGACACTCAGAATCAGACGGTCACCCGGCCAGGGTTCGGCGTCACAACATCGAGCAATGGGCCATCAAGCCCGTTCCGCAGGCCGATTGGCGAGATTTCCAGCCAATTGCGGCAGCTGGATCTGACCAACGAGTCAGAACAAGGGTCAACACCTCCCACCGCCCAGTTGCCGTCTGATGATGTCAACGCGTACGCGCCAGACCGGGTCAATGCAGTTGGGGACGATCCTGACATGGGATTCCAGGCCCCGACGTTGAGAGATGTTCTGGGCAGCCAGTCGCCCGGCAATCAGTCCTGAGTTCGGTCAGTCGTGCCGTCATCCGTCCAGAGGCTGCGCTGAGCCATGCGCGTCCTGTTTGTCTCCGATTACCCGCACTTACCTGACATCAAAGGTGGGCTGCAAACCACCACGCACGATCTATGTCGCGCCATCCAGTTGATGGGGGCAGAAGCCGCCGTTTTGTGCGGCCTCAGTGAACACCGACCCGCGGATGCAGCGAGTCAGACGATCAGTGATGATTCATTGGGTTACCTGTGCATGCGCGCTGCCTCGCCCGACACGGCGCTAGCACTTGTTGCTGCAGCGTGGGGCGCTTCGATCGTCGTGGTTCAGAGCGGCATGGCCCTGTCATCCATGGTGCTGGCCAGTTTGCGCACGGGTTGCGCAACGGCCGTATACCTGCACAATGTGGAGGTACATCAACTGCGCGGCACCCTCATTCCCGACCCATCGCTGTTGTACCTGGCTAATTCGGTATTCACTGCGCAGCGGTGGCACGCCCTGTGTGGTCTGCGATGCCAGGTTGTCCCCCCGGTCATAGCTGCAGAAAACTACATGGCGGACGGTGGTGTGGGTAGGGGTGAGAAGGTTTTGTTTGTCAATCCCACGCCTGTCAAGGGTGTGGAAATCATGTTTGCGCTGGCTGCGCACTGCCCTGATGTTTCCTTTCTCGTCGTGGAAAGCTGGGGTTTGGAGCCAAACTGGCAGCGGCTGTGCCAAATGAGAGCGCGGGCCCTCGGAAATGTGCAGTGGCTTGGCGCGACGGACAACATGCAGGCTGTTTATGCACAAGCGCGTTTGCTGCTGATGCCGTCGGTGTGGGAGGAGTCTTTTGGCCGCACAGCTGTGGAAGCCCAGCTCAACGGGATTCCCGTGCTGGCCAGTCAGCGTGGCGCGCTAGCCGACACCATTGGTGCCGGTGGCATTGCAGTGGATCCGCATGCACCTGTTCTAGCATGGGCGCAGGCCCTGCGTCACTTGCTGGCCGAGCATGCGCAGTTCAGCGCTGCAGCCCGAGCGCATGCCTTGCAATACACGGCGGCAACACCGCTTGTCGTCGCGCAGTTATTAACCCTGTTGGCAGAGCATTCCCTGCGATAGGCGGATGGCAACCGACACCGCCGTGCACCAGATTGCAACCGCTTGGCAGTGCTTTGCGGCCGGTAATCTCGACGATGCACTGAGCCTTGCACGCGACGCGTACGCAGCGTCTCCGATGCACCGCAAGGTATGTGCAGCGCTTGGGTTTTTTTTGATTCAGGCGGGCTTACTTGATGACGCTGCAGCGGTGTTGCAACCAGCCATTGAGAACGACCCCGAGTACGCGCCCTTGCATTGGTACAACGGCTACCTACGCTCTCGCCAAGGCGATGTTGCCGGTGCAGCACTCGCTTTCCAGTGCGCCTGCGAGTTAGACCCAGGGCTTGATGAGGCGGCTTTCGCCCTGGCCTGGGCCTTGCACGACCTTGGGCGAACAAAAGAAGCACTCCCGTGGGCAAGCCATGCACTGACGTTGATGCGAACGCCTGCACGTTTGATGCAGATGGGTTGGTTGCAGCAAGTTCTGGGCAATCTGGAATTGGCGGTTCAAGCTTATAGGGAAGCTATCGCGGGGTTTGACCCACAAGCCGCCGAACAGCCCCGTCTTCGCCTTCACTTGTCGCAGTGTCTCGTTCGGCTGGGGCAATCTGCAGAGGCTGCGTTATTGCTGCGTGACGCTGTAAAACAGTGGCCAGACAACGCTGAGTTACGGACCGAAGCAGCGTGGCGTGAGCATGCGCAGGGACACTTCCCGTATGCGCTACAGCTGGCGCGCGACTTGGTTCGGGATCACCCGCACCGGGCTGAAAGCTGGCACCTCTTGGGCGTGCTGCACCAGGACTCAGGTGACTTGAAAGCCGCCGACCAGGCCTTTCTGGAGGCCCACCAGCGTGATCTGGGCCTGACCGATGCGCTGGTGCGTCGTGCGCGGATCCAGCGGGAATTCAAGCAATTCGAGGGTGCGAAGTGGTTACTGGGCCTGGCACTGCAACACCGCGCCAACGATGACGCGGCTCAGGATCAGCTTGCCCAAATCCTGCTTGATCTGCAAGAAACCGACGAAGCACGCCGGTTACTGCATCGACGCCTTCGCGTGCGGCCCGATAGCGCTGACTTGTGGCGTCTGCTGGCGGTGGGACAGCTGCGTAAACAGCGGCCCCAAGCTGCAGCACGTGCATTGCGCAAGGCGCTGTCACTCGAGCCAGGCAGTGTCGAGGCGCAGCGCATGCTTGGCTGGCTGAGCCTGGAGGAAGGTGAGCTGGTGCAAGCCGTCTCCATCGTGCGGCACCTGGTAGCCCGGCTTCCGCACGACACTGCGGCCCAAGTTCAGGCAGCGTTTGTTCTGTCGCGGGCGGGGCACCTCGCTGAGGCTGAGCATTGGGCACAAAAAGCCGTGGCGCAAGCGCCCGCACTGGCCGAGGCTTGGCGGGCGCTGTCGCATGTTCGCTTGCGTCAGGGGTGGCTGAGTGAGGCGGAGTTTGCTGTCCAGCAGGCTTTACAGCTCGTGCCGGGACAGCCCGACAGCCTGCGGCACCTCGGGTGGGTACTGTTGGCGTCGGCGCGCCTTGGCGAAGCCCAACTAGCCTTCCTGCGAGCGATCGAGGCCGTGCCGGGTGACCCAGTTCCAAAACTTGAACTGGGCGAAGCCCAGCGCCGAGCCGGTCAATTCACCGTCGCATTACAGGGCGTCAATGCCTTGCTGGCAGCGCGCCCCACATGGCAGCCAGCCTTGCTGTTGCGAGCCCGGTTGATGGTGGAAGGGGGCGTTGACGGTGCCGCTGATACCTGCGCCCAGTTGTTGCGAAGTGATGTACGCAACGCGGATGCTGTGAAGGTGTGCCTGCGCCTGACGGGTCTTGGTAACCCGCGTGCCCGGCGCTTGCTGTCGATGGCGGCGCTGGATGTTCTGCGTACGGTCTGGCGAGATGCCATCGTCGAAGCAAGCCACACCCAAGGACAAGCGTATCTGGCGATGTTGATTCGGGCTGCCAGCGAAGACATGGATACGGATCCGTGGATCGCGACTGCAGCGCTGTATGCCAACGCGCTGTCACCACAGTCAACTGCTGTTGGGTTGGCCGTTCAGGCGCGCGACTGGTACCGTGGGCTGAAGGTGCGCAGCGGCCTGGCGCCTTTTGCGGCTGCGCCTTTGCATCGCAGGTCGGACGAACGCCCCCGCATTGCGTATGTAGCCAGTCAACTGCATCAGAGCCTGCTGCGTCGGGTGTTGGCTGCGCACACGGCGGATCAAGCGCAGGTTTTTCTCTACACCTGCCATCCCTTTTACGGTCTGCCGTCGCATATTCACTTGTTGCCGTTGGTGCCTGAAACGCTGGCTGAGTCCTGTGCAGCCAACCGGATTGATGTGGTGATTGATGTCGGCGGTCTGCACCCGTTCGAGGGCCAATTTGGCTTGCTGGAAGCTTATGCGCGCCGACTGGCCCCGGTGCAGTTGGGCTGGCTGGGTTGCTGGGGTAGCACTGGCGGCTTGTTTGACGGTTTGCTGGCCGACGATGCGGCAATTCCGCCGCAGCACGCGGTTGGCTATGAGGAACCGGTATTCCCGCTGCGCGGCGGTCAATGGTGTTGGGATCCGCCGTTGGCTGCGCCTGATACGCGCCCGCCCCCGTCATTGACCCATGGCGGCACCACCTACGGCGTGACGGCACGCAGCCTCAAACTGAGCGAGCCCTGCCTGGACGCATTCGCGCGTGTCGTCGCGCGCACGCCGATGTCGACGATTCGGTTCATTGGCCGCGTCGCCGACGATTGGCCCCTGCGCAGACAAGTGCTGGCTTGCATGCACGCGCACGGTGTGGGCACAGGGCGCGTGTTTTTTGATCCGTTTCGACCGCATGCGGCTTATCTGGAATGGTTTGGTCGGGTCGATGTCGTCCTGGACAGTTTTCCATTCAACGGCGGCTTGAGCCTGCTGGACCCGTTGTGGATGGGTGTGCCTGTGGTGACGCTGGCGGGAAGCTGGGCTGGTGCCCGGCAAGGGGCTTCTGTTCTGGCAGCGCTGGGGTTGACAGGATGGGTAGCGGAGAACGAGCAAGGGTTTTGCGACACTGCAATCGCGATCGCCAACAACCGTGGTGCCTTGTCAGCGCACCGCGCTGCATTGAGGTCACGCATCAGGGGTTCTGCCCTGTTGGATGGACGTCGCGTTGCATCGCAAATCGAGCAGATCTGTGCGCAGCTAACGCGCGCCAGCACTGCCATCGCCTTCGCGGCAGATGCGAAGACGCGTACAAGAGCGCATGCTCAATGGGCGTTAGACGGTTGGCTGAGCCAACCCCGCTGCATCAGCTTGCCGACTCCGGCGTCGGACGCGACACCGGATCTATCGGTTGTGGTGGTGCTTTTCAACCAGGCGGGCCTGTCACGCCGCACCCTGCAGGCTTTGGCAGACCAGCAGGGTGTGCGGTTTGAAACCATTGTTGTCGACAACGCATCAAGTGACCGCACACCGCAGTTGTTGAATCAATTGCAAGGTGCTCGCATCGTCCGCAACACCGCGAACTTGGGATTTTTGCGTGCTGCCAACCAAGGCGCAGAGTTGGCGACGGGGCGCTATTTGGCCTTCCTGAACAGTGACGCCATCTTGCAGGAAGGCGCGTTGGCCGCCGCACTGCAGGCGATTCAGGCTGACTGCAGGATCGGCGCTTTGGGCGGGCGCGTGGTGCTGACCGACGGTGGGCTGCAGGAAGCCGGAAATGTGATCTTCTGCGACGGCAGTGCAGCAGGAATTGGGCGCGCAGAAGACCCATTTGGATATGCTGCCCGCGCCGCACGGTCAACTGACTATGTATCGGGCGTTTTTCTCCTGACGCCTGTACCGCTGTGGCGCAGGTTGGGTGGCTTCGACGAGGCATTTGCTCCTGCTTACTACGAAGACACCGATTACTGCGTGCGCGTGTGGCAAACCGGCATGCGTGTGGTCTATGAGCCTGCTGTGTTGCTGGAGCACCTGGAGTGGGGCAGCGCCACCGGTGAAAGTGCCACGCACCTCATGCAGCACAACCGCGAGCTGTTTTGCGAACGCCACAGTGCCTGGCTGCAAGACCAACCACGGCCCGCAGCGCAGCCGCTGGATGCAGACCCTTGGCGCTCGCCAGAAGACCATCCGCGCCGTCCCCGTGTGCTGTTTGTCGACAATGAAGTGCCGCATATGTTCAAAGGCGGAGGCCTTCCCAGAGCCCGCTTGATGTTGCAGGCCCTGCGCGATTGGCCGGTAACACTGTTTCCGTTGTGGGCGCTGCACGACGACTGGCGTGCGGTGTACGCCTCGCTTCCAGGCAGCGTTGAAGTTGCGTTGGGACATGGGATGGCGGGACTCGAAGCTTTTTTGGAACGGCGGCTAGGTGTCTACGACGTATTGCTGGTCAGTCGGCCGCCCAATCTGCAGGCACTGCAACCGCTACGCACTCGCAGACCCGAGCTGTTTGCGGGCATGCGCCTGGTGTATGACGCCGAAGCGCTGTTTGCAATGCGTGACATTGCCATGGCCGAGGTACAAGGCAGACCGCTTCCGGTGGCCACTGCGCAGGCGCGTATCGACTGCGAAGTTGCCCTGGCTGCTGATGCGAGCGATGTGCTCGTCGTGTCCGACGGCGACGCTCGACATTTCCAGGCGGCGGGGCATCGCACCCACATCCTGAGCCATGGCATTGCCGTGCGTCGCGGTGTACCCGGGTTGAGCCGTCGCAGTGGGCTGTTGTTCATCGGCGCGCTGCACCCTGGAACACCCAACGAGGATGGGCTGCTCTGGTTCATCCGCGAGGTGCTACCGCTGCTGCGCCAGAACACGCCCATCGCACCCAAGTTGTCGGTCGTGGGCGTCTGCCTGTCCGACAAGGTGGCCGCATTCGCCGGACCTGACATTACCGTGCTGGGTCCGCAGGACTCACTGGAGCCGCATTACGACGCCGCACGCGTGTTTGTTGCACCCGTGCGTTTCGCTGGCGGTGTGCCCGCCAAAGTGATTGAAGCCGCTGCCAACGGCTTACCCACGGTGGCATCGGCGTTGTTGGTGCAGCAGTTGGGCTGGCGTGACGGGCTGGATATCGTCGGGGCCCGGGATGCCCTCACATTCGCTTCCGGCATCACACGCTTGTTGGACGATGATGTGGCATGGCAGAACCAACAACACGCTGCCTGGCAGCAATGCGCACAGCGCTACGACCCTGAACTGTTTGGCCGCGCCTTGCGTGCCGTGCTCAATGCTACCGATGCCGGTGGATCAAAGGCTCAACGACCCTGAACGGGCGCTTCGCTGCTGGCGCGATGAGAGCGCGCAATCACGCAGCTGAAGTGGTGCTCCAAGCGTCCCAATCGATCCCAGTCGTCTTCCGTATCGATCAACGCCTGCAGCCAGGGCTTGGCCTCGGGCGCATGAAAGTTCTGGGCGACATCGGCCAGCAGCACATGCAGCAGTGAGCCGCCATAAGGCCGCTGTGCCACGACCCGAAAGTGCGTTGAGAGCAGCGGCACAATTTGCGATGAATGCACCGCCTCGCTCGGGTCAATCGCCACCACCTCGGCTACCGTGGGCGCACGGAAACCTCCCTTGACCATGCCGACTTTGGTGGTGAGCAAACGGTCAGGCAGCAGATCAGCCAGCGCTATGAGCTGCGCGATATTGGCAGGCGAATACTGGAAACGATCAGGCCCGACGTATTCGTCCAGATAAAACCAGCCTCCTGGTACGAGCAACTGCCTCAGCGCCGAATACAAGCTGCCCAGCTCTGAGCAATGGTGAACACTTGCGACGCCGATCACGGCATCGAAACTGCCGGGAAGAAAAGGGGCCTGCCCAACCGGTATGTCGTCCATGCTGGCCAGCACGTGCTGTATTGACGCGATACCGGACGATGCCTGCGCTGCCACGGCAAGCACTTTAGGCGATAAGTCGAAAGCCACGATCTGTTTTGCCCAGCCCGTGGCATACAACTCCCGCTCCACATGGCCGGCACCGCAGCCCAGCACCAGCACGCGGCCTAACGGCAAACTGCATGCGGCTGCCAGGTGCTGGCCAAACCAGGCCAGGGGTGTCACGTCCGGATCGCCGCTGACCCGACGGTTGATCAGTCGCTGGATTTCGTCCAGATGCGCCCACTGCTGGCCATTGGCCACCCAGGTGTCGGGGTTGCCCCACGCAAGATCCAGCTTGTCCGAGAGGGTGCTCTCAGGCATCGATTGAATCTTGTCGCGCGGGGCGTTCGCAGACGACCGTGAAGAGCACCACCTCCCGGCCACCCTCTGCGGGCTGCGGTTGGCTGTGAAATATCACCCGGGCTTCGGTAAAGCCTAACAAGCCCAAGGCAGAGATAAAAAACTGCGGCGTGAAATGCCACCAGGTGTGCACCTGCTCCACACCGCGGTGAGGAAGAAAGGCACACGCAGCCTGCTCGCCTAGCGACGCGTTGTAAACCTCAGTTACCACGACTGTTTTGCGGGTGCGCAGTGCAACACTTTCCAGCAGATCAAACGGACGTCGGCAATGCAGGAGCACAGCAGCCAGCACGCCGATATCAAATCTGCCAATCGCTTCAGGTATTTTGTACGGATCGACTTCAATCATGCGTACCGACGAGTTGAACTCGCGGTGTACATACCAAAACGAGTTGCGCACCCGCTCGATCTGACGGGCAAAGTCGCGCCGCCACGCGGCCAGGTCAAACCCTTCAAACGGAATCACATCCCACAGATGAGACATGGGTGGCTCAAGGCAGGTCACCGTGGCACCCGCGTGCTCCATGTAGAACGACAAAAAGCCGCTGGCCGGACCAACCTCCAGAACCGAACGCCCCGCAAAGTCAACGTGCCCCAGGTAAGCGGCGGTTTGGGCTCGCAAATCCCATTGCCCCATCACCTCACCGCTGGGTAACGAGAAGGAGTGATAAAAGTCACAGTCTTCACGATTTGGGAAGCGCGGCTGAATATGCATGGGCTTTGAGTGTGGGGACGCGGGACGTCCATGGCAGGAATCCTACAATAGGTTTTCTGTCGGAGTACGCATGGGTTTTCCACCTGGACACTATTACTCACCCGTTGTCGATCCTGCAGATTTGCAGCGACGCGACGCGGAAATCTGGGCACCTCGATCCAGTCTGGTGGGGGTAGACATGCAGATCCCCGCGCAACTGGAGTTACTGCAACAGCTGGGCCCTCATGTCACAGCGCTGGACTACCCGGTAGAGGCCCCGCCCGAGCCCGACCGTTACTTCTACCAAAACGGTATGTTTCCCGTGCTGGACGCAGAGTTCCTGTTCGGCGCTCTGTGCCTGTTCAAGCCCCGACGGGTCATCGAGGTCGGTTCGGGTTATTCGTCGCTGGTGATGGCAGATGCAAACCGGCGCGTTTTTGGCAGCAGCATCGACATCACGTGCATTGAGCCCTACCCGCGTGATTTTCTGGTGAACGGGGTTGCCGGCATCACACGACTGGTGCCTTCGCGCCTGGAGACGCTCGATCCCGCGATGTTTGAGCAACTGGCGGCGGGCGACCTGCTGTTCATTGACTCCTCGCATGTTTGCAAAACCGGCAGTGACGTGAATTTCCTGTTTTTCCAGGTGCTGCCCAGACTGCAACCCGGCGTGTACGTTCACCTGCACGACATTTTTCTTCCCGACGAATACCCCAAACCGTGGTTGCTGCAAGAGGGCCGCAGCTGGAACGAGCAATACCTGTTGCACGCCTTCCTGATGCACAACCACCACTGGCGGGTGGTCTGGATGGCGCATTACCTGCTAACCCGTCACCCGCAGGCCATCAACTCGGTGTTTCCGCGCTGCCCGATGCTAGGCGGGGGTGGCAGCTTCTGGATGCAGCGGGTGAAGTAGTCAGCCTGCTGTGCGCTTCACGCCACGCGGCAGATTTTCAGCATGTTCGTCCCGCCCGGCGCGCCCATGGGCTCGCCGCAGGTGATGGCATACACATCACCACTGCTGACGATGCCGCGCTTTTTTAGATGGCCTTCGGCTTCCAGCAGCGCGGTGTCGCGGTCGACGCTGGTGTCCATCAGCAGCGGGCGCACGTTGCGGTACAGCGCCATTTTTCGCTGCGTGGTCACGCGCGGCGTGAGGGCGTAAATGGGCACATGAATGCGGTGGCGGCTCATCCACAAGGCGGTCGAGCCGCTGTCGGTCAGCGCCACGATGGCTTTGGCACCCAGGTGGTGGGCGGTGAACAAAGCGCCCATGGCAATCGACTGGTCGATGCGGTTGAAGGCCATGTCGGTGAAGTCGGCGTCCAGCTTCACGTCTTCGGCTTTTTCGGCTTCCAGACAGATGTTGGCCATCTCGATCACGGTTTCCAGCGGGTATTTGCCCGCAGCCGTCTCGGCGCTGAGCATGACGGCGTCGGTACCGTCCAGCACGGCGTTGGCCACGTCGCTCACCTCGGCGCGGGTGGGCACCGGGTTGGTGATCATCGACTCCATCATTTGCGTGGCGGTGATCACCACCTTATCGCTCTCGCGGGCCATGCGGATCATGCGTTTTTGCAGCGCGGGTACCGCCGCGTTGCCCACTTCCACCGCCAGATCACCGCGCGCCACCATGATGCCGTCGCTGGCGTCCAGAATGGCTTGCAGGTGCGGAATGGCCTCGGCGCGCTCGATTTTGGCAATCATTCCCGGCTTGTGCCGCCACTCGGCCCCGGCCACGTTGCACAGCTGACGGGCCATTTCCATGTCGGTGGCGTTTTTGGGGAAGCTCACCGCCACGTAATCAGCCTGAAAGCTCATGGCGGTTCGAATGTCTTCCATGTCTTTGGCTGTCAACGCCGGGGCGGTGAGGCCACCGCCTTGTTTGTTGATGCCTTTGTTATTCGACAACTCGCCGCCCAGTTTGACGGTGGTGTGCACCTCTTCGCCATGCACCGCGTCCACAGTGAGCACGATCAAACCGTCGTTGAGCAGCAGCAGATCGCCGGCTTTTACATCGCGCGGCAGCTCTTTGTAGTCCAGCCCCACGCCGTTGATGTCGCCTGGCTCGGTACGCGAGGCATCCAGCACAAACTGGGCACCAGGCTCCAGCATCACCTTGCCTTCTGAAAACTTGCCCACGCGTATTTTTGGCCCTTGCAGGTCGGCCATGATGGCCACCTCGCGCCCCGCACGGGTGGCAGCGGCGCGCACCAGAGCGGCTCGGTCAATGTGGTCTTGCGCCTTGCCATGGCTGAAGTTCAGCCGCACCACGTTCACACCGGCCTCAATGATTTTTTGAAGCAACGCGGGGTCGCTGGAGGCGGGGCCCAGGGTGGCGACGATTTTGGTGGCGCGGCGAGGGGCCGGGCTGGGGGTGCTTTTTTGGCGGTTTGGCAAGGCTGTCTCCGTTCGGTTGAGCCTATATTCTTACCGCACGGGGTTACCAATTGGGTACAGGTTTGAATTGGTTGCTATTAGTTATATAGCTGGTTGAGCAGTATTTAAAAGGGCTAGAAGGCTATTTCACTCATAAACAATGCACCCTTAGCTGGACGAAGCAACGGCCCGTTTTTGCAAAATCTCGAACGCAGGCAGTGTTTTGCCCTCCAGCACCTCCAGAAAAGCACCGCCGCCGGTAGAGATGTAGTCCACCTCTTTTTCGATGCCGTATTTGGCAATGGCCGCCAGCGTGTCGCCGCCGCCAGCAATGCTGAAGGCGTTCGACGCGGCAATCGCGCGCGCAAGGGTCTCGGTGCCCCCGGCAAAGGCGTCGAACTCGAACACGCCCACCGGGCCGTTCCACACAATCGTGCCGGCCTTCTGCAGTTGCGTGGCCAGGCGGGCGGCGGTTTGCGGGCCGATGTCCAGAATCAAATCATCGGGCTCTACGTCGGTGGCGGCTTTGGTGGTGGCCACCGCGTCGGCAGCAAAGGTTTTGGCTGTGACCACGTCGGTGGGAATGGGCACCTCGGCACCGCGTGCGCGCATCGCATCCATCACGGCTTTGGCGTCGCCCACCAAATCGGCTTCGGCCAGGCTCTTGCCAATGGGCAAACCAGCGGCCAGCAAGAAGGTGTTGGCAATGCCGCCGCCCACAATCAGTTGATCCACCTTGCCCGCCAGGGCTTGCAAAATCGTCAATTTGCTGGACACCTTGGAACCGCCCACGATGGCCACCAGGGGACGCCTGGGCTTGGCCAGGGCCAGCGTGATGGCATCCATCTCGGCGGCCAGTAAAGGTCCAGCACAGGCCACAGCCGCAAACTGGGCAATGCCGTAGGTGGACGCTTCGGCGCGGTGGGCGGTTCCAAAGGCATCGTGTACAAAGATGTCGCACAGCGCAGCCATTTTTTGAGCCAGCGTGGCGCTGTTTTTCTTCTCGCCCACGTTCACACGGCAGTTTTCCAGCAGCACCAATTGGCCCGGTTCCACAACCACGCCGTCCAACCAATCAGCCCGCAGCGGCACCGGGCGGCCAAGCAGTTCCGACAGGCGATCGGCCACGGGCTGCAGCGAGTCTTGCGGCTGAAACTGACCTTCAGTGGGCCGCCCCAGGTGCGACGTGACCATGACGGCAGCGCCCGCGTCCAGCGCCATCCGGATGCAGGGCAGCGAGGCCCGAATGCGCGTGTCTTCGGTGATATTTCCCGCGTCGTCTTGCGGCACGTTCAGGTCAGCACGAATAAAAACCCGTTTGCCAGCCACGAGGCCTTGGGCACAGAGATCGGAAAAGCGGATGACGTTCATGGCGGTGTGCACGGGTTAAGTGAAACGATTGAGTTGCTATTAAAATAATAGCTGCTTGAGCATATTTTATAAGGGCTGATAGCCGTTTTGATACAAAACAGTTACGGGTCGGCCTGTCACCACCCCAGCCCCAGGCGCAAGGGCAGGTAAACCGCCATGCCCACCACGATGGTGCCCAGCACACCTTTGCGCCAGAAAAACCAGGCGCTGCCAGCGGCTGCAGCAAACAGGGGCGCGTCTTGCCAGGTGTTCACCAATTGCCCTTGCGTGGCCACCACCTCCGGCACCACCACGGCGGCGAGCGCGGCAATCGGCGCGTAGGGCAGGCCGCGGGCGGCCCAGGCGGGCAGCGGCCAAGGTTTGCTGGCAATGAAGAAAAAGCAGCGGGTCAGCACCGTCATGCCTGCCAGGCACGCAATGATGAGCAGGGTGTAGCCGTCGGTCTGGTTCATGGGGTCGCCCGGCTTTGCGCATCCCGCTCGGGCCAGCGGCCTTCCAGCCACACGCACAGCAACACCGCCACGGCAATGGCCACCACGATGTTCAGTTTCAGGGGCAATGCGTAGGCCGCCACCGCCGCCGCACCCGAAGCCGCCACCGCTACCACCCGCAGGCGCGTGGTGGCCAGCGAGCTCATCACGCCGAGCAGGCAGAGCACGCCAGCGAAACCCAGGCCCCAGCGGGTGGGTATGAAATTGGCCAGCGCAATGCCCACGCCGCTGGCGAGCACCCAGCTGGCCCAGGTGCCAAAGCAGTGACCCGCGAGGAACGATTCTTGCGCCAGATGCTGCGCAGGCGTTTGCCCGGGCGTGGGAAAGCGCTGGGTGAACTGCACATACGTCATGTCAGTCGTGAGAAAGCCGTGGGTGAGGCGCTGGCGCAGCGGCAGGTGCATCAGGTAGTCGCGCAGGTGCAGGCTGAACACGGCAAACCGCAGGTTCACGCAGAACGCCGCACCCAAAATCACCCACAGAGGCGCTGCGGCCACGATGAGCGGGATGGCGGCGAGCTGGGCGCTGCCAGCATAGACCAGCAGCGTCATGGCGACCGACTCGAACACACTCAAACCCGACTTGACCATGGCCACGCCGGTCATGAGACCCCAGGCGGCAATGCCAGCTGCTTGCGGCAGCATGGTTTGCAAGCCGGTTTTGAATTCAGGGTGGGTGTAGTGCTTGCGCAGGAAAAACATGGTTTGGTCAGGACGGGTTGGGCGCAGGCGGGCCGCCAAACACCATACCGGGCTTCAATTCAAAGCCACGCAAAAAGTCAGCGACCGCCAGGCGCTTGCCGCCAGCGCGCTGCAGCTCGGTGATGCGCAGGGTACCGCTGCCGTCATGACCACAGACCACCCCAATGGCTTCGTCATTTACATAAGAAATAGTGCCACAGACCTTGTCAATACTGCTCAAGCAGCTATCAATTTCGCAGTGCCAAAGCTTGATGACTTCGCCATTCAAGGTGGTAAACGCACCCGGAAACGGGTTGAAGGCGCGCACCTGGCGGGTCAGGCTGGCGGCATCTTGCTGCCAGTCCAGCGCGGCTTCGGCTTTTTCAATTTTGTGGGCGTAGCTGATGCCGGTTTCGGGTTGTTTGACCGGTTTCAGTGCGCCTTGACTTGCCAATTGCAGCGCTTGCACCATCAGCCGCCCACCCATCTGCGCCAGCGCATCGTGCAGGCTGCCGGTGGTGTCGGTGTCGGCAATGGGCAAGGCTTGCGTCAGCAGCATGTCGCCGGTGTCCAGGCCCGCGTCCATCTGCATGATGGTGATGCCCGTTTGCGTGTCGCCTGACTGCACGGCGCGGTGAATCGGTGCCGCGCCGCGCCAACGGGGCAGCAGGGAGGCATGAATATTGAAAGCGCCCAGACGTGGCGCGTCCAGCACCCATTGCGGCAGGATCAAGCCATAGGCGGCGACGACCATGGCGTCGGCCTGTGCCGCCAGGATAGCTTCGCGCGCAGCCTGCGCGTCGTCAGGAAACTTGCCGTCCAGACGAAGGCTGCGGGGCTGGGCCACCGGGATCTGGTGCGACTGGGCAAACTGCTTGACGGCAGACGCGTGTAGTTTCAATCCCCGTCCTGCGGGGCGATCCGGCTGGGTGAGCACCAGCGCAATCGAAAACCCGCTGGTATGCAGCTGCTGCAGGGCAATGCTTGCGAACTCGGGCGTGCCCGCGAAGATGATGCGCACGACTTATTCCCGATCGGGCGCGTTGACAAACTCCATGCCCGGGTGGGCGCGTTGCACGCGGTTGGCGCTGTCCAGGTAGACCCAGAAAAACATGTCACTGCCATCGCTCCAGCGGTAGGTCAGGATGTCGCCCGGCCAACTCGATACCCGGTCCAGCATGGCGGGCGGGCCAAATTCGCGCTCCACATCGGCACGGCTCCATTTGCCTATTTCAATGCGTGAAAACTCGGTGAGGGTGAGTACCTGGCGCGCGGAAACAACGCGTCCAGCACTGTCGATGTCCACCATCACCGCCTCCTGGCCACGCGGCTGTAGTGAGTACTGCAGACGCTCACCTGGCTGGCCGTTCACCACGAGGGGCACCCGCCGGGTGGGTGTGCCCAGTTGGTCAATGGCGGCTTGGCGTGTGGTGCCCGGTGCGACGCTAAAGCCGCGGAAAGGGTTGTTCATGGGGTTGCCAGCGCAACCGACCAGCAGCAGTACAAACATGAACGCCAGGGACTTAATCACGCTCAGCCTCCCGTCTTGCCTTGACCATCTTGGTTTTGATGCGGTTGCGCTTCAAGGGCGACAGGTATTCCACAAATACTTTGCCCAGCAAATGGTCCATTTCATGCTGCATGCACACCGCTAGCAGATCCTGCGCCTCAATCGTGCGCTGCTGACCGTGTTCGTCCAACGCGCGCACGTGAACCGCCAGCGCACGCTGCACGCCGTCGTAAATACCGGGCACTGACAAACAACCTTCTTCGTTCAGCTTGGTTTCCGGGCTCGCCCAGATAATTTCGGGATTAACCAGCACCAGAGGCTGGTCGTGGTCTTGCGACACGTCCATCACGATCAACCGTTCATGCACATCCACCTGGGTAGCTGCCAGGCCAATGCCTTGTGCGCCGTACATGGTTTCAAACATATCGGCAATCAGCTGTTTGACGCGCGCGTCAACCGCCTGAACCGGGCGGGCCACCGTGTGCAGGCGGGGATCGGGATAACAAAGGATGGAAAGTTGGGCCATATCAAGCTAATAAGTTGTCTCTATTTTCGCTAATATTCAGCGCACAGACGATGCGAACCGGCAATAAACGTTGATCAATCAAGGGCTTGAGCGCAGAATCGTGCGTAATTTCTTAAGACTTTTGGGTATCAAATCAGAGTCTTATTAACCTGAGCTATGTAACTTGTCTAACCTGTCTCGTGAGGTGATTCGTTGAGCAACACCAACCCCATCTCTCAAAAGGACGCTATGCATTCAGCCACGCCAAACCCTAAATACCCATCCTCGTTTCGCGCGGGCTGCACTGTAGCCGCATTGGCAAGCCTTGTGTTTGCTGTGAGCCCGTCAGGGGCGCAAAACCTGCCGATCTCGCCCTCCCAGCGGGCCACGGCCCAGCAAGTGGCACAAGCCGGTGTGCCGATTTCCGAGTTGGCGCCCAACGCGCCCGACAGCTACACCGTCAAACCGCGCGACACGCTGTGGGGCATTTCCCGACTTTTCCTGAAAAGCCCGTGGCGCTGGCCCGAGTTGTGGGGCATGAACCTGCAGGAAATCCGCAACCCGCACCGCATTTACCCCGGCCAGCAGTTGGTGCTGGACAAATTGAATGGCCGTGCCACCCTGCGCATGGGCACCGCCCGCACCGACGGCCCGCCGACGGACACCATTAAAGTTTCGCCGCGCACACGCATTCAGTCGCTGGCAGATTCCTCATTACCCACTCTGCAAAACAACCTGATCGAGCCCTACCTGAACGAGGCGCTGATTGTTGACGAATTGACCTTGCAGCAAGCGCCACGCATCGTGGCGGCGCAAGACGAACGGGTTTTGCTCACACGCGGTGACCGGGCTTACGTGCGCAGCAGCACCGGTGTGCCGCTCACAGACGAAGTGGGCAAGCCGTTGGATTTCCGGGTGTTTCGCAATGCCACGCCGCTGAAGGATCCCGTCACCAATGTGGTGCTGGGTTATGAAGCGCAATACTCTGGCAAGGCTTCGCTGATACGTGGCGAAAGCATTCAAGACGTACAAGGCGCTGACGGAAAAATACAGCCGACGCCGGTGCCCGCCACGATTGACATCGTGGGTGCCAAGCAGGAAATGCGGATTGGAGACCGCTTGTTGCCGGAACCCGCACGCCAGCTGGTCAGCTACGTGCCGCGCGCACCGGACACCAAAATTTCCGGCAGCATCGTGTCGGTGTATGGCGACGCCGTGACCAATGCTGCGCAAAGCCAGGTGGTGGTGATCAACCGTGGTGCGGCCGACGGCCTGGAAAGCGGTCATGTGCTGGTCATCCTGAAAGACGGGCAACGCATGGTGGACAAAACCGAGCAGGGCAAACTGACCGATATCAAGCTGCCGAACGAACGCAATGGCTTGATGATGGTGTTTCGGACGTTCGACAAACTGTCTTACGCCTTGATTCTGGAAATCACCGACGGCGTCAAAGTCGGCGATCGCATCGCCAGCCCGCGCTGAACGAAGTTTTACCTCTGACATCACAGCTGCCGGTGACCGCTTCGGTGTGGGACTCGGATGAACTGGCCGCCTGGTTGCGGCTGTTGCTGACACCGGGCATCGGCAACACCAGTGCGCGCAGCCTGCTCAAGGCATTCGGCCCGCCGCAAGCTATTTTTGACCAGCCTGTCAGTGCTTTGCGCCAATGCGTCAGCGCGGCGCAGGCAGCTGCACTACACACCCCACCGCCCAGCCTGCCCGCGTTACTGCTGTCCACAACGCAGTGGCTAGCAGACTCGCAAGCGGAAGGCGCCAGCCCGCCACCTATTCGCCGCTTGCTCACGCTGGCCGACGCGAACTACCCCTCGGCACTGCTGGAAATGGACGACCCGCCATTGCTGTTGTACACGCTAGGAGCGGGCACCTTTGTCACCACGCTGCCAATGCGGGCCATCGCCGTGGTGGGTAGTCGCAACCCCACACCGCAGGGACTGGTGAATGCCCAGGCGTTTGGGAAAAGCCTTGCGCAAGCGGGCCTGACCGTGATTTCCGGTCTGGCACTCGGCATCGACGGGGCGGCACACGAAGGTGCGCTGCAGGGCGCGGCAGACGGCCAGTTGTCCACCGTTGCCGTGGTGGGCACCGGGCTGGACCGCGTCTACCCCAAACAGCACCTGGCGCTGGCGCGGCGCATTGCGCAGCAAGGTTTGCTGATCAGCGAGTATCCCTTGGGCACACCCCCCTTGCCTGCCAATTTCCCCAAGCGCAACCGCATCATTGCGGCGCTGAGTTCGGGCACGCTGGTGGTCGAAGCAGCGCTCAAATCAGGCTCATTGATCACGGCGCGTCAGGCACTGGAGCAAGGCAAAGAGGTGTTTGCGATTCCGGGCTCCATCCACACCACACAGGCGCGCGGTTGCCATTGGTTGATACGCCAGGGAGCCAAACTGGTGGAGTCGGCGCAGGACGTACTGGAAGAGCTTCGAATCCCCGCTCCGGCCTTAGACACTCCTGATTTAATAGCTGCTCAAGCAATATTCACAAGGGCTGCAGCGTCAAATGAGTCTAAACCAGGACGATCGAACAGTCTGTTAAGCGATTTGGGTTATGACCCCATCACCCTGGACGCCTTGATGAACCGCACGGGTCAGGACGCTGCGACGCTGCAAGCGCACCTGTTGGAGTTGGAACTGGAAGGCTTGGTGGCGCGCATGCCCGGCGGCCAGTTTCAGCGCATTGCGAGCGCCTGAAATAAAGCCCCCGCGCTTGCCACTTCGTGTGCTGCGCTGCCCCCCGAGGGGGAGCGTTTCGCCTTGGGGCGGCCCAGCGGCGAAACAAGTGCCCCCGCGCTTGCCACTTCGTGTGCTGCGCTGCCCCCCCGAGGGGGAGGCGGCGAAACCGAGCTCAATTAACCCAACAGACGTTCCGGGTTGGCTTCCAGCTTGGCCATCGCATCACGCGTCGCGCGTACCGTGAGTAACTCTTCCTCGGCGGGAAGCAACAGTCCGGCTTGCAGATAGGCGGCCAGGCGGCGCGCTTGAATCAGGTAGCTGCGGCCATCGCTGGAGGCAAACAGGTGCAGCTGCTTGCGATCGCTGCGCCACGCGTATTGAACCTGGATAACCTTTGCGCTGTGGTCCAGCGTGAACCAGTTGCCTTGCTGCAACTCGCCGGCCCAGGCCATCATGGCCGCGCTCGGGTTAGAGCCGCCATCTGCCACGACTTCAATCATGGAAGCATCAATACCCAAAATCAGCTCAATGCTGTCTTGATCCAGTGGCAAATCACCGGCTGGGTCGTCGCTGATGAAATCTTCCAGATTGGCCAGGCGATTGGCCATGGCGTCAATCTGGGCGCGTGGCACGGCTTCGGTTTTGGACTGGAAGGCGTCTGCCAGCACCTCACCAATCGTCTTGATGTGTGCCTCTTGGGCGGGGGCTTGCACGCCCAGCAAGCTCATGCCCTGACGCAACCGCTGCAATAAATTGGGCAAGTCTTGAATCACCCGCGTACGGTCGTCGCGGTTGGGTTTGGCGCTCGCCGCCCACAGCAAATCGGTTGCCGACTTCTTGAGCATCAAGGTGTCGGCATGCTGTGCGCCATTTTTCACAGCGGCTATCGCCAGCACTTCAGCCCAGACTTTGAATAGAAACTCCCGCAACTCGTCGCGCACCGGCATGTCGTTGAGCATTTTGCGCATTTCGATGGTGTATTGAATCGCCATCGTTTCCTTTTGCTCAACCTGCTGCGCTACGCTGACCAATCGCTGCGTATTGCCTTTTTCAGTCAGGAATTTGGCAAGGAATTTTTGGAACTCGTCATACACCAATTGATAAACACGTCGCCCCGTTTCCGGGTATTGCTCGATGACCTGCACAACCCGCTTGATTTCAACTTCAAGCGCGCTGCCATTGATCGCGCTAGCGTCAAAGCCCATCACACACGAGCCCATACGGTCAATCAGTTGGCGCGCTGGGTGCTGCAAGGTGCCAAAAAACTCGGGTTCAGCCAGGGCGACCCGCAGCACGGGCATCTGCAGCCTGGCAAACCACACGCGCATGGCTGGCGGAATACGCTCTTCTGCCAGGATGGCCTGAAACATCAAGGCCACGATTTCGATGGTGGCCTTCTCACTGGCGGTGGATGCCTTCTTCTTCAGCTCGGCGCTGCGCTGGCGCACCGCCACCACCGCATGCTCGACATCCCCCGTGTCATACCCTATCTGCGCGCCACCTTGCATGCTGATCGCTGTAGTCGAACCACCGCTGTGCTGGTGTTGCGTGGCTTGATGTTGCGTGACCTGGTGTTGGGTCAAAGCAGCAGCGAGCGCCGGGGAGGGGCGGGTGGGCGCCGTCAGTCCGTCAAATCCTGCCACTCGGTCCGTCAGCATGCGCCGCAGCTGCCCCAAAATTCCCTGGGCGCGTTGGCGAGCACGCCCCAGCGGCGTCCCCGCTGTCAGCATGCGGGTTTCCTCCTCGTGGTACGCAGCCGCACGTGCGCTGGCGCGGCCCGCGCCAGCTTGCATTTGCGGGGCGGTCTGCCCGGGGCGACCCGGTGGACTGCGTCCTAACCCACTCTGGGGCATGTACTCGGGGATGGGCATGGTTCCACGCCCACTAGAACCATAGCCACTGCTGTTCGGTTGCCCTTGGGCAGGTGACTGATTGGCACTTTCGGGCTTGGTTTGCGCCCCGCTCGCACCGCCCGCAGTGTTTGCACCGGGCGTGCGTTTGACCATATTGCGCAAATCGACCTCGGGCATCACGCCGGCCTTGATCAGGATCTGATTGACCTGCTGATAGCCCTCCAGCGTACGCTTGACCACCTGCTGTTGAATAACGTCCTTAGCCAGTTCCCACGCTAATGGCGGCAGTTGGCTGGCAGTCCACTGGTCCACCAGCACCTGCGCCACCACTTCGGGGCGAAGCACGTCGGTGATGGCCCACTCCTGACCACCCTCCAGCTCCTGCATGCGCAGCTTGAGGTCGTTGAGCTCCCAGCTCGATTTATCCTGGATCACCTGGGCCAGACGCGAGGCCAGGATCTTTTTCTCCACAATGTCGTCGCCGATCAACGAGAGGCTGGACATGGACAGCTGCGTGCGGGCGCTGGCCGACGGCGAAACCAGCGCTCGCCGCAAAGCGGCCGGCGTGGCCCGAACCCATGCGCCGCGTTGCTTTTCATAGGCCATCAGCGCATCGCGCCGCTCGTGCATATCTCTGGTGCTGGTGCCCTGATCCATGGCCTCGGCGAGCCGGGTACGTGTCGCGTCCGAGAGCGGCACCATCATGCCTTCCAGGTAGGCAACGAAATGCTCACGGACCCGCGCTGCGAGTAACGCGCCTGCTGAACGTGGTGACTCCGTGGACATGCGTGCGATTACACCGTAGCACCCGCGTTCGGGTCATTGGGGTCTTCATCTTTTCGCGTGGGACCGGCAGATTTAACCAGGTCTTCACGCTTGATACCCAGCCACATGGCAATCGCAGCCGCCACAAAAACAGAGGAGTAGATGCCGAACAAGATACCAATGGTCAACGCCAGCGCGAAATAGTGCAACGTGGGACCGCCGAATACCAACATCGATAACACCATGATTTGCGTCGATCCGTGGGTGATGATGGTGCGGCTGATCGTGGAAGTGATGGCGTTGTCGATGATTTCTTCGGTATTCATCTTGCGGTAACGGCGAAAATTTTCACGGATTCGATCAAAAATCACCACGGATTCGTTGACGGAGTAGCCCAGTACTGCGAGCACCGCAGCCAGAACTGCTAGAGAAAACTCCCACTGGAAGAACGCAAAAAACCCAAGAATGATGATCACATCGTGCAGGTTGGCGATGATGGCCGCCACTGAAAACTTCCACTCGAAGCGGAAGGCCAGATAAATCATGATGCCGACGATCACGAAAGCTAGCGCCTTCAGACCATCGACCGCCAACTCGTCGCCGACGGATGGGCCTACAAACTCGCTGCGTCGTAGAGTGACATCCGGACTTCCCGCCTTTAGCGCAGTCATGACTGCTTCGCTTTGCTGCGCGGAGGTCACGCCCTTTTGTACAGGTAAACGAATCAGCACATCGCGGGCGGTGCCAAAAGTCTGCACTTGCACATCTGTAAAGCCCAAGCCAGCCACCGTGCCACGCACCTTTTCTAGCTCTGCCGACTGGGTGTAGTTGACCTCCATCAGCGTTCCGCCAGTGAATTCCACTGACAAATGCAGACCGCGGGAAAACAAAAAGAACACAGCGGCTGCAAACGTCAGGAACGACACCACGTTGAACCACAGGGCATGCCGCATAAACGGAATGTCGCGTTTGATTTTGAAAAATTCCATTTTTTTCCTGTCAGTCGGCTTGCGCCAATGCCGGTTGGCCGTCCGGGCGCCATACCGTACCAATCGACACGCTCTTGAGTTTCTTTTGCCGGCCGTACCACAGGTTGACCAGTCCGCGTGAAAAGAACACGGCCGAGAACATGGAGGTCAGAATGCCCAGGCAATGCACCACCGCAAAGCCACGCACGGCACCGGAGCCAAAGGCCAGCAAGGCCAGGCCCGCAATCAGGGTGGTGATGTTGGAGTCCAGAATCGTTGCCCAGGCCCGGTCATACCCGGTGTGAATCGCAGCCTGCGGTGCTGCCCCGTTGCGCAACTCTTCCCGCACCCGCTCGTTGATCAAGACGTTCGCGTCAATGGCCATTCCCAGCACCAGCGCAATCGCGGCCATTCCCGGCAGTGTCAGCGTTGCCTGCAACATTGACAACACCGCCACCAGGAGCAACAAGTTAAAGCCCAAAGCTATGCTGGAGAACATACCAAACAGCATGTAGTACAGGCACATGAACACGGCCACTGCCAGAAAACCGTAGCTCACACTGCGAAAGCCTTTGTCGATGTTTTCAGCGCCCAGGCTGGGACCAATCACCCGCTCTTCAATGATTTCCATCGGCGCGGCCAGGGAGCCTGCGCGCAGCAGCAGGGCCAGATCGTTGGCCTCGCTCACCGTCATGGAGCCAGAGATTTGAAAACGGTTGCCCAGTTCGCTTTGAATCACCGGGGCGGTCAAGACTTCGGCTTTTTTCTTCTCGATCAGCAAAATCGCCATACGCTTTTTGATGTTTTCGCGGCTGGTATCACGCATGATGCGACCACCCTTGGCATCCACCGTCAGGTCGACCTTGGGCTGCTGGGTTTGTGAGTCAAAGCCGGGTTGGGCATCCGAGAGACTGTCGCCGGTCAGGATGATCTGTTTTTTCACAATCACCGGGCGGCCGTCGCGCTCCAGAAAACGCTCCGAGCCAAACGGCACCGGACCGCGGCCACTTTCCGCCTCGCGGCCCTCACTGCTTTCGTCGACCAGACGCATCTCCAGCGTCGCGGTACGACCAATGATGTCTTTCACTTTGGCGGGGTCTTGAATGCCCGGCAATTGAATGACGATGCGATCCGCGCCCTGCTGTTGAATCACCGGCTCGGCCACGCCCAGTTCATTGATGCGGTTGTGCAGGGTTGTGATGTTTTGCTTGAGTGACTGCTCTTGCAGCAAGCGAGCCGACTCGGGCTTGATGGTGAGCTTCAGGCGGAAGTCTTCCTGGCCTGGCACCTCCACGGCTTGCAGATCAGCAAACTGGTCGCTCACCAGGTTGCGGATTGCGTTACGGGTGGTGGCGTCTTTGGCGCGGACCTCGATGCTTTGCCCGTCGGTGCTCAAGCCACCATGGCGGATGTTTTTCTCGCGCAAGGCACTGCGCAAATCACCTTCAAACGTTCGCACCCGCTTGACCAGCGCAGCCGACAAATCCACCTGCATCACGATGTGTACGCCGCCGCGCAAGTCCAAACCCAGGTACATGGGGAACGCATGCAGCGACGACAACCACTTGGGCGACAGCGACACGAGGTTTAACGCCACAACGTAACGCGCTTCGTCTTTGTTGGGCACTAACTCCTTTTCGATGGCGTCGCGTGCCCTGCTTTGCGTGTCGGGCGTGTCGAACCGGGCTTTCACGCCGGTGCTGTCCACCGCGACAGAAACCGGTTTGATGCTGGCGGCGGCCAAGGCCTTTTCGACCCGGGACATGGTTTCTTCATCAACCTTGACGTTCGACTTGATGGCCGAGATTTGCACCGCCGGTGCTTCACCAAAAAAATTGGGCAGTGTGTACAACGCCCCAATAATCAGCGCAAAAACAATAACGGCGTATTTCCAGACGGGGTATCGATTCATGGTGGGCGGTGATCCAAAGGGGCTTACTTGATGGTGCCTTTGGGCAGCACCTGAACCACGGCACTGCGTTGCACTTGCACTTCGACACTGCCGGCAATTTCCACCGACACATACATATCACCCAGCTTGCTGACTTTGCCCAGCATGCCGCCAGAGGTGACGATTTCGTCGCCTTTGGCCAGGGCGTCGATCATGGACCGGTGCTCTTTCTGGCGCTTCATTTGGGGGCGGATCATCACGAAATACAGCACCACAAACATCAGCACCAGCGGCAACATGCTCATCAAAGACGATTGCATGCCGCCTTCGGGGGCAGCGGCGGGGGCGGTTTGGGCGTAGGCAGAGGAAATCAACACGGACACTCCAGGCAGGCAGGGCTGCGAACAGACACACAACAATGAGCCGCGGATTGTATGCGTCGCATCGCCCGCCGACGCGATTACATGAAGTCACAACAAACCACATGTTGCTATTATTTATATAGCTGTTTGAGCAGTTTCCACAAGGGCTGAAGGCACTTTTAGCCTCAAGCGGCCTGTTTTTCCGTGTTTTGCGTCGTTTGCCACTGCTGCACCAACTGGGTCCAACGCTGGCGTGCCGCCACCAGGTTGCGCTCCTTCACATGTCCAAAACCGCGAATCTGCTCGGGAATCCGGGCGATGTCGATGGCGATCGCATGGTTGTGGGCTGCCAGCCCCGGCAGCACCGCGGCGATGCTCTGGCGGTACTCTTCAATCAGCGCCCGCTCCATACGGCGCTCATCGGTTTTGCCAAACATGTCCAGCGCTGTGCCGCGCAAGACTTTGAGCGGCGCCAGGAAACGAAAAGCCACGCGCATCCAAGGGCCAAATTTAGACTTTTGCAGTTCGCCCTTGTCGTTTTTCTTGGCAATCAGCGGCGGGGCGAGGTGGTAGTTCAGCTTGTAGTCACCCTCAAACATGTTGCTGATCTTGTCGTGGAAGCTACGGTCGGTGTGCAGACGGGCCACTTCGTATTCGTCTTTGTAGGCCATCAGTTTGAACAGGTAGCGGGCCACGGACTCGGTCAGTACCGTTTTACCGAGCGGTGCCTCGGCGAGGCGCACCTGCTCGACGAAGGCTTGGTAAGTCTGCGCGTAGGTGGCGTTTTGATAAGCCGTCAAGAACTCGACGCGTCGGGCCACCAGGCTATCCACTGTTTCGCGTTTCTTGAATTCGATCACCTGCGCGCCCGCGCCATTGACCAGGCTTTGCACCGATGGCAAATCGTGCGCGGCGCGGCGACCCCAGGCAAACGCCGCCTTGTTTTGCTCAATGGCCACGGCATTCAGCTCAATGGCCAGCGTCAAAGATTCAAAGCCTAACGGTACCCAGCCTTTTTGCCACGCGTAGCCCAGCAGCATGGGGTTGGTGTAAATGCTGTCACCCATCAGCTTGGTTGCAGCACCATCGGCATCAAACAGGCCCGTCGCGTCGGCACCGACGGCTTGCGCAATGGAGGCGGCGCAGGCGTCAGCTGGGTTGTTCCAGTTGGCGTTTTTCACAAATGCCGCCGTGGGCGTGCTGTGGGTGTTCAGCGCCACATGGGTGCGGCCCGCGCGCATGCGAAGCAGGGTTTCTTTGCCAGCCGCCACCAACGGATCGCAGCCAATGATGAGGTCGGCCGCCGCCATACTGACCCGGGTGGTGCGAATGGCGTCCGCATCGTCGCCAATCAACACATGGCTCCAGGTGGCACCGCCTTTTTGCGCCAGACCACCCGCGTCTTGCGTGACCACGCCTTTGCCTTCCAGGTGCGCGGCCACGCCCAGTAGCTGGCCAATGGTGATGACGCCGGTGCCGCCCACACCTGCCACCACAATGCCCCACACGGTTTGGCCGGCGGTTTGCGGAATCACCGGATCGGGCAACTCACCCAAGCTGAAAGGCGACGGCACTTGCGCCTTGGCCTTCTTTTTGAGCTGCCCGCCCTCCACGGTGACAAAGCTGGGGCAAAAGCCTTTAACGCAGCTGATGTCTTTGTTGCAGGTGCTCTGGTTGATGGTGCGCTTGCGGCCAAACTCGGTTTCAAGCGGCTCCACAGACAAGCAGTTGGACTGCACCCCGCAGTCGCCGCAGCCCTCGCACACCAGCTCGTTGATCACCACGCGTTTGGCCGGATCCACCATCGTGCCGCGCTTGCGGCGGCGGCGCTTTTCGGTGGCGCAGGTCTGGTCGTAAATGATGCAGGTCGTGCCTTTGATCTCGCGGAACTGCTTTTGAATCGCGTCCAGCTCGTCGCGGTGGTGCACGGTCACCCCAGCGGCCAGCGCCACGCCTTCATATTTTTCGGGCTCGTCGGTCACCACAACGGTTTTCATAGCGCCTTCCGCCAGCAGGCTCTGGGCGATCTGTACAACCGAGTGACCTTCAGGCCGCTCGCCGACTTGTTGGCCACCCGTCATGGCCACGGCATCGTTGTACAGAATCTTGTAAGTGATGTTCACGCCCGCCGCAATCGCCTGGCGAATCGCCAGCAGGCCGCTGTGAAAGTAGGTGCCGTCGCCCAGGTTGGCAAAAATGTGCTGGTCGGTGGTGAACGGCTGCTGGCCCACCCAGGGCACGCCCTCGCCGCCCATTTGCGTAAAGCCCACCGTGCTGCGGTCCATCCACGTGGCCATGAAGTGACAGCCGATGCCGGCCATGGCGCGCGAGCCCTCGGGCACCTTGGTGCTGGTGTTGTGCGGGCAACCGGAGCAAAACCACGGTTGGCGGTCTGCGCCTTGCACGCCGCCCAGTTGCAGCGTTTGCATGGACGTTTCTTTGGCTTGCAGGATGGCTAGCTGCGCATCGATACGCGCCGCCATGTCGCCACCAACCCCCAGCTTTTTCAGGCGCTGGGCAATGGCTTTGGCAATGATGGCGGGCGACAGGTCGGCGTTCGCGCGCAGCAGGGTGTTGGCGGTGGGGTTGGCCATCGACCACTCGCCACCCTCCGCTTCGTCAAACTTGCCCAGCACATTGGGGCGCACGTCGGCGCGCCAGTTGTACAGCTCTTCTTTCAGTTGGTACTCAATAACCTGGCGCTTTTCTTCCACCACCAGAATCTCGCGCAGCCCGGTCGCAAATTCGCGTGTGCCCTGCGCCTCCAGCGGCCAGACCACGCCCACCTTGTGCAGCCGAATGCCGAGCTGGCGGCAGGCGTCGTCGTCCAGGCCCAGGTCGATCAAGGCCTGGCGGGTGTCGTTGTAAGCCTTGCCGCTGGCGATCAGGCCGAAGCGGTCGTTCGGGCCTTCCACCACGTTGTAGTTCAATCGGTTGGCGCGGATGTAGGCCAGCGCGGCATACCACTTGTAGTCAAACAGTCGCGCTTCCTGCTCCAGCGCATGGTCGGGCCAGCGAATGTGCAGGCCGCCAGGCGGCATCTGAAAATCGGCGGGGATCTTGATCTGCACTCGATGCGGATCAATCATGGCCGTGGCGCTGGATTCCACGATTTCCTGAATCGTCTTCATGCCCGCCCACACGCCTGAAAACCGGCTCATCGCAAACGCGTGAATGCCCAGATCCAGAATCTCCTGCACGGTCGCCGGAAAGAACACAGGCAAGCCACAGGCCTTGAAAATGTGATCGCTCTGGTGGGCAGCTGTGGAGCTTTTGGAGACGTGGTCGTCGCCCGCCACCGCAATCACGCCGCCCCACTCGGTGGTGCCTGCCATGTTGGCGTGCTTGAACACATCGGAGCAGCGGTCAACGCCCGGGCCTTTGCCGTACCAGATGCCGAACACACCGTCGTACTTATTGGTACCCGGCGGCGAAAAACCCAGTTGCTGCGTGCCCCACAAGGCGGTAGCGGCCAGCTCCTCGTTCACACCCGGCTGAAACACGATGTGCTGCGCTTTGAGGTACTTGGCTGCTTTCCACAGCGACTGGTCATAGCCGCCCAAGGGTGAGCCCCGGTAGCCGCTGATGAAGCCCGCTGTGTTTTTGCCCTGCAGCGCATCGCGCTGACGCTGCAGCATGGGCAGCTTGACCAGCGCCTGCACGCCACTCATGAAGGCCCGGCCGTAGTCCAGGCTGTATTTATCGTCCAGCGTGACGGTTTCCAGCGCTTTGCGAATGTGCTCGGGCAGAGGGGCGTTCATGGTGGGCTCCGGTTGGGTGCTTGACTCTAGGCGGTCGCAAAGTGTAGGTCGGCATAACGGATCAGTCATTGCGTTTTATGCCGATTTACCCAGTCGTGAGGAAAGCTTGTTGCCGACAACGCCTCAGGTGAGGTGGAAAACATTCCTGTTTTGACACGCAAGACATCTCGGTCACCGCCAACCCCTGATCTCACTTGGTTTTGTGACGATTCACAGCTTCGTCACATACGCGCTGAATGATGTGTGGCTTTTTGTTAATTTTTTGGAGCAACCCATGAGCGAATCCACGATGAACAATGCCATTTCTTTGGCCGATCCAGACGATCTGGACAACAACACCAGCGGCAACCCACACATGAATGACGTGCTGGCCGCGCGTATGCACCGCCGTTTCGTCCTCAAGGGCGGCGTGGGTGCGATGTCGATGGCCGGTTTGGGCTCTTTGGGCCTGGCCGCTTGCGGTGGCGGCGACGACACTGTTGTGACTGCACCCGCACCCGCCGCTGCCGCGCCAACCTTCGAAGGCCTGCTGAAATTCAATGCAGTCAACAAATCCATTGCCGACCGCGTAATCGTTCCCGAAGGCTACACAGCCACCGTGGTTTACGCGCTGGGCGATTCCATCAGCGCTTCCGTCACCGACTACAAAAATGATGGCACCGACGACAACTTTGCACGCCGGGCCGGCGACCACCACGATGGTATTCACTACTTTGGCCTGAGCGCCACCGGTACGCCCAGCATCACGGCCAACGACCGCGCCCTGCTGGTGATGAACCATGAAAACATTTCTGGCACCGTGCAATTCATGCACGCCAATGGCCAGACCAATACCGCTGCCACCGCCGGCCCACGTCCAGAGGCTGAAGTTGTCAAAGAAATGGATGCCCACGGCGTGTCCGTCGTCGAGATCGCCAAGTCCGCCACTGGTTTCAGTTATCTCAAGTCGTCCCCGTTCAACCGCCGCATCACCGCCTCCACGCTGATGGACTTGAACGGTCCTGCGCGCGGTACCAATTTCGTCAAGACACGCTTTTCGCCCGCTGGCACGCAAACCCGCGGCACGGTGAACAACTGCGGTAACGGCTACACACCTTGGGGCACCTACCTGACGGCTGAAGAAAACTGGGCGGGCTATTTCCTGCGCGGTGCCGATGCAGCTGTGCGCACCCAAAAAGACAACACGGCCCACCTGCGCAACGGCATTCGCGGCCCGATTGCACCGTCGACCACCCCGGTTTCGGGCTTTGCCCACCAGCGTTGGGCCAGCGTGGTGCCAGCTGATGCCACCAGTACCATGTTCAGCCGCTGGGACATGACAGCCGTGGCCACCAACTCAGCTGATGGCACGGGGGACTTCCGCAACGCGCCAAACACTTTCGGCTACATCGTTGAAATTGATCCGTACGACGTGAACTCCACGCCCATCAAGCGCACGGCCCTGGGCCGCCGCGCCAACGAAGGCGCATGGCCAAGTAACCCCGTAGTGGGCCAACCTCTGGCTTTCTACATGGGCTGCGATTCGCGCGGCGAGTACATCTACAAGTTTGTATCGAAAAAGACTTGGTTGGCTGCCGATGCAAACCGCACTGACCGCCTTCGCGTGGGCAACGAGTACATGGACGAAGGCACGATTTACGCTGCCCGCTTCAACGCCAACGGCACCGGCACTTGGGTCAAACTCGATTTGACCAACCCTGATGTGGTCGCTGGCGTGCCCGTGAGCACCCTGAACCCTGAAGGCTACAAGTTCGACAGCCTGGCTGACATTTGCGTGAACACCCGCCTGGCGGCTGACGCCGCCAAGGCCACCCGCATGGATCGCCCCGAATGGACTGCTGTAGCCCCGAATGGCGAGATCTACATCACTTGTACCGAGAACCCAGACCGCGGCAATACCGCCGCCACGTCAATCTCCGGCAACAACTTCAACAACCCCGATGTAGACCCCGCCAATCCACGCTACTGGCTGGACAGCAAAGGCATCACCACGCAAAACGCAGCGGCCAACCCTAACCAGCGCGGCAACGTGAATGGTCACATCGTGCGCATAAAGGAAACCGGCAACACCGCAGCTGCCGAAACCTTTGCCTGGGACATCTTCCTGTTCGGCGCACAAGCCAACGCAGACGTGGGTGGCGACAATGTGAACTGGCAGCAAAACGTGAACCTGTCGGGCCTGAGCCCGCTGAATGATCTGTCCAAGCCCGACGGCATCTGGTTCTCCAAGTCCACCGGCATTTTGTGGATTGAGACTGACGACAACACGTTTACCGACCAGTCCAATGCCATGCTGTTGGCTGCTATTCCTGGCACGCAAGGCGACGGCGGCCAGGTCACCGTGGTCAACAAGGCCAACGGTAGCCCCAACACCACCGTGACCACGGACAAGACCGTAACCACGTTTGCCGGCAAGAAAATGACCGACACCACCTTCAAGCGCTTCATGGTGGCCCCACTGGGCGCCGAGATCACCGGCGTGGCCGAGTCACCAGACGGCACAGCGCTGTTTGTGAACATCCAGCACCCCGGCGAGAACACCACAGCTGCAGGCTTCACTGCCCGCACCTTCGAAAGCAACTGGCCCGGAAACGGCGCCGGTCTGGCAGCGCCTTACGGCCCCGGCGGCGCAACAGCCCGCCCACGCTCGGCAACCGTGATGATCACGAAAAACGGCGGCGGCAAAATCGGTTTGTGATGTGCGCTGAGGGCAGGTCTGGCCTGCCCAGCATTTAAAAAGCCCGGCAGTGCCGGGCTTTTTTTGTATCTGTCAACAGATCATATTGCTATATTAAACATAGCTGCTTGAGCAGTATTTATAAGGGCTAGCGCCCTATTTCGGCCATAAAATCCACAATTGCAGCGGCTGCTTGAGTCTGCCCGCCAACTCCCCGGCTTGAAAACCCGAGCCGGCGTAGTAGTCGGCTCGCACCGCACCGGTGATCGCGCTACCGGTGTCTTGCGCCAGCACCAGGCGCTGCAGATTGGCCGTGGGCCCGGTGGTGGCCAGCCACACGGGGGTGCCATAGGGAATGCTGCCCGGGTCGACCGCAATCGAGCGGCCAGCGGTCAGCGGCACACCTTGCGCCCCGCGCGGGCCCAGCGCGCTGTCTTGCTCGGCAATGGCTTCTTCGCGGAAAAACACCATGCGCGGGTTGACCCACAGCATTTCGTTCACACGTTGCGGGTTTTGCACCGTCCAGGCCTTGATGCCGGGCCAGGTGGCGTCGCGCACCAGGCCTTGCTGCAAGAGCCAGCTGCCCACGCTGCGGTACGGCTGGTCGTTGGTGGCGGCAAAGGCCACGCGTACCAGGCGCTGGCTGCCGTCGGCCTCCGTCACGCGCAGGCGGCCCGAGCCTTGAATCTGCAGCACCAGCGCGTCCAGCGGATCAGTCACCCAGGCGATTTCGCGTCCGCGCAGTGCAGCCTGCGCCTCGGGCAAGGTGTCCATTTCCTGTCGGGTGTACCAGGGCTTGCGCTGGTTCAGGTTGGCAGGCGGGCGGTACAGCGGCGCGGTGTGGGTGGCGCTGCGCTGGCGGCTGGCGTCCAGCACCGGCTCGTAGTAACTGGTGAGCAGGCCTTCGGTCGTGCCGGAAAGTGGCTCCACCCGGTAAGGCTGCAAGCGCTGCGTCATCCAGGCGCGTTTTTCATCATCAGACGCGATGCTGAGCTGGCGAACCTGCCCACACAGCGGCGCAAATGTGGGGCCTGGGCGCTCGCAGCTTTTCAGCCAGGCGTTCCAGGCTTCAAACAAGGCGTCGCTGCCAAAACCGGGCAACTGGCTCCAGCGCACGGGCACCCAGCGGCTTTTGGCTTGTGTGATGGCCGCAGGCAACGGTCCGGTGTCGTCGGGCGCGTCGTAAGGTGCAGTGGGGGCAGCAGTTGGTGCGGGGCGAGTGACTTGGGGCCCATCAGGCGCGCGGTCAGGTACTCGGCGCGGGGCACTGCCGCAAGCGCTGAGCATTCCTACAATCGCGCCACCGCATATGACATGCGCCAGGAGTTGTTTCATGGGTTGGTTGTTGCTGGAAGCCTTGCTGGCGCTGTTGATTTTCGTCGGCATTGTGTGGTGGACCATGTTTTCGGGCCGTCGCAACGGGGAGTTGCCACCCGCCGACCCAGCGACCGACTCTAAGCCAAAAGAGCCACCAGCCCAGTAGTTTGCTGCTCAGCAGCTATCAAATTGATACTGCTGCGTTGGCATTTGCACGGACTCGCGCTGGACTTCAATAGCCGTACGCTGGGTGGGTTATTGGCCAAATGTGAACTGGTCGGTATACATTGTTACCACTTAGTTAAATCCATTCCAGTACGACCATGAACACCCAACCTGTCACCTTGCCCGCAGCGCGCGTCGTCTGCATCTGCGCCATTGCCGTCACGGTGTGCGCAAGTGCTTTGGTCCAGGAGTCAACGGCAAGCGCGGGCACAGCCCCGCCGCTGTGGGAGGTGGGCGGGTTTGCTCTGGGCGTGTCGCAGCAGGCCTATCCCGGCTCAGACCAGCAAGTCAAACGCGCGCTGGCGCTGCCTTATTTCATTTACCGCGGTGAGTTTTTTCGCGCCGACCGCGACACGGTTGGCCTGCGCGCCTTCAAAACGCCCGAATTCGAGCTCGACGTTGGCCTGGCCGGCGCCTTTGGCTCCAACGCCGACGAGTTGGAGGCCCGGCGCGGCATGCGCAAGCTGGGCACCCTGGTGGAGCTGGGCCCCCGCTTGAAATGGAACCTGGGCGACGCACCCGCTGGTGGGCGCTGGCGTGCCGAGTTCCCCTTGCGGGCGGTGTTTGATTTGAGCGACAAGGCCGCACACCGGGGCCTGAGTTTTGAGCCCAAACTGGTGTTTGACGGGAAACCAATTGACGGCTGGCGCTACAGCGCGAGCGTGAGTGCCATCGTGGCGGACCGAAAACTGGCGCGTACCTTTTACGAAGTGACGCCCGCTGAAGCCACTGCCCAACGATCGGCCTATGCAGCCCAAAGCGGGTTGGTGGCTTGGCGCCTGTCAACCGCCGTCTCGCGCAGCCTCAGCCCCGACTGGCGGCTGTTCGGCTTCGCACGGCTGGACACCGTGGCTGGCGCCGCCAATGAAGCCAGCCCCCTGGTGCGCCAAAAAACCGGCGCATCGGTGGGTGTGGGCGTGACCTACACCTGGATGCGTTCCGAGCAGCGCGCCCGCGATTGACCAGAATTACTCCTGATTTGATAGCTGCTTGAGCAGTATTTACCTGGGCTGGTGGCTGTTTTAATCTAAAGAGACAGGTGTCGTTGACGCAGCAAAGCCGTCATTCCCGCGCAGGCGGGAATCCACCTCAGCGAACCCAACCTGCTTTGCTGCAGGTAGCTCTCGCGCCTGGATTCCCGCCTGCGCGGGAATGACAATCTGAGGCATGTAGCGAATAAAACATTCTGATCAAAACTTCATCACGCCGCACTGTTGCCCAGCAAATTCGCCAGCTCTACCGCCGACTTGACCTGCATTTTGTCGAACACCCGGGCCCGATGCACTTCCACCGTGCGCACGCTGATGGACAGCGCATCGGCAATCAGCTTGTTGGGCAGACCGGCAACCACGCGTTGCAGCACCTCGCGTTCGCGCTCGGTCAGCTCGGCCAAGCGGGTTTGCACTGTGCGGGTGACGTTTAGCGTGGTGAGGTGGTCACGTGATTGGGTTAAAGCCTGCTCGATGCGGTCCACCAGCGCGTTGTCTGAAAACGGCTTCTCGCAGAAATCAAACGCTCCGCGCTTGACGGCATCCACCGCGGTGGGCACGTCGGCATGGCCCGTCAGAAAAATGACCGGTAACCGCTGCGTCAAACCCCGCGCCACCAGGTTTTCAAACAGGGTCAGGCCGCTGGTACCGGGCATGCGCACGTCCAGCAACAGGCAACACGGCTGGTCGGGCAGTGGTTTGGTGAGCACGGCGCTGTCAAACGCGGCTGCACCGTCAAAACACACACTGGGAAGATGCCGCGAGCGCAGCAGCCAGGCCAGTGCTTCGCGCACGCTGGTGTCGTCGTCTACTATGAATACGGTAGCGTCTTGAGCAGGTTGCATAAGGGCTAGTGGCCAATATGACCACTTTTTTCAGGTGCGGGGCTGGTGGGCAAGGTGAAGGTAAAAATCGTACCGTGCGGCAGTACAGCCTCAAACCCGAGGAATCCCCCGTGTTGCTCGATCACCGTTCGGCATAGGCTGAGGCCCAGTCCCATGCCTTCGGGCTTGGTCGTGAAAAACGGGGTGTAGAGCTGTTGAGCCACCTGGGGCGAGATGCCGGGGCCGGTGTCGGCCACTTCAAACGCCACCCAACGCTGGGCCGTGATGCTGTCGGGGCTGACCACTGGCCGCACGCGCAGATGAAGCTGCCGGGGCGCGCCAGGCGACACATCTCTCGCTGAGTCGGCCATGGCTTGCATGCCGTTGCGCGCCAGGTTCAGCAGCACCTGCTCGACCATCGAGCGGTCGCACAGCACACAGGGCAACAGTGCATCGATCTCTTGCACAACCACCTGCACATCGAGCTTGCGCGCCTGCAGCTGAATCAGCGGCATCACGGCGTCCAGCAAGGCTTGCGCGGTGACGGTTTCGCGGCGTGCCTCACGCCGGCGCACCATGTCGTGCACGCTTTGAATCACCTTGCCTGCGCGCTGGGCCTGCTGCGCAATGCGCTGCAAAGCGGTGTGCAGCATCTCAGAATAATCGTGATCTGACCCCAATTGTTTGGGCTGCGCTGCCATTAGATTCAGCGAGCCCGAGGCGTAGCTGGCGATGGCGGCCAGCGGCTGGTTCAGCTCGTGGCTGAGCAGGGAAGCCATTTCGCCCACGGTGGCCAGGCGGGCGGTGGCTTGCAGGCGCTCCTGGCTGGCGCGTTGCAATTCCTGCACGCGGCGTTGCTCGCTGATGTCGACAAACGCGCTCATCCAGCCCGTTTGCAGGCCCTGGGCATTGATCAGAGGTGCTTCGATGATGAGCACCGGAAAGCGCGAGCCGTCTTTGCGCATGAACACCGACTCGAAACCCTCGCGCGGCGGCACATGCTGGCCGGACAGGCGCACGGCTTGGCGTTTCTGGTACTCGTCCGTCAGTTCGGGCGGCCAGTAAGGCGCGGCGATGGTCTGGCCTTGCAGCTCCTGGGGCGAAAAGCCCACCATGTCGCAAAACGCCGGGTTCACATACGTGATGCGCCCTTTCAGATCGCGCGCCCGCAGGCCGGTGACCAGCGAGTCTTCCATCGCCTTGCGAAAAGCCAGCGCGTCAGCCAGGTCCTGCTCCGCGCGCAGACGGCGACGGGCGTCTTTGGCCAGCAGCGCCAGCACCGCCATCAGCGCGATCGACATGGCCGTCACCAGCGCGGTGAGCACATTGGGGAACAGGTCGGGTGCCGTGCGCCAGCTGTCAAGCCGCAGGACCAGGGTGTTACCAGGCAAGTCGAGCAATTGCTGCGCCGTGAACATGCGGCTGGCCCGCCGCGCCGTGCCGTGCAGCGCCAGCCGCGTGCCATCGGGCTCGGTAAACGACACCTCGTGGTTGCGCGCCAGCTGACGGCCCACTCGTTCGGCCAGCAAGTCGGGCAGGGAGTAAGTGGCCACCCAATAGCCCTGCGTTTGCCCGGCCTCAATTTTGGGCAGGCACAACTCCATGACTTCCATGCCCATGCCGTCGTTTTGCGGCAAAAAATAGCTCGCCGAATACGCCGGGCCGCTCACGCGCCGCGCATTGGCACAGGCCAGGGCGACCTCCGCCTGGGCATTGCCGCGCCCCATGCGTCCAAACGCCGGTGGGCGGTAGGGTGAATCGGCATGCCCCAGCGGCTGCAGCGCCGCCGTGCGCCACTCCAGCCGCAGCCACTCACGCTGGTTGCGCAGCAGTGCATCGGCCTCCAGCACCCAGGTGGCGGTCGAGCGTTCAGACCACGGCAAGGCTTGTAGGGACTGCACATTGCGAATCAGCGCCGAGCGCACGTCGCTGGTGGCCCCTGCCGCCTCCCGCTCCAGCCGCTCCTGCACTTGACTGGCTTCGTAGCGCCCCGCCAGCCACACCAGTGTGGCCAGCAGCGCCAGGACCAAGCCCAACAACGCCACCCACAGCAGGCTGCGCCGCCAACTGGTGATCAGGCGGGCCCGCATGAACCCGCTCTACAAAACACGGTGCGACAGCGCAGGTAATTGCGCGCGGCGCTGCGCCATTTGCTGCGCATCCAGCTGCGCCAACACCACGCCAGGTCCGGTGGCTTGCTGAGCCAGTACCTCACCCCAGGGGCTCGCCACAAGGCTTTGGCCCCAGGTGCGTCGGCCGTTTTCGTGGGTTCCGCCTTGCGCGGGGGCAACCACAAAACACAGGTTTTCTACCGCACGGGCACGCAGCAACAGCTCCCAATGTGCCTGCCCGGTGGTGTGGGTAAAAGCGCTGGGCACCAGCAGCAAATCGGCCCCGTCGCGGGCATAAGCGCGGTACAACTCGGGAAAGCGCAGGTCGTAGCAGACGCTCAATCCCACGCGCCAGGTGTGGCCGCTGCGCGCGGGCAAGTCAAACCAGGCTGGCGTTTGCCCCGCCCGCAGCACACGCGATTCGTCGTAGCGCTCGGTGCCATTGTCAAAACAAAACAGGTGCATCTTGTCGTAGCGGGCCACGCACAGCCCCGCCGGCGAAAACACCAAGCTGCTGTTCAATACGCGTTGCCCGTCTCCGCCGGGCACCCGCAGCGGCAACGTGCCGCCCACCACCCACAGGCCCAACTGGCGCGCCGCGCTGGCCAACATGGCCTGAATCGGGCCTTGCCCCACGCTTTCTTGAATCGCCAGCTTATCGGTGTCGCGTTGACCCAGCAAGCAGAAATACTCAGGCAACACCGCCAGCTCAGCGCCCTGCGCGGCAGCTTGTTCCAGCAAACGCTGCGCGTCGGCCAGGTTACGCGCCAGGTCGGTGCCTGAGACCATTTGAATGGCGGCAACTTTCATCGCGGCAGCTCCTGTGCGGGGCTGGATGGACTGGCTGGGATCGCCGGTGCTGCCTTGCGGTCAGCGCGTTCCACTTTCGGATCTGCCCAACTGCCACTGATTTGAAACTCTTGCGTGGCCGCTTGAATCAGCGGGCGGCGCAAAAACAATTGCGCCAGAAAGCTGGTGATACCAATGGCGGGGTTGATGACGGTGGCCACCAGCGACGCCGTGCCCGCGTCAATTTCTGGCACCACCAGGACCTTGATGTCTTGCGTCTCACGCGCAATATCAGCCTTACCATCCATCAGCACCGCCGCGTTCACGCCCTTCATCTGCAGGTTGTTGGTCGCGGCAATGCCTTGTTCAATCGTCACATCCCCACGCACAAAATCAAAGCTGAAACCCTGGCTGAACACATCGCGGAAATCCAGCGTCAAGCGCCGGGGCAGTGACTGCAAGCTGAGTACGCCGAGCAGTTTGGCAATACCGGGGTCGGCCTTGAGAAACTGGCCTGATTCCAGGTTGATGTTGAAGTTGCCGTTCAGGCTGGCGTTGTCCAGCGTGGTGGGCGAACCCAGCCACGACACCTGACCTTCCATGCGGCCCTTGCCGCCACGCACCACGTCTTTCATGCCAAAGCGCGTGAGCAACTGGCCTGAATCGGCAATGTCCAGTTTGAAGCTCATCACGGTGCGGCGCTGTTCGCCGCCCACCCGGGGAACCAACCGGGTACCCGGCGGGACAGCGGGCGCGCCCACGGCGGCCCAATTCCCGGTGGCCGTGAAGCTGGCTTCGGGCATGGTCAGGTTCAGCTTGCGCAGGCGCCACTCCCGCACGCCACCCTCCCGAGCGACAGCCCCCGCACCGCGGTTAATGGCTTCAATCTCCAGGCGGCCCAGCTTTTTGCCGCGCAGCTCCAGGTCGTCCACCACCACATCCAGCGCTGGCAGGTTGGCAGGTTGTTCGTCCAGCAAAGCGTCCAACTCGCGCTCGTTGCTTTGCGTTAGCAGCAGTCGCGACAGCCGCGCATACAAACCGCCCGCACCACCGCCCGCGCTTTGCCGGTACTCCACATAGCCGTTCAGCTGGGTGGCGTCGAGGTTGGCGCGCCAGATCAGGCCCTGCCGGGAGCCGCCGATCACCAGGTTGTTCAGCGTACGGCCTTCAAAGCTGAGCTCGCGCGCGCGAAGTGCAATGCTGGTCGGCAAGTAGCTCTGTGTGGCTGATGCAGTGGCGCGCGCCGCGCCGGCGGTGGGGGGGTTGACCGTCGTGGTACCCGCCGTGCCGGTGCCATCGCCCGAGACCTGATCAAGCAGCGTTTCCCATGCGTCGATGTTCACCGTGGCCAGGTTGATGTTCGCCGTCACACCCTGCTCTGGCATGGGTGCGGCCTCGTTATCGGCCAGCCCCACGCCCAGCGAACCGCGCAGCACCCGCGGCTGCGGCCCCGACACATCGCGCAGGTAGCGCACTGCCGCCAGACGACCCAGTTCCACCACCAGCAGATCGTGCTGCGCGCCTGCGGGCGCATCACGCACCACGGTGTTTTCAAAGCGCAGGGGCAGCGGCATATCAGCCGCTTTGTTGAACGGCGCCGGCAAGCCCAGGGCCATGCCCTGCAGGTTGCTGGATACCCAAATTTCAGGTGTGCCCTGGAAAAAAGCCAAAGTGGCGCTGTAGGTGGTGCTACCCACGGCCGTGCTGGCCAAGCGCGACACCACGCCCAGCTGGGGCGCTTGACGCAAACCCGTTGCACTGGTCGTGCCTTGCGCCCGAAACACGGTGGTCGGGGTTGCCCCGGGCGTGCTCGGACGCATACCACCCTCCAGCCGCGCCTGCCCGCCCAACAAGCCCGCCTGCGCGCCGACCAAAGCAAAGCCGCTTTCGGTAAATGTCACCTGGCCTTGGGCCTTTTGCAGGGGTGGGCTGCCGGGCGTGATCTGCAAGTCGTTGCCCGCCAGCGTGGCGGTGCCCGAAATTTTGGCGCGGTCGATGTTGGTGACGGGCAGGTTCAGTCGCACCCGAAAGTCCGCCGGGCCGCTGGCCTTGGCCTGGGCCAGCGCATCGCCCATCATGGCCGACAGGGGGGAGGTGTTGACCACCCGCAAGGCCTCGTCGAGCGGGCCACGCATGTCCCCGGACACCAGCACGGTGGTGGGACCATGCAGGTCGGGTATCTGGGCTTCGGCACGCACCAGTTGCAACCCCTGAGCACCACCCACACTGCCGCTAAACACGCCCGTGGCACCCGTCACCCGCAAGCTGTTGTGGTCAAAACTCATCTGGCCATTGAGCTGGGTTAGCACGGGCCAGGGCGCTGCGCTTTTGGTCGCTACGCTGGGTGGCGCAAAGGCAAAGGTGGCATTTTTCACGTTGCCCGAGATCAAAAATTCGCCGGGCTGGCTGTCTTTGGAGGCAATGGTGGTGGCGTCGCCTTTCACCCGGAATTTCACGTCGGTGACAGTACCCGCCAGCACTGAATCGCGCACGTACTCGCGCGTGTTTTGTGGCATGGTCAGCGGCAGGTAACGGAACACCCGAGCGCCATTGGCGCGGCTGATGCTGCCTTTGATGTCCACCACACCAGGAAAGCGGCTGCGTGATGCAGCCTTGGCAGGGTCACTGGTTTGCCAGCTGGCTTCCAGCTGGCCTTGCGCATCGGCATTGGCAAAGCGCAAGTTGGTGAGGCTGGCCGACAATTTGTCGCCTCCGGCCTGCGCGCGAATGTCCCATTTCAAGTCGCCACTGAGCAGGTCCAGTGGCAGCACCGGCTCATCAAACACGCCGGGTAAATCCAGCGCGCCGTTTTGTAAGGCCAGCTTGGCCTGACCACCAGCTTGGCTGAAGTCAAAGTCCAACCGTACGCCGCGCACACCGGGGGTTCCAATGGCGGCCTGCGCAGCCACATTGAGTTGCGAGACGCGTCCCTTTGCCTGGTAAGCCAGGGGCTGATCCAACGGCCCACGCCACGTGGCTTGAAGGCTGTCCACGACGCCTTGTGGCGCATACGCGGCCAGCGCGGCATGGGTTGCAGAGCCCAGCGGCACGCGGCTGGCAATCTGGCTCAAGGCTGTCAAGTCCAGGTTGTCAGCCTGCAACTGCCCTTGTTCGCTCTGGTTTTTAGGGTGGGTGTGGCGCAGCTTGGCGTTGCCGCCCGGCCAGCGCACACCGCCGGTGGTTTGAAACGCCAGGCCTTGCGTTTCCACCTCAAAACCGTCTGTAATTTTTTGTCCGGCCATGCGCCCACTCAAACTGTCCAGCAGCAAAGGTTCCAGACGCGGGCCCAGGGTGGCACGCACCGCTTGCAACGACAGATCCGCCGTGGCGCCGATGATGCTGCCGCGCTGCACCTGCGCCCAGACGCGCGCGCGACCAGTGCCTTGTGCAATATCCACGCCCACGTCGGCATATTGGCGCAGCGTCGACACGTCGATGCGCGCCAGATCGGCATACAGCTCGCCTTCCCACTCTTTCCAGCGACCGCTGTGCAAGGACAGGCGTGGTTGGCGAAAAATGCCGCGCAGGCTGAACCGCTCGCCCCAGCTATCCGGCGGGCTGGCGTCCAGCCGCGCGGTGTGGTGTCTGCCGCTGTTGCGAATGACCAAGTCCACCTGGCGCAGCGCCAGCGGCGGGGCGCCACGCTGTTCGTCGGTCCAGCGCACGGTGCCACCGCGCACCACCAGTTCAGATTGCGAAAACAACCAGTCCAGTGTGGCGCTGTCGTCCTTTTGTGCGCCGCCTGACAACGCCAGGCCCGCAATGAGCAACTGGCCGCTGGCGGTGCGCCGAATATCCAGCTCCGGCTGGTCAATCAACAGCTGCTCAAACCCCAGGTTCCATAGCGACTGCGGTGACACCGCCGCCGCCACGCGGGCCAGTTTCAGGGCTGGCTGGCCTTGAGGATCCAACAGCATCACATCGCTCAGCTCGAACGAAGGCACCAGCCCGCTGGAAACCGCCGTGATGCGACCGATGCGTACGGGAACCCCCAAGGCCTTTGTGGCCTGACTTTCCAGCACCGGCCTCAGCCGTTCGATTCCCGGCACAATCGCCCAATTCAAAGCAGCCCAGGTGACGCCAAACAGTAGCGCGGCGATCAGCACCAGACGCCAGATGAGCTGAGTCACCAAGCTGTAGGCTTTCAGGTTGCGGGATGCAGACGGTAGTGGCGGTGACGCTTGATTCATTGGCAATGAGGAGACTTCAAGAATTATGACCCGCAGCGCTGAAGCCGCCCCTGCGTTAATCGGCTCGCAATACCCCCGTTTCGCCCAGCGCCTGCGCCGCCGTTACAACGCTTACTTGACCCTGTTGCCGCAGGGTCTTTTAACGCGCGACAGCCTGAACACCACGTTGACCGCGCTTGCATCATCGGGTTTGGCAGTGCCCGCGGCGCTGCGGGTGCTGCGCCAACTGGTGATGTTGCGGTTGATCGAACTGGACTGCGATGGTTCATTGCCTGCGTTGGATACCGTCATACATGCCGTCACCGTGCTCGCCGAGTTCACGCTCGATGTCGCCTGCCACCAAGCACAAGACCAGCTGGACGCACTGCATGGCGAGCCCCTCGGCCCGGACGGCCAGCGCGCCCATTTCTGGGTGGTCGGCATGGGCAAACTGGGCGCCCGCGAGTTGAACGTATCCAGCGACATCGACCTGATTTATGTGTATGACCAGGATGGCAATACCAACGGCAACAGCGCAGGCAGTGGCCAGATCTCCAACCACGAATACTTTGGCAAGTACGCCAAACTGATCTACGGCCTGATTGGAGAGACCACCGAGCACGGCTTTGTATTTCGGGTCGATCTGGCGCTGCGGCCCAACGGCAACAGCGGTCCCGCCGCCGTGTCACTCGACGCCTTGCAAGAGTATTTTGTGGTGCAGGGCCGCGAATGGGAGCGCTTTGCCTGGCTAAAAAGCCGCGTGGTGGCGCCCCAGCGATCCATCACTGCGGGCTCGGCCATGCGCGCGGCGGTGCTGCCTTTTGTGTTTCGCCACTACCTGGACTACAACGTGTTCGACGCGCTGCGGGTGCTGCACCGGCAAATCCGCGACCAGGCAGCGCGACGCAGCGCCGGCCGGCCAGACCGCGCCAACGACGTGAAACTGTCGCGTGGTGGCATTCGCGAGATTGAGTTCACCGTGCAACTGCTGCAGGTGGTGCGTGGGGGCCAGTTTCCCGAGCTGCGTACCCGGCCTACGGTGGCCGCGTTGCAGCGCCTGGCCCATGCGGGCCTGATGTCGCCCGACACAGCTGACGCGCTGACCCGGGCTTACGAGTTTTTGCGCCGTGTAGAGCACCGCATTCAGTACCTGGATGACCAGCAAACCCATGCCCTGCCCACGGACGACGCCGACCTGGCCTGGATTGCGCAAACCATGGGCTACGCCAATTGCTGCCCCTTTCTGAGTGATCTGGATGCGCACCGAGAAAGAGTGGCGCACGAATTTGACGCCTTGCTCGGTAACGCCAAACCCGATTGCACGGGCGGGCGATGCGGTGGACCCAAAGCCCCGCCTGTTACGGCGCTGGCGCTACCAGACGCACTCACCCAGTTGCCAGATACCTTTCGCGAGCGTGTGGCGCAGTGGCAAGGCCACCCGCGTGTGCTGGCCTTGCGCGACGACGCGCGTGCGCGCTTGGTCTTGCTGGTGCTGCGCACCGGCGTCTGGCTGCAAGCCGGTGTTGACGCAGAGCAAGCCCAGCGCCTGCAAGCCGCCCTGCGCTGGGCTGACTGGATGGAAACACTGCTGCGCCGGGACAGCTACCTGGCGTTGTTGGTGGAGCGCCCGGCGGTACACCAGCGCCTGCTGCGCACCCTGGGCGCGGCCAAATGGCCAGCGCGCTACTTGTTACAGCACCCTGGGGTGATCGACGAGCTGGCCAGCGACGCGTTGTTGGCAGGGCGTTTTGACGCCGCGCAGCTTCGTCAGGAATTGCAGGCGCGGCGCAACTCCCTGCAGATCACCAGCGAAGACGACGACGAAGCCCTGCTGAACCTGCTGCGCCGCGCCTTGCATGCCCAGATGTTTCGCACACTGGCGCGTGATGTGGAAGGTCGCCTGACGGTGGAGCAGGTCGCCGACGACCTGAGCGCACTGGCCGACTGCCTGCTGCAAATTACCGCCGACTGGTGCTGGCAGCGCCTGAAAACCCGCCACCGAGAGCATCCGCAATTCGCCGTCATTGGCTACGGCAAGCTGGGCAGTAAAGAACTGGGCTACGGCAGCGACCTGGACATCGTGTTTGTGTACGACGATGCGGGCCAGGCCGATCCGGACAGCGCCGCCCGCACCGACGAAGACGGCGTTGCCGTCATTTACGCGGCCTTCGTGCGCAAACTTATCACCTGGCTGACCGTGAAAACCAGCGAGGGCGACCTGTTCGAGATTGACACCGCACTGCGCCCCAATGGCAACAGCGGCATGCTGGTCACCACCTTCACCGCCTATGCCAACTACCAGCAGCAACGCGGCAGCAACACCGCCTGGACCTGGGAACACCAGGCCATGACGCGCGCCCGTTTTGTGATGGGCACACCGCAGTTGCAACAGCGCTTTGAAGCCGTGCGCCTGGCTGTCATCACCGCACCGCGCGACGAGGCCGGGTTGAAAGAAGAAATTGTGTCCATGCGCGGCAAAGTGCGCGCGGCCCACCCCGTGAAAGACGGCCAGTTCGACGTCAAGCACAGCGCAGGCGGCATGGTGGACGCGGAATTCGCCGTGCAATACCTGGTGCTGTTACACGCCGCACAGCACCCGGCGCTGCAAGCCAACGTGGGCAACATCGCGCTACTGGAGCAAGCGGAGCGTTGTGGCCTGCTGCCCCCCGGGGTCGGCCACGCCGCGGCGGGTGCCTACCGCGCGCTGCGCCGGGTGCAGCACCAGGCCCGCCTGAACGAAGCGCCTACGCAGGTGGCATTGCCGGGGTTGTTGCAGGAACGCGAGGCTGTGATGGCGTTGTGGGCAGCTGTGTTGAATCACCAGGTTGCTCCTAAATAAGTAGCTGCTTGAGCAGTATTTATTCCAATTCTAATTTTCAACAGCACTAATTATCCATTCCCACCCTGCAATGGACTTGACCCTGCTTTGATCGGCCTCCAGTGCCTGTAGGCCTTTGACCAAGTCATCCTCCAGATCATCCATGCTGTCAAAGGCTTTGTT
>JANOQJ010000089.1:0-31938 GCA_031414805.1 Comamonadaceae bacterium
TCGCTGGAAAATCAACTGCTGCTGGGCTGCGGGAAGAGGCGGATTCGCATTCCTGGACGCACGCGCCGCTGGCCGACGATAGTGAGTGGCAGTGGTAAAAGCAGTGATTGCCAAGGGCGCGCCAAACGTGCTGCGCGCCGAGGTGTACTGGGTCAATCTGGACCCTACCGTTGGCAGCGAAATTCGCAAGACGCGCCCGGCGCTGGTCGTGTCGCCTGACGACATGAACGCGGCCTTGCCCCGCGTCATCGTGGCACCCCTTACCAGCGGGGGCCAACCGCTGGGCTGTCGCCCCGAAGTCGTCTTTCAAAAAAAGGCAGCGCGCATTCTGCTGGACCAATTGCGCTGTGTTGACAAGGCCGGGTTGGGCAAAAAAATGGGCAAAATTGACGAATCGCTGTGGCATCCCGTGTTGTTGGAGATGTTGGCCTGAGCTTTGAGGACGGCTGCGTTTGTTTCGTCCTAGAATCCAGGCACCAAGGAGCGCTGCATCGGGAACCCCGCCCGCCAGGCTTGGAACGAGTTCAAACAACTCCAACGGCGCTCACCTGAATTCCATCTATGAATTCAATTTACACAGGTGAGCCACATGTCTGATGTTTTGATTCCTTCCATGAAGCTGTCGGGCCTGGAGCCCGTGCTGATTGGCGCTGTCCAACCAGTCGACGGCAGCGTTGAAGGCGCAGCCCCAAGCGCCACCTTCGTCAACATCGGCGAGCGTACCAACGTTACCGGCTCCAAGGCGTTCGCCAAGATGATCCTGAACGGCGAGTTTGACAAGGCTTTGTCCGTGGCGCGCCAGCAGGTGGAAAACGGCGCGCAGGTGATCGACATCAACATGGACGAGGCCATGCTGGACAGCAAGGCCGCCATGGTGCGGTTTTTGAACCTCATTGCCTCCGAGCCCGACATTGCGCGCGTGCCCATCATGGTGGACAGCTCCAAGTGGAGCGTGATTGAGGCGGGGCTGCGCTGCGTGCAGGGCAAGGGCATCGTGAACTCGATTTCCATGAAAGAAGGCGTGGACGAATTCAAGCGCCAGGCCCGCCTGGTGCGCCGATATGGCGCAGCGGCGGTCGTGATGGCGTTTGACGAGAAAGGCCAGGCCGACACCTTTGCACGCAAGACGGAGATTTGCGAGCGGGCGTATCGCATCCTGGTTGATGAAGTGGGTTTCCCGCCAGAAGACATCATTTTTGACCCCAATATTTTTGCCATTGCCACGGGCATAGAGGAGCACAACAACTACGCGGTCGATTTCATCGAGGCCACCCGCTGGATCAAGCAAAACCTGCCCGGTGCCAAGGTCTCCGGCGGCGTGAGCAATGTGAGTTTTTCTTTCCGGGGCAACGACCCGGTGCGCGAGGCGATTCACACGGTGTTTCTGTACCACGCGATCAAAGCCGGTATGGACATGGGCATCGTGAACGCGGGCATGGTGGGCGTCTACGACGACCTGGAGCCGACCCTGCGCGAGCGGGTGGAAGACGTGGTGTTGAATAGACGCGAGGACGCAGGCGAACGCCTGGTCGAAGTGGCCGAAAATGCCAAAGGCGCAGCCAAAGACGACAGCAAAAAACTCGAATGGCGCGGCACCCCCGAGCAACCACGCACGGTGGCGCAGCGCCTGAGCCACGCGCTGGTACACGGCCTCACCGACTTCATCACGGTGGACACCGAAGAGGCTTACCAAGAGGTGCTGGCCAAGGGCGGCCGACCGCTGCACGTGATTGAAGGCCCGTTGATGGATGGCATGAATGTGGTGGGTGACCTGTTTGGCCAGGGCAAGATGTTTCTGCCCCAGGTCGTCAAAAGCGCCCGGGTGATGAAGCAGGCTGTGGCCCACCTGCTGCCCTATATTGAAGAAGAAAAAAAGCAGCAGTTTGCTGCGGGCGAAGACGTCAAAGCCAAGGGCAAAATCATCATTGCCACGGTGAAGGGTGACGTGCACGACATTGGAAAAAATATCGTCACCGTCGTGCTTCAGTGCAACAACTTTGAGGTGGTGAACATGGGCGTGATGGTGCCCTGCCACGAAATTCTGGCGCGTGCCAAGGTCGAAGGTGCCGACATCGTGGGCTTGAGTGGCCTGATCACGCCCAGCCTGGAAGAAATGCAGTACGTGGCGGCTGAAATGCAGAAAGACGACCATTTCCGCATCAAAAAAATCCCGCTGATGATTGGTGGCGCCACCACCAGCCGCGTGCACACCGCCGTGAAGATTGCGCCGCATTACGACGGTCCGGTGGTCTACGTCCCCGATGCCTCGCGCAGTGTGGGCGTGGCGCAAAGTCTGCTGTCCGATCAAGCCGCCAAGTACATCAGCGAGCTGAACACCGACTACGACAAGGTGCGCCACCAGCACGCCAACAAAAAACAGATTCCGATGTGGCCACTGGCCAAGGCGAGGGCCAACAAAACGCCAATCGACTGGACGGGCTACCAACCGCCCGTCCCGAAGTTTCTGGGTCGCCGGGTGTTCAAGAACTTCGATCTGGGCGAGCTGGCCAAGTACATCGACTGGGGCCCGTTCTTCCAGACCTGGGACCTGGCGGGGCCCTTCCCCGCCATCTTGAAAGACGAGGTGGTGGGCACCGAGGCCGTGCGTGTGTATGCCGACGGCCAGCGCATGCTCAAACGGCTGGTGGATGGCCGCTGGCTGACCGCGAACGCCGTGGTGGGCTTTTACCCCGCCAATGCCGTGGGTGACGATATTGCGCTGTTCACCGACGAAACCCGAAGCCAGGTGGCAATGACCTGGCATGGCCTGCGCCAGCAGACGGAAAAACAGGCCATTGAGGGCGTGATGCGACCCAGCCGCTGCCTGGCGGACTTCATTGCACCGTCATCAGATGCTCCTGATTTAATAGCTGCCTCAGCAGTATCTACAAGGGCTGAGGGCCAAAAAAGCTTAAAAATACCCGATTACATTGGTATGTTTGCCGTGACAGCAGGCATCGGCGTGGACAAGAAAGAACAGTACTTTCTGGCCGATCACGATGACTACAGCGCCATCATGCTCAAGGCGCTGGCCGACCGCCTGGCCGAAGCCTTTGCCGAGTGCCTGCACGAGCGCGTGCGCCGTGACTTGTGGGGCTATGCGCCGCAGGAGGCGCTGGGCATCGACGACTTGGTGGGCGAAAAGTATCAGGGCATTCGCCCCGCGCCAGGCTACCCGGCTTGTCCCGACCACAGCGTGAAGGCCGAGATGTTTCGCCTGCTGCAATGCGATGACATTGGCATGGGCATTACCGAAAGCCTGGCCATGACGCCTGCGGCCAGCGTGAGCGGTTTTTACTTCAGCCACCCGGCCAGTACCTATTTCAGCGTAGGGAAAATTGGCGAAGACCAGTTGCAGGACCAGGCCGAGCGGCGCGCGTTGCCGCAGGCCGATGTGCAACGCCTGCTGGCGCCGAATTTGTAAACGACCGTCGGGTTACTGCATCATTTTGTGAGTGACGGTAACGTTTGAGTCCGCTGGCTGGAAAGCGTGCGATTGTTCCCCTCAGCGCCTTGCTGGGCTGGTGGTGCGACGGTTACCATGCGCCGCTTGACGATTCTGTGCGCAATACCTTATGACTAATTTTTGGAGGTTCTCATGAAAACTCGATTGCTCGCCATCTCCCTGGCCTTGGCTGCAGTGACAACCGGCAGCTTGGCACAAACCACGGTTATCACGACCACTCCGGCACCCGCGCCGGTGCCTGCACCGGCCCCTGCACCCGTGGTGGTGCCCGCCCCTGCCCCGGTGGTCATCGTGCCGGCACCCCAACCCGTTCCGCCGCCCGCGCCCGCCGCCCCAGTGGCTGTAGCGCCTGTTGCGGTGTGCGATTTGTGCGGCACCGTTTCCGAAGTCAAAACCGAGGAGCGCAAGGGCCAGGGCGGTGCGGTCGGCATCGTGGGCGGTGCGTTGTTAGGCGGCTTTCTGGGTAACCAGATTGGCAAAGGCGACGGCAACAAAGTGGCCACGGTGGGCGGTGCGCTCGGCGGCGCCGCCGTGGGCAATGAGGTGCAAAAGCAAGCGACCGCCAAGAAGGTGTGGCTGTCCAGCGTGAAGATGAAAGACGGCAGTGTGAAAACGGTCGAACAAGACGCGCAACCCGCTTGGGCGGTTGGCGATGTGGTCAAGATTGACGGCAACACCGTCAGCAAGCAATAAAACAAAATCCGCTCGCGCCCTTTCGCCCCGGTTCGAGCGGAGCAGCCCCTGTCGTCCGCAGGCAGTCCGCGCTGATTCAGCGCAAGGGCTCTTTTGCCGTTTTGCCGGAACACCCTGACCGGGTACTACGCTGCAGTGGCACCGAACCGGTGCTGTAAAGTCGGCCGCACTCAGCAACCGTTTACAACGTGCAACAAGTGCTCACGCCCGCGCAACCCAGCGCAGAAAACACCCACACATGAAACGCGGCTTCTACACCATCATGTCGGCCCAATTTTTCTCGTCGTTGGCCGACAACGCATTGTTTGTGGCCGCCGTGGAATTGCTACGCACCGACGGTTCACCCGAGTGGCAACGTGCTGCGCTGGTGCCGATGTTCGCTTTGTTTTATGTGGTGCTGGCACCGTTCGTGGGTGCGTTTGCCGACGCGTTTCCCAAGGGCAAGGTGATGTTCTTCAGCAACGCCATCAAGGTGGCGGGCTGTTTGATGATGCTGTTTGGCGCCCATCCGCTGCTCGCCTATGCCGTGGTGGGTTTGGGCGCCGCAGCCTATTCGCCCGCCAAATACGGCATCTTGACCGAGCTGTTGCCCGCGTCGCAGTTGGTCAAGGCCAATGGCTGGATCGAGGGGCTCACGATTGCTTCCATCATCCTGGGCGTGTTGCTTGGCGGGCAGTTGGTCGGGCCCATGATTTCGCAGCAACTGCTCTCGGTGGACTTGCCCATCGTGAACACGGGTATTGACACCCCGCCGGAGGCCGCCATCGCCCTGCTGATCGCGTTCTATGCGCTGGCCGCTTGGTTCAACACCCGAATTCCCCACACCGGTGTGGCCATGCGGCCCGTGCTGGCGAACCCGCAGCACGGCACGGCGCGCAATATGATGGCTTTGCTGCCCGATTTTTGGCGCTGCAACCAGGCGTTGTGGCGCGACAAGCTGGGTCAGATCTCACTGGCCACGACCACCCTGTTTTGGGGCGTGAGCGGCAACCTGCGTTACATCGTGCTGGCATGGAGCGCCGCGGCCCTGGGCTACACCACCACGCAAGCGTCTTCCCTGGTGGGTGTCGTGGCCATTGGCACGGCGGTGGGCGCGGTGGTGGCCTCCATGCGCATGCGCCTGCACATGGCAACCCACGTGATTCCGCTCGGTGTTGCCATGGGGGTGTTGGTGATCTTTTTGAACGTGATTGACAACGTCTGGGTGGCCGTGCCGTTTTTGATATTGCTGGGTGGCTTGGGCGGCTTCCTGGTGGTGCCCATGAACGCCCTCTTGCAACACCGGGGCCACAGCCTGATGGGTGCCGGCCGCTCTATCGCCGTGCAAAACTTCAATGAGCAGGCCTGTATCGTGGCGCTCGGCGCAGGCTATACCTTCTCGACCAAAATGGGCCTGTCTGCCTTTGCGGCCATCACCATTTTTGGCGTGGTGGTGGCAGGTGTGATGCTGCTCATCCAGCGCTGGCACGCGCGCAACTGCGTGGTGCACAGGCAAGAGGTGGATGCGCTGCTGGCCATTGCGCGCGACGACAAAAGCCACTGACAGGCGACTGGGTTGATGTCCGACAAACTGCTTAGCGGTACTGCATCGCCACTGTTGCCCGCGCTGGCCATCACGTTCAATGCCTTGGTATGGGGCTTGTCGTGGTGGCCGTTTCGCTATCTGAATGACCACGGGCTGCACCCGTTGTGGGCCACGGCCTTGATGTACACCTTGGCCGTCGCCTGCGTGCTAGCGTTGCGTCCGGGTGCGTGGCGAGCCCTGACCACCACGCCGCTGCTGTGGGGCTTGCTGCTGGCGAGCGGTTTCACCAACGTGGGGTTCAACTGGGCCGTGACGGTGGGCGATGTGGTGCGTGTGGTGTTGTTGTTTTATTTGATGCCCGCGTGGGTGGTGCTGCTGGCCTGGCCGATGTTGGGCGAGCGGCCCAAGCTGACGGCCGTGGCCCGCGTGGCCCTGGCCATCACCGGCGTGGCTGTGGTGCTCAAAGAGCCCGGCTCGCCCTGGCCTGTGCCTAGCACCCTGGCTGACTGGCTGGCAATTGCGGGTGGCTTCAGCTTTGCACTGACCAATATTTTTCTGCGCAAGCTGGCCCATACGCCCCCACCGGCGCGCATGTTTGCCATGTTTGCCGGGGGTGCCGCAATGGCACTGGTTGCCGGCGGCGTTGGCATGGGTCTGGGGGTGGCGTCTGCCGTTCCAACCGTGGCAGCGCCCTGGGTGCTGATGGCCTTGCTGCTGAGCGTCGCATTTCTGGCGTCCAACGCCGCTTTGCAATATGGTGCCCCCCTGTTGTCTGCCCACACCACGGCGCTCATCATGTCGTCCGAGGTGCTGTTTGCCAGCTTTTCGGCTGCGGCCCTGGGAGCAGGTCAGCTAAACAGCCGCGTGTGGCTGGGCGGCGCACTGATCGTCGCAGCGGCGGTGTGGTCGGCCTGGCCGACACGTGACACTGCGGCCACGACGCATTAACCTAACGCCACTTTACTCACCAGGAACCCGCAATGACCACTGTTTACGACTTCTCGGCGACCCAGATCAACGGCAAAACCGTGCCTTTGTCTGAGTACAAAGGCAAAGTGCTCTTGATCGTGAACACTGCCAGTGCCTGCGGTTTCACGCCGCAGTTTGCCGGGCTGGAAGCCCTGCACCAAAGCCACGGCAGCAAGGGCCTGGCGGTGCTGGGTTTTCCGTGCAACCAGTTTGGTTCGCAAGACCCGGGTAGTAACGACGAAATCTCCAGCTTTTGCCAACTGAACTACGGCGTGAGCTTCCCCATGATGGGCAAGATCGACGTGAACGGCAAAGACGCTGACCCGCTGTACCAGTGGCTGTGCGCCGAAGCCCCGGGCCTGCTCGGTCTGAAATCCATCAAGTGGAACTTCACCAAATTTCTGGTGGGCAAAGACGGCCAGGTGATCAAGCGCTATGCGCCAACGGACAAACCCGAGTCAATGGCAAAGGATATTGAGGCAGCGCTGGCGGCTTAAAGTCAAGCCGCCTTCTGCGCCGCTCGCACCCCAAACACAATGCCGGCCGTCACCAGCGCCAGCCCGGCCATCAAGTTCCAGTGCAGAGGCTCGCCCAGAAACACCACCGCGCCCAGGGCTGACAGGCCGGGTACGAGTGCCGTCATCATGGTCGAGCGCACCGGGCCGAAGTGTTGAATCATTTTGGTGAAGGTAATGCCCGAGATCACCACCGAGCCTATGCCCTGCATGAAAATTTGAAATGTCACCTCGGGCCGGGGCGCGGTGAGCAAGCCGGTTTTGACTTGGCCGAGAGCGACCAGTGCGATGTAGGTCGGCATGAAGGTGAGCACCGCAAACACCGTGATCGCAATCGTCGCCTTGACTGCGTCCAGCCCAAACTTGCGCGCCAGCACGCTGTAAGTCGACCAACACAGGGCAGCGCTCATGAACAGCAAGTCGCCGCGAAACACCCCTTCAAACACCGCCCCGCCCGAGGCCGCCTGCGACAGCGCTTCCCACAGGCTGGCTCCGCCCACCAGCAAACCACCCGAGACGATGAGCGCCAAGCCCAGTGCGCGCGCGGGCGTGATGCGGTCTTTCAAAATAATGGCGGCCAGCAGCGCGGTCCACAGCGGCAAACTGCCCGGCATCAATACCGATGCATGGGCCGCCGGCGCATAGAAAAACCCGGCGTAGGCCAGCAGCGCATACAGCAAGCCACCAAACAACCCGCACAAAGCCGTGATGCGAAACGGCAGCGGCGATAAACCCAGCCAACCCGGCAACTTTTGCGAGCGCACCAGCCAGAACCCCCAAGGCAGCAGCACGGTGCCCGCGCCCAGCAGGCGTACAAAAGCCAGGTCCAGCGGCGTGAGCGAGCCTTTGGCCGAAGCCCTGGCAATGATGATGAAGGCGGTCCAGATCGTGATGGTGATCACGGCGGCGGCAATGCCCACTGTGCGCGGGGGCAAACGTGAAAAAAAGGTCATTGTCAGATTATCTCGGGACGCTGTTTTGCTCATCAATAAATAGCAATTAGCCCTTATAAATAAAGGGCTGCAGCCGGTTTTTCATTAAAGTCTTGCGATAAACGGGGTTCAAGCGCAACCGCGTGACAAGCCAAGGTACGTATCATGATTTTTTAACCACCGGCAAACCAACATGCAAAGCAATCTCCTGACCCACGCCATGGAGCGCGAATTTCCCGCGCTGAGCGCTGTCGTAAGCGAGCTCAAAAAAACCGATGACCACTTCCTGCACCTGCTGACCCAGCACGATGCCCTGGACGCGCAAATCACAAAAGATGAAGTCGGCATGGCCCCCATGGGCGACGCAGCGCTGGAGGACTTGAAAAAACAACGCTTGTTGCTGAAAGACGAGCTCTATCGCATCGCCACGGCAGCCCAGGGGACATGAGTCTGCGCACAGCACTGGCCGGTCTGCTGGCGCTGGCTTGCTACAGCGCGTGCGCCCAAAATCTGCCCCCTGAAATCGAAGCCGCTTTGGCTCGCGCCAAAGTGCCGCGCGAGGCGCTGACGGTGCTGGTGGTGGAGGCCGACGGCAACGCGGCGCCCCGCATTGCCCACCGCGCCCAGGTGCCGGTCAACCCCGCCTCGGTGATGAAGCTGGTCACCACCTATGCCGCGTTGGACCAGCTCGGCCCGGCTTACACCTGGCGCACCCCAGTGTTCATCGACGGGATCATCAAAGACGGGGTGCTGAATGGCAACCTGTATGTCAAGGGCCAGGGCGACCCCAAGCTGGTAGTCGAGCGCCTGTGGTTGCTGTTGCGCAGGGTGCAGGGCCTGGGGATCACGCAAATCAAGGGCGACATCGTGCTGGACCGCAGCGCGTTCGCCGACTCGCCGACCGACCCGGCCGACTTTGACGGTGAACCCCTGCGCCCTTACAACGCCAGCCCCGACGCGCTGCTGCTGAACTTCAAGGCCTTGGTGGTGAACTTTGTGCCCGACCGCGCGGCCGGCGTGGCCTATGTGCAGACGGAGCCACCACTGTCGGGCCTGCAGGCACCGGCCAGCGTTGCGCTGTCGAGCGCTGAATGTGGCGACTGGCGCAGCGCATTGAAAGCCGACTTTTCCGACCCCGCCCGCCTGCGGTTTGCCGGCACCTACCCTGCGAATTGCGGCGAGCGCAGCTGGCCCGTGGCGTACGCCGAGCCCCGCAGCCACGCGGTGCGCGCGGTGGCGGGGCTTTGGGGTGAGATGGGCGGCAAGTTGACGGGTGTGGTGCGGGAGGGCACGGTGCCTGCATCCTTGAAGCCCGTGCTGGAAATCAGCTCCCCGCCCTTGCTGGACGCGGTGCGCGACATCAACAAATACAGCAACAACGTGATGGCCCAACAGTTGTTCCTGACGCTGGGCCTGCTGGGTAACTCGCAAGCCTCGCTGGACACATCCCGTGTGTGGATGCGCCAGTGGTGGCAAGGCCGCTTTGGCGAAGCCGACACACCGGTGTTTGACAACGGCAGTGGCCTGTCGCGCAAAGAGCGCATCAGCGCCCAGGCCCTGGCCCGCATGCTGCAAACCGCTTGGGGCTCCAGCGTGATGCCTGAGCTGATGAGCTCACTGCCCGTGACCGGTGTGGACGGCACCATGAAGCGCAGCAAAGCCAAAACCTCGGCCCACCTGAAAACCGGCACCTTGCGCGACGTGTCTGCGATTGCCGGCTACGTGCATGCCGCCAGTGGCAAACGCTACGTACTGGTGGCCATCGTCAACCACCCGAATGCAGGCGCGGCGCGGGCGGCGTTTGATGTGCTCATTGATTGGGTGGCACGGGATTAATTTTGCTATGAATTAGATAGCTGGTTGAGCAGAATCTAAAAGGGCGTCATGGCCTTTTGGCTCATAAATGGCGAGTTGATGTGAACCGCAGGCCCATCAAACGTCATCAAGCCGTCGCGAATCCGTGTTTACCCCTTCACGCCCCAGGCAGTCACCGACTTAGCATGCAGGTCCAAAAAACGCACGAGCGTTCTAAAACCTTTTTTCTACGGAGACCTGCATGAAATACCGCTTTATCCTGACCGCTACCGCCCTGGCATCTTTGCTGGCAGCCTGCGGCGGCGACGACGCCACTACGCCCCCCACCGTCAACTTCGAACAACTGGTCTCATTTGGCGACAGCCTGAGCGACGTGGGCAGCTACAAGGTGGGCACCATTGCACAGCTGACCGCGCAGGCCGGTGGTGGCCGCTGGGTGACCAGCACACCGGCAGGTGGCGAGATCTGGATCGAGCGCGTGGCGGCGACGCTGAATCTGGCCAAGCCTTGCGCAGCGCAAACAGGTCTGTTTCCCAATATCCCCGGCATTACCGGCGCCCCCATCGTGGTCAACACCACCTGCCGCGCCTACGGCCAGGGCAGCTCACGCATCACCAACCCCGCAGGCCCCAACTCGCAGGCATTGCAGGCCGCAGGCCAGGTGACCCTGGGGCTGACGGCCAAACCGGTCAAGGACCAAATGGCGGCTCATTTGACCGCCGTGGGCGGCCGGTACACCGGGCGCGAGTTGGTGACGGTTTTGGCGGGTGGCAATGATGCGTTCATGGAGTTGGGCGCAGTCGCCGCAGGTGCACAAACCCCAGCGCAAGCCGTGACCAACATGGGCACAGCGGGTGCCACCTTGGGCCAACTGATCAAGTCTGAAGTGCTTGCCAAGGGTGCTGGCTATGTGCTGGTGCTGAACGTCCCCAGCATTGCGGACACCCCACTGGGTCTCTCGTTTGATGCCAACACCCGCTCGCTGGTTGATAGCATGGTCACCACCTTCAATTCTCAATTGTCAGCACAGCTCACCGGTGTGGCAGGCGTGAGGATGGGTGATTCCTACGCAGAGTCCAAAAAACAGGTCGCTAACCCGGCCAGCTATGGCATCACCAACAACACAAAACCCGCGTGTGGCCCTAACGCATTGAGCAGTCCGGCCACGGCGCCTGGCAGTGCGCTGGTGTGCAACAGCACCAACCTGATTGCCGGGGACGTGTCCCGGTACCAATTTGCGGACGATGTGCACCCCACCACGTACGGTCATCAACTGTTTGCCAACTTTGCGGTGGATCAGCTGAAGGCGGCGGGCTGGCGCTAACCCGGTTACTGCGAGCCAGAACCAAAAAAGCGCCCACTGGGCGCTTTTTTCATGGGGCACGTTCCGCGCGACTACCAACGCGCCTTGATCCGGTTCACCGCATAGTCGCCAAACAGCTGATGGCCACGCGGCGTGGGGTACACGCGGTCAGCAAACAAATAGTTGTTGTAGGTCAGGCCTGCGGCAATGGTGTTGGGGGTACACAGGGCTGAATTGACCTGGCCCACACCGGTGCCGATGCCGACACCCGCGTCCACCGAGGTACACACCACCGTGGTGGCGTCGGTCAGCGAATACGAGGCGGGTCCGTTCACGAACAGATTGAATTGCAGCGCGGCGTCGACATAGAGCACGTTGGCACCCAAGTCCACCACCGAGATCAAGAATTGGTCGTTGAACGCCGTGCTGGCGTCGGCTAGCAGACCTGTTTGACCGATGGCGCTGGCCCAGGGAGATTTGCCCAGGTTGTAGGTGCCACTGACCACGACGTATTTGGCGCCAGCGGTCACCAGGCGGCGCACCTGGGTGCCCAGATCGCGTCCGGCTTTCTGCAGGTTGGCCAACATTTGGGCGCGGCTGCTGGTGCCAGCCGTAAACGCGGCGGTCTCGGCAATCACGTCGCTGTAGCCAGCGCCGATCAGCACCACGTCGCTCGCGCCAAAAGTCCCGGTCGTGAGGTACGCATCGACCTGCTCCTTGACGGTGAAGGTGGCAGTGTTGCCCACCGCGTCGGGCTTGGCCAGCACGCGGGCATCGCGGCGCGCATAGGCGGTGCCGCCGGTAGCCGACGATGTCAATGTGACGCCGTACGCCCCGGCGACCTGTTGCGCCCAGATGTTGTTGCCGCCGCCGTCGTTCACGGTGTAGCGGCCACTGGCGGGCGTGGCGCTTTGGCCAATGTCGGAGAAGCCGTCGCCAAAGGCAATGAAGCGGGTGGGTGCCAGGGCGGATTCGATGGTGCTGCCGCCGCAGCTGGCCAGAACAGTGGCAACAACACAAGTGGCACCAACCAGGGCGCGACGAAGCGAAAACAGGGTCATGAAATCTCCAGAAGAAGGCAACTACGAATGTGATGGGTTACGCAAAACGCCAAATTTCCGTCATTCCCGCGCAGGCGGGAATCCACCGTGGCGCGCCAAATGCGCTGTGAACTGCAAAGTCCTCGCGCCGGGATTCCCGCCTGCGCGGCAATGACGACCACTTGTCTTGGCAACTTCTGCGTAAGTCAGGCTAGTAATGAGTTTAACGACAGGCCCCTACTCACGAATTAGCGCGCCGCCGCGGCACGCTGCAAGCGATCCAGCACGCCGCTCCAGGCGGGGGTGTCGGGCGGGGTTTCCACCCAAATCAGGCGCGCGCCCTGCGCATCGAATTCGCGCAGCACGGCAAACAACTGCTGCGCGCAGGCCAGGGCGTCGTCAGGCATGCGCCGGCGGATGATGCGGTCGCTTTTGGTGCGCAGCACCACGCGGGCATAGATGGCGATGTGCGCGGCCTGTGGCCCCAGCAGGTCCAGCGCGGTTTGCAGGGCCTTGGCGTCCATCAGGCGCAGGGCGGCTTGCGGGGCGTAGTGGGCGTGTAGGGTGCCACTGCTGGTCGTTAACGTGCCGCTGGCACGGGGAGCAGTGGCGTCGACGTTATCTGCCAATGCCATGCCGCAGGCTGATTCAATCTGAGCGGGCGTGATGACGCCAGGGCGCAGCAGCATCGGCGCCCCGCGCGTGCAATCGACGATGGTGGACTCAATGCCCACGTCGCACAGCCCGCCGTCCAGCACCATCAACTCGGTGCCCAACTCGGCTTGCACATGCGCCGCGCTGGTGGGGCTCAAGCGGCCAAAGCGGTTGGCACTCGGCGCGGCCAGGCCCAGCACCGGCGGCGTTTGCGTCGCACAGGCTTGCAGCAGGGCCTGCGCCACCGGGTGGCTGGGGCAGCGCAGGCCCACGGTGGGCTGGCCCCCGGCAGCCGCGCTGGCCACACCCGCGCGGCGCGGCACGATAACGGTGAGCGGGCCGGGCCAGAAGGCTTGCATCAGCGCTTGCGCAAAGGGCGGCACGCTGGCGGCGAATTGCTCGGCCAAACCCGCGTGGGCGATGTGCACGATCAGCGGGTGGTCGCTCGGGCGGCCTTTGGCGGCAAAGATTTTTGCAACCGCCTCGTCGCTTGCGGCGTTGGCACCCAGGCCGTAGACCGTTTCGGTGGGAAAGGCCACCAGTTCCCCCGCCGCCAGCGCCTGGGCGGCCTGGGAAATCGACGCGGGGGCTTTTCCGTCCAGCAGCATGGTCATCAGGTCCTACCAGGGGGCAAGGCCCAAAATACCTGCCGCCTGGCGCGCCGTGGCTTGCACGCTAGCCACATCAGGCCCGGTTACGGTCAGATGGCCCATCTTGCGACCCACACGCGCTTGTGTTTTGCCATACAGGTGCAGGTGTGCGCCGGGCAGGGCCAGCACGGCATGCCATGGCGGTTCGACCGGCGTTTGGCCGTGCGCAAACCACAAATCGCCCAGCAGGTTGAGCATGATGGCCGGGCTGTGCTGGCGTGGTTGCACCAGTGGCAGACCGGCCAGCGCGCGCACTTGCAGCTCGAATTGCGACACATCGCAAGCGTCCAGCGTGTAGTGGCCGCTGTTGTGCGGGCGCGGGGCGATTTCGTTGACGACCAGCGGGCCCAGCGCCAGTGCTTGCGGGCTACCCGGCTGCAAAACAAAGAATTCCACGCATAGCACCCCCACGTAATTCAATTCATTTGCTATGGATACAGTAGCTGCTTGAGCAGCATTTACAAGGGCGGAAGGCAGATTTGACTCATAAACCTCGGTCACGGCCAATATACCGTCCCGGTGCAGGTTGCGCTGCACGGGAAAGCTCACCACCTGCCCGTTCGCGCCACGCGCCACGATGACTGAGCATTCGCTGGCCAGCGGCAGCATCTGTTCCAGCACGCAGGGCACGCGTTGCATGGCATCCCAGGCAGCCACGAGTTGCGCAGTGTCGGTAATTCGCGCCTGGCCTTTGCCGTCGTAGCCCATGCGGGCGGTTTTCAAGATGCCGGGCAGCAGGCTGGCAGGCACCGCAGCCAGATCGGCAGCGGTTTGAATCACGGCATAAGGCGCTACCGGCACGCCGCAGCGCCCAAAGTGCGCCTTCTCGGCTATGCGGTCTTGCGCAATCGCCACTGCTGCAGCGCCGGGTGACACCGTGCGCCGCGCCGCCAGGGTTTGCAGCGCGGGCGCGGGCACGTTTTCAAACTCAGTGGTGATCGCCGCGCACACGTCAGCCAGTTGCGCCAGACCCTGTGCATCGTCATACGCCGTTTGAATATGGTGGTGGCTGACCAAGCCAGCCGGGCTTTGCGTATCAGCGTCCAGCACCGCCGTGCGAAACCCCATTTGCTGCGCCGCATGCACAAACATGCGCCCCAATTGGCCACCGCCCATCACGCCGAGTGTGATTTCAGGGGACACGCCGAGCGTGATTTCTGACTTAACTCCCTCTCCCGCCTGCGGGAGAGGGCTGGGGTGAGGGCTGCCCCCGTCATCTGTCATACAGCCCCCACCGGCAACGTCATCCCCCGCGCCGCCTGCGTCTGCGCCGCCCGATACGCCTCCAGCTTGGCCAGCAAGCCCGCGTCCCGCAGCGCCAACATCGCCACCGCAAACAGCGCCGCATTCGCCGCCCCCGCGTTCCCAATGGCAAACGTGGCTACCGGCACGCCCTTGGGCATTTGCACGATGCTGTGCAGCGAATCCACACCCTGCAGGTGCCGGCTTGCCACCGGCACGCCCAGCACCGGCACCGTGGTTTTGGCCGCCAGCATGCCCGGTAGATGCGCCGCACCACCCGCGCCAGCAATGATGGCTTGCAGCCCTCGCACAGCAGCGGATTGCGCGTAGGCAAACATGTCGTCGGGCATGCGGTGAGCCGAAAGTACCTGCGCTTCGAACGGCACGCCAAATTCCTGGAGAATCTGCACCGCGTGTTGCATCGTGTCCCAGTCGGAGCTGGAGCCCATTACCACCCCGACGATCACCGGGGCCAACGTGTCAGCTTGTTTTTCATTCATAAGCCCCAAATTTTACGGGTGCCTGCATCGGCAGCCACTATTTCAATAACCCCAGGAAAAGAGCCCGCCTATGTTGAACGTGACGATGGAAAACTTTGAGTTGGAGGTCATTGCCGACTCGTCCAACCAACCCGTGCTGGTTGACTTCTGGGCACCCTGGTGCGGCCCCTGCAAAGTCATCGGCCCGCTGCTGGAAAAGCTGGAAACTGCTTACGAAGGCCGCTTCAAGCTGGTGAAAATTGATTCCGACCAGGAGCAGCAACTCAGCGCCGCCTTCGGCATTCGCAGTATTCCCACCTGCATTTTGCTCATCAACGGCCAGCCGGTCGACGGCTTTCAGGGTGCGCTGCCCGAGGGGCAAATCAAGGCCTTTCTGGACAAAAACTTGCCGCCAGCACCCGAGCCTGAACAAGAGCTGCTACCCGCCGAGCCCGAAGCGCTAGACCCGCAGGCCGAGCTGGAAAAACTCCAGCACGCCGTGGCCACCGACCCCGCCAACGACGACATCCGCTTCGAATACATCAAGCTGCTGCTGCAACGCGGCCAAGTGCCCGAAGCCCGCACCGCCTTCGCGCCCGTAGCCAACAAAACCGGCTTGGTGCGGCGCTTGTATGCACTGGAACGTTGGTTTGACGCTATTGAATTCGTAGCTGCTCGAGCAGAATCTGAAAGGGCTGTTGCCGTATTTGACGCAAAAATAGCCCTCAACAAGCGCGATTTCGAAACCCGCTACGACAAAGCCCGGCTGCTCATCACCCAGCAAAAATGGACCGACGCAATGGACGAATTGCTCGAAATTTTGATGCGCGACAAAGCCTGGAACGAAGACCTGGCCCGCAAAACCTACGTCGCCGTGCTGGACCTGATCGAGCCGCCCAAACCCAAGGTGGCCGACGGGCAAATTCCACCGGATGATCCGGTCGTGGCGACGTACCGCAGGCGTTTGTCGAGCGTGGTGTTGAGCTAGTTCGGGGGCGTTACGGGGTGGCGTTTTAAGCCGAATCGGGCTCTAGCCCAGGTATTACCTGCTGGAGCAGCTATCGAACATGTAGCAATTCGGGTCATCTTGGAACCACTCGACCCGTCATCGGAGCATGTCTGAAGATATTTGCGTGCAACGCCGCGCAAAAGCGCCGCCTCGTGCACCTTTTGAGCAGACATATCTGGCAGACCCGTGGCGCGCCATGCTGTGTAGTCAAAGCGTTCCTGCATCACTGCGCTGACAAACTGTTCCGCCTGTACTTCGCCCAAGGCATGGATCAGCGCTTTCATGCCGTCTACTTTGACTTCTGTTTCAGTTCGCATACCAGTTCTCCAGAATGGACAAGGCTTCGACAGGGTTCATGGTGCGATTGTCCATGTTGAGCGAGAGATTACGCAGCAGAGACTCCTGCGGATAAGTAGATTGCTGTGAATTCAATAGCTATTTGAGCAAGCAATTCAAGAGCCCAAAGGCCTAAATTTGCCATTGGCGGTAAGGGCACTAGTTGCTAAGCGCGGATTTAGAAATGGGATTCGGGAGACCTGACCCTTGATTTCCTTCTTGATTTCCACTTGATTTCCAACGGGGTGGAGGTTTGGTTTCCTACTGGGATAATTGTGATCTGACCCCGAATACCTTCACTTTCAGGTCGCTTGCTCCAAAAATTCACCCCAATATCTGCTCAAAGCAACTGCTGGGCTTATGTCGTCGACGTCAGCGTTTGGGAAGTCATCTGCATAACACTGAGTCAGGAATTTGAGAAAAAGGGCAACACATCTCCTTTGCTCGACGCCAAGAAATACAAATCTACTGTCAAAAGCCTCTCGTCGATGCGTTTGCAAGCCAGGCGTCATGTCAGAAATAAGTGACTCGGACATAACGTCGCTTTTGTAATAGTCATCAACGATGCAGAATAAAAATAGTGGTAGATAGTAGCAAAATGCCCTGTCACTTAGAAAAGTTATCGCTGCAGATGCGCCCGAAGGGTAGCTAAGCAGTTCATCGAAAGTGATCTCTGTCCATTTACGATTTTGAAAAAATAATTGACTAACCAAATATTCTGAACTTGTCGAAGGATTACCGACAGGAATATTTGTCGTAGACAGTAAGTACTCTTCTGGGAAACTTTGTTTAATATTTACCAGGAGTTGAGCTCTCAAATCAGGGCATTCGTAGCTATGATTTTCGTTATTCTGGGCAATTGACATAACAACTCTTTCTTTGAATCCAGGTCAAACAAATATCCATGTTTCTTTTGGCTTTTTGTTGTTCCTCTTGATGTGTAAAATCACCACCGTTAAAACAACGATTATTAATATTTCGCCTAGCGTCATAACAAGCTCTAGCCCGTTTCAAGTTATCTAGTAACTCAGGACAAGATTGATTTTGGTTGCAGCTCCTGCGAGCACTGCACGCACTATCTACCGTTTTTTGCAATAAGTTATGTTCCAGACCAGAGCAGCTTGACCCAGCTGGAGCAGTAGGCCCAGCGCCTATCATCGGATCACCAGTGTTGCCGCCCTCGATCAAATCTGGCTGAAGAAACCACGGTGGGGCAATATGCAAAATAAAACTGTTTTCTCCCGTGGGATCCACATAAGACATTGGATTCTGGTTGGAATAGTTAAATTTGTTCCAGCCGCCTCCCAGCCCAATCGGATCACTCTGCGTATATCGACCCAAATTCGCCCAATAAGACCGCTGCATGTTGTAGTGCAGCCCACTTTCCTTATCAAAGTACTGCCCCGGATATCGCACATTGAAAGTAACGTCAGCAACGGTGGTAGACCCCAGGTTACCGGTGCTCGGATCCACAAACCGATTCCGCGCCGTCACCGGCTGCTCCTCCCCAAACGCGCTGTAAGCCCACTGCCAAGCCACCTTCTTGTCGCTTTGCGTCAGTCTTCTCGGCGTATTCAGGTGATCGCTGTGCACCGCGTAATGCTTGTTGGTCACGACAGCGGCCACCGGCATAGGCCCACCCGGCGTTGGCAGGTAAACATACTGCGTGTTCCCCGTGCTGGCTGCTCCCCCCGACCCAATCTCACTGATCAAACTCCCCGCCTCATCGTAGTAATACGTGAACCCCAGCTTCTCTGCTGTGCTGGGCGCAGGCCCCCACAGGCTGGTGAAGAAGGCAATCAGGCTGGCCATGAAAGTCGGGTCGTTCTCGTCGCCCGGTGCGGGTGGGAACAGCGGCTCGGTTTTGAACAGGCGCTGACCCAGGGCGTTGTGCACGTAGCGGGTGGTCGGACTTGCGTCTGTTGCGCCCACGGTTGATGCAGCCAGGCGGTTACCAGCGTCGTATTCGTAGCTGCGCAGGCCGTCGCTGATCAAACTGCCGTTGGCGTCATATGTGTGGGCGACGTTCGACGAGGCCCCTGCGGTAGCCGTGCCTGCGGTAATCGTTTGGCTGAACCCCAGCAGCCTGTTGCCCGCAGCCTGCACGGTGTAGCTGCGGCTGATGGTGACAGCGCCTGTACCGGTGCCCGTGACCTGGATGCTGCTCAGGCGGTTGCCGTTGGCGTCATACGTAAAGCTGGCTTGTTTGCCTGCCAGGCTGATGTTGGCTGTACCCGTGCCTATGGTCGCGCTGGGCAACTGCGTGAACGTGGTGATGCGCCCCAGCGCGTCATAGCCAACCGTGTACTGCACCGTAGTGGCCGTCACAGCGGTACTGCTGGGGCTGACATTGGCCGGGATGTACAGCTGCTGGCTCATGCTGGTGATGCGCCCGGCTGCGTCATAGGTGTAGCTACCCAGCTCGGTTTGAATCACGCGGCCTGCGGTGTCGTAAGTTCTGCTGGCTGGGAGCACGGTAGTGGCGTTGGCATCGGCAAACTCCCAGTTCCAGCTGCTGGGCTGGCCCAGCGCGGTGTAGGTGATGCTGGTCAGCAGCGGGTTGCTGCCCCAGTTGAGCTGGCTGATCTGGCCTGCGGGGGTGTACAGGTAGTTCAGCTGGTTGTTGTTGGGGTAGGTCAGGCGGGCCAGTTGACCGACACCGGGTACCGATAGCGCTGCGGTGGCGGTGACGTAGGCGTATTGCACCGAGCGGCTGGGGGCTGCGCTCACGCCGCCGATGGCGGTGAACGGGGCCAGCTGCTGGGTTTTCTTGATCACGCGGCCAAAGCCGTCGCGCTGGTACTTGGTGATGTCGGTGGTATCGGCTATCTCGCTCAAGGCGCCCTTGCTGGCGTTGGGAAAGCCCGTGGCGTTGTAGGTGGTGCCGGTCAGGTCGTAGCGCAGGGTGGTGTTGCGGCCATCGGCCTGGGTGATTTGGGTCGGGCGGCCCAGCAGGTCGCGGGTGATGGTGGTGGCCTGGTTGAGCGCATCAACCAGCTGGCTGGGCAGGCCCAGGGCATCGTATTGGGCGCTGTGGCTGCCTGCGTCGGCGCTGGTGGTGCTGGTGGCATTGCCCAGGGCGTCGCGTGGGGTTTGGGTGGTGGCACCCTTGAAGTCGGTGGCGGTGGTGACCGCGTCCAGCGCGTTGTAGGCGAAGGCGGAGGAATTCTTGACTTGCTCGACACGGCAGAGCCGACGTTTAAAAGCGAATCGGGCTCGAACCCAAGCATTATCTGCGGGGACAGCTATTGAAATAGTAGCGATTCGGGCTTTCATGCAAACACTCGACCCGTCACCAGACTGTCCACAGACTACGTAGCAACGCGTTTAGCCGCAGACAAGCCAGGTGTGGCATCCACCGTTGCCCAGTTCACCCCTCATGGTGCAGTGCTTTCTTGGCCTCAGCTTCCATACTCTCTTTGGTTCTATTGCCGACACCATAAATATATGTTGAGTATTTAGGGCTTAACTTTTGTAGCTCATCCAATGCTAGCTGCGGATGATCTAATCTTAATAAAGCTTCACAAAGCAGAATGCGGCAAGGACTAAGATAATATTCGAAGTTTAGTTGTTCGCACAATTTAACAGCTTTTTTTAGAAGAGTTTCTGAATCCGTATTTAATCCCTGTTGCAGATAAATTTTCCCCAGTAGATACATATCAGCAGGCTCATCGACCCCGCAAGAAAGTATTACCTCTAAATCGTCAATTGCCCTTTTATTTTCATTTTGATGTTGGTATACATCTGCTCGCACTCTTAGGCCAGCAATTCGGGTAGCGCTTTCTTCAATAAGCCAGTCGCACAATGCAATTGCCGACGCGTAGTCTTCTTTCATGGCATAAGCATAAGCTTGTTGTTGCAACGACTTTACTTCCGATGCAGTAATAGGTCTTTTGAAAGAAATTGGGTCTTGGGGAGCGTTTTTCATCGTTCAACCTTATTTCCGCCACAAGCTTCCGGCACTAGGCCTCGTGCACATGACTCAATATCGTAATAGCCACCAGTTATTCCTTTAATCGGTCGACGCTTCCTCCGCCCGATATCTTGATTCTCCTGCTCCTCAATAAGTACTTTGCATTTGAAGTTAGCCTCATCCCAATATTTTTTACATTGCTCCGGTGTAGGCGTCGGTGTATTGGATACAGCAGAAACACATGCGTTGATAATATTCGTAGCGATGCTTGCAGCCAGTACAACTGTTGAAACCACGGGCAAAGTAAAACTCGGCAACGACGTACCTGGCGTTTCCACTGGCATCCCTGGCTCGAATCCAGGCGCAGCTGGATTCGACATTGGAAACGGCATGCAAGAGCGCATACGACCAATCCCGGTACAAACAAGCTGCTGCCCATCTGGGTCGGTAAAGCTCAGCGGATTACCGCTGACATACCCAAATTTGTTCCAGCCCCCTTCCAGATCGACTGGGTCCGACTGCGTGTAGCGTCCCAGTCCGGCCCAATATGACCGCATCCCGTTGTAGCTCAGCCCGCTTTCCCTATCAAAGTATTGCCCCGGATAGCGCAGATTGAATGTCACATCGGCCACCGTCGTCGATCCCATATTCGGCGTGGTCGTTGGATCCACAAACCGATTCCTAGCCGTCACCGGCTGCTCATCCCCAAACGCGCTGTACGCCCACTGCCAGGTCACCTTCTTGTCGCTTTGCGTCAATCTTCTCGGCGTATTCAAGTGATCCGCATGGACAGCGTAGTGCTTACCCGTCACCACCACAGCCACCGGCATCGGCCCACCCGGTGTAGGCAAGTAAACATACTGCGTATTCCCCGTACTCGCCGCTCCCCCCGAGCCAATCTCACTAATCAAACTCCCCGCCTCATCGTAGTAATACGTGAACCCCAGCTTCTCCATTGCTGTTGGCGCAGGCCCCCACAGCTGAGTGAAGAAGGCGATCAGGCTGGCCATGAAGGTCGGGTCGTTCTCGTCACCGGGTGCGGGCGGGAACAGCGGCTCGGTTTTGAATAAGCGCTGGCCCAGGACGTTGTGTACGTAGCGGGTGGTCGGGCTTGCATCGGTTGCACCCACGGTTGATGCAGCCAGGCGGTTACCAGCGTCGTACTCGTAGCTGCGCAGGCCGTCGTTGATCAAACTGCCGTTGGCGTCATACGTGTGGGTCACGTTCGACGAGGCTCCTGCTGTAACCGTCCCTGCGGTAATCGTTTGGCTGAACCCCAGCAGCCTGTTGCCCGCAGCCTGCACCGTGTAGCTGCGGCTGGTGGTGACTGCACCTGTGCCAGTGCCGGTGACCTGGATGCTGCTCAGGCGGTTGCCGTTGGCGTCATACGTGAAGCTGGCCTGCTTGCCCGCCAGGCTGATGCTGGCTGTACCCGTGCCGATGGTGGCACTTGGGAGTTGGGTGAAGCTGGTGATGCGGCCCAGGGCATCGTAGCCAATCGTGTACTGCACCGTGGTGGCCGTCACGGCGGTGCTGCTGGGGCTGGCATTGGCCGGGATGTACAGCTGCTGGCTCATGCTGGTGATGCGCCCGGCTGCGTCATAGGTGTAGCTGCCCAGCTCGGTTTGAATCACGCGCCCTGCGGTGTCGTAGACCCGGCTGGCCGGCAGGCTTGTGGTGGCATTGGCATCGGCAAACTCCCAGTTCCAGCTGCTGGGCTGGCCTAGTGGGGTGTAGGTGATGCTGGTGACCAGGGGGTTGCTGCCCCAGTTGAGCTGGCTGATCTGGCCTGCGGGGGTGTACAGGTAGTTGAGCTGGTTGTTGTTGGGGTTGGTCAGGCGGGCCAGTTGACCCGCGCCGGGGACGGAGACTGCGGCAGTGGCGGTCACGTAGGCGTATTGCACGCTGCGGCTGGGGGCGGCGCCAGTGCCGGTGAACGGTGTGAGCTGTTGGGTTTTCTTGATCACGCGGCCAAAGCCGTCGCGCTGGTACTTGGTGATGTCGGTGGTGTCGGCTATCTCACTCAAAGCACCTTTGCTGGCGTTGGGAAAGCCGGTGGCGTTGAAGGTGGTGCCGGTCAGGTCGTAGCGCAGGGTGGTGCTGCGCCCATCGGCGTGGGTGATGCTGGTAGGGCGGCCCAGCCGGTCGCGGGTGATGGTGGTGGCCTGGTTGAGTGCATCGACCAGCTGGCTGGGCAGGCCCAGGGCGTCATAGATGGCACTGTGGGCGCCGGCATCAGCGCTGGTGGTGCTGGTGGCATTGCCCAGGGCATCACGCGGGGTCTGGGTGGCTGCGCCTTTGAAGTCGGTGGCGGTGGTCACGGCGTCCAGCGCGTTGTAGGCCAGGTTGGCGGTGGCGTTGGCCGCGTCAGTAATGGCACTCAGGCGTTTGAGGCCGTCCAGGCCGTACTGGGTGGTTTGGGCCAGGGCGTTGGTCTCGGAGACGACGCTGGCGTTGGCATCAAAGCCGTAGGTGGTTTGCAGGTTGTTGTTGACGGTGCCTGCGGCTGCGCCGACGGTCTCAGACGCCACACGGTTCAGGGCGTTGATGCTACGGGCCAGTTGCCAGACGACTTGGCCTGCGCTGTTTTTGACCTGCTCGACGGTGCGGTTTCCCATGGCGTCTAGCGTGTAGACGCCGCTTGCGCCACGGTTGTCTTGCCAGCCGGTCAGGCGCTGGGCCGCGTCGTAGGTGTAGCTGATGGCGTGGCCGCTGGGCAAGGTGGTGGCGGCCAGTTGGCCAGCGGGGGTGTAGGCGTAGGTGGTCACCAGGGCTGTGGTGGCGGTGCCGGTGCCCGCGCTTTGGGTTTGCGTGAGCAGGCGACCGCGCAGGTCGTAGGTGTAGGCGGTGGCCATACCGGTGGGGGCGGTCATGAGCGTCACGCGGCCTGCGCCGTCGTAGGCGTAGGTGGTGGTGTGGCCCAGGGCGTTGCGTACGGTGGACGGGTTGCCTGCGCTGTTGTAGCTGTAGGTGGTGGTGGCACCGTTGGGCGCGGTTTCGGAGACCACCAGGCTCAAGGTGTTGTAGGCCCAGGTGCGGGTGCGCGTGATGCCAGAGGTGATGTCGGCAACGGCTTCGCTTAAGCGGTTGCCCCGGCTGTCGTAGGTGTAGGCGGTGCTGCGCAAGGGCACGGCTGCGCCCGCGGCTTTCTCCGTCACGAGCACGGGCAGTTGAAGCGAGGGGTGCCACTGCGTGTCGGTGGTTTTGGCCTCGGGGCGGCCTTGCGCCTGGGTGGTGGACAGGGGCAGGCGGCGCGTGGTGTCCCAGGTGTATTGGGTTTGCACGCCCAGGTAGTCGGTCTCGGAGTCGAGCAGGCCCATGCTGTTTTGCACGCGGCTGGCGGCGCCGCCCTGGCCGCTAGGTTTGTCGGCTCCTGTAACGGCCAATCTATTCAGGTTGGTGCTGTAGTTGTAGCTGCGTGTGGTGCCTAGCGGATCCGTCACTTGCGTCGCATCAGCGCCGGTCGCCGGATAAACAACGCTATACCGTTCAATACCCCCGATTTGTTCGCTACTGGTTGCGCGCCCAAGCGCGTCATAAGTATAGGTTTCGAGGCGGGTATTGTTTTCATCAACAATACCGGTCAGGGCATTGGGCAACGCAGTAAGTTCATATACATAAGTTCGAACTGAGGCATCAGCGTAGCGCACCACGGACAGGCGGGACGCAGAGTCGTATTCGTAGCGAATCAAGTTGCCGTCTGGTGGCAATATCTGCACGAGCTGGCCACTAGGGTTGTAGCTTAGAAGCAATTGGCGATCAAATTGATTAATAACTTTTTCAAGCTGGCCGTATGCGTTATAGATGTAGCGCATTACCCAACCGTTGCTTTGAGTTGCCCGAACCAATTTTCCACTCGCGTCGAAAATCCAACTATTCCGACCGTCTTGATCGCTGAAATTCAACTCGCCAGCGGCAAGAATGGTGAGTGTTTCGTTGGTGGTAAGTGATGTCCAGGGCTGGCCTGCAGCGCTGCGGCTAAATTTGCTGCCCCGTCCATCTGCAAATGTTACCTGGGCGGTATTGTCAGTTGCATTGATTGCAAGCCTAGCCCAGTGGCTGTGCCGCCACAAACCCTGCGTGCCTTGCAGGGGCGTATTGCTGGTACGGTAGTGGCGTGTGAAGTTCAGCGGGTGCAAGCCCGCATCAGAATAGTCCGTCTGCACCTTCAGTTTTTCGCCAGTGGCTGGAATGATCGGGTTTGGTGTGGAACTACCAGCTTGGCATGAGTTGACTACCGGTGGAGTTTCAACCGTTAGGGGCGTAGCACAGAAATTTGTTTTAGCGGCACTGTCATAATATTGGTAGGTGTCAAAAGGAGGTATGCATCCGACGGTTCTTCGACCGACGGCATTAAATCCAAATGAGTTTTTAATCCAAGTAGCTACCCCACTGAATCGTAGGCAGTGACTAACATTCACACTACGACTTGTGACGACTAAAAACCTTCCATAGTCCCAAGCGGAATACTGATTTGTCACAGGACCTATGGACTCGACGCGAGCTCCACAATTGTTTGCGCCACTGTTGGCCTGTATTCCGGCCAGCGTCGCGCTGATCAACGCTGCCTCCGATGGTTGATTTCCGGAGCCAACAAAATTGCCGTTGCTATATATCCAGCCCGTGCTCTGATTCGGAAAAACAGAACAACTGGATGACGAACCGGCGGGGTTGTACGGCGCACCGTCTAAAACACGGCATGTACTTAGAGACTGTGCATGCAACGGGGCGCAAATTGATACAAGCCAAACGACAAAAATCAACGCAATCAAACACTTAAGTTGCTGTTTGCGTCGGTAAAAAAATCGATTGACATCGAACAAACTATTCATTTAAACCTCCCCTTAAGCTCTCAGGAAAAGATAAAACTATAGCGTAGACACATGTCACTTTGGCAAAAGCGACACCGTCCTTTACCGCCCCCGCGCCGTGCCCTTCACCATCTCAAACCGAAACATCCGGCACTCAATCGGTCCGTTCCACATCGGCACGCGGCGGGATTCTTTCAGGCGCATTTTGGTGGGGAGTTTCAGGTCGGGGGTGAGGACCCAGGCGGTCCAGTTGGGGTAGTTTTTCTTCCAGTGGGTGGCCAGTTGACTGAAGAATTCGCTGCTTTCAGCCTCGTTGCCGTCTTGCGTTTGCGCGGTTTCACGGCCACCTGGCGTACTCGATACACCCGCAACGCCGGCCACCTCGATGCGCTCGCCATACGGCGGGTTGACCAGCATCACGCCAGGTTGCTCGCAGGGCGGCATGCGTTGCAGGGCGTCGCCGCCTCTGAATTCAATGCAATCGGCCACACCGGCGCGCTGGGCGTTGCGGGTGGCGAAGTCGACCATGCGGAAAGAGACGTCGCTGCCGAAAATATGACCAAATTGGCCACCAGCCCTTGTAGATACTGCTGAAGCAGCTTCTGATTTGATAGCGTCCCACACGTGGGCCTGGTAGGGCAAGAGCTTCTCAAAGCCGAAGCGGCGCAGTGAACCGGGGGCGATGTTGCTGGCGATTTGGGCGGCTTCGATGGCGATGGTGCCGCTGCCGCAGCAGGGGTCGTACAGGGGCAGGTCTGTAGTGGCTGTCCAGCCGCTGGCGGCGAGCATGGCGGCGGCCAGGGTTTCTTTCAGAGGCGCATCGCCTTTGTCTTCGCGCCAGCCGCGCTTGAACAGGGGCTCGCCGGAGGTGTCGATGTAAATCGTGGCGTGGTCGGTGGTGAGGTGGGCGTAGATGCGCACGTCGGGCCATTGGGTGTTCACGTCGGGGCGCTCGCCGCGCTTGGCGCGAAAGCGGTCGGCCACGGCGTCTTTGATGCGCAGGGCGGCAAAGTTCAGGCTGGTCAGCGGGCTGTGCTGGGCGGTGACCTCGATTTTGAAGCTTTGCTTGGGCGTGAACCAGATCTCCCAGGCCACAGCGCTGGCGGCTTCGTACAGGTCGTTTTCACTGCGGTAGGGCGTGTGCGACAGCTGCACCAACACGCGCTGGGCCAGCCGGCTGTGCAGGTTCAGGCGCATGGCCTCAAACCAACTGGCTTGCACGCGCACGCCACCGCGAAACACCAGCAAGTCCTGGCCGACCAGACCCGTCAGGGCATGGACTTCTTCGGCCAGATAGTCTTCAACGCCAGCGGCGCAAGGGAGAAAGAGTTCCACAGGTCTGTGTTGGGGTTGTATGGGGGGCTGGCAGTATGGCCCAGTTGGCTGGGTGTGCGTGACAGCATCTCATTTGCTATTGAATAGATAGCTGCTTGAGCAGTATCTGCAAGGGCTGAAGGGCGATTAGGCCTGATTAGATACATGCCTCAGATACCGCAAGCCGTCATTCCCGCGCAGGCGGGAATCCATCTTCGAGCGCCTGGATTCCCGCCTGCGCGGGAATGACGGTCTGAGGCATGTATCTAATCAGGCGATTTGGCTTAAAGAGTCAGTGTTTCTTCAGCGCTGGCACAAATTCAAGAAATGCATGGCCTTCAACGCCCCGACCTGCGTGCGCGACTGAAAGCCGGTGCTGGCGGGCGGCACGCTCCACCACAGGCTTTCGGAGCCTTGCAGGTCGAAGGCCAGGCCCAGTTGTGGCCAGGGCAGGGACGAGGGGTTCATGCCACGCGGCAGGGTGGTTTCGCTGTCGTCGTCCTGCAGGGGTTCGATGGACAGGGTGTTTGCCAGCGCCGCGTGCAAGCCGCTGTCCACCGCCTCAATGCTCAGCCTGGCTTCCTGGGCCTGTGTCACCACCTGGGCCCAAGCCAGCCCCAGTAGCGCAGCCCTGCTGAGCAACAGGTGCTGCTGATCGGGTGCCACCGGCACGGTGACGATGAAGGGAAAAATCCGGCCGACGCGGTCACACGAAGGCGCCATGATGCCCAGCTGGCCGGTGGACACACCGGGCTGTGCTGGCAACACAAAAGCCCAATGGGGCGTGTGGCCCCAGATGTCGAGCCCGGTCGCCTGGCTGCCCGCCTTCAACGCGTCCATGCCATCGGCGCACCAACGATCCCAAAACTGCTGCACGGCGTAAGGCATGTGGCGAGAGACAAAGTCTCCCGCGCTGGGCAGTTTGCCAAACCAGGCCAGGCTGGCTGTTACTACTTCGTTCACGTTGCCGGAACGGGCAGTGTCGGTGTCGGGCTCCCAAAAGGCCATGGCTTATCCCCTTCCTGGGCAGGCGAAACCTTCGAGCTGTGGCAGACGCAATGGGTTGCGCACCGACTGCGCGATGAACTCGATGCCCACCGTTTTGCCGTCCAGGTTGTAGTTGACCAGCACCCGTTCAGGTGACGTGCCGCCTTGTACCTGGCCTTTGTCAATCAAGCGGTGCAGCGCCCAGGCACCGGTGGTGTCGATGGGTGGGGCTTTGCCCACCGTCAGGCGAACCTGGTTGGTACCGCGCGTGCCAGGCCAGCTGATGCGCTTGGAGCCGTCGTTGGCGGGGGTGGCGTTGATGCCCTGGCCGTCGATGTCGATGTCCACCTTGTCTGCACCGCCCAGCGACACCACACGCACGATCAAATCAAACTTCATGGTGCGGCTGCCGGGCGTGAAAAACGCATCGCGAATCACGGAGGCGCGCTGGAATTGCGCCAGATCGCCCGCCGAGCCCGCCGCCGCGCCTTCGGGACCCGGTCGCGGTGCCCAGGTGGGTTTGGAGGTATCGACAAACGGGGCCAAATTCTTTTGGAAGGTCTCGTCCATCAGGCCGCCGGGCGCAAAGATCTGGGCAAAGTCGTTGGTTTGAATGTCTTGCGCCGAGGCGCGCGAGACGGGGTAGCGCCCCGCGATCACCGCGCCACAGGTCTGGCCCACGCCACCCTTCACGCCCGCAGCTGCACTGGCACGGGTGCCGCCCGAAATTTGCACCGTGGCCTGGCTCAGCAGGGCTTCCAGCACATTGCGCACCGGCTGGGGCATGCGTGCTGCCTCGGATTTGAGACGGTTTTCTGCGTCTTGTGTCCGCGGAATGGTGCCGCCGCGCAGCGCGCTTTCAGCAGCCACCAGGCTGGCCAGGTAATCGTCCAGCACCTTGGCCAAGCCGTCCAGTGGCGCTGTGCCGGGCGCGCCTTTGGTCACGGCATGCAGCAAGGAAAACGGGCCTTGCACGATCATTTCAATCTTGTCGTCCAGGCCGGTGGTGGCGTTCAACCCGCCCGCCAGACCGGCTGCAGCGGTGACTTCCTGCTTAAGCCTGTCGATGGAGCTCAGCGCCTGATCGACCCGGGTCGAGCCGCCGGAGTCGGTGCGGATCAAGGTGGTTTCTTTGGCGGCTGCGCGGGCCAGCAGCAACAAGGGCGATTCCACGCTGGCCAGGATGCGCGTGACGGCTATCGTGTCAGACAAGCTGTTGCGGCCAATCAGGCGCACGTCGTTCAAATACTCTTGCCACTGCTTGGCGTATTCGGTCAGGTACAGGCGGGTGACTTGCTGGGTTTGCTGCGCCAGCTCAATCGGATTGGGTATGACCGGTTTGGTGGTGGGGGCCACGCGGCCCAGCACCCAGGCGTCTTCCAGGCCCATGTCAGCCATGGCAACCGCCAGTTCTTTCTGGAACTTGGGATAGCCCGCCGCTGTAAACAAGCCGGGAATGCCTGCATTCAGTGGCTGCTTGCTGGCGCGCACCAGCACGTTGGGTGCCTCCAGGCCCGCCACGCGGGCGATGGTGAATTCGGGTGTGTCGGTGGTGGCCAGCAAGCGCGACTTGATGCGGCTGTAGGTGCGGTTGGCAGGGGGTTGCTGGTTGAGCACTTCGCGTGCGTTTTTCACCAGGTCCTGGTTCAAGGGAAAAGGCGAGATGACCACTTTGCCCTGCATCAAGGCGTCCAGGTGCTCGTCCAGCTGTTTGCGCTGCTCCACCGTGGCGGTGGGCAGGCTGCGCGTCCAGTCGGCCTGGATCCACAGCTTGAGGGCATCGGCGCTGAAAGGACCTGCGCCCCCCAGCATCAGGTAAGCCTTCAGCGCCTGGTAGAGGTAGTCGGAATTGCCAGGAGGCGAGGCGCGCAGCAAGGATTCCAGTCGCGTGGCGATGCGCGGCAAAAAGGCTTCTTCAAGCAAGCGGCTGTAGGCAATCTGGCCCGCGGTGTCCAGCTTGTCGCCCTGGTACAGGCCGTAGCGGTAGCCCCAAGGCACATTGTTGAAATCAAACTTCTGGCTCACCGCCACACTGCGCGCCTCGTTGAGCACGGGCAGCAGGGCGGGCGCATCTTCGGTGACCGCCGCAGGAATGGCTTCTACGGTGGTGCGCAAGGCCAGGGCTTTGGTGCCCACTTCGGTGATGTAGGCGGTGTTGTTCCCATAGCTCACGAAAGGGGACCATGCGATGTTGGCCCCCACAAACAACAGCGCACAGGCGGCCAGACCGCCAATCAGTATCGCCCGCAAGCGGCGCTCGGCAGCCAGGTTTCGCCCGGCAATAAAGTGCTCGGGGAACACCACTTTTTGCAACAGGTCTTGCAGAAAAAAGCTCTTGCCCGTGCCCGCCATGCCCTGCACACCCGCCACCTGGCTGGGCACTTTGAAGGTGCGCTGCATGGCACCCAGCACACGGTCAAAAGGCGTGCCTTCTTGCGTCGCTGATGTGAAATAAACACCGCGCAGCAAGGGCTGCTCGTTGAACTTGGACTCGGCAAACACCGAAGCCAACAAGCGCCCGATCACGTCGCGCAGGCCCGACAGTTGTTGCGGCAGCGCATAAGCCAGCGCACGGCGCGACAGATCGGGCTCGGCCAGCAGGCGCTCGTGCATGCCCGCGTTCAGGCGCTGATACAGCAGGTCAAATTCCTGGTTGAAATGCTCGCGCACCGCAATGGTGGTGGTGTCTTTCGGGTTGTAGGGCAAGGTAAAGCCCCAGACCTGGGCGCGCTCTTCGCGCGAGCAGTTCAAGAAGTATTCCTGGAAGCCCGAAAGCAAATCGGCCTTGGTGACCAGCACATAAACCGGGAACTGCACGCCCAGGCCGTCGCGCAGCTCGGCGAGGCGAGCTTTCAGCGTGGCAGCGTGTACTTCGCGCTCTTGGGCCGACATTTGCAGCAGGTCAGATACCGAGAGCGTGAGCATCACACCGTTCAGCGGCTGGCGTGGGCGAAACTTTCGCAGCAAACCCATGAAGCCAGCCCACTCCGCCTTGTCAACCGATTGGTTGCTCTCTTGCGTGGTGTAGCGGCCTGCGGTGTCAATCAGCACGGCTTCGTTGGTAAACCACCAGTCGCAGTTGCGTGTGCCGCCCACACCGCGAATAGCGGCCTTACCAAACTGCTCGGCCAGCGGAAAGGTCAGGCCTGCGTTGACCAGTGCGGTGGTTTTGCCAGAACCCGGCGCGCCAATGAAGGCATACCAGGGCAGCTGATATACATATTGGTTCGACAGGCTGGACAGCATGCCGCCTTTTTCATTGGCTGAGAAACGGGTTTTCTTCAGCACATCGGCGGCTTCCTTGAAGCGACGGCCCAGCTCGGCCACCTCTTCGCTGCCTGCCGTCTGGCCTTCGCCGGGCTTGCTCTGCATCTTGGCCAGTTGGCTGAGCAGGGCGTCGTTCATGTTGCGCTGGCGCCACCAGCGAACCAGCACCTTGATGAGGTACAGCAGCCAGATAACAGCAATCACTGTCCAGCGAATCCACTCTGGCCCCAGCGGTGCCATCTTGGCGTTGGACACCGAGATCGCCACCAGCGGGCCCACGTACCAGATGAGCAGCGACAGCAGCAGCAGGAAAAAAATCGTCAGGGTGGTGCGGTTAATGAAGTAACCGAAAAATCTGCGGATAGATGAAAACATGACGGGCGGCTCCTATTGTTTGACCGGAGCGGCCGTGATTTCGCGGTCGCGCTCTTGCGGCGACAGCAGCAAGGTGACCTCGACCCGCCGGTTGCGCGAGCGGTTTTCAGCCGAGTCGTTGGGCGCCACCGGGTCGGTGTCTGCGCGGCCCTGGGCACGGGTGCGGTTTTTGGCAGTGAGGCGTTCCTCCACGATGCTGCGCACCGTGTCGGCGCGGGCCTGCGACAGCTCGTAGTTGGACGGGAAGCGCCCTGAGCGAATGGGCACGTTGTCGGTGTAGCCCGTGACCAGGACGGCACCGCTGACGGTGTTCAGCGCATCGGCTACACGCGCAAGCACCGGCAGGTAGCGCGACTTCACTTCGGTGGAGCCGGAGTCAAACAAACCGTCGCCGCGAAGGATGACCACGCTGCGGTCGGCCTCATCGCGCACGGTCACCAGGCCTTCACGCACCTCAGGCTCCAGAAACTGCGCAAAGCGTTTGACCGGCGCGGGTTGCACCACCGCAGCCTGCGCCTTGGCCAGGCGAATGCCTGCAATGGTGCTGAACACCTCGCTGGACTTGCCGGCCAGCAGGAATGAATAGAGAAAGTAAATGGCGGCCAGCAGCAAAAGCGTGGCACCCGCGGCAATCCACATGGGC
>JANOQJ010000090.1:0-3450 GCA_031414805.1 Comamonadaceae bacterium
AGAGACTCATTTTTTGTAATTTAGTTCTGACGTGTGCTCGTCCGATGTGGTTATGGTGTGGTTTAAATGGCTGTCTTAGCACTGCGGGCCAAATGCATATTTGGCAGGTGATTTACCGGGTGTCCGCACCGGGCGGGGAGAAACTTGGGTGGAAGGTGGAAATTGCTTAAAAAGGAGGCGACCAAGAATCGGGAATTGTCATTGGATCACACACGCTGGAGTATTTGAAGTGCTGAAATCGCCAGGCTGACTGAAAAAATAGCTGCTGGTGGGATGTGGACAGAGGCGAGAGGTATGCGGACAGGACAGGTTTCAGCGATGCAGCGGCTGTGGCGGGGATGGCTGTCAGCAGGTGGGCCAGCAGCACCAGCCAGGTGATGGCTTTTTGAATCATTGCGATGGAGTCATCACATTACAAGCCGTGTTGCCTGAAATTAGCACCGATTTGCCCACCGCGGCGCTCGGTTCGTCGCAAGCGCAGACCGCCGCCATGGACATGTCTCCTTGTTCCTTGTTCATGGAAGTTGAAATCAGATGCTTTTGCTTAGTTGGGGCAGTAGGACGGCTGCGCGACGAATATTCTTTATTGCCCGTTTTAGCGACTGACCAGCCCAAGAACGCTTTTCCAATACGAGTAACGCGTCGGCAAGTGGGACAACAAGGTCAAGTCTTGACTCCAGCCACCCCAAACCTTTCACTGGCCAGTAGTCGGAAACTGACAATTCGAATGCACACTGCAATAGTAATTTTTCGGGAAACTCGGGCAGAAAGACGCCCGATGTCGCGCTTTCAGTAGTGAAGGTTTTTAAGTGTTCATGCCAATTCTGCCGCCCAAATTCAAGCCATGGGAGTAGCGGCACCATAACTTCGGGTTTGTTAAGTGTTTGGCGCCGCCCTCGTAACTCAATTACCCACCTGGATGATTCACACCCAACTTTGACTTGACCAACTGCCGCAAACCAACAAGGCCAACCCCCAGCATTGAACGCATAAAAATCCATTTTTATTTCTTGTCCCATGGTTGATGGTTAACTGGAACGCCCAAACGTTTAGAGAGCCAGTCTTGAAACTTCGCCCAAATTTCAGGGGTCCAGTTCTGACCATAGTGGCCGCTATTTTCGGTTGTGACTATTGATCCGTCAGGACCTCTACTAAAAGTACCCCCCACAACAGTCGACTCGTTGGCACCTATCGACTGCGCCAGTTGCTGGTGAGGGGAGCCTTGAAACAGACCAGGCTTAGGCGTACCAACCGCAAACGTGTTTGTGACGGGATCAAACACGAACTCAACTCCAGTACGACCACTTGGTGAATAGTTGCTCAACGCTCCGACTGGGGAGTTATCGGTTATCGCAATAACCCCAGGAGTCGGACCGGAGCCAGAGAAACCCGGGCGAGGAGACGGGCTACCACCCGTCGTCGAAACAGGTTCAGCTACTGACTGCACTGGTACCCAAGTGCCATTCACGTTACGCGAAATTACAGTCCCCGAGGCATCCAGCAACTCTTGGCCTACGACTCGAATGGTCGGGGTCACTGAACTTGTTGCCTCACCAGACGGGCCAGGCAAGCGTGGCGTTGTAGCGGCCGCCTCCTCCACCACTACCTTACCCGGCTTAACCGCCGCAGGCCCCTTGGGCACCACACGCAGGCCACCGACCGCTCGGGCTGCGATTGGAGTGCCCATACCCGCCAGCGTGAGCACACCAAAGCGCGTGTAGCGGTCATCAATGGCATCGCTGACCAGCTTGTCGCAGGCACCGGCGCTGATGCCCTGGCAGTTGCTGGCTCTGAAGCTGGCCACCTCGGCTGCTTGCTGGGCGTCAGTGCCAAACAGCGATGCCGGGCCTTTGATCGAACCGTAGTTGATAACGTTGTTCTGTCGGCCTATCAGGGCGTTGGCTTCGGAAACAAAGCCAAACGGTATGGCGGCGCTGACCTCGCCAGCGGTGGCGGCCTGGCCTTGCAACTCATTTACGCAAGCAACGTTGCCTTGCTTGATGCATAGCTCGACGGCTGCCATGTTGTTGCTGGAGACCGTGACATAGCTGTTGATGATGGCTTTCTCTTCGCTGCCATCGCAACCACCGGGTTTGGCTTTGCACCGCGCTAAATCGGCCTTCATCGCCGTCACATTGCCGTGCGTCAGGAAGTTGTTGCTGGTGGCCGTCTGCGCCACATTCCCCCCCGCCGCCCCACCGGTAGCCGCACCAATCAAGGTAGAGCCCAGCTTCAGGTAGTCCGCACGCTGGGCGTTGACCTTGGCCCAGGCGGCTTCATCGGCTTGGGCGTTGCCGGTCGGCACAGGGTCGGGGAACAGTTCTTTGGCGTTGGCCACCAGCGTGGGCAGCAGGCTTTCGTTAGCCACTGCGCCGGCTGCACCTTGCACACCCCCGAGCACCAGCCCACCCAGGCCGTGCAGGATGCCTTTGCCTGTGCCGCCTTCTCGCCAGTACGCCACGTCCTGGTTGGCCTGGTTCAGGTCGGCCTGGGCCTGAGCGTCGTTGGGGTTGGCTTTGACTCTTGCTTCGGCTTCTCTTCTTCGGGCTTCGGCTTCTTCCTGCTTGGCTTGGGCGATGTCGCCGATGGTTCTGAAGATGGCGGGGCCTGCAGCGTTCAAGGCGGCTGCGTTTTGGGCCTGGGTGGACAGGGTCTGGCTGAGGTCGGGTAGTTTGGTGAGCGGGGTGCTTGGCGTGGTGTCGCGGTTCAAGGCTGCAAGTTGGGCAGCGTTGGTTTCTGGGTTGCCGCCTGTCAGGGTGATGCTGCCAGGGGAGATGGCGCTTTGGCTGGTGCTGGTCTGGTTGCCGTTTTTGTCTTGCGGAATGTCGGGTTTGGGTAGGGGGATGCCGCTGGAGCCGATACCCAGGCTGCCACCCACTGTGCTGGCGCTGTAGGTGGCGTTGTTGGTGATGTTTGAGGTGACCAGGGCCGCGGTGGTGAGCTGGTTTTTGTCAGGGGTGGCGGTGCTTGAGATCAGGCCACCGGCCAGGGTGGTGGTGCCGGTGACGTTCAGGTTGAAGCCGCCCGCGCCGGCAAAGATGCCGCTGGGCTGGTTGACGCTGTTGTAGGTGCCGTCTGCCTTGCCTTGGCTGGCGTTGACGCTGGCGCTGAAGTTACCGCCGGTAATCGGCACGCTCAAGCTGAAGCCGCTGGCATTCTGGTTGGCGGTTTGGGTTTGGGTGTCTTGCAGGGACTGGATGACCAGTTGGCCGCCGATGTTGGCTTGGACGGTGTTGGCCTGGATCACGCCGCCGCGCAGCACGGTGTCGCCAGTGGTGGTGATGCGCACGGTCTCGCCGGCCTGTACGCGGGTGTTGATGTTGTCCAGGGTGGTGGTGGTGGCGTTGCCGCTGGCGCGGTTGGCGCTGGCGGTGGCGCTGATGCCCGTGGCGCTGATGTTGGCTCCCAGGCTCCAGCCGCTGGCGTTGTTGGTGCTTTGGCTGGTGGTGG
>JANOQJ010000091.1:0-31479 GCA_031414805.1 Comamonadaceae bacterium
ACCGCAGCCTGCGCCTTGGCCAGGCGAATGCCTGCAATGGTGCTGAACACCTCGCTGGACTTGCCGGCCAGCAGGAATGAATAGAGAAAGTAAATGGCGGCCAGCAGCAAAAGCGTGGCACCCGCGGCAATCCACATGGGCAAAAAGCCCCACTTGGCCTTGCCGTCGGTGGTGGCACCCTGCCAATGCAGCGACAAGGGTTTGGCGAACTCGCCACGCGCGCCGTGGATGATTTCCACCAGGCGCCTGCGCAGGGTGTCCAGCTGGGTACGGCCGTTGTCGACTACGCCGAAGCGGCCTTCAAAGCCCAGGGCAATGCACACGGCCATCATCTCGATCAGGTCGATGTGTTTCTTGGGGTCTTGCACCAGCCGGGCCAGAACCTGGAAAAACTTTTCGCCGCCCCAGGTTTCGTTGTGAAAGGTCACCAGCAAGCTGTGGCGCGACCAGGCACCGCCACCGCCCCAGGGTGTTTTGGCAGCGGTTTCATCGAGCGCGGTGCACAGGGCGTATCGCGCGCCGATCACGGTTTCTGGCTGCACCAGCGCTTCACGGGCACGACGCTCGAACAGCTGGATTTGCTCGACCAGGTAGTTGCGTAGCTGGGCCGGGTCCGGGTGGTGCGGCATCACGCGGATTTGCGGAATGATGTTGAGCAGCGGGTTAGCCGCCACGGCCAGCGGGTTGGAGCCGCTTTGAATTTCTGGCAGGTCAGCCGCCAGCATGGGCCCTGCCAGCACCGAGGACAGGGGCTTGGCTGCCTGAGCTGCAGGCGCTGGCGGCGAGGCCTGGGCGGCAAACAGTGCAAACGGGTCGAGGTTGGCCGCCGAGGGTGGCGGTGGGGGATTGACGGGTGTGTTCATGATTCTGCCTAGGTCCCTCTTTATGTTCGGATTGCCCAGAACTCAAGCTTCAAGCCTGGAAAGTCCCCGGCAATGTGCATGGCCAAGCCGCCCGAACGTTCCAGGCCGCGCCAAAACTCGCTGCTGGTGTCCAGCTCAAAGTAGTTGTTGCCCGCGTGGTACGGGATCTGTCTGGGGGCCACGGGCAAGGGCCGCAGGCCGACGCCCGGCAGGTGCAGGTTGACCAGATCGCGGATTTTTTCGACCGGGCCGATCTTGACTTGCGAGGGAAACTGCTTGCGCACGGTCTCACCCGGCAAATCGGCCGCCACTGCCAGCACAAAGGTGGCGGTTTTGATGAGGTCGGGGTTGGCAATCACGGCTACGCGCACGCCGTAAGCACGCTCCAGCAGCTCGATCTGGAAGGCGTTTTGCTCCAGCACCATGGACAGCGAGCGGCGCAAATCGGCCATCAGCGGCGTGAAGCACGAGGCCAGATCGTCGTGGTTGTAAGCGGGGTAGTCGCCGGGGCGGCGCGTGTCGCGGGTGAAGGTGGTGATGTCGCCAGCCAGGGCCAGCAAATCGGCATACAGACGCTCGGGGTGCAAGGTGCGCAGCTTGGACAGATGCACGATCAGTGGCTCGTAGCGGTTGACCAGTTGCAGCATCAAAAAGTCGGCCACTTCCGACACGCCACCACGGCCAGGGGCCGACAGACGCGCCGCCAGCGCTTCACCCCGGTGGTGGAGCAAACCGGCCAACTCGCGCAGAAAACCCGATAGAACGTTGCTTTCATGCGCCACCACGATGGGGGGAATGTGCTTGTCGTCCAGCGAGACCGACAGGTCGTTGCGCCGCTCGCTCACCAGGCACACGCCCACCGTCATCCAGCCCTCGGGCACTTCGTCTTCGGCCAGCAGGCGCAGGCGCAAATGGGCGGTTTGAATGGGGGCCGGGTCGCCGCCCACCGAGTTCTGGTCCGGGGCGTCTTCGTCCAGCACCTTGTAGCGGGCAAGGGACCGGCCATCGTCGTCAAACGCCACCTCTTCGCTGCCGGTACGAAACATCGGCAGGCACAACATGATGCGTTTGGCTTTGACGGTCTCGGAAATCGTGACCACGCTGGGCGGTTCGTTGACCTGCGGAAAGGAAAACACCGTGCCATCGGGCATCACCCCCGTGGCGCTGGCAATCGCCACTTTGCCAATAGCCAGACTGGCCGCGTCCAACACCAGCGAGTGAAAGCCCCAGAAGTGGCCCTGGGCGCTGAGCAACAACTGGTGCTGCGCGAACTCCTGAAAGCGCTGGGCTTGCTGGAAATGCTGGGGCCGCAGGAACATGCCCTCCGACCAGACCACGCGACTGCGATCACCCATTGCTTGCCCCACAAATAGTCAATATCGCTTGCACTTTAAAACGTTTGAATGACTTGCACATTGTGTTCAACGGCTTTCTTGTAGTTTTCGAATTTCTTCTTCAGATCGGCAAACACCTTGGCGTAGCGCGTCATGGCCTCCGTGATCTGCGCAATGCCCTTGACCACGGTGCCTGCCAATGCCAGCACATTGCCATCGGCGGCCTGGTCAACCCCGTCACTCAAGGTCTCCACTGCAGCGGTCAGGTCGTTCTTGGCTGTCTCGACCAGCTCCTTGATTTCTTCATAGTCCTTGAACGCCTGGTTGACCAGGGCGACATCTTCATCCAGCAGCTTGGAGGCTTTGTCCATCTTCTCGGTGGCGGTGTCCACGAAAGATTTGGTGTCTTCAATGGTCTTGGCAAGTGCGTCGGTTACGGCCATGTTGAAATCCTTTGGTGCACTGAATCGGGTCTAAACGCTATGAAAATAATAGCTGCTTGAGCAGTCTAATCAAGGGCTGGAAGCACTTTTTGCTTCCAATTCAGTCAATTCAATACCGGTTAACGCCTTGTGCGTCTGCGACAAAATTTTCTGCAATGGCGCACTGGCCAGCGCAAAGCGCTTGCTGACCACAGGGGCGGCTGGCGCCAAGTCTTTGGCGTGCAGGCCCAGCAGCATGCAGTGCGCCGCACAGGCGCGGTCAGGTGCCGTTTCCACCCGCTGCAGCACGCGGGCAATCGGCAGGTCTTTGGCTGTGGGTTTCAGGCGCAGCAGGGTGCGACACAGCGCTTCTTCCCGCGCCGGGTCTTCGGTGGTCAGCAGCAGGTGCGCCACTGCTTTTGCGGTGTGCTGCGCGGCTTGCCCTAACTCAGCCAGGGCTTCTAGCGCGGCCATTGAGGGCGCCGGGTGATCGGCATCACCCGCCACTTGCAACAGAGCGGCAATCGCCGGGCCTTGCGGGTTGAGATGGGCCAGCGCGCCATAGGCGGCAATACCGGTGGGCAACAGCGGCGCAGACGGCAGGTTGCGCATCACATACGCTTCCAGTTGGCCGCGCAAACGCTCGTCTTCACCAGCGCTGCGGGCCAGGGCATGCAGGGCCTCAGATGTCCAGCGGTCGGGGCTTGTGCCCGCGATCTGTTTGGCGATGCTCGCCGCTGCATCGCGGGCAAAGGGTGTGATGGCCAACAGGGCCACTTTGCGTGCGTTGCCATCTGCATCCAGCAACAGGGAGCAGATCGCATCGTGTGCGGCCGGGGGCAGGCATTTCAGGCGAAACATGGCGTGCGCAGCGGCGATGCGCACCGGGTTGGTGTGTTGTGCGCCAGCCAGTTGGGCCAAGCCCTCATGCACCGACGCACTAGCACGCGCAGGCGTGATGCCGCCCAGTGCCGTGGCGGCCAGTTGCGAGGCCAGCGCGTCGCCGTGGCTGAGCGTCGCGCAGCGGGTCAAGGCATCGATGCAGACATCAATCGGCGCGCCGGGTTGCACCGCCATGCCAAGGGCCACGGTGCGGGCCATCGGGTCGTCAGATGCCAAGTGCCGCGCCAACACGTCGGCAGGCCATAGTTCAATGGCGCTGGGCGCTGGGGGTGGTTGTGATGCGTTATCGGCCATAAGCACGGTTAGAAGAGGTTGCCCAAGCCCGGCGAGTACAACGGCGAGATGAGGCTTGTGGTGGTGACCACACCCGCCACGTTGAGCATGCCCACGACGTTGACAATGCCTACCAAATTAATGGTGGCTGCCGTCACCGTGACCGTCGCGCCCATGACAGAAACCGCCCCACCGCCTGTCACCGTGACAGCACCCAACCCGGTGATGCTCACAACCGCCGCCGTCAACGAGCTGGCACCCGTGACGGTGGTGGACTGCACGCCGCCTACCGTGGTGGTCTGAGCTGCAACAACACTCAGTTTGTCCACGCCGACCACCGTGGTGTCGCGCATGGCACCGACTTCCAGCGTCTGCTTGCCAATCACCTGGGTCTTGTCGGTGGCCAAAACCATGGTTTCGCGCGTGGTGCATTGCAAGGAGTACTTCAACGGTGTGCTCACGCTGTAACCCATGGCCGCGAAGTGGCTGATCTTGGCCGTGGCCGCCACCACTTCTTTGCCGACGATGGTGGAGCGGCGCCCGCCTTGCACGAAATTGCTTTGCTTGCCGCCAATGTTGTTCTTCTCGTCACCCGAGGTGGTCGATGTGTGATTGCCACCGATGCTTTCGCGGTGGTCACCCTCGGTGGATTCACTGAGTTTGCCGCCCACGCTTTGGGTGCAGCTGCCCTTGACCATATTGCTCTGGTTCCCGTTGACGCTGTTGTCCTGATTGGCTTTTACAGCGACGGATTGGTTGCCCTCTACCTGCACCGCCTGATTGCCCTTGATCACGTGCTTGTCGTCATTGACGACAAAGCGGCTATCGTCGTGCCCAATACGGGTTTGCCGGTCATGACCGACCACGCGCGACTCGTTCGCCTCGACCACCGTGTCCAGGTTGCGCTGGGCATGTACGTACAGCTGTTCTTTGCCCTTGAGGTCCTCCATGCGGATTTCATTGAAATCCGTTGGTCCGCCGCCTTTGGTGGAGCGTGATTTGATGCCGCTGGCGGTTTTGTTGTCTGGCAGCGCGTAGGGCGGCATCTGGTCGGCGTTGTACACGCGGCCGGTGATCATGGGGCAGTCAGGATCGCCGCCCAGAAAGTCGACGATCACTTCTTGCCCGATACGCGGAATGTGTATGAAGCCCCACTTTTCTCCCGCCCAGGGGTTGCTCACGCGGATCCAGCAACTGCTGTTCTCGTTCTTCTTTCCGTAGCGGTCCCAGAAAAACTGCACTTTCACGCGACCATATTTGTCGGTGTAAATTTCTTCGCCCGCCGGGCCCACCACCACCGCGGTTTGTGGGCCATGTGTCAGTGGCTTGGGCGTGATGGGTTGTGGGCGATAGGGGAGCGCCGTGGGGTGCGCCGTGACCGTGATCTCCCAGGTTGAATCACCGTCGCCGCTGCTGGCGGTCCTGCGGGCGTTGTCGCGAAAGAAGTAATTCACCGCCTGCGCCAAGTATTCGCGGTTCTGGTCAGCGCGCGGGCAGCGCTCCAGTTTGAACAAATACCCAACCGCCATGGTACGCACCGATGTCTGGCCGCGTGTGCGCTCATGTTCGGCTTCGAGCGACTCCAGGCGCACGCCAGTGTAGGTTTCACCGTCGCCCACTTTCACATAGCCGCCGGGCCACATATAGCGCTCCCAGCTGTCGTGCGTATGACCCAGTGGGTTTTTGCGCTTGGTTTTCAAATCAGCGCGGGGGTTGGCAAAGTCGTAATCGTCGGTGATGTATTCACCCGAGCTCACGTCTTCCAGCACTTCCCAGCTGAAAAAATGCTCTTCATCGGCCACTGAGGCCGCATCGACACCCAGATATTTGATACTCGGCTTACCGGCCACTGGCGAATGGCAACTGATGTCGTCGGCCAGCACCAGGGTGTGGCTGCCCTCGCTGTGCTCAAAATAAAAATACATGCCCTCGTGCTCCATCAGGCGCATGACGAAATTCAAGTCGGTTTCCTGATATTGAACGCAATAATCCCATTCGCGGTAGGTTTTCTTGGTTTTATTTGACAGGGGAAAGCCATATTTGCCCAAGACCTCCGAAATAATATCGGGCACCTTTTTGAACTGAAATATCTTACAGTCGCTGCGCCGGCTGGCCAGCCAGAGCCAGGGGCGAATCTTCGCGGTGTAGAGCAAATGGTCGCCCTCTCGCCCGCCCGCGCCAAAACGGGTACAAATACCATTGAAATGCCGTACCCCACCGCCAAAAGTTTCCACCTTGAGGGTGATATCTTTACCCAGCATGGCTTTGGCGCTCAGGCCAGACTGCTTGCTGTGAAAAGTGATGTCGAATTCAAACAAATCCGACAAGGCTTCCGAGCCACGCATTTCGCGAAACCACAAAGCCTCTCCCAGAGGCGTAACTGAATCAACAAGACGTTCCATGGTGTGCCTTTGGCAATAGTCGTTTACGTGTCAAATCAGGCGATAGCCCTTATGAATACTGCTCAACCAGCTATATAATTAATAGCAAATGAAGTTGCCACTATTCAATTTCGTATGTAAAGTCACCCGCCACGGCGTCAATGCCAACCTTGCTCAATGCCTGCCCGGCAATGGTGCGCTTCAGGTATTCCTCCGATATGCGGGGAAGAATCGTGTTGGTCAAAATCGCGTCAATCATGCGGCCACCGCTTTCAATTTCAGTACAGCGTGACGCAATGAGTTTGACGACTTCTTCGGAGTAGGTGAACACGGCTTTGTGATTTTCGGCAATACGCTTCTTGATGCGATCGAGTTGCAGGCGAATAATATTTCCCAACATCTCGTCGCTCAAGGGGAAATAAGGTATGACTTGCAAACGACCCAGCAGCGCGGCGGGAAACACTTTCAACAGTGGTTCGCGCAGGGCTTTGGCCACATCTTCGGGCTCGGGCATCAATTCCGGGTCACGCGTCATGCTCATCACCAACTCGCTGCCTGCGTTACTGGTCAAAATAATCACTGTGTTTTTAAAGTCAATCAGGCGGCCTTCGCCATCTTCCATGATGCCTTTGTCGAATACCTGGAAGAATATTTCGTGCACGTCCGAGTGCGCTTTTTCCACTTCGTCCAGCAAGACTACGCTGTACGGCTTGCGGCGCACGGCTTCGGTCAAAACCCCACCTTCGCCATAACCCACGTAGCCGGGTGGCGCACCTTTGAGGGTGGAGACTGTGTGCGCCTCCTGAAACTCACTCATGTTGATGATGATCATGTTTTGCTCACCGCCATAGAGGGTTTCGGCCAGCGACATGGCGGTTTCTGTTTTGCCCACACCGGAGGGGCCTACCAGCATGAACACGCCAATTGGCTTGTTCGGATTGTCCAGCCGGGCGCGGCTGGTTTGAATGCGCTTGGCAATCATGTCCAGCCCATGGCGCTGGCCAATCACGCGCTGGTTCAGGGTTTCGGCGATTTTCAAGATCGCCTCCACTTCGTTTTTGACCATCCGGCCTACCGGAATACCAGTCCAGTCGGCCACCACCGACGCGACCGCTTGCGCGTCCACCGCCGGCAAAATCAGTGGCGTGTCGCCTTGCATCGTGGCCAACTTGCCTTGCAGTTCGTGCAACTGCGCGAGCATGGCGGCGCGGGCCGCATCGTCTAGTGGCACCATGGCGGTGTCCACCTGGCCGTCGCCGCTGCCGCGCAGCTTGCCGCGCAAGTCCAGAACCTGTGCCACCAGCTCTTTTTCTTCTTTCCAGCGCGCGTCCAGCACAGCCAATTTGTCGGTTTCGATGGTTTTCTTCGCATTCGCTTCGGTCAACCGCGCACCAATGCTGATGCCCACCGCCACCTCGCGTTCGATGATGCCAATCTCCACATCCAGCATTTCAATGCGACGCTGCACGTCCTCCACTTCGGGTGGGGTGGCATGCTGGCTCACGGCCACGCGGGCACAACTGGTGTCCAGCAGGCTCACGGCCTTGTCGGGCAACTGGCGCGCGGGAATGTAGCGGTGCGACAGGTTGACTGCTGCAGTTATTGCTTCATCGAGCAACAACACCTTGTGGTGTTTTTCCAGCACAGTGGCCACGCCGCGCAGCATGGCCACGGCCTTGGCCTCGTCTGGCTCCGGCACTTGCACAACCTGGAAGCGGCGGGTCAGCGCGGGGTCTTTTTCAATGTATTTTTTGTACTCGGCCCAGGTGGTGGCACCAATAGTGCGCAAGGTGCCACGCGCCAAAGCGGGTTTGAGCAGGTTGGCCGCATCGCCTGTGCCTGCCGCGCCGCCGGCACCCACGAGGGTGTGCACTTCATCGACAAACAAAATGATGGGTTTGGGGCTGGCCTGCACCTCGTCAATCACTTGGCGCAAGCGCTGCTCAAACTCGCCTTTCATGCTGGCACCGGCTTGCAGCAAACCCACATCCAGCGTGAGCAGCGACACGTCTTTGAGCTGGGGCGGCACGTCGCCCTTTGCCAGGCGCAAGGCAAAACCTTCCACCACCGCCGTTTTGCCCACACCGGCCTCGCCGGTCAGAATGGGGTTGTTCTGGCGGCGGCGCATCAGGATGTCCACGATCTGGCGAATTTCTTCGTCACGGCCCGTGACCGGATCAATCTCGCCGTTGCGGGCTTTTTCCGTCAGATCAACGGCGTATTTTTTTAGCGCTTCCTGCTTGCCCATTTGCGCCGGGGCCATGGCACCGCTGGCTTCGCCCGGCTCGCCGCTCAGGCCGCTGCCGTCGCTGGCTGTCAAGTCCGCCTCAGGCGAGCCTTTGACGATATCAGCCAGCTTGTCGGCCAGCGCATCCACACCCAGCTTTTCAAACTCACGCGATATGCCATACAAGATGTTGCGCAGGCCGGTGGTCTTGACCAGGCCGACCATGATGTAGGCGCTGCGTACCTGGTCGTCGCCATACTTCAGGGTGCCGTAAACCCAGGCGCGTTCCACCGCGTTCTCAATGTGCTCAGACAGGTCAGAAATAGCACTGGCACCGCGCGGCAGTTTGTCCAATGCGTGCGTCAGGTCGGCGGCGAGTTTGGAGGCGTCCACCTCGAAGTGCCGCACGATCCGGTGCAGGTCGCTGTCGTTGGTGCTGAGAATCTGGTGCAGCCAGTGAATCAGCTCCACATACGGGTTACCGCGCAGTTTGCAAAAAACGGTGGCACCCTCAATGGCTTTATAGAGCAGCGGGTTGAGCTTGCCAAACAGGGCGGAACGGCTGATTTCAGACATGAGACGCTTTCTGTGGTGATGGTTGTCGAGTTAAAGGGTAGGTGCGCTAAACGCGGCTCAGGCGTTCGATGTCCAGCAGTACGTCGTCGGCGTCGCGCGTGCGGCGCTGGGCAGGCATACCCAGCCAGCTCGTCCATCCCAGCTGACCGTACTGACCCAGGCGGGTGGCGGGTACTTGATCGCGTGCCAGCACCAGTCGCGCGTCCCACGCCAATTCCAGGCCCAGGTAGTTGCGCACCCAGTCGCGCACCTGAAAAAAACGCACGCCGCCCGGCAGGTAGCGCTCAAATTCTTCTAGTGGCATGGTGCCCAGCTGCAGGCGAAATTTGTGTTGCACATCAGGTACTTTGACACCGGCAATTGCGCCCTGGCCCAAGCGCGACGATGCAGCACCTACCTCGATGCGGTGCCTGGACTTGGCGCCGGCAAGGGCAACCGAGCTTAAGCGGGTGCGGTCTGCCGGTGCGAGCGTGAGCCACTGCAGGCAATACTCTTTGAGTGCGACTGGCACCCGAAGCAGCGCGGCCAGGGGCCTCACCAGCCCTTCAGGGTTGCGGGTAGGACGGGCCAGGTGGCCAGCGTGGTGCAGCTTCAAATGGTCAGGGACCGAGTCGCGGTTTTTCAGGCTGGCCTGCCCCAGGCCCACGAGGCTGGCAGCGTAGCGGCTAAAGTGATCGCGATCGGGTTGATCCAGGCTGGTCACGGCTTGGCAATCGGCCCAGGCGCGATAGAACAACAAGATCATGCGGTGCTGAAAAATATCGCAAAATCGGGCAATGGTTTCGTCTTTGCCGTGTATCAAGCGCTCTTGAACATATTCGGTAATGTGCTGCGGCATCGCGCCGTTGGGGCCAAACAGGCCAAAGTTGTAGACCGACAAGCGGCCTAAGCCATGGGCTGCTACGCCAGGCAGGAACTTGTGCAGCGCGGTGGGCGCAAAGATCAGTGAGGGGTGTTGGCTCAGCCGCAATGGCTCGTCGCGGGAGCGTGGCGCGCGGCCTAGCGGCACCGAGCCGGGAATAGCTGCATCAACATGACGCAGGGCGTAATAGAAATCAAACTGCGTGGCATCGGCAGCCAGACCCGAGAACAGCTTTTCCAGCCTTTCAGATGGCAGCTGGGCGGATGGTGCGTTGATGGCGTCAGTCATACCGAGGGACGCTGGCCAATATGAGGCTGCCAGGTTGCAATCTGCCCACGCTGGGTGCTACGCAGCGCAAATTCGGTAAACGCGTTAACGCTCACATGTCGCGCAAAAAACTGCTCCAGCACCGCCCCCAAAAGCCAAGGGCTGATGCCCGCCAGTGGAATCTCATCGACCAGTAAATCCAGTTGCACGCCACGGCCAAACACGATGGGCCCACGGCCCGGAACCCGGCGGTTGACATCGTTGACTGACAGCTTCTGTATGGCACCTACCTGCGCATCTGCACCCGCAGCGCCAAGACGCGCGTACAAACCCAGCAGCTCACGCAAAGCGCTCGCGCCTTGCTCTGCATTCAGGTCGGTCAGGGTCAAGTAATTCAGGCTGAGGTGCGAAATCAAGCGCCAGGTGACTTCGCGCTCGGCCAACGCGGGGGTGGGCCGTGTGGGGCCTGCGACAAAACGGATGCTGTCAATGGGCGCAGATGCTTGTAAGGTCAGGTCTGAGTCACCAGCGCCTACAGGTGTCAGCAGCGATAGATCCCGGTTGGTGCACAGCGCGTCGACAGTGACCTGGCGCAGCTCGGCGGTATACGGTGCCTCATTTGCGTCCACCAGTGATAAAAAGCATTCGCTACCGACATAGCCCGTGCGGGGGCCGTGGCGCCGGGATTTTTCGGACAGCAGGCGGGGCTCGCGCCGCATTGAGAAATAGGCACCCGAGCCACGCCGGTCGGTGTCCGCCGCAGCATAAAAGGGCTGAAAAACCAGCTCGCGATCCGCCTCACTGTGGTGACCCGTGACCTTGGTGATGCTGTGAATTTCAAAGTCTAGTGGACGGCCCCGGTCCACGACTGCGTGGTATTCGAACCGATTGGCACCCACCGGAATACGATCTGATGTCCGGTTAAACAGGTTGATCACAGGAGCGCAGTGCAGCAGAAAATTGCTTGCATCGACAATGGGCTCGAGTGCGACTTGACTCGCTTTGAGCAAAATGACCACTTCAAAGCGGTTGCCCGCGATCAGTGGCAGCGCGCGTTGGAGCCCGTTGACCGAGAAAAAACGGTAACGCTCGGGAAAAGCAAAGTACTCATGGAGCAACCGGTAGCCATCAAACGCCCGGGAATTGACGGGTAGCATGGCCTGATCAGTAGCAAAGCCCTCGCATTTCAAGGCATCCGCTGGGTAGGGCACCAGCTCTTTAATGGGCAAGCCACCGGCATGCACCAACAGGCCCAGGCACTGGGTGTGAATCAGTTCCTGTAACTTGGACGCGATGTCGGGCGTGCCGGTGATGAAAAGCGGCAAGTTGTCCAGCTTGAGCGAGGCGACTTCCAGTTGCGCAGTGGTCTCAAACACCAGCCGCAAGGCACCGCGCACCGGAGCGCCCCAGCGGTATCCGGCAATAGGCAAGTCGGGCGGTGCAGCGGTCAGCCGTGCCTCGGCCAGGCGCAAGGGCCACAAGCTCAGGTCGTGGGCGGTGCGAAACTCACAGGCAGTTTGCTCGTGCGCCGACAAGCGGGCACGCAAGCGTGAGTGCCGGGGCAAAACATAACCATCAGGCGATCCGCCTTCAGATTTCGAAGGCTCAAACTGCGCCACACCCATGGCTGGGGTGGGTGACAAGTAGCCGGGATAGACCAAGTCCAGCAGCCGTTGGGAAAAACGCGGGAATTCCGCGTCCATCTTGAGTTGAACGCGCGCCGACATGAAGGCAAAACCTTCCAGTAAACGCTCCACATACGGGTCGGCCACCTCAATGCCCCGCATACCCAGGCGACCCGCGACTTTGGGAAACTGCTGCGCAAACTCCGCCCCCTGCTCGCGCACGTAGGCCAGCTCACGGTTGTAGTAATCAAGAAAGCGCGGATCCATGTTTAGCTGCCCACAGTCGCCAGTTGATCTGTTAGCTTCATATAGCCTGTCTCTAAATCCAGCTCCGAGCGCAGCAGCAACTCAATAGGAAAAGGCATGGACCACAAATCGCCGCGCAATTCAAACTGCAGCAAGTTGTGATGCCCCAGCATGTCGGTGGGCGCAACAGCTTTCACGACCAGCGAGTCAGGCAGTATGCGGGGCTCAAAAATCAAAATCGCCTCGCGAATTTGTTGCTCCAATTCACGCCAGTCCACGCCAGAAAAATTTTTACCCGATAACACGGGAATGCCGAAATTAACAACCGATTTACGCACTTCCGGGTACTTGTCGAGCTGATCATCGGTGTGGTGCGACGTGGTGTTGAACAGCCAGATCAAGTCTCTCAACACCGTTCGCTTGAGCCGTCCTTTGGAAACCACGGCCTGTTGGGATGTCTCGGTGCTCTGGCTAGGCTCGTCGTCGGTCAGCCGATCCAGCAAAGCGGGCTGCAGTCGATCGCCCTCGGAGCGTTTGCTAGTGACTTCTTCCATGGATGGGCTGCGCAGTCGTTGATGGGGTTACGCGCGCAACAGCTGCGCTCAGGCTGGCGCTACATCGCTACCAGCGGTTGTAGCAACTGACCATGTAATGGCTCGGGTATCCAGAATCGGGTGCTCGCCGACATCGCTGATCCACACACGCTGTCCCACGCCAAACCACATGTCAGCCCCTTTGTCGATCCAGTGCGTGGCTTTGCTTTGAGCCAGCTGATCGGCATTTGCCAGTGTGGTTTGCGTCGTATCGGGGTAGCGCGTAGGAATGAGCGCCACAACGCGGCCTTCGTTGGGGAGCATCAATTCAGCAGACGACCAGACCAGGTCACGCATGTCGGCCGGCGCGTCGATGACAATGCCCGAGCACGACTCAAACGGCAGCCAGTAATACTGACCATTGGTAAAAATTTCGCACACAGGGCCCAGACGCGCATCACCGTCTGCCAGCCACTCACACGCTTGGGTGTCGACGTTGCAAGCAGTGGGCTCAGCCGCATCCATGGCCTGGGTGCGCAAATTGGTGGCGGAAGTATTGTTTCCAGCGGCATCCTGCTTTAAAGCCTCAATCAACAAGCCAATCCACGCTGGCGGCTTGCCCATTACCTGGGGTGTGCGCTTGCCGGCAAACACCTCACTACGAAATAACTCGCAGCGTATCGCTTCGCGGTACATCTGTGCCATGGGCAATGCTTTTGCGTCCAGCTGCGCACACAACTGCAACTGCTCAAGCGCCCGCTGCCAACGTCCCATTACACATAAAAGCTGAAAAAGATGAATACGCAGCTTGGCAGAACTGGCTTCGCGCTTGATTTGCGATTGAAGCTCTGCTAGCTGGTTTGCAAGCGTAGTTGCATCCTGGTTCATAAACGTTTCCTCAGGCGACACAATTGCAACGTCGAGGCGCAACCGCAAGCGCGGTCACCCCCCGACAAATCATCAGCTCGAGGTGTATTAAACCTTCTGATTCTCTTTCTGGTTCCATTCGGCAACAGTAGAAGCGCCTTTGGTGCCTTCTTTGGTCTGTTGGAAGTATTCAGTTTTGATTTTAGAAAATGCCAGGGATACACTGACGTGAGGCATCGCATTCGGCGAACCGGAAAATGAAACAGCGGTGACGACGACGTCGGTCAGCGTAATTTCAAGATAATTCCAGCTTTTATTGCCTTCCATTTTTGTGGCATGCAAAATTGCTTTGCCGTAATGTTTGTTTCCTGCGCATCCAGCCATCAAGGTAGGAATGGCCTTTTCGAGCTGGCATGAAACAACCATGTCGGAATAAGACACGGAACCCAAACCGGCACCGCCGCCGAAGCCTGCACTGCTCGACGAATGCAGACCCTCTTGATAAGACTCTACATCGATCCATCCGACGTGGTTGGATTCAACGCACTCGCCACCCACACCGTCAATTTGCAAAAACAGATTACCAGCCATGATTTACTCCTAAGAATTACTAACACACTAACAGTTAAAAATCCCTTCCGAAACAGAAGGGTGCAAGAACTTCCGATTTACCCAGTCTTGTTACGATGCAGCCTTTGCAGACGGCAACTTCGATACCAAGCGCAACGAAACAGTCAATCCCTCCAATTGATAATGCGGCCGCAAGAAAAATTTGGATGTGTAGTAGCCCGGATTGCCTTCAACTTCTTCCACAACTACCTCAGCCGCTGCAAGGGGTTTGCGAGCTTTGGTTTCTTGCGAGGAGCTGGCAGGGTCACCGTCTACATAATTCGTAATCCATCCGTTCAACCATTTTTGCATATCCTCCCGTTCCCGGAAAGAACCAATTTTGTCGCGCACAATACATTTCAAGAAATGGGCAAAGCGACAGCAAGCAAACATATAAGGCAAGCGTGCCGCAAGATTAGCATTTGCTGTCGCATCAGCATCATAATATTCCGATGGCTTATTGAGCGATTGCGCGCCAATGAAGGCGGCAATATCGGTATTTTTTCTGTGAACAAGTGGCATAAAACCATTCTTTGCCAATTCGGCTTCCCGACGATCGCTAATAGCAATTTCAGTGGGGCATTTCAAATCTACGCCACCGTCGTCGGAAGGAAATGTATGCGCCGGCAAATCGGTCACGGCGCCGCCAGACTCAACACCACGGATCGACGTGCACCAGCCATACTCCTTAAACGACCGGTTGATATTGGTCGCCATGGCGTAAGCCGAGTTGGACCACGTGTATTTGGCGTGCGAACCACCTTCGGTATCTTCTTCAAATGCAAACTCATCGACCGGGTTTGTCTTTGCGCCGTAGGGCAATCGCGACAGATAACGCGGCATGGCCAAGCCGACGTATTTAGAATCGTCCGATTCGCGTAAACCGTTCCACGCAGCGTACTCTGTGTTAGAGAAGATTTTTGTCAGGTCACGCGGATTGGCCAATTCCTGCCACGATGTCATTTGCATCAGATTTGGCGATGCACCAGCGATGAATGGCGCATGTGCTGCAGCGGCTACACGGGCCATTTCTCCCAGCAGCTCCACATCCGGCGCAGTGTGGTCGAAAAAATAGTCACCGACCAGGCATCCGTAAGGTTCGCCACCGAATTGGCCATACTCCTCTTCGTACAATTTTTTGAAGATGGGGCTTTGATCCCATCCCGTTCCTTTGTAGCGGCGCATGGTTTTGCGCAAGTCATTTTTGGTGATGTTCAATACCCGGATTTTGAGCATTTCGTCAGGATCGGAGTTATCAACCAAATACTTCAACCCGCGCCAGGAACCTTCCAGCTTCTGGAAATCTTCGTGGTGAAGGATCAAATTCATTTGCTCGGACAGCTTTTTGTCAATCCCGGCAATGAGGGCCTCGATGGTGCGATAGGCGTCTGTTGAAATGGTCTTGCTGTGCGCAAGTGCTTGCTGAGCCAGCGTTTGAACAGCAGATTCGATCGCGCCACGGGCTTCGTCGGTCTTGGGCTTGAACTCCTTGTTCAGCAGAGACGCAAATTCGTGCCCCTGAAATTCAACTTGTCCAAGGCTTGATGATGATTGGGCTTCTGTTGCCATTTTTTATTACCTCTTCAAGTGGCGCTAGGCGCAGAGTCGCTAGGCTTAGCCGACGCGGACAATGAAGCCATCAGGGCTGGGTCTTGCAGGACTTTTGCCAGAAGTTCCTCTGCACCGGACTTTCCGTCCATATATGACAGCAAGTTGTGCAACTGGGTGCGAGCCTCCAGCAGCTGGTTTAACGCACCGATTTTTTTAGCGACAGCAGCAGGCGAAAAATCATCCATGCTTTCAAAACTGACATCGACCGACAAGTAGCCTTCTCCGGTCAGGGTGTTGGGTACATTGAAAGCGGCGCGGGGTTTGATGGCCTTCATACGGGCATCGAAGTTGTCGAAGTCAATCTCCGTGAATTTGCGATCCGCAATGTCAGGCTGCGGCACTTCAGATTTGCCGGACAAGTCGGCCATGACGCCCATGACGAATGGAATCTGGATCTTTTTTTCCGATCCATACACCTCAACGTCGTACTCGATCTGCACGCGCGGTGCGCGATTCTTTGATATCCACTTTTGACCACTTTTCCTTGCTGACATGGCTCAGTTCTCCTGTTGAAGTTAGTTCCAAAAACGCATGATTTCGTTGTAACCAGATGAAGTGTCACTCGTCTGGCGACTTTGCGCCAGTAAGCATTTGTATGTGCTGCATCGAGTCGGGCGAGAGCTCTTTCACCAAGCTCATGAAGTCCATATCCAGCACGCGTTCAGCGCGGCGCGCAAACAAGGCCGCGGGGTTGCTCGGCTCATGTTTTTCAAGGTAAGCGCAGGCCCGTTGAAGCACCCTGCGCACGTCCTCACGCGACTTGATTTCACCCATGCCCGCCCCGCGCGCTGAGCTCGGCGCTGAATCGCCGGTTTCGTCAGGCTCCCCTGTGGCGTCACCAGACGATGCATCGCTATCGGGTGTTTTGGCCTTCCTGATCGCAACGTTGACAACTTTCATCAAGCCTTGCAGGGCCGAAAAATCAGGTCGCTCACCACCCCCCATGCTGGCATCAACCTTGGCGCTCAGTGCGTCGACGGACACCAAAGCAGCCTCGAAAGCGATGACGGCCGGCGAGCCTTCCGTAATCGCATCCGTCAGGATCGACACGATTTGCGTATCTGAATACGGGGCTGCCGCATCATGCGTCGCGGCCATTTCCACATCGCGGATCTTGATCGGCAGGGCGCGGCTGGTTAACAGGGCGTCGCGCAGGGCGCGCATGATAGGCGAGCCGTCTGCGTAACTGCCAGCGCTGCTGGAAAACGATGCCAGTGCGCCGATGCGCAGGTACGGATCGTCATCGCCATCGATGATCAGACGCGGATGGACGTCGTCCCAATATTTCTCGCAAAGCAGATTCATCAGCTGCACGCCCGCTGCAAAGCCAGGAAGACCGTGCAATCTGGTCGCAGCTTCAGTCAACCAGGCAACGACGCGCAGATCTTTGGTTCGGCCTAAAAGCTCGGTAGCCAGCCGTTCCACAACGCGCCAATCGGGCTCGACGGCGGGAATGACGGTATCGCCGAACTGCTGCTCGGGTTTGCCCGCCGCAGCCTGAGAGAGCGCTAAAAAGCCGCCGTCATACTCGAGATCAAGCCCGCAGGGTTGTGCCTCATCAATCGGCTGCGCATACTGACTCAAGTCGTACAAGGGGCTCTCCTGGGGTTTGCTGAAAGGCGTTTTTGCCGGGGGTTTGCAATCGGTGCGCAGTACATCAGCTTGGACTCACAATTGCAAGGTGACGAAGGTCACATGCCCTGAAAAAACCGGTTGCTTCGCGTATTTTTTGACAGATTCGCGGGTCTAACACAGTCATAGATTCTGGGTCAAAGCCCGGCAATTGCTATCATTTGCATAGCTTGTTAGGTCCACTGGGTATGCACTGGAGGCGGATTTGGCTTATATTCGCGTCGTAATACGAAAGATTTGCTAATTCATGGACCACCAGATGCAATTGTGGCTATCGGGGTCTCCAACCACCTGAGGATTTGCGTGTCTCCCCTACCGACATCGGCAATGCGCGCGCATCCCAACTGCTTACCAGTGGGCACCCGAATTGCTGAGTTCGAGGTGACTGGTTTGGTCGGCGAAGGGGGCTTCGGTATTGTTTACCTCGCACGTGACACAGCTTTGCAGCGTGATGTGGCCCTCAAGGAGTTCATGCCCAGCGCGCTGGCGGGCCGCGTGGACGGCATCCGGGTAGCGGTTCGCAGTCCAGACCATCAAGCGAAATTTGATGCGGGCCTGAAAGGCTTTGTAAAAGAAGCGCGTCTGCTCGCCAAGTTCAGCCACCCGTCATTAGTCAAGGTGTACCGGTTACTGGAGGGAAATGCTACTGCGTACATGGCCATGCAGTTTTATGCAGGTCAGACGCTGGCGCAACGCATGTTGCATCGGGGTGTGACATTCGATGAAGCGGCCATAGCGCGCATCACCGTGCCGCTTTTCAGCGGGTTGGAAATGCTCCATCAATCCCAGGTTTTTCACCGCGACATTGCGCCCGACAACATCATGCTGACGCAGGCGGGCTCCGTGTTGCTGGACTTTGGCTCGGCCCGTCACATCATCGGCGAAGGCGTCCAGGCCTTGACGGCCGTGCTCAAGCCCAGTTATTCCCCAGTCGAGCAATATGTGACCGATGGCACCATGCGCCAAGGCGCTTGGACCGACGTGTATGCGCTGGGTGCCGTGATGTACCACATGGCCACTGGCAGACCCCCCGTTCAGGCGGTGTCGCGCTTGATGACCGATTCGATGCCGACGATCCGCGAAGTGAAAGGCGACGCTTTTTCCGAGCGCTTTTCTGATGCAGTTGCGCAGGCCATGTCGGTTGCCGTTGAAAACCGTTTGCAAAGCATCCAAGCCTTGCGCGGTGCGCTGGGGTGGCAAACGCTGGCACCCATGGCAACGGTTGCGCCCGTGGCAACTGGCGCAGTGACAAACCAGCCGCCCATGCTGAAACCGACAGACGCTGCCAAGCCCTTGCCGACAGTCGCGCTGCTTTCAACATCCGTGCGAAGTTGGATCGTGGGGGGGTGTGTTGCCGCGGTGGTGTTCGGCGTCGTGCTCGCCTACCTGATGCGCTAGCCGTGTGGGCTTTATCTTGTTCAAACGCGCCATTGCGTTCAGAATTTGCGGCATTGCAACCCCATGACCGCGTGTGCTTGGGGTGGTTAGCATTGCGCATAGCACGACGCCTCCCACTGTCACGACAGCGTACCCTGCATCCCCTTTTTTTTGCCACAAGACGCGTTTACCAGCTCTGTATGACCTCTGCATTGCCACCCTCACTTGCCACGGCCTCCAGCGCTCTGCCGATCGGCACACGACTTGGGGAATTCGAAATCACAGGGGTGCTGGGCGAAGGGGGCTTTGGCATCGTGTACAGCGCCAACGACGTCAGTCTGGATCGCAAGGTTGCTCTCAAGGAATACCTGCCGTCTGCGTTGTCGTATCGCGACCGCCGGGCCACCGTACAAATCAAATCAGACGAACATACAAAAACCTTTGCGGCGGGCCTGGCAAGCTTTGTTAACGAGGCTCGTTTGCTCGCCAATTTTTCGAACCCGGCGCTGGTGGAGGTGTTTCGTTTCTGGGAAGCGAATGGCACTGCTTATATGGCCATGCGTTACTACCCCGGGGCAACTTTGCAGGCAACTTTGCACGCCACACCGCAGGTGGCCACCGAGGCTTGGTTACGGCGCACGCTGGACCCGGTTCTGCTGGCGCTGAGCGAATTGCATGACCAGCAGTGCTATCACCGAGATATCGCGCCTGACAACATCATGGTGTTGCCCGATGGTCGCTCGGTGTTGATGGACTTCGGCGCTGCCCGCCGCATTATTGGTGGCATGACGCAGGCCGTAACCACGGTACTCAAACCGGGCTATGCACCGATTGAGCAGTACGCCCATGACGGTGCCATGCATCAGGGCGCCTGGACCGATGTGTATGCGGTGGGTAGCGTGCTCTACCAGGCGATGACCGGGCAGACGCCAGTGCAGGCGATCGCTCGCATGGCCATCGATCCACTGGTGCCTGTTGGCATCCTGTCCCGTCAAACGTCAAAGCAAATCTATTCTGAGCAGTTGTGCGGGTGCGTGATGAAAAGTATGGCTGTCCAGCCTGCCCAGCGCTTCCAGACCATACAGGCACTGCGGGCGGCGCTGGGATGGGACCAGACGCAGATGCCGCCACGTCCGGTGGCTCCGGCCTTCGATCCGCTGGCAACGGTTGTTCCTGCACGCCCAGCGACAAGGCCGGTATTCAATCCCGGGGCATTGGTCAGCGCGCCTGCGCCGCAAATGCCCTCGCCAGACAAAGCCGAAAATGCATTTGTTAAGCAGGCTTCGTTGCCATCAAACACAAAAACTGCGCTGTGGGCCGGGTTGACAGCTGCCGGGCTTGTGTTTGCAGCTGGGTTGATTTACCTATTGGGCAACCCCTCCAATCCCACGCCTAGCTCGCAAACAGCCGCGTCAAGCCCACCACCGGTGCAAATTCCACTTGAGCCCACCACAACGGCACCTACGCCCGCAGCACCCGCTCCTGTCCTTGCACCCGCACCAGTGGAGCCACCTCAAACCACAGCGCCTGCTGCGCCGCTACTGGCCACAGCGACCCCTGAAGCACCACCCGTGGCAGCCAGCCCGGCCAGCCCCGCTGCCAGCGATCCGGTGACCGGCGTGTTGCGCATCGAGGTCAAAGATGGCTGGGCGGGTGTGTTTGTCAACGGCGAAGACAAAGGCGTGACACCGCCGCTGGTGAGCTTGAAACTGCCACCGGGCAGCTACGATATTGAGCTGCGCAACCCGGCGTTGCCCACTGTCAAGCGGAGCGTCAAAGTGGTGGTGGGCAAAACTGCCACGCTGAGACACTCGTTTGTTAAAGACACCCCTCCTACCGCACCGGCGGCACCACCAGCGCCAGGGTACCCAGAGCCGCCGCCCGCCAAACCTGTTACCTACTGAAACACTATGCACACCCTGTCATCCCGGATTTTTTGTGTTGCAACAGCGGCTGTGCTGGCAGCTTGTGCCGCACCGCCACCGCCCAAGCCCATGCCCGCTGCTGTCGTGACGCAAGCGGCCCCTATACCGCCACGCCCGATTCAGCCTGCTGCGCCGCCACCGTCGGTACCCGCTGCCCCTGTCGTCATTGAGCCGTCGGCCAGCGAAAAGGCACTGGTAGCGGGACTCGCCAGTTTTGACCGCGGAGACTACACGGGCGCGATTCGGCAGCTCACGCCACTGACAGGTGACAGCGCGCTGGATACCCAGAGTCAGCTGCGCGCCCTGAAAACCCTTGCTTTTGCGCAGTGCCTGACGCGTGCCACGACGCCGTGCCGACAAACCTTTGAGCGGGCGTTCAAGCTGGACGGCAAGTTCGACCTGGCACCTGCCGAGCGGGGACACCCGATTTGGGGCCCCCAGTTTGATCGCGCACGCAAGGCTGTCAACGGCTAAATCTACAAACCAGCGGCGTCGCCTTCAGCTGACGCTCACGAAAGACCTCCGCGTATGTCGCAAATTACTCTGGATCTGGTGTCGTTGGACGGTAAGCCCCTGGTCGGGCTCAGTCGCACCTTTGAGGGCAGTGGCGGCACGATTGGTCGTGATGAAGGCAACACGCTGGCACTGCCCGATACGCACCGGCGCGTCTCCCGGTTGCATGCAGCGGTTAGCTTCCCGGGCGGGGTGGCCACCATCACCAACTCCAGTGCTGCGCTGCCCATCACCCTGGGCGGGCTGCAACTGGAATGCGGGCAGGCCATGGCGCTGGTGCCCGGCATGGAGTTGGAGATCGGCCCCTACGCCTTGGTGGTTCGCAAATCCGCCGAAATGGCGGTCGCTCCGCCCGTCAGCCAGCCAGCACCGGCTCCGGCGCATATTCCCGTACAGCTCCCGGCGCCGGTCCCCACCCCATCACCCATGGCGTACGTGCCGGCTTATTCGGCACCACAGTCGGCGGCCCCACAACTGGCAGCGACGCCAGTGCCTGCGCCAGCCTATGCCCCCCTGGCTATGCCAGCATCAGGCGCTACCGACCCCTTTGCCGACCTGTTGGGCATGGGTTCAGCGGCCTCTGTGCCGCCAGCTGCCGCGCCTTACACACCGGTCTACCCACCAGCTTATCCACCCCACCTCCCACCCCCACCCCCACCGACCACGGCCCCACTCGCACCGACTTACCCAGCGGCCACACCGGTTTCGACAGGCCGTGCAAACCTGGGCTTTGACGATCCACTGGCCGGCTTGTTGGGCTCGCCGGGGCCAGCCGCGGCGCTGCCGCCGACTGGTGGGGGGGCAGACCCGTTTGCGGCTTTGGGCTTGGGGGCGGGTTCACCGGTCGGTCACCCGCCAGCGGCTGCCTATTCGCCTCCCGCCTATTCACCTCCGGCCTATTCACCTCCGGCCTACGCACCACCACCTGCCAGCGTCATCCCAGACGATTTCAACCCGTTCGACATGCCCTCGGCATCGGCACGCAACAGTGCAGACCCTTTGTCATCGATGCTGGGCGGCGCAGATGCGCCGGGCCCCCATACTTTGACCCAGGGCGAGCAGTCAATTGATGCCTTGTTTGCGCCCTCTCGCGGCGGGGCTGCTGACCTTTTGGGCGGGGGCTCGTCGGGTGCATTCGGCAGCAGCTACGCCGCAGCCCCTTTCGGTGCATCCGCGTCGTTGCTGCCAGAAGTTGACAACAGCGACCCGTTGGGCATGTTTGGTAGCCCCGCGCCCAGCCACGACGGATTTGCAAAACCCATGCGCGACGATTTGGCTGAAGTAGGTGGTGCCTACCAGCCACCACGTGCTGTTGATCCAGCCTTTTCCTTCGCGCCACCCGCCGCCCATCCAGTTCCGCAGCAAGTGTTTGCTCCGCCGGCGCCTCAAGCGGTGGCTATGCCCAGCTACCCTGCCGATGCGTTGACCCAGGCGTTTTTGACGGGTGCCAAGCTCGCGCCCAGCGCTTTGCCTAATGGGTTGACACCCGAAATCATGACCATCGTGGGCAGTCTGTTGCACAGCGCGACGGGCGGTGCCATTGAGCTGCTGGGCATTCGCGCCAACATCAAGCGCGAGGTGCAGGCCAACGTCACCATCATTTCAAGCCAGGCCAACAACCCGCTGAAGTTTTTACCCGATGCCGATTCGGCATTGCAGCAGTTTTTGGGCAAAAAAATCCCTGGTTTCATGCGGCCTGATGAAGCCATGCGCGACGCCTTCGATGATTTGCGTGCCCACGAACTGGGCGTGATGGCAGGCACGCGCGCCGCCCTGGGCGAGGTGTTGGGCAAGTTTGACCCTGCCATTCTGGAAGGGCGCCTGATTGGCGGCTCGTTGCTGGAGCGGGCCTTGCCCGCCATGCGCAAAACCAAGCTGTGGGATCTGTATTTGGAACGCTACGCCCTCATTCGACGTGAAGCGGAAGATGATTTCCAAAGCATTTTCGGCGAGGCTTTTATGAAGGCATACGAGCGTGAAACCGCCCGTATGAAGGCACAGGGCAGCAGTCGTGGTGCGGCATGAGCACCCCCGTCGCCATCCGGATTGAAGCGGCCAGCTTCTCGCACGAGGGTGGCCGCAGCTACAACGAAGACGCGCTGGGCAACTGTGAGGCCGTCGGTGCCCTGCGCCTGTTTGTGCTGGCCGATGGCGCGGGTGGACAGGGCGGCGGCGATGTCGCTTCAACGACCGCCGTTCAAGCGGCGCAAGCGGCGTTTGTTGCACTGCCCGCGTTTTCCGGCGACACCCTGAACCGTTGCATCGTTCGCGCCGACGAAGCGGTCGTCGCTAAACAGAAAGACGATTCCCGCCTGGCGCGCATGGCTTCCACCCTGGTGCTGTTGCTCATCAGCTACCAGCGCAGCCAGGCCCTGCTGGGCAATCTGGGAGACTCGCGGTGCTACGTGTTTCGCGGAGACAGCGTGGTGGCGCAATCGCACGATCACAGCCTGGTGCAGCGCTTCATCGACGCAGGCCTGTACCCAGCGGGCAAGCTGCGCGAGCACCCCAAACGCAATGTGCTGTACGCCAGCCTGGGTGCCAACGAAGAGCACGACCAGCCTTTCGTGACGGGCGAGCCCATCACGCTGTTACCCGGTGATGGTTTGCTGCTGTGCAGCGACGGGGTGTGGGAACTGCTGGCAGACGCGCAACTGGCCCAGTTGCAGGCCAACAACCCGCAGGTTGGCGATTGGCGCGACGCGCTGATGGCGGCGGTCTTGGCCTGCATGCCGGCTTCACATGACAACTTCAGCGCCTATGTGCTGCGCTGCATGGCGGCTGAATCAACGGATGACGACACGATTCCTCCGGGTGTGCGTCCAGCCTGGGTGGTTGAAGCAGCAATTTAAGCCAAATTGGCCGGCAGCCCTTGTAGATATTGCTCAAACAGCTATTAAATTAATAGCATCAATTCTATCAACCAGGCTCACATCGCCTTGCGCAAGTTGGCTGGCGCAATCCGCAAAGCCTCGCGGTATTTGGCAACCGTGCGACGGGCGCATTCGATGCCTTGCTCTTTGAGCATGTCGGCAATCTGGTTGTCGCTCAGCGGCTTTTTCAGGTCTTCGGCGGCCACGAATTGTTTGATGAGGGCACGCACAGCGGTGCTCGACGCGTTGCCGCCGGTTTCGGTGCCCAGCGCCGAGCCGAAGAAGTATTTCAGCTCGAAGGTGCCGTGCGGCGTGGCCATGTATTTGGCGGTGGTCACGCGGCTGATGGTGGACTCGTGCAGGCCCAGTTCGTCGGCAATTTCGCGCAGCACCAGCGGGCGCATGGCCAGCTCGCCGTGCACGAAGAAGTTTTTTTGGCGTTCCACGATGGCGGTTGACACGCGCAGGATGGTGTCAAAACGCTGCTGGATGTTTTTAATGAACCAGCGCGCTTCCTGCAGCCGCTGTTGCAAGGCACCGTGGCCCTCGCCTTTGTGGGCCTTCAGGGCACTGGCGTAAATGTCATGCACGCGCAGGCGCGGCATGACGTCCGGGTTCAGCTGCACCCGAAAGCGCGGCTGGCTGCCCGAGGCGTTGCCCACGTGGTTGCCCACACCGGCGCCCGTGTTGCGCGCGCTGCCCACGACCTGCGTGACCAGCACATCAGGCACCACCACGTTGCGCTGCACATCGGCAAACCGCCGTCCGGGTTTGGGTTCCAGCTGACCAATCAGGCCAATGGCCAGCTTGATCTGCGCGTCGGAGGCTGCGCACAGCTGAGCCAAGCGCTTGACGTCGCGGCGCGCCAGCAGGTCCAGCGGTTGCTGGCAGACGCGCAGGGCGACCTCTAACAGGACATCGTCGCCGTTCTGCGCGCCTGTCGCGTCACGTCGGGCCTTCAGCTGCAGCCCCAGGCATTCAGCCAGGCTGCACGCGCCCACGCCGGTGGGCTCCAGGCTTTGCAGCAGGCGCAGCGCCACGGTGAAGCGGTGCAGCAGCTCTTCGTATTGCTCCAGGTCGTCGGTTCCCGCCAACCCCTGCGCCAACTGGCTCAGGGGCTCTTCCAGATAACCATCGTCGTTGAGCGATTCGATCAAGAACCGCAACGCGGCGCGGTCAACTTCGTCCAGGCGCAGCGACAACGCCTGGCGGTGCAAGTGTGCTTGCAAGCTTTCGTGGTCGGGCGCCAGCAGCGTGGCATCCACCGCGCTGTCGTCGCCGGTGCTGCCGTTGCGGGCCGGGGCATCGCCGCCCCACTCGCCATCGTCGGGCACCAGCTCCACCGTGCCGTCGCCGTCCCAACTGGGTTCATCCACCTCCGGTGTAGTGGACTCCGTGTCATTTGAGGCTGTAGCCCCGGTGGAATCTGCTGGAGCAGCTACGAAATCAGGAGCGTCTGGTATGTGGTCGGTATCGTCACGCGGCGTGACCACATCGGCCTGGGTCACACCGAACGCTTCCCGGTCGGCCTCTTCAGACGACAACTCCAGAAACGGGTTGTCGTCCAGCATCTGTTCGACCTCCTGGCTCAACTCCAGCGTGGACAGTTGCAGCAAACGGATGGACTGCTGCAACTGGGGCGTGAGCGCCAGGTGCTGGGAGACGCGAAGTGAGAGGCCGGGTTTCATGGATTTCCGTCATTCCATAGGTTCCCGTCATTCCCGCGCAGGCGGGAAGCCAAGCGCGAAGACTTCCCGGTGTACGGCAACGCTGGCGCACAACCGCTGGATTCCCGCCTGCGGGGGAATAACGGCCTGTTTTGGTCAGCGCCATGCTCAGAGGAAAAACAGGTGCGGGGCATGCACGTCATCACATCTTGAAGTGCTCGCCCAGGTAAACCCGGCGCACATCGGCGTTTTCAACGATCTGCGCCGGCGTGCCCTGGGCCAGCACGTTGCCGTCGTTGATGATGTAGGCGTGATCGCAAATGCCCAGCGTCTCGCGAACGTTGTGGTCGGTGATCAGCACACCAATGCCGCGCGATTTCAGAAAACCGATGATGCGTTGGATCTCGATGACCGCAATCGGGTCGATGCCGGCAAACGGCTCGTCCAGCAAGATGAAGCGTGGCTGCGTGGCCAGGGCGCGCGCAATTTCCACCCGCCTGCGTTCGCCGCCCGACAGTGCCGGTGCCGGTGAGTTGTGCAAATGGTCCACCCGCAAATCAGACAGCAAACCTTTGAGCCGCTCGTCAATGTCGGCTTTGCTCAAGGATTTACCGTCGGGGCCGCGCTGCAGCTCCAGCACCGCGCGCACGTTTTCTTCGACCGTGAGCTTGCGAAAAATCGAGGCTTCCTGCGGCAGGTACGACAAGCCCAGTCGCGAGCGGCGGTGAATCGGCAGGTGCTCCACCGGTTGGCCGTCAATGAAGATGCCACCCGCATCGACCCGCACCAGGCCCACGATCATGTAAAACGAGGTGGTTTTGCCCGCGCCGTTGGGGCCCAGCAAACCCACCACTTCGCCTTTTTTGACCACCAGCGACACGTCTTTGACCACTTTGCGGCTGCCATAAGACTTTTGAAGCTGCCGCGCCTCCAGGCTGCTGTCGCTGCGGCTCGGCAACTGCGTATCGGGCTGGGTATCCGGTTGGCTGTTCGGTTGCGAATCGGTGGTGCTGATGGCGCTGTCCTGACTCACTTCTTGTCCCCACCCAAGGTGGTGCTGGGGCGCAGGGTAGGGCTGGTCACACTGGATGACGAGGAGGTCGGTGGTGCAGAAGCCGCCGAGGCCGTATTTCGCGGGGCGAGCACAGCGCGCACACGTCCACCAGGAACCGTGGCAGCACCCGGCGTGGTGGGGCTGCCATCGACCGCGAACACGTCGGTCAGGTTGTCGTAGGTGATCAGGTTGCCAGTCATCTCATCAGCCAGCGTGGCACCGCGAAAGCGCCGCAGCTGGGCGCGTTTGATGAATTTCACGCGGTCGGCCTTGCCGTCGTACTCAATGGTCTCGCCGTCGCCTTCAATGAATTCGTCAATACCTTCCCGTTTTTGCCGGTAAAAAGCCAGTTGCCCCGGTGCCGCAGTGACCAGGCCAAACTGAAAACCACCAGGATCCTGGCGCACTTCCAGCCGCTCACCACGAATGATGATGGTGCCCTTGGTCATCAACACCCGCCCGGTGAACACGCTGACCTGGCGCAAATCGTCATAACGTAGCGCGTCGGCCTCCACATTCATGGGGCGGCTGCGGTCGGCTTTTTCGGCCAGGGCGCTGCTTGAAAATGACAGCCCCAACGACACGCCAGCCAGCCAAAACGCCAAAAAAGTGGTAAGTATTTTCATGAAGGCACGAAACTTGCTGACTATTGAGTTGATGGCATTGTAGCCAGCAGGTCAAACAAAAAAGCCCGCAGGGCGGGCTTTTTTAGGGTCTTGTTGACCGCTGCGCAGGCACCGATCATCCGGTGTTGCATCAGGTGCGCTTGACCTGTGAAATCAAATAGTCAGCCACTGTCACTGCGCGGTCCATGTTGCCCGCCAATCCACCGTCGGTATAGAACCGGCCTGCTACGCCTAACGCGGGCACGCCTTGCACTTTGTACGCCTCTTGCAACTGCGTTGCCCGACGGGCCTTGGTGGAGACCGAGAACGAGTTGTACAACTCGGTGAATTTGGCTTTGTCCACGCCTTGTTTCTCAAGCCACGCGCCAATCGTGTCTTCCTTGTTGAGCTGCTGCTTTTCCACGTGAACGGCGTAGAAGACCTTGGCATGCAAGTCGGGCAATTTTCCCAGCGCTTCCAGCACATAAAACAGGCGCTGCTGGGGCACAAAGCTGTCTTGAAACGCCACAGGCACACGTTTGACGCTGACGTTCGCCGGCAGCTTTTTCACCCAGGCCTCCAGCTTGGGCTCAAACGAGTTGCAGTGCGGGCAGCTGTACCAGAAGAATTCCACCACCTCCACCTTGCCAGCAGCTGCCTCAACAGGCGCGGTTTTGTCCAGCGTCACGTAGTCAATACCCTCCATCGGGGCTTTGGCAGCCGGCGCCTGGGCCTGGGCAGTCTGCCAGGCACCGGATACGGCCACGCTGGCAGCAGCGGCAGAAAAATTGCGTCGTTTCATGAGAGCTCCTGTTGCGGAATAAGAAGAATGTGTGGATGTAAGTCGCCTTGCGACCGCTGGGTTGACACAAAAGTTCAGCGCTGCACCCGAACCAGGGCCGCTTCCTGGCCACCGGCTTCGAGTTTTTCCTTTTGGCGGTCAGCCTCGTCTTTTTTCTCAAACGGTCCCAGGCGCACCCGGTACACGGTGCGGCCTGACTGCTCGCGCTCGGTGATTTTGGCTTCCAGGCCGGTCAGCGAGAGCTTGGCGCGCTGGGCCTCCGCGTCTTCCGGGGTGCGAAAGGCGCCAGCTTGCACGAAATACAAGAACGGGTCGGCACCGGCGGCAGTTGCAGCCTTGGCGTTGGCCAGATCCCCCAGCGGGTCGGCCGACGCAGGTTTGGCAGGCGGTGGTTTTGCCTCGGAAGCGGTCGCTGCCTTGGCTACCGCAGCGGCGGATGCCGCTGCCGCCTTGATTTCGGTGCGGGCTGCGGCCTTGGCAGCGCTGGCAGCGGCTTTGGCCGCCTCGCCTGCTTCGACCGTGGGCGCGACGGGGGGCGGGGGCGGCGTGACCGGTTCGGGTGCCGATGCGGGCCGTGCCGGGTTTTTGCCCGCCAGTGGCGCATTGGGGTTCCAGTCTTTGTTTTTGCGGGTTTCGGCTTCGTCTTGACCGGCGGTGCGGTTCTGCCCTTTGTTGACGAAGGGCACCGGTACTTTGGTGACGTACACGGCCACGGCCAGAGCAGCCGCCAGACCCACCAGCACGCCGATCACGATACCTAAAAACACGCCGCCTTGTTGCTTCATATAGTGTGTTGAATGCTTGACCACAATCGAACCCCTCACATTGTCGAAGGTGCGCTCACGCCCAGCACCGCCAGGCCATTGTGCAGCACCTGGGCTGTGGCGAAAACCAGCGCCAGACGGGCGTTCTTCACGCTTTCATCGTCTACCAGAATGCGCTCGGCATCGTAGTAGCTGTGGTAGCAGGCCGCCAGCTCGCGCAGATAAAACGTCACGTCATGCGGCGCAAAGTCGTGCGCGGCGCTGGTCAGCATATCGGGGTACTTGGCCAACAAAAGCATCAGCGCCAGGGCTTGTGGGCTTTGCAGGGGCGACAGATCTACCGTTTTGAGTGTTGCCGCGTCGCCTGCCCAAGCGCGCAGCACCGAGCAGATGCGGGCGTGGGCGTACTGCACGTAATACACCGGGTTGTCGTTGTTTTTGGCGCGCGCCAAGTCCACATCAAACAGGTATTCGGTATCGGCCTTGCGGCTGAGCAAGAAAAAGCGCACTGCGTCTTTGCTGGTCCATTCGATCAGGTCGCGCAGGGTCACGTAGCTGCCCGCGCGCTTGGAAATTTTCACTTCCTCGCCACCGCGCATCACCCGCACCATGGTGTGCAACACATAGTCGGGGTAGCCGGACGGGATACCCACGTCAGCGGCTTGCAGCCCCGCGCGCACGCGGGCAATGGTGCCGTGGTGGTCCATGCCCTGGATGTTCACCACCTTGGTAAAACCGCGCTCCCACTTGCTGATGTGATAGGCCACATCAGGCACAAAGTAGGTATAAGAGCCGTCGGATTTTTTCATCACCCGGTCTTTGTCGTCACCGTAATCGGTCGATTTAAGCCACAACGCGCCGTCTTGCTCGTAGGTTTTGCCGGCGGCCACCAGCTTGCTCACCGCAGCATCGACACGGCCACTGGTGTACAGGCTGGACTCTAGATAGTAGTGGTCAAACTTCACCGCAAAGGCCTGCAAGTCCAGGTCTTGCTCGTGGCGCAAGTAAGCCACGGCAAACTGGCGAATGCTGTCCAGATCGTTCACATCGCCGCTGGCGGTGAAGCTGCGGTCGTCGGCCTGCACCGTCTTTTTCGCCAGAAAGTCGGCGGCAATGTCGGCGATGTAGTCGCCGTTGTAAAAAGCCTTGCTCTCGGGGTTTTCCGGGTCCATAGGCCAGCAGGCGTCGCCGGGCTTGAAGCCTTGCGCACGCAGTTGGGTGGACTTGGCCAGGGTGTTGATCTGCACCCCCGCATCGTTGTAATAAAACTCGCGCCACACGTCCCATCCCTGCGTGGCATACAGGTTGCAAATCGCGTCGCCCAGGGCCGCCTGTCGCCCGTGGCCCACGTGCAACGGGCCTGTGGGGTTGGCCGAGACAAATTCCACCAGGATGCGTTGGTTGCGCGTGGGCTGGTTGCCAAATTGCGCGCCCGCCGTCAACACCTCGCGCGCGATGCTTTGCTTGGCCGCGGCTTTGAGCTTGATGTTGATGAAGCCCGGCCCGGCAATCTCCATGGCATCGACCCAGCGTTGGTACGGCGCGCTAGCCATCAGCGCGCCAATCAGGTTTTCGGCCACCTGGCGCGGGTTCAGTTTGAGGGGCTTGGCCAGTTGCATGGCCGCTGTGCTGGCCAGGTCGCCCAGCGCGGCGACTTTGGGTGATTCGAACGCGGCTTTAGCCCCGGCACCGGGGGAGATTTTTTCCAGCTCAAGCGCTAATTGGGTGAGCAGTTCTTGTTTGACTAAAAGCATCAAACGATTTTACGGGCCACCACCCACCTGGGCTGCGCGCCTCGGCCATCTCACCCGGTGCCCGTCCTCTTGTTGGTCCGGTTGTTCTGTGCTTGAATCTTTTGGCTTAGCTTTTTTGGCAAGCAGACAACTGATTCGAACATCAACACCACCACCATCACCAGGACTCACCATGAAGACTCTTCTTTCCATCATTGCGCTGGGCTTTGCCCTGACCGCCGGTAGCGCCCACGCAGCGGCCCACGCCGGAGCTGCCGAGGCCAAAACGCCACAGCAAACGAAAATGGGCATGTGCAACAAAGAAGCCGAAGGCAAAACCGGCGACGAGCGCAAGAAGTTCATGAGTACTTGCCTGAGCGCCAAAAAAACCAGTCAGCAAGACAAAATGAAATCATGCAACGCCACCGCCAAAACCGACGGCAAAAAAGGCGATGAGCGCAAGGCGTTCATGAAAGAGTGCCTGAGCAAGTAAGCCGACAGCGCCGCTCAGGTTCCTTACCCAACGAGCCCGCTTCGGCGGGCTTTTTTGTGCTTCCTTCACCGCTTTTAACTAGTACTTACGCACCGCTTGCGCATTCAGAACGCAGAGGACGCAGAGGTTTACGCAAAGGACGCAGAGGATTCCCCAAACCGTATTGGAGTTGGGCACTTTTTGCGTCCTTTGCGTAAACCTTTGCGCTCTTTGCGTTCAAAAATCCGACGCTCGTGGCCTGTTGTGGAGTCAACTGCGTAAGTCCCTGTAAAGTCAAATCAGCCCCCCGCCCTTGCTAATACTGCTCAAGATGCTATGGATGCCCCCTCCCCACGGGGAACAGAGACCGGGGTAATTTGAAGGCCGTTGAACAGCCGTTTATCAAGGGGGATCCACACAAATCGGGTGGATCCTCTGATGGATACGGCATCAACGTGCCCAA
>JANOQJ010000092.1:0-1840 GCA_031414805.1 Comamonadaceae bacterium
CCGACTGCGCTACCAGAGATCACCCCGGCTCCCGATACAGCACTACAAACTGAAGACACAGCCGCGCCTGCCACAACGGCACTTGACAACCCTATTGCTGAACTCACCCCACCCAAGGACACTTGGCCGCCCGACACACGCCTCACCTACCGCCTCTCTGGCAACTACCGGGGTGAGCTCACCGGCAGTGCGCGTGTGCAGTGGCAGCAGGTACCCGCACCGGACGGCAAGTCAGACCCACGTCGCTATCAGGTCAGGCTGGACATGAGCCTGTCAAGCATCGTGATTGCGTCCATGACCAGCCAGGGCAAAATCACGGAAGCGGGATTGATCCCTGAAATCTATGAAGAAAACCTGCCCGGCGCGGTACGCCGGGTGGCGTTTGACGAAACTCAAATTCGCTTCAACAATGGCCGTGTCGATGTGCGGCCAACCACCGTACAAGATACTGCAAGCCAGTTTGTCGAGCTCAGCCATCGTTTTGCAACCGGGCTTGAGACCCTGAAAGCCGGTGCTGAAGTTCGTGTGTGGCTGGCCCGGCCCGGCGGTCTGGATTTTTGGACCTACGACGTATTGCCGACTGAAATTTTGCAAACCCCCGAGCTTGGCGCGATTGAAGCATTTCATTTGAAACCCAGACCACTGGCCAACCCGCGCGGGCCGATCGTTGCCGAAATGTGGTTTGCGCCCAGTCTGCAGTACTTGCCTGTAAGGGTTCGCATCTCCTTGGGAGGCGGAAACTTTGTGGACTTGATGGTGGAGCGTATTGAGCAAAGTCAAAAACCGCCCGCGCTTGAGCCCAAGGAAACGCAAGCAAAGGACCCCACATAATCATGCCAACCAAGCGCAGATCTTTATTGGGTGCCGCTCTGGGCACCGTTTTACCCATGTCCAGCCTGCGAGCCCAACCCAACCCATCTGGTACTCACGTGAATGACGAAACGTGGACAGACGCTTCGCGCCGGCGCGACGTGCCCGTCAAACTGCGCTGGCCCGATCAAGCGCTGCATGGCGGCATACGGCCTGTGGTGATGTTCTCGCACGGGCTTGGCGGCACCCGTGAAGGCGGGGAAGTGTGGGGGGAAGCCTGGGTTGCGGCAGGCTTCGTGGTGGTGCACTTGCAGCACCCAGGCAGTGATTTACCGGCCTTGCGTGCGGTGGCCGCGTCATTCGCCGATCGAAGCGCATTGCGCTCTGTGGCATCACCCGCGCAGCTGGTGGCGCGCTGGCATGATGTCCAATTCGCGCTCGATGAAATCCAGCGCCGCCACGCCTCCCGGCAGGATCGCTGGGGCACAGTGCAGCCATCACGAGTTGGACTCAGCGGCCACTCCTTCGGCGCGCACACGACTTTGGGCATGGCGGGGCAGCGCTACCCCAATGCCGCCGGAGTCGAGCCGATCGCTGAATTGCGCATCAGCTCCTTCATCGCATTTTCTCCCACCGTGCCCCCCACGGGCGACGCCAAGCAGGCGTTTGCGGGCATGACCCGACCGCTTCTGTCGATCACAGGCACCCGCGACTCCGATGTGGCCGGTGTGGGCGCGACTCCCGAGCGCCGCTTCGCCGTTTTTGGCGCACTGCCGCCCGGCAACAAGGCCCATCTGGTGCTGCAAGATGCTGATCACATGACGTTCGGTGGGCAAACCGGGCGTGCTGCAGAAGTGGTGCGTCGAGAAGCCATTACGCGCGATTTGCAGCCCAAACACCATGCGCTGATTGCGTCGATCACCACCGATTGGTGGCGCGCGACGCTGTTGGGAGATACGTCCGCGCTCGCCAGGCTGATTCAACCCGGCGGTTTGGCCAGTGGTGACCTGTGGCAAAGAAGATAGCTCTG
>JANOQJ010000093.1:0-116938 GCA_031414805.1 Comamonadaceae bacterium
GGGGGAAGTTATCTGGCTCCCTCCCCCGGTGGGGGAAGTTATCTGGCTCCCTCCCCCGCTGGGGGAGGGTGGGGGTGGGGGCACCGCCCCGGCGACTGCTCCACCAGCGCTGGCACCACCTGAACCCGATGGAGGCCCACCTGGCCGCCCCAACTCCATGACCCTCACCGCCGTGCCGTCGCGTTGCAAACGCTGCTGGCCCGCCACCACCACCGTCTGGCCTTCGCTCAAGCCCTCGGTAATTTCCACCTTGCCTCCGCGCCGGTTACCTAGCTTGACCTCCTGGCGCAGCGACACCGTGGTCACATCCGGCCCCAAAGCAGCGGTCGCCGTGCCAGGCACAGCAGACGGCGCGACCACTTTAATCACAAACTGGCGCCCGGCCTGCGGCACGATGGCCTCTTCCGGCACCACCAGGGCGTTGTCGTTGACGGAGAAGACGGCGGTCACGCGGGCGAACATGCCGGGGCGCAGGGGACCGCTGCCTGCGGGGGCGTCCACAGGCTTTGCCGCCACAGCCACCTTGGCCGCCGGTGCGTTGCCCGGAGCCGAAGCCGCGGTTGCGACGCTCGACGCTGCAGGTCGGGCGCCCGGCGCCTGAACTGGCTGCCCACCGGTATTGGCCACCACCGCCCGCACCGCCACCGAGCGACCATTGGCGTCAATCTGCGGGTCCAGCGCTTCAATTTTTGCGTTGAACGTGCGCCCGGGCAGCGCATCCAGCTGCAACTCCACCGTCTGGCCGGGTTTGATGCGGGTTTGAAAGCGCTCGGGCACCCGAAAGTCCACATACATGCTGGACAGGTCTTCCAGGTTTACCAGGTCGGCCCCGTCTTTCACAAAGTCGCCCAGGTTCACCGTGCGGATGCCCGCCGTAGCATCAAAAGGTGCCGTGATGCGCATACGGCCCATACGAGCCTGGGCGAGTGCCAGCTGCGCCTGCGCCACCTGCAAATTGGCCGCACTTTCGTCCAGCACGCGCTGGGCCACAAAGTTCTGTGCCACCAGCTCCTGGTTGCGCTTGAGGTTGGCTGCGGCAATGGAGACTTGCGCCTGTGCCTGGCTCATTTCGGCTTTTTGCAGACTGTCGTCCAGCTGCACCAGTACCTGGCCTTTTCGCACCCGAGAACCGTCCGCAAAGCCGATTTGCAGAATGCGCCCGGCCACCTCGGGCCGCAGCATCACGCTCTGGCGCGAGCGCAAGGTGCCCACGGCCTGGGCGTCGTCTTGCAAGCGGGTTTTTTCGACTTGCGCCACTTCGACACCCGATGCGCGAGCCGCAGACGCCGGGTTTTGCGCGCGAGGGCTGGAAGGCGTGGCGGTCACACCCGAGGCGGTGATTTCGGTGGGGCCTTTTGGCTTTGACTGATACCACCAGGCTGCGCCGGAAGCCGTCGCGAGGCCGACGGCTGCAACAACGTAATACAGTGATTTTTTGGGCATGGGGCAATGTAGCAGTGGGTAACCGACTGGGTATGTCGCGCATTCAAACGTTGAACGTAAAACGTCTAGAGGCCAGGCGAAAGAGGCAAATATTGAGCCAAAGTTTCAGGTTTACACAGGCGATACATATCCGCTCGTTCGAATACCAGGGGCTTATAAGAAAAAGTGCTTTCAGCCCTTGTGGATACTGCTCAAGAAGCTATTTATTTCATAGCATTTGAATTTTCATCGCCCCAGCGCCACATCAACGCCCTTGTTCGCCAGCGCATCGGCCCGCTCGTTCCCCGGGTCGCCAGCGTGACCCTTGACCCAGCGCCAATCGATCTTGTGCCCACCGCCGGCCACCAGCGCGTCCAGCTGCTGCCACAAATCAACGTTTTTCACCGGCTGCTTGGCTGCGGTGCGCCAGCCCTTGGCTTTCCATCCCGGCAGCCATTCAGTGATGCCTTTGAGCACGTACTGGCTGTCCAGAAACAGGGTGACCGTACAGGGCTTTTTCAGAGCTGACAGGCCTTGAATCACGGCCGTCATTTCCATGCGGTTGTTGGTGGTCTCGCGTTCGCCGCCGAAGAGTTCTTTGTGTGTGTCGCCCGACTTGAGCAACACGCCCCAGCCGCCAGGGCCCGGGTTGCCTTTGCAGGCACCGTCGGTGTAGATGTGAATGGAATTGATATCTGAGGTCATGCTTTAGGAGGTTGAGAACAAAAATCGGTTGCAGCCCCGGTGGAATTTGCTCGACCAGCTACAGAAACAGGAGCAGACGAGGTCACCAGCTTGCGTGTATTTTTCCAGGTGGGGCCCAGCAGTTTCATGCCTCGCACCCGCTTGACGGCTACCACGCAGTACGCGGCACCAAAAATCGGCCACCAGCGTTCGCCCAGGGCTTCCATCCATTCAAAACGCTGCAGCCAGGACTCGCCACGAAACGCAGGCCGCCACACACCGAAATGCGCTGAATCGACCTCAAAACTGAGCAGGCGCAACCAGTCGCGCAGCCGTCGGTAGCCGATGAATTCGCCCGATTCCGGCAGGTAGAGCTGCCCCACGCCCATGCGCTGGTACAGCCGTGCGCGTTTCTGGCGCAGCCCCCACAGGCTGGCGGGGTTCAGGCCGCAAATCACCACCCGGCCTTCCGGCACCAGCACACGCTCCACCTCACGCAGGGTGGCGTGCGGGTCGGCATCCAGCTCGAGAGCGTGGGGGAGCAGCACCAGGTCGAGACTGTTTTCGGCAAATGGCAGTGCGGAAAAGTCGGTAACAAACTGATGATCTGGTCGGGTGCCTGCGGCCTCTTTGGACAACGCCGTCCATTGATGTGGCATGCGGTTGGTGCGTAAGCCCTGCACCTGCGGCAAACCCAGTTGCACGGCGTGGTAGCCGAACACGTCTGCTACCGCCGCGTCAAACTGCGCCTGTTCCCAGGCCAGCAGGTAACGTCCCGGCGGGGTGTCGAACCAATCTTGCATTTCTATAATCAAGCCAGCCTATGAAGAAGTTAATCGCACTGCCAGCCTTTTCCGACAACTACCTGTGGCTGCTGCACGATGGCCAGCAGGCCCTGGTAGTGGACCCGGGCGACGCCCAGCCGGTGCTGGAGGCACTGCAAGCCCACGGCCTGCAACTAGAAACTATTTTAGTGACGCACCACCACCCCGACCATGTGGGCGGCGTAGATGAACTGCGCCAGGTGACGGGCGCTGCGGTGTATGGCCCAGCCCGTGAGCGCATTCCCGAGCCGCTGACGCGCTTGGCCCAGGGCGACACCGTGACCGCGCTGGGGCTTGAATTCACCGTGATCGACGTGCCGGGTCACACCGCAGGTCACATTGCTTACTACTGCGCTGACCTGGACGGCACACCCCTGCTGTTTTGCGGCGACACCTTGTTTTCGGGTGGATGTGGCCGACTTTTTGAAGGTACCCCCGCGCAAATGCTGGCCTCGCTCGACGCGCTGGCCGCGCTGCCCGGCAACACCCGCGTGTGCTGTACGCATGAATACACCTTGTCCAACCTCAAATTTGCCCGCGCTGTAGAGCCGCAAAACGCTGCCCTGCGCGACTACCAGGCCCATTGCCAGGCTTTACGGGCCAACAACCTGCCCACCCTGCCCTCCAACCTGGCGCAAGAGCTTCAAATCAACCCTTTTTTGCGCAGCCGACAGGCTGACGTGATCGCCGCCGCTGTGGCCTACAACCCCAGCGGCTCCCGCGACGAGGCCGGCATTTTTGCCAGCCTGCGCGAATGGAAAAACAACTACAAATAAAACCTCATGAAATTCATAGCCGCCTTCAGTTTTTGCCTCACACTTTTCCTCGCTGGTTGCGCCAGCAGCCCCAAAACAGACAGTCCGTCAGCAGGGGGCACCCCGCCCGCCCCGCGAACGGAGCCAGCGCCGACCCCCGCCGCCAGCACCACACCCACCACCCCCAGCGTGGCCGTCACCATCCCGGCTTTTATACCCAATGGCCCTCTATCCCCCGTGGAAACTGCTCAAGCAGCTACACAAAACATAGCAACTCTGGCCACTCCTGTTGATTTGTGGGACCGCATTCGCCGGGGCTATGCCATGCCCAACCTGGAAGGCGACCTCGTGCGCGACCGCGAGCAGTACTACGCCACCCGACCCGACTACATCCAGCGCATGAGCGAGCGTTCGCGCAAGTACATGTTTCATATTGTTGAGGAGCTGGAGCGGCGCAACATGCCTAGTGAGCTGGCCCTGCTGCCGTTTATTGAAAGCGCCTTCAACCCGCAGGCTGTCTCGAGCGCCAAGGCGGCGGGTATGTGGCAGTTCATGCCCGCCACGGGCACACACTTTGATTTGAAGCAAAACGTGTTTCGCGACGACCGACGTGACGTGCTGGCCTCCACCCGCGCGGCGCTGGACTACCTGCAAAAGCTGTACAAAATGTTTGGCGACTGGCACCTGGCCCTGGCCGCTTACAACTGGGGCGAAGGCAGCGTGGGCCGTGCGATTGCACGCAACCAGAAAGAAGGCAAGGGCGTGGCCTACACCGACCTGAATATGCCCGTTGAGACCCGCCAGTACGTGCCCAAGCTGCAGGCCATGAAAAACATTGTGGCCAGCCCCGAAGCCTTTCGCACGGAGCTACCCGTCATCGACAACCACCCGTACTTCCAAACCGTGGACATCACCCGAGACATTGATGTGGCCCTGGCCGCCCGGCTGGCCGATGTGAAGATTGACGACTTCAAGGCGCTGAACCCCGCCGCCAACCGCCCCGTCATCCTGGCGGCCGGCACCCCGCAAATTTTGCTGCCCTGGGACAACGCCCAGGTGTTCCAGCGCAACCTGCAAGCCCATGGCAACGGCCAACACGCCACCTGGACCGCCTGGACAGCGCCTGCCACTCTGAGCGTGGCCGCAGCCGCCCAACGCGTAGGAATGAGCGAGGCTGAGCTGCGCAGCGCCAACAACATTCCCCCCCGCATGCTGATCCGCACCGGCTCCACGCTGCTGGTTTCGCGCGCGGCCACCGTTAAAACCGATGTGGCTGTGCAGGTGGCCGACAACGGTCAGCTCAGCCTGGCCCCCGAAATCGTCACCCGCCGCGCCACCGTCAAAGCCCGCAAGGGCGACACGGTGGCATCCCTGGCCAGTCGGTACAAACTCAGTGCAGGCGACGTGGCGGAGTGGAACAAGACCAGTACGGGTGCGGCGTTCAAAGCGGGGCAGGCGGTGGTGGTGTATTTGCAGGTTACGGCGCGGGCACCGGCAGCGCGCGGGGTCAGCAAGTCGGCCAAGGGTAAGGCTGTGGGTGTGAAGCGGGCGGGCCCTGCTGGGGTGGTGAAGAAGCGCAGGCGATAGCGGTGTAGGCGATGAGTAAGCTGCCCTGGCTGAGGTACGCACCCTACGGCACCTTGGTGTTGTTCGTCGCAGCACTGGGCGTTTGGCGCAGCCAGGTGGAAAGCCAGGAACAAGCCAAACAACAGGCGCGCCACGAGCAAGAAAAGCAACAAGCTGGCATGGATATGCAGCGCATGACGATGGGGCAGACCATTGCCCACTGTCTGACGCTCATGTCTGCGTACGCACAGCACCAGCTTCCCGTGGCGCTGGCCTGGAGCCCGGGTCGCCTGGACTGGTATGTGCTAAGCGGGGTGGACAACCGCTCAATGCGGCACCAGTCGTGCACCCGCGAAGGCATTCGGGGTGGCTTGCGCTACCCACGCGCGGCGATCAGCCCGGCCCTCAATGCCGTCGATCTCAACCTGTTTGCCTATTACGCCAGCTTTGCGGACGAGGGTATCCTGGCCATTGAGGTTGCTGTCGATCCCGCCACACAAGCCAGGGTTGAGCGGCGTTGGTCTCAAACCGGTTCGTACGTCGCCAGCCCTGCAGGCAACGCCTTGCCATTGCTACTCCACCAGCCACCGCCCAGCCTGGCAGTCAAAAATGTGCCCGCCAACCCGCCATTGGCCGGCGCGACCCACTGGCTCAAGCAACCCACAGAAGTGCTGGCCGTGCTGGAGCGGCACCTGCCAGCGCACACCCGTATTTCAGAAATTGACGTGCGCGAAGGCCGCATCAAGCTGACCATCATCGGCCCGGTGAAAAACTTCGACAACAAACCCCCCGCACGCTTTGGCGATGCCAGCTTTGACGAATACGGTATTCGCGACACCGACTGGTGGTACCCGCGCGACTCTGGCAGTTGCTCGCCCGGCTACAGCCTGAACGAGGTGTCAGCGCTGCTCGCCAAAGCGTCCAACCTGAACGATCCGCAAGTGTGGAACGCCTGGTTTGGTTGCAATCAAGGCAAATCGGGAAACTGGGTTTTGCGGGTGCCCAAGCGACGGCGCTGAATTCCATCAACCAACTATCCAACACATGCACTCCACCGAAATCTCCCCCGGCCTGGTCATCCAGCACTTCACCCCGCCCTTGAAACTGGCCGACTTCAAGCTCGCCGCCTTCGACATGGATTCGACGCTCATCAACATCGAGTGCGTCGACGAAATTGCAGACGCCGCAGGCCGCAAGGCAGAGGTCGCCGCCATCACCGAGGCCGCGATGCGCGGCGAGATCACCGATTACAAAGACAGCCTGCGCCGCCGCGTGGCGCTGCTGCAAGGCGTGACGGTGGCGCACATGGATCAGGTGCTGCGCCAACGGCTGCAGCTCAACCCAGGTGCACGCGAGCTCACGGCGGCTTTCAAAGCGGCTGGTATGAAACTGCTGTTGGTCAGCGGTGGTTTTACCTATTTCACCGACCACATTCGCGACGAGTTGGCGATGGATTTCACCCGCTCCAACGTGCTGGAAATTGCAAACGGCATGCTCACCGGAAAAATGATCGACCAGCCTTGGGGCGACATTTGCGACGGCGAGGAGAAGCGAAAAATGCTGCTGCAAACCTGCGCTCAGTTGGGCATCGAACCCAATCAGGCGATTGCGGTGGGAGACGGCGCGAACGACTTGCCGATGATGTCTGTGTCTGGACTATCCGTGGCCTACCACGCCAAACCCAAAGTGCGCGAGCAGGCCATGGTGGCGGTTAACTCGGGTGGGCTGGATCGATTGCGACTGGTGTTGGTGTAGCAAACCGAACAACCTGTCATAGAGAATACAGAGTCGGCCGGTATAAAAGATTGAATTCAATCAAGGAATCAAAATGGAGAAAATTCTTTCAGGCTTCGGAACGCTGCTCTACAGCATGCGATTCACCATGCTGTTCTTTTATGTTGGCCTGGTAGCCATCATTTTCGGCATTTTGGGTAAGTTCTTGCTCGAAACCTACAAGTTAATGACCACATTGTTATTTGGTGAGCTGGAAAAAATAGGCCTGATCATCAAAGTACTTGAGCTTGTTGATATGACCATGGTGGCGCAACTGGTTTGGGTTGTAGCGCTGGCAGGTGTTTCACTTTTTGTGACGACCGGGCATTTTGATAAAGCGGATATCAAGAAACCAGACTGGCTGGATCATGTCAATACTTATAACCTCAAGCTTAAATTGGCTTTTGCAATCGTCTCTATTTCAGGCGTTCATGCACTGAAAACGTATTTGAGTGGCGAGCTGAATTTGGAAAGCATACAAATAGTGACCATGGTGGCCGTTATTCATTTCACTTTTGTACTTTCAGCAATTGGCATTTCTTATGCGGAAAGGCTGACGCGGGAAGACAAAGGCTAATCACAGGGTTCACATGCGCCGCTTCCTGTTGCTATTATTTTTGCAGCATTTTCATGGCTGCCGCGGCTCTTTAACCTGGACATCGGTCACATCTGACGCAGCCCGTGGCTGGCCGGGCGTGCGTTTTTGCCCGGCGCGAAACACCTGGCCGAAGCCCTCGCGCGGGTTCACGCGCATCACAAAGGGCTTGACGGTTCGACCCGTCAACCGCGCCCACACGCTGCGCGCACTCCACACGCCCAGCAAGACCACAAAAGCCAAGGCCAGGCTGGCGGCAAATACCAGGCCAAAGGCCAGCAGTAACGCGCGAAACAGGAAGCGAAAAATGGTGGTCATGAATAAATGGATCAAATCTGGGAAGTCACTCCAGCAAATGTAAACACCCCGGGCGCATGAATAGGATCCACATCCACCGCAATCACACTCTTGGGTGGAAAGCGCCCTTCCAGCAGCAACTTGCTCAATGGGTTCTCAATACGCTGCGCAATCGCGCGCTTGAGCGGCCGGGCTCCAAACACGGGGTCGAACCCAACCTTGGCCAGCTCGGCCAACGCCGCAGCTGACACCTGCAGTGTCAAGTCCATCTTGGCCAGGCGCTGCTCCAGCAGCTGGAGCTGAATCGCGGCGATTTTCTCGATGTGCTGCGCGTCCAGCGCGTGGAACACCACGGTTTCGTCGATGCGGTTCAAAAATTCGGGGCGAAAGTGGTTTTTCAGCTCGTCCCACACCGCGTCTTTGATCTCGTCGTGGGGTTTGCCCACCATGCTCTGAATGATGTGTGAGCCAATGTTGCTGGTCATCACAATCACCGTGTTCTTGAAGTCCACGGTCCGCCCTTGGCCATCGGTCAGGCGACCGTCGTCCAGCACCTGCAACAGCACGTTGAACACGTCCGGGTGGGCTTTTTCCACTTCGTCGAGTAGGAGCACGCTATAGGGCTTGCGGCGCACCGCTTCGGTCAAGTAACCACCTTCTTCGTAGCCTACGTAGCCGGGCGGCGCGCCAATGAGGCGGGCCACGCTGTGCTTTTCCATGAACTCGCTCATGTCCACCCGAATGAGGTGGTCTTCGCTGTCAAACAAAAAGCCGGCCAGGGCCTTGCACAGCTCGGTTTTGCCCACGCCCGTGGGGCCCAGGAACAGGAAGGAGCCGGTCGGGCGGTTCGGGTCGCTCAGGCCCGCACGGGAGCGGCGAATTGCGTTGGCCACGGCTGCAATGGCTTCGTTTTGGCCAACCACGCGACCATGCAATTTGTCTTCCATCACCAGCAGCTTGTCGCGCTCACCCTGCATCAGTTTGGCCACGGGAATGCCGGTAGAACGGGCGACCACCTCGGCAATTTCTTCTGCGCCCACCTGCGTGCGCAGCAGCCGGGGCTTGGTGTGCACAGGATTCGCCTGGGCCTTGGCGTCTGCGGCTTTCAGCTGCTTTTCCAACTCGGGCAAGGTGCCATATTGCAGCTCGGCCACGGCGTTGAAATCGCCCTTGCGGGTGAGTTCTTCTATCTGGTGGCGGGTTTTTTCAATGGACTCCATCACGCTGGCGCTGCCTTGAGCCTGTGCTTTTTCGGCTTTCCACACTTCGTCGAGATCGGCGATTTCTTTTTGCAGCTTGACAATCTCCTGCTCGATCAGTTCAAAGCGCTTTTTCGACGCATCGTCTTTCTCGCGTCGTACGGCTTCGCGCTCAATTTGTAGCTGAATCAGCCGTCTGTCCAGTTTGTCCATTACCTCGGGCTTGCTGTCCATTTCAATCTTGATCTTGCTTGCGGCCTCGTCGATCAAATCAATCGCTTTGTCAGGCAAAAACCGGTCGGTGATGTAGCGGTGGGACAGCTCGGCGGCGGCCACGATGGCCGGGTCGGTGATCTGCACGCCATGGTGCACCTCATACTTTTCCTGCAGACCACGCAGGATGGCAATGGTGGCTTCCACTGTGGGCTCGCCGACCAGAATTTTCTGAAACCGGCGCTCCAGCGCAGCATCTTTTTCAATGTATTTGCGGTACTCGTCCAGCGTGGTGGCACCTACGCAGTGCAGTTCGCCGCGTGCCAGGGCTGGTTTGAGCATGTTGCCGGCATCCATCGCGCCTTCAGCCTTGCCCGCGCCGACCATGGTGTGCAGCTCGTCAATGAACACGATGGTTTGGCCTTCATCTTTGGCCAGCTCTTTCAGCACGGTTTTCAGCCGCTCTTCAAACTCGCCGCGAAACTTGGCCCCGGCCAACAGTGCGGCCATATCCAGGCTCAAGACCCGCTTGCCTTTGAGCGATTCGGGCACTTCGCCCGCCACGATGCGCTGGGCCAAGCCTTCAACAATCGCGGTTTTGCCGACACCGGGCTCACCAATCAGCACCGGGTTGTTTTTGGTACGCCGCTGCAGCACCTGAATGGCGCGGCGAATCTCGTCGTCGCGACCAATCACCGGGTCCAGCTTACCCATGCGGGCGCGCTCGGTCAAATCCATACAGTATTTTTTCAAGGCCTCGCGCTGCCCTTCTGCCTCGGGGTTGTTCACGTTTTGGCCACCGCGTACTGAGTCAATCGCTGCTTCCAGACTTTTGCGCGTCAGACCATTGGCGCGCGCCAGTTGACCGGCGTCGTCTTTGCTGTCGGCCAGCGCCAGCAAAAACAGCTCGCTCGCCACATACGCGTCGCCACGCTTGATGGACTCTTTCTCGGTGGCTTGCAGCAGCTTGCCCAGATCGGGTCCGACCTGCACCTGGTCTTGACCGGTCACGCTGGGCAGTTTTTGAATCGCAGTTTCCGCGCCAGCTAGCAGACCCGGCACGTTGGCCCCTGCTTTTTGGAGCAAGGCGGTAGGGCCATCTTCCTGTTTAAGCAAGGCGACCAACAGGTGAGCGGGGGCGATGTAGGCATGGTCGTTGCCAAGCGCCAAGCTCTGCGCATCGGCCAGCGCCTGCTGGAATTTGGTGGTGAGTTTTTCCATTCGCATCGGAATCTCCTGAGGTGGAATCAATGCCGGGCAGCTTGGGCGTAATGGGGGTTTTTCAAGTCACCGTCACTAGAATGTCTGTCATGCATATCCACCAACTTTCCGTCACCTACCTGGGCGAGCAAGACAGGATATTGGTGCGCATCAGCACCACCGAATCTTCCCAGGTGCGGCTGTGGCTCACCCGGCGCTTGACCTTGGGCATGCGGCCCTTGCTGAACGCCATCCAGACCCAGCAACTGGTGCAAACAGAAGCCGCCGTCACCTCGCAAACCGACTCACGGCTGTCGGTCGATGCCGACATGAAGCAAATGCTGGCTGACTTTCGCAAGCAGGAGTTGCTGCAAAACGCCGACTTTGACACCCCGTTTGCCGACCAGGGCACCGCCCTGCCCCTTGGCGAAGAGCCCCTGCTCATCACCGAAGCCAGCGTGTCCCCACGCGGCAGCGCCGTGCACCTGGAGCTGGCCGAAAAACTACCCGGCGTCGAAAAGCCCCGCAGCCTGAAACTGGAGCTTGAACCCAAACTCATGCAAGGGTTGCTGGTATTGCTTGACAAGGCCCTAGCCCATTCAGAATGGGCTCAACCAGCTATGGAAACTGTAGCGCCGAGTCTGACTGATTTGGTGGACGCGGAGAAGCCCCGGTACTTGAATTAGTGCCGTCTTAAACGCATGAACTTGGTTGCCCATTCAGATCGTGTGTTTTCGATTGAATCGTTTGCCACGTTTGCGGAGTGCTCTGCCTTGATCGCAGACGCAGAACGCCACGGATTTTTGCAAGCAGCCGTGCGGACAGCGAAGGGCCAGCAAATGATGCAAAACATCCGTAATAACGACAAAGCGGTGTACGAAGCGCCCGAATGGGTCGGCTTGCTGTGGTCACGACTTTCTAATGTTGCCTTGCCAGTGATCACCAGACAGCGTGCATGCGGTCTGCCCAAAAGCTTGCGGTTTTACCGGTACGCGCCGGGGCAACGTTTCAAAATGCACAAAGACGGTCCATGGCTGGAGGGCGGCCTGTTCAGCAAACTGACTTTCATGGTTTATTTGAATGATGGTTTTGAGGGTGGCGAAACCGACTTTCGTGACTTCAAAGTAGTACCGAAAACCGGTTCGGCCTTGCTGTTCATTCACGACACCTGGCACGAGGGCGCAGCAGTCACGCAAGGCGTGAAATACGTGCTGCGATCAGACGTGCTTTACAGCGATCCACTCGAGACGGCGTGATCCAGCTCCCAGCGCGCCATCGCCGCCTCGTCACTCACCCGCGCATCCACCCAGCGCGCACCCTGCGGTGTCATTTCTTTCTTCCAGAACGGTGCCTGGGTTTTCAGATAGTCCATCAGGTACTCGCAGGCCAGAAAGCTTTGCCCGCGGTGCGCCGAGGTGACGGCCACCAGCACGATTTGATCCATCGGCTGTAAAAGTCCCACCCGGTGGATGACGCGGGCGGCACAGATGTCAAAACGCCCGAACGCCGCGTCGATCATGGCTTCAATGGCTTTTTCGGTCATGCCGGGGTAATGCTCCAGCTCCAGGGTTTGCACCGCGCTGCCGTCGTTTCGGTCGCGTACGGTGCCTATAAAGCTGCACACCGCGCCGACTCCGGGGTCGTTGTGGCGCAGTGCGGCCACCTCGTCGGCGAGGTTGAAATCCTGGGTCTGGATGGTGACGCGGGTCATGGCGGCTTCATCCAGGCTCAACCGCCCGTGACGGGTGGGAAAAACGCCACTTCGTCACCCTCGGCCACCGAAGTTTCCGGCTCACACATCACGTGGTTGTGCGCCACCCGCACAGCGTTGCCCAGTGCCAGCACCTGGGCGTAAGCGCCGCCGCGCGCGATCAATTCATCACGCACCTGGGCCACGGTGGCGGCGGTGGTGTTCAGTCGTTCGTCGCTTTTGCCGAGGGCTTCGCGGACGGAGGCGAAGTATTTGAGGTTGAGGTTCATTGGTATTGCATTGTTTATGTGTCTTGACACGAGCGGAGGCTTCTGAAGACAGATTTTGAACGCAGAGGCCGCAGAGGTTTCGAGAAAGAACGCAGAGAATAAAAACCAAGGTCAAAGCAATTTACGGTTGTCCTTCTGCGCCCTTTCGCAAAACCTTCGCGTCCTCTGCGTTCAAAATCCCCGCTTCAAGCCAGATTCAGAAAATCCAGCATTTCATCTATATGTTCATCAAAGTCGCTCAGCGCATGGTCGCCGCCGTTCAGCAGTTTGATGCGGGCACCTGCGTAACGGGCCGTCATTTCCCGCCAGTCCAGCACCTCGTCGCCCTTGGCGATCACCGCGCAGTAGCGCGACAGGTCGCTCAAATGCGCGTGTGTCAGTGTTTTTAACTCGTCAATATATTCGGCGCGGAAAAAGAAGCTGTCTTGCGGGTTTTGCCAAGTGGTTTGTTGGCCGATATGGGAGGCGAGGTCGCGTGCGGGGAACACCGCCGGGTTGAGCAAGGCGGCGCGGCAGCCCAGGGTTTGGGCCACATGGGTGGCGTAAAAACCGCCGAGCGACGAGCCAATCACTGCGGCTTGTTGGGTCGGCCAGCTGGAAATTTGCTCAAAAACCATTGCCATCGCCTCGCGCGGCGATGGGGGCAACTGCGGGCACCACCAGGTCACCGAAGGGTGATCGGCGGCCACGCGCGCGGCGGTTTTTAGGGCTTTCATCGACTGTGGCGAGGAGCGAAAACCGTGCAAGTACAACAAGTGCGTGGTGCGCAAGGTGGTTGGGAATGGGAATGGGGTCATCAAAAATCAATCAACAGCAACGCGCAGGATAATCGCCTCCGATGTCCAACCGCTTTGATAAACCGCCCTTCTGGCTGCGAGCCGCGCCCTTTTTCCGTGGATTTGATGGCCTGCTGGCCTTCGCCGTGTTTTTGCTGGTGTGTGCGGGGCTGCTGGCCATGTATTCGGCCGGACACGACCACGGCACGCGTTTCGTCGACCATGGCCGCAACATGTTGATTGCTGGTTTCATTCTGTTCGTGGTGGCGCAGATTCCACCGCAGCGGCTCATGGCGTTTGCGGTGCCGCTATATGCGGTGGGGGTGGCGCTGCTGATTGCGGTCGCGCTTTTTGGGCTGAGAAAAAAGGGGGCGCAGCGCTGGATCAACCTGGGCGTCACCATTCAGCCCAGCGAAATCCTCAAAATTGCCATGCCGCTGATGCTGGCCTGGTGGTTTCAAAAGCGCGAAGGCCAGTTGCGCCCGCTGGACTTTGCGGTGGCCGCGGTGCTGCTGGCCATTCCGGTGGGCTTGATCGTGAAACAACCCGATTTGGGCACTGCCATTCTGGTGGCCATGGCCGGTTTGTCGGTGATCTTTTTTGCCGGCCTGAGCTGGAAACTCATCTTGCCGCCGGTGCTGCTGGGCCTGCTGGCCATTGGGGGCCTGGTGATGTTTGAGACGCAGTTGTGCGAAGAGGGTTTGCGATGGCCAGGCTTGCACGCCTACCAGCAGCAGCGCGTGTGTACCCTGATGGACCCTACCAAAGACCCGCTGGGCAAGGGCTTTCACATCATTCAGGGAATGATTGCGATTGGCTCGGGCGGCTGGTTTGGCAAGGGCTTCATGCAGGGCACGCAAACGCACCTGGAGTTCATTCCTGAGCGCACCACCGACTTTATTTTTGCCGCTTATTCCGAGGAATTTGGGCTCGCGGGCAATCTGTTTCTGATTGCGGGCTTTGTGTTTTTGATTCTGCGGGGTCTGACGATTGCGCTGGAGGCACCCACGCTGTTTTCGCGCTTGCTGGCGGGCGCCATCACACTGATTTTTTTCACTTACGCCTTTGTGAATATGGGCATGGTCAGCGGCATGCTGCCGGTGGTAGGCGTGCCCCTGCCGTTTGTCAGCTACGGCGGCACCGCCATGGTGACCTTGGGGATGGGGTTGGGCATTTTGATGTCGATTGCCAAGGCGAAACGGCTGGTGCAGTCGTGAGGTTCGTCGCCGTCATTCCCGCGCAGGCGGGAATCCAGGAGCAGCGGTTCTTCGTTTCAGAGCTTTTTGGCGCGCTGAGGTGGATTCCCGCCTGCGCGGGAATGACGGACACATGAAAACGGTCTCGATCGTCGGTGTCGGCAACATGGGCGGCGCAATGGCGCTTCGCTTGCTGGACGGCGGCTACACCGTGCGTGTACACGACGTACAAGCATCGAAAGTGACCGATTTAGAGTCTTTTGGCGCTCTAGCCCTTATAAATACTGCTCAAGCAGCTATCAATTCTATAGTAACTATTGTGTGTGTGGTGGATGCCGCGCAAACCGAGCAGGTGCTCTTTGGGTCAGGCGGGCTAGCTCACAGCGCGCCGGTGGGCCACACCGTGCTGCTGTGCCCCACCATTTCGCCGGCCCATGTCGAAGACTTTGCCGCCCGGCTGGCGCAGTGCGGCGTGGACTGCATCGATGCGCCCATGTCGGGCGGCCCGGCTCGGGCACGCCAGGGGCAAATGAGCTTGATGGTGGCCTGCGCAGACGCCGTGTTTGACCGACACCAGCCCCTGCTGCAGCACCTGGCTGCCAAGCTGTTTCGCATCAGCCCAAAACCAGGCGACGGCGCACGCACCAAGCTGGTCAACAACCTGCTCGCGGGCATCAACCTGGTTGGCGCAGCGCAGGCCATGGCCCTGGCGACACGGCTGGGGCTGGATGCGCCCACCACGCTGAGCGTGATCGAGCAATCCAGCGGTCAAAGCTGGGTGGGTAGCGACCGGCTGCACCGGGCGCTGGGTGGAGACACCGTGCCCCTGGCACATATGTCGCTGCTGCACAAAGACACTGGTTTGGCTTTGCAGATGGCACAAGCCTTGCCGCCCAGTGCTAACAGCTTGGGCATCGCCGCGCATGCAGTGTTCGAGCAAGCTGTGCAGGCAGGTCTTGGCCAGCACGACGACAGTGCTTTGTACCAGTGGCTGTGCGACATGCACGACGCTTAAACTCGCCGCAAATTCTTACAACTGCCTCCCATGACCACCATCCTGATCGTTGAAGACGACGACACGATTCGCAGCAACCTCGCGCGCCTGCTCGCCCTGGAAGGCTTCGACGTGGCGTCTGCGGTCAATGGCGTGCAGGCGCTGGCGCAACTGCGTGAGCGCCCCTGCGATGTGGTGATCTCCGATGTCAACATGCCGCAGATGGACGGCCTGGAGCTGCTGCACACTGTGCGCGCCGACCCCGATCTGGCCTCGATTCCCTTCATGCTGCTGACCGCTATGGATGACCGCGCCAGCACCCGCCGCGGCATGACCGCAGGGGCTGACGATTACCTTGCAAAACCCTTTACCCGGGTCGAGCTGCTGGACGCGTTGAACGGTCTGCTGCGCAAACGCGAGCGGCTTAACGCGTCGGTACAAACCGCGCTAACCGACCACGAAGAACGCCTGCGCCTGGCGTTTGCTGCCAGCCTGGGGGCCAGCTTGTCCAGTCCCAACGTTGATCTGCCCACGCGCGTGGGGCTGGATGTGCCGGGTGATGCGGCGGTTGACCAGGTGCTGCAGGCCACTGTTCTGTTCTCGGATATCCGCAACTTCACGTCGCTGGCTGACAAGCTCACATCGTCAGAGGTCGCCGAGCTGCTCAGCGTGTACTTTGACCGCGCCTGCGATCCCATTTTGAAAAATGGCGGGCGACATCTGAAATTCGTGGGCGACGGCGTCATGACCGTGTTTGCCGACACCCTCTCCGGCTCGCCCCTGCCCGCCGCGCGCCGCGGCATTTCGGCGGCGCTGGCGATGGCACTGGCGGCACACGAATTTCGCAGCTGGTTGCAACACCGCTTCGCAGACCGGGGCCTGCCGCCCTTTGCCATTGGTGTGGGCCTGCACTGCGGCGAGGTGAGCATCTGCCGTATTGGCTCCTCGCACACCAAGGAAACCACGCCGATTGGCGACACGGTGAACGTGGCCGCACGGCTGGAAACCGCCAGCAAAGAGCTGGGCTGGACCGTGGTGGCCAGCCAGGCGGTCCTGAAACACGCGGGTGTTGGCGTGCAAACCGGCGGCATGACGGCGCTGGAGGTCCGGGGCAAGGGCGGTTTCCTGGATGTGGCAGAAATTATTGGCCTGGTCACCGGTGAAGACGACAAAATTCACGGCATGGCCAGCCTGACCGAGCGGGCCGTGGAAATCAGCGCTGCGGTGCAAATCAACTCTGAGATTACTGCGCGGGCGGTCAAGGGGGCACTCAGCTCAGCGCTGGCCTCATTTCGCAGCCACTCGTTCAAGCCGGGGGAGCAAATCGTTCGTTTGAAAGGCTACCGCGTGACGCGCAAGCTGGCCGAAGGCGGAATGACGGCGGTGTATCTGGCGGTGCGCGAGGCTGATGGCATGCCAGTGGTTCTGAAGGTGCTGGACGCGGTCGGTAAGAACGCCAGCACCAACTTGTCGCGCTTCATTCAGGAATACGCGCTGATGTCCAACATCAACCACCCGAACGTGATCCGCATTTACGACCAGGGCTTCACCGACGACCATGCCTACATTGCCATGGAATTTTTTGAACGGGGCGATCTGCGCCGCGAGCTGAAGGCTGGCATGACACAGGCGCGCGTGTTGCAGGTGATGGCGCAGGTGACTGGCGCGCTGGTCACGATTCACGACACCGGCATCATCCACCGCGATCTGAAGCCCGAAAATCTCATGCTGCGTACTGATGGCAGTGTCGCGGTAGCCGACTTTGGCATTGCCAAGTCCACACTGGCGACCGCCGACCTGGCACTGACCCAAACCCACCACGGTGAGGTGGTGGGCACGCCGTACTATTTAAGCCCCGAGCAGGCGGGCGGGCGGACCGTAGACGCACGCGCCGACCTGTACAGCCTGGGCGTGATGATGTATGAGATGCTGACCGGCATGCGCCCTTACAAAGCCGAAACCCTGGAGTTGCTCCTGGCCCACCACTTGAATGCGCCCACACCGGAACTACCTGCTGCTCACTTGCGCTTGCAGCCGCTTCTGAACCAGCTGATGGCCAAAAACCCTGATCAACGCCCCAGCAGCGCGCTCGACCTGCTACAAATTTTGAACCGCCTGACTACCTGAACCACTCACCCCAACCGACTGAAACCACATGATCTCCCGCGAACCCACCATCGAACGCCTGGCCACCGCCCAGGCCCTGCTCCTCACCCCGTTTGGCCTGGACGAATCACACCTGACGCGTGCGCTGGCCGAAATCACCGCGCACAAGGTGAACGACGCCGACCTGTACTTCCAGTACACCCGTAGCGAAGGCTGGAGCCTGGAGGAAGGCATTGTGAAAACCGGCAGCTTCAGCATTGACCAGGGCGTGGGCGTACGCGCGGTCAGTGGCGAGAAAACCGCTTTTGCGTATTCGGACGACATTTCCGAGGCGTCGCTCATGGATGCAGCGCGCACCGTACGGTCAATTTCGGCTGCAGCCCAGGAAAAACGTGCTCGAGTAGCTACCAAGAAGATAGCAAAAAGCCGCTCGTTGTACGGCGGTATCGATCCCATCAGCACCCTGGACAGCGCGGCCAAAGTGGCGCTGCTGGGCCGGGTAGAAACCCAGGCGCGTGGGCGTGACCCACGCATCGTGCAGGTCATGGCCGGGCTGGCCAGCGAATACGACGTGGTGCTGATCGCCCGCGCCGATGGCACGCTGGCAGCAGACGTGCGCCCGCTGGTGCGCCTGAGCGTGACCGTCATTGCCGAGCAAACCGTGGGCGGCGTGGTGCGCCGCGAAATGGGCTCAGGCGGCGGCGGTGGCCGTTATGGTCTGGCCTACTTTGACGAGGAACACATCAACCAGTACGTGACCGACGCGGTGCGTGCTGCGCTGACCAACCTCGACTCCCGCCCTGCACCAGCTGGTGAAATGACCGTGGTGCTGGGCCCCGGTTGGCCCGGCATCCTGCTGCATGAAGCCATTGGCCACGGCCTGGAAGGCGACTTCAACCGCAAGGGCTCCAGCGCGTTTGCCGGGCGCATCGGCCAGCGCGTGGCGGCCAAAGGGGTGACTGTGCTGGACGACGGCACCATTGCCGACCGGCGCGGCTCTCTGAACGTGGACGACGAAGGCCACACCAGCCAGCGCAACGTGCTGATTGAAGACGGCATTTTGAAAGGCTACATACAAGACAGCCTGAACGCCCGCCTGATGGGCGTCAAACCCACAGGCAACGCCCGCCGCGAAAGCTACGCCCACATTCCCATGCCGCGCATGACCAACACCTACATGCTGGGCGGCAAAAAAGACCCGCAAGAAATCGTGGCCAGCATCAAAAAAGGTCTTTACGCGACCAACTTTGGCGGTGGCCAGGTCGACATCACGAGCGGTAAATTTGTTTTCTCCGCCAGCGAAGCCTTCTGGGTGGAAAACGGAAAAATTCAGTACCCAGTCAAGGGCGCAACCATCGTTGGCAGCGGCCCCGACTGCCTGAAAAAAGTCAGTCTGATCGGCAACGACATGGCGCTGGACAGCGGCGTGGGTACCTGCGGCAAAGAAGGCCAGAGCGTGCCGGTGGGCGTGGGCCAGCCGACCCTGCGCATTGATGGACTGACCGTGGGCGGCACGGCCTGAAAGTACAAACCATGGCTCGTCTGGACATTGACCCCTCGACCCTGCTGCCCAGCATCAACTCGTTTGGCGATTTAAGCCAGTTTTTGCGGGCGGCGGTGGCCGATGAAGACTCGATGCAGCTGGGCGAAAGCATGGGGGTGCTGGCTTCGCACATTGAAGCGGTGATTGCCCAGCTGCGCCTGGCCCGTCACCGCGCCACCATTGCGCCGATGCTGATGGACCTGCTCACCGTGCTGCGCGGCCACCATGGCGCGGTGGTGGCGTTAAACACATCCTGGCGCGGTCTGTACGAATACGCTTCCTACCTGGCGGCCTTGAACAACTTTCGGGTGCTGATTGGCCAGTGGCTGCTGGACGGTGGCCGCCATGGCGAGGTGCTGGGTATCACCGCGGAAGACGTGGAGCTGGTGGCCTGGCGCACGCTGGGAGAGGGCATGCTGCTGATCGACATGTACGAGCAATGGCGCCACGACGAGGTCAAGCCGGATGAGCCGCCCGGCAGTGCCATCAGCGAGCTGGACACCCTACCATCGGCCCTCGTGTATGGCAACGACGAAACGGGTGCCGACCCGCGCATCCAGCGCGCCATGCGCTGGTGGTCCAAGTTGCGGCTGTAGATCGGTCCAAAAACCCTGTGCTACATTCGGCCCCCATGCAAACAGCGCGTTTTTATTTTGGCTACTTTTGGTTCTCACGCTCACACGGCGGTCGAGATTCTTAAGCGTATGCCCCACTAAACGCACCGAATCTTTAAAAACCGCCGGACTACCCGGCGGTTTTTTTTTGCACTGATTTTTTTAACTTGACGAGGAGCCACACGATGAATGCCAAAGCCACCACCTCCAGCGATGCCTGGTATGCGAGCCCGACCGACCGCACCAGCCAGACCGACGACGAACGCATCAAGGACATCACCGTGCTGCCCCCTCCAGAACATTTAATCCGCTTCTTCCCCATCGCGGGCACGCCGGTAGAGACCTTGATCACCGACACACGCCGCAACATTCACCGCATCATTGCGGGCAAAGACGATCGCCTGCTGGTCGTCATCGGCCCCTGCTCCATTCACGACCCCGCCGCCGCGCTGGACTACGCCCGTCGCCTGAAAGAAGCCCGCGCCGCGCACGCTGGCGAGCTGGAAATCGTGATGCGTGTGTATTTCGAGAAGCCACGCACCACCGTGGGCTGGAAAGGCTTGATCAACGACCCCTACCTGGACGAGAGCTTCCGCATTGACGAAGGTCTGCGGATTGCGCGCCAGTTGTTGATTGAAATCAACCGCCTGGGCCTGCCCGCCGGCAGCGAGTTTCTCGATGTGATTTCGCCGCAATACATCGGCGACCTCATCTCGTGGGGTGCCATCGGCGCACGCACCACTGAAAGCCAGGTTCACCGCGAACTGGCCAGCGGCTTGAGCGCGCCCATCGGCTTCAAAAATGGAACCGACGGCAACATCCGAATCGCCACCGACGCCATTCAAGCCGCCGCGCGAGGCCACCACTTTTTGTCGGTACACAAAAACGGTCAGGTGGCCATCGTGCAGACCAACGGCAACAAAGATTGCCATGTCATTTTGCGCGGCGGAAAGGCCCCCAACTACGACGCCGCCAGCGTGGCCGCCGCCTGCAAAGAGCTGGAAGCCGCCAAGATGCCTGCCACCTTGATGGTTGATTGCAGCCACGCCAACAGCAGCAAGCAGCACGAAAAACAGATCGACGTAGCGCGCGACATCGCCGGCCAGGTAGCCGGTGGCTCGCGGCAGGTGTTTGGCTTGATGGTGGAAAGCCACCTGCAGCCTGGCGCGCAAAAGTTCACGCCGGGCAAAGACGACATGGCCGGTCTGGAATACGGCAAAAGCATCACCGACGCCTGCCTGGGATGGGGCGATTCGCTGCAGGTGCTGGATGTCCTGGCGGGTGCGGTGAAGGCGCGGCGAAGCAAGCGCAAATAGGGTTTCGAGGGCCGAGTTGGGATCGGTTTTTTGTGCGGCGCTTGGCCATCACCACCTCAAACCGCCCCTTTTTTGGTAAGTGAATGCGACTTTCGTAACCCGTACCTGAGTCGGGACGTGCAGCGCGAATCAGCGCTTGCGGGGGCATCACACAGAACGTGCGTGTGTCGCCGGATGCAATTGAGGCAGAAGTCCAGTGGTTTGCCGCATACAGTGCGCTCCGCTTCAACTCTGGCTGCTGGTGGATGACCATGACCTTGCTCTCACGCATATCGGCTGATGCCACGTGTTTTCCCCGTCTGGGCATCAGCATGGCTTTGGCTTCTGCGACTTTGGCGGCATGCGGCGGTGGTGGGGGGAGTGGTGCCGACGGCACAGCGCTTGCTCCTTCTGGCGCAGCCACTGCGCCGCCTGCGGCGTTGATTGCACCTGTACCACTGCCTACTTCAACGTCTCTAACGCCGGTAACACCGGTTGCGGTGACGCCTGTGCCCGCCCCACCACCCCTGGTCGTGGCGCTACCGGCAGGACCTCCGTCAGCCGGGCCACCCCCTGCACAGCCGCCGCCTTCGTCACCGGCGCCGGCACCCGCAACGCCCCAACCCGCCACGGTGCCGTCGGCTAGCCAGCTGCCGCCCAGCCCGCCATCGCCTGCTGCACCTGTACCTGTACCTGTACCTGTACCTGTACCTGCTCCAGCTCCAGCTCCTGCTCCTGCTCCAGCTCCAGCTCCTGCTCCTGCTCCAGCTCCAGCTCCAGCTCCGCCGCCACCCGCTCCGATTCCACCGTCTCCCAGCCCCGGCGTCAGCCCGCGCCAACTGCCCTTACCAGCCAACGTGACCCTGGCACCTTTAGGTTCGCCGCGCACGCTGGCTTCCGATGCTGCTTCCATGACGCAGTGGCGTGCGCTGTTGAACGGCAGTGCGCCTGCGGCCACGCGCTACCGCAACATGGTGAACACGCAGGTGGGGGGTGCCAATTTGTATGGTTTTGAACCTTGGTACGCCGCGTGGTTGTCCCAAATCACCGCGACTGCGTCCTATTGCAGCTACGCGGTGACCCGCACCGAAGCATTTGTGGCAGCAGAAGAAGCGCTGATTGCAAGAAACCAGCGGGCCAGCGTGGCCGGCGACAGTTACCTGGAAGTGGGCCCGCAGATTGGCAACCTGGCCTTGGTGTACGACTGGTGTCGCCCTAGCATGACCGACGCGCAGCGCACCCGGTGGCGCACCTATGCCAACCAGGCCGTCTGGAATGTCTGGAACCCTTCCCAATCCCGCTGGGGGGCCACCACCTACACCTGGACAGGCTGGTCGGTGGACAACCCGGTCAACAACTACTACTACTCATTTCTGGAAGCCACCATGCTGTTGGGGCTGGTCACGTACGGTGAAAACGATTGGGCCAGCGAGTGGATCGACCGTTTTCGCAACGTCAAAATCCGCGACCAACTGGTGCCCACGTTCAACCGGGATCTGACCGGCGGTGGCTCCCGCGAAGGCACGGGGTACGGCACCGCCATGAAGAACCTGTGGCGCTTGTATGACTGGTGGGAACGCTCGACCGGCGAGCGCATTGCCACACTCACACCGCACACCCTGGCGTCCATGGCCTGGACGATGCACGCCATCGTGCCGACACTGGATCGCCTGGCACCCACCGGCGACCATGCACGCGACTCCAGCGCGGCGCTGTTTGACTACCACCGCGACTACCTGCAAGTGCTGATGCGGCTGTTTCCGGCCGAGCGCTTGTCGGGCGTGGCCAAGAGCCTGTTGGCACAGTCCTCGGTGCCCACCATGACACAGTATTTCATGTACTACGCCGACTACCTGTATGACGCCAGTGCCATCACCGCGCGGCCATTGACCGACCTGTCGACAGCCTACTGGGCCAGTGGCACCGGCCAGTTCGCCATGCGCAACAGCTGGACCACTACCTCAGCCTATGCGAACCTGATTTGCGGACCTTACTCCGAAAGCCATGCCCATCGCGACCAGGGCAGTTTTGTCCTGTTCAAGGGCAACTGGCTGGCTTACGACGCCAACATTGATGGCCGCTCGGGTATTGAGCAGGATGAAAAATTTCACAATCTGGTGCGCTTTGAGGCCAGCGATGGCACGGTGGTGGCGCAACGCTACGGCCAGTCCTGCAACATGCAGGCGCTGGCCAACACGCCCGCCTGGAGCTATGGCATGGCGCAGGCCACGCCGGTTTACCCGGCGGGCTCGGCGGTCGTCAAGTCCGAGCGCGAGTTCCTGTTCATCAAACCGGCCACGTTTGTGGTGTTTGACCGCGCCCAGTCGTCCACGTCAGGCACACGGCGCATCTGGAGCCTGAATTTGCCTAGCACGCCCACCATCAGCGCTGACGCCATCAGCCTGGCCGTGGGCAGTAACCGGTTGGACATCCAACGCCTGGCACCCACCGGCGCCAGCGTGCAATCCACCTTGTGGTCAGCCGTGAGCGGCCAGTACCGCGCGACCCCCCCTGTGATGGCAACCCGTGTCGATGTGACCGACAGCGCGGCTGGCAATAGCTCCTTGTTTTTGCACGTGATGGGCCTGGATGGCGCGGTCACCAGCGCCGTGCGGGCCGACGCTGCTGGCCAAACCGGTGCCATCGTCACGCTGGCCGATGGTCGTGTGGCCACAGTGCGCTTCAATAACACCACCGCTGGCGGCACACTGGAGATTCGCGCATCGACTGGTGGCGCGGTGCTGGAAAGCGGCCCGTTGCCCACCACGGTTCAATCGCCACCTTTGTTCGCCAATTAGGGGTTCTTTAGGGCTTTAGCCCTTTCAGATACTGCTCAAGCAGCTATATTTTTCATAGCTACCGAACAGTTGCTGGTGAAAATTTTGCTTCTGCCCAGGCCGCTGCGCGCGCCCGATCCAGCTTGAACGACGGTGGCACAGCCACTTGCGCCAGCAGTTGTCCGTCGGCATCCAGTGCGCGCAGTGTTGCTGTGGGATTTTCTTCGTCGGGCTCAATGTCCAGCACCACCGTGAAGCGCTCGCCGTGGTGCGTCAGGTTGACCGACGGGTGCAGCGTGGCATGCAGTTGCTGCTCGTGGCGGCGCACAAACTCATGGGCGGTTTTCACCAGGGTGTTGAAGGCCGACACGTCCAGCGGCTTGGGGTTTTTCTTGTCACGGCCCATGGTCCAGGGGCCGACCAGTGCGGGCTCGGTCTGGCCATCGGGTGTCATGGCAACTGCCCAGCCGTCGTCATCGTCGTTTTTGATGACGCGGGCGGTCCAGCCGTTGTCACGCCACAGTCGCGGCTCATTAATTTTGTCGTCTTGAAGGTCAATGTCAGTCATGTCGGGTGTGCGTGGTTACGATCTACGGGCTACAAATCGGCAACAGTACAACATCAAGGACGACACCATGGGCGCGCAATGGAAAGCAAAAGGCAAGGAACTGGCAGCCAACGCCAGAGGCAAACTGTTTGGCCGTCTGGCCAAAGACATCATGGTGGCCGCGCGCAACGGGGCTGACCCGGGCTCCAACTCCAAGCTGCGCCTGGTGGTGGAGCAGGCCCGCAAGGTGTCCATGCCCAAGGAAACGCTGGAGCGCGCCATCAAAAAGGGCGCAGGCCTGACGGGTGAGGTGGTGCATTTTGAGCATGTGATGTACGAAGGATTTGCGCCGCACCGCGTGGCCGTGATGGTCGAATGCCTGACCGACAACCTGAACCGCACCGCGCCTGAAATGCGGGTGCTGTTTCGCAAAGGGCAGCTGGGCACCTCGGGCTCGGTGGCGTGGGACTTTGACCATGTGGGGCTGATTGAGGCCGAGCCCACCGCAGCGGGGGCTGACGCGGAACTGGCCGCCATTGAAGCCGGCGCACAAGACTTTGAGCCGGGCGACGATGGCAGCACCGTGTTCATCACCGACGCCACCGACCTCGATCTCGTCAGCCGCGCCCTGCCCGCACAAGGCTTCACCGTGCTGTCCGCCAAGCTGGGCTACAAGCCTAAAAATCCGATTGACCCGGCCAGCTTGAGTGCGGCTGACCTGGAAGAGGTAGAGGCGTTTCTGGCCGCCATTGACAGCAATGACGACGTGCAGAACGTGTACGTGGGGCTGGCGGGGTAGCCTTTACGGTATTTCCCGTACCGAAAACATCGCCGCGCCAAACGGGTCCTGGCAACCTGCAGCACCCGACGTGGCTGGCGTGGCTGGCGTGGCGCACAGTGCGCCCGTGTTGGTGGTTGACAAAAACACACCCAGCGCCGCCCGGCCACTGGCATCGTTGAGCGAAACCATAAAGGGCCCGTCGCGACTGGCCGCCAGTGTTGAGATGTCGCGCGGGGTATCGGTCACCACCACCAGCAGGCTGTTGGTGCCGGGTGGCCCGCCCGCCACCACACGCCAGTTGGGCCGGGGCAACGCCAGCGGTTTGCCGGCAGCGATGCGGTTGTTACGATCCAGATCATTGGGAAACAACAGTTGCAAGGTCTTGTTGTCTGAACTGGCCAATGCCACGTAAACATAGCCGGCGCGGTCCGCATTCACCGCAAAACCCAAGGCGTCTTTGCCAATGCGAAGGGCGTCCTTTTTCAGGTCCACTGACACTTGTCGCGCGGTGTCTCGCAGCGAAAAAATAGCTTGCAGCGACTGCGCGCCTGTCAACGGTAGGGGAGGTGTTGTGGCCGTTGCGGCAGCATTTGTCACCACGGGGGTCGCCTGCACGGTGGGCGTGTCTGGTGCAGCCTTTTCAGGTGCAGGAACCGACGCAGACGGCGCAACGACTGATGCCACCGCCTCTTTAGCTGCCGGATTTTGTGCAGGCACATCTGTACGGTTGGCGAACCAGAGCACGGCAGCAACTGCCAGTAGCACCACCGCTCCAACGGCGCCAACCACCCAGCCCGTCATCGATCTGGCTGGCGCCGGTTTCTGCGCAAGCTCAGGCATAGGCCGGGCAAATGGCTGCGCGCCCGTTGGGGGCGATGGGCTACCCGGCATTCGCGTGATGCCCCCATCGTCGGTTACCGGCAAGGCCGCTACCGGTGCAGCAGGCAAGCTGGAGGCACCCGTCTGGCCAAAACGATAGCTGGGCATGGTCACGCTGGCTTCCAGCGACACGCCGCTGGCTTCATGCAAGGCCATGGCAAATTCTGCCGCCGTTGCAAACCGCTTCACACGGTCTTTGGCCAATGCACGGGTGATCACGCCATCCATTGCAAGTGGCAAGTCAACATTCAGCGTGGTGGGTGCGGGCGGCTCCACCGTCACGATCTGGTGGACGATGGTGAACAGGTTGTTTCCATCAAAAGGGCTGTGGCCCGTGAGCAGCTGGTACAGCACAACACCGGCTGAAAACAGGTCAGAGCGGCCATCGACCTTCAAGCCCTGCGTCTGCTCGGGCGACATGTACTTGGGTGTGCCAATCAAGCCGCCCTGGGTGCGCGTGGCTTCCCCAGAGTCTTGCATGCGGGCTACGCCAAAGTCACCCAGCTTGACACGTCCGCCGGGCTCCACGATCAGGTTGGCCGGTTTGATGTCTCGGTGCACCACGCCGCAGGCATGCGCGTAGTCGAGCGCAGCCAGCAGGTCACGCATGATGCGCAGGGTGTCGGGCAGGCTGTAGCGCACCCCGGCGTCCAGGTGCTCTTTCAGGTCTTTGCCCTGAATGAATTCCATGACCAGAAAGGCCATGTCGCCATCGCGGTCAGAGTCGTACACGCTCACGATGTTGGGATGCTGCAAACGCGCAGCAGAACGCGCCTCGATGCGAAAACGCGCCTCGTATTCCGCGGCCGCCTCTTCCGAGAGGTTCTCGACCTTGACGGTCTTGATCGCCACGCGGCGCTCCAGATTGGGGTCGCGCCCCTCGTAGACGATGCCCATGGCGCCCTTACCCAGCACGCGCACCAGCTCGTAGCGGCCCAGCTTTTTCAAACTCACTGAACGCTCACAACGGCAATCTCGGGAATCAACATTCGTATCGTGTCATTCAAATCAATCCAGGTTGACCACGCGAACCCGGCGGTTCTCGCCAGCCATCGGTTGCTGGGGTAAAGCCGGTTGCGAAAAGCCTTTGCCAGTGGCCACCAGCCGCTTGCCATCAACACCTTGCTGCACCAGATAACTGCGCACCGCATCGGCACGCGACTGGCTCAAGCGCAGGTTGTAGCTGGCACTGCCTTGGCGGTCGGTGTGGCCTTCCAGCGCAAAACGCGAATTGACCAACTCACCTGACTTCAAGGCCTGCGCCAGGTTGTTCAGTGCCTGCTGGCTGACATCGCTGACCTGGGCTGAATCAAACTCGAACTGAATCAAGAGCGACAGAGCCGGACGCTGGGCAGCGGCCTCCGCTCGCGCTGGTGCGGGTGCTGCGGCAGCAGGTGCGGTGGCCGGTGGATCCACCTTTTGAATGCGCAGCTGGCGGGTCGCTCCTTGCGGCGGCGTCTTCAGCGCGTCAATCATTTCCTGCGAGGAAGGTGCGGGCGTTGCAGTCTGCGCAGACACCGACACGAAAACCCCAGCAAGCAGTACAACCAGGAGTAGTTTGGAGATGGTTTGCATGGTTCAGGTCGGTAGTGGATACAAGGGCTAATGATAGTCAGCACGTGTTGCCCGCACCAGCACGTTTCCCGCAGGTGCTTGCCTGCTGCTCTCGCAAGGTGCATCAGACGACGAAATTTATTCGGTTGCTATAATTAATATAGCTGTTTGAGCTTATCCAACAAGCGCTGCAAGGCGTTTTATTGATAACCGCAACCCCCCATATTCCATTTTGGCGATCTACCCCCCGGAAACACAGCCCACATGAGCATTCAATGGTTCCCCGGCCACATGCACCTGACACGCAAGGCCATTGCGCAGCGCATCAAGGAGGTTGATGTGGTCATCGAGGTGGTGGACGCCCGCCTGCCCGGCTCCAGCGCCAACCCCTTGCTGGCGGAGCTGACCGGCCACAAACCCACGCTGAAAATTCTCAACAAGCAAGACGTGGCCGACCCGGCCCGCACCGCCCTGTGGCTGGCCCACTACAACGCGCGGCCCAACACCCGCGCCGTGGCGCTGCAAGCCAGCGACGCAGGGTGCGCTGCCAGCCTGATTGCCGCCTGCCACGCCCTGGCCCCGGGCCGCGGTGGCATGGTCAAACCCATGCGGGTGCTGATTTGCGGCGTACCCAACGTGGGCAAGTCGACCCTGATCAACACGCTTTCAAACAAGCGCCAGGCCAAAACCGGCGACGAGGCGGGCATCACCAAGCTGGAGCAGCGCATCACCCTGGCCGACGACTTTTATTTGTATGACACGCCCGGCTTGCTGTGGCCGCGCATCGTGGTGGCGCAAAGCGGCTTGCACCTGGCCGCCAGCGGCGCGGTGGGCCGCAATGCCTACGACGAAGAGCTGGTGGCCCTCGACCTGGTGGACAACCTGCGCCAGCACTACCCTGCCCTGCTCGAAGCGCGCTACAAACTGACCGACGCGGCGCAAATGACCGACGAGGCCGTGCTGGAAGCCGTGGGCCGCCAGCGCGGGGCCTTGCTGGGCAAAGGTCGCATCAACATGCAAAAAGCCGCAGAGGTCGTCATCACCGAATTTCGCACCGCGACGCTGGGCCGCATCACACTGGAAACACCCGAGCAGTTTGCGCAGTGGTTGGCCGCTGGGCTGGAGCTGGATGCGCATCGGCTGGCCAAGAAGGCGGCGCGGGGTGAAAAAGGGAAAGGCAAAATGCCTGAATGACTGATACCTCTGAAACCTTCGATACCGCTGCCGCCGCGCAGTCCCCCAACCGCCCCGAGTTGCCCGACCACCTCAGCGTCGACCCCCGCAGCCCCCACCACGTGGCTGCCGTGTTCGCACATGCCATCGGCATCCGTTTCAATGCGCAGGAACGCAGCGATGTGGAGGAGTACTGCATCAGCGAAGGCTGGGTCAAAGTGCCCGCCGGCAAAGCCAAAGACCGTAAGGGGCAGCCGCTGCTGATCAAACTCAAGGGCACAGTGCAGGCGTTTTATCGCTAGGGAGCGTCTGCAAACACCGATCTACGCCCGAAATCTCTCCAGATAGGCCGGGCCCAGCGTAGGACAAGCACTCGATTGGGGTCTGTGGCGCCCTGCTTTACCCGCGCGCTATGGTGAACACGCCCTCACAGGGTCACACTGAAAACTCTTCTAACTCTGAAGGTTTCAGAAATGACCACTTCAAACGACAAAACCCTGAACGCGTCAGCCGGTGTGGCCAAACGCCTGGCAGCACGCTGGCTGCTGGGCGTTACCGTCGTGGCTGCTTGCGTAGCGCAGTCGGCTCAGGCTGCCGACGTGTCCATCGTCATCCAACAGCCCGGTGTATACGGCCGCTTGAATTTCGGCGACGCCATACCCCGCGATGCCTGGGTCTACCAGCAACCGGTGCTGATTGCGCCAGCGCCCTACAACACCCAGCGCCAGCCCATCTATATGTATGTGCCACCTGGGCATTCCAACAACTGGGCGCGCCATTGCAGTCGCTACAACGCCTGCGGCCAGCCGGTTGTGTTTGTGCAAGACCGCTGGGTGCGCGACCGCTACGACCAAAACCGGGGCGGACGCGACCGCGACGGTGACGGCGTGCGCAACTCGCGCGACCGGGACCGCGATGGTGATGGGGTGCGCAACGCACGCGACCGTCAGCCGAACAACCCGAACCGTCGATAGGCCGCAGCCCATGACCTCATCCAGTTCGAACTCGTCACGTCACGATTCAAGCGTGCCGAAACCAACCCCCGAATCTGCGGCCACCAGCGACGCCAACGTACAGGTCAGCATTGGCCAGGACACCGTGCCTCGCCTGCCACACGAGCACGACGAATCGGCCGACAGCCAAACCTCTGAACCCCGTGCCGTGATCCAGCAGGCCGCAAAAGATCTGAAGCGCGGATTGGTTGATACGGATCGCGGCGACGAAGCGAATCGCACCTATGCCAAGCTCAAAGGAAATTCCAAGCCTTGAGATGGACAGGTGCTCACCGCAGCCCGGGGACCGGGGTTCGTTTTTAGCCTTTTCGGGCTGCAGCCCTTTTGGATATTGCTCAAGCAGCTATTATTTTTATAGTGATTGCGCTCGCTCTGCCTTGACGCGCACCAGCAAATTAGCCGCCCATTGGGCATTCCGGGGTCTTGAATCAAGGTCCTTCAAAGACTGTGCATTCGCCCATGCGCCGGGGCTGTTCGCAGCGCCCCCAATGCAGCCGTGTTGATCGCCCCACGCGCACCCCCCGGCGGGATACCGAATGCACGTTTGAATGCGCGGCAAAACGCCGCTTCTGATTGGTAACCAAAGCGGCCTGCCACCTGGCTGAGCGATTCCGGGCTGTCTTGCAGGTGGGTGCGGGCCAGTTGCATGCGCCACTGGGTGAGGTATTGCATGGCCGGCTCGCCCGCCAGCGCTGTGAAGCGGGCCGAAAAAGCCGAGCGCGACATGGCCACTGCGCTGGCCAGGGCTTCCACGCTCCACGGGTGCTCGGGCGAACGGTGCATCAGCGCCAGGGCCTTGCCAATTTGCGGGTCGCGCAAAGCGGCCAGCCAGCCCAGGTTGGCCTCGGGCGCTGTGTCCAGCCAGACACGCAGCGCCTGAATCACCAGAATATCGGCCAGACGGGTAATCACCGTTTCACCGCCCGGCCGCAAAGCCGCGGCCTCTTTGGCAATAAAGCGCAATGTGCTTTGCAACCAACTGGCATCGTCTTCGCTCCAGCTGTCAATTTGCAGCACCGGCGGCAGGCGTTCGATCAGTCGGCGCGCCGCCACATGGTCGAAGCGCACCACACCACACATACCGTGGGTGAACTCACCGCCGCCTTGGCCTGCGTCACCCAGCTGTCCGTACTGCATCACCTCATAACGGTCGCTCACTTGGTCCACCGGGATATTGAACAAGTCTTCGGCAATGGCGTCGCTGTCACTGCGGATGCAATGGCCCGCGCCGTGCGGGATGAGCGTCAGGCTTCCGGCCTGCAAGCGCAAGGGCTGCGCATCGCCGATCTGCAGCCAGCCATGCCCCGCTGTGATGATGTGAAACATCATGCAACCCTCCAGCGGTGGCATGTCAATAGCCCATGGGGCAGTGAGTTCAGCGCGGCAATACAGCGTGCCCGTCAGCCGCAACAAGTGAAGCGTTTCGCCCAGCGGATCGGTCTGCAGCGGCAAGGGTGCGGCTTGTCTTGTCATGGCTTTCAGTGTGCCTCAGGTAGCATCAATCATCCTAAATAATAGACGAACAGCATATATTTAAGGACTAATAGTCATTGTTCGTACAGATTTGTCTTTTTAAACTGGATGTTCTTCACAACCATTTTGAAAGACTGTCCATGTCACAAACTCCCTTCCTGGTCATCGGCGCAACCGGTAAAACCGGCCGCCGCATCGTGCAAAAGCTGCGTGCCCGCGGTCACCTGGTGCGCGAAGGTGCGCGCCAGACCCTGATCCCATTTGACTGGGATCGCCCCGACACATGGGCTCCGGCATTGAAGGGCGTGCGCAGCGCCTACATTGCCTACGCGCCTGACCTGGCTTTCCCCGGCGCGACGCAGAAAATTGAATCGCTCACCCACACCGCGCGCCAGGCTGGCGTTGCGCATCTGGTGCTGCTGTCGGGCCGAAACGAAACGCACGCCCAGCGCTGCGAGGCCATCGTGCAGGCCAGTGGCTTGTCGTACACCCTGGTGCGCGCCAGTTGGTTTTCGCAGAACTTCAGTGAAGGCCACTTGCTGGACCCGGTACTGCAGGGCTTCATCGCATTGCCAGCAGGTACCGTGCAAGAGCCGTTTGTGGATGTAGATGACATTGCAGATGTCGCTGTTGCTGCGCTCACGGACTCGCAGCACCAAGGCCGCTTGTACGAACTGACCGGCCCACGTTTGCTGACCTTCGCCCAAGCGGCAGCAGAAATATCCAGTGCCGCCGGGCGACCCGTTCAGTACGTACCCTTGAGTCTGGAAGCGTTTCGCGAAGGCATGACACCGGCCGTCGGCCCAGCGCTGGCCACTATGTACACCGACCTGTGCAAAGAAGTTTTTGACGGCCGCAACGCCTGCCTGGCCGACGGCGTGCAACAGGCACTGGGCCGCGCACCGCGCGACTTTGCGGCGTTTTGCGAAGCGACTGCGGCTGCTGGTGTGTGGAATATGGCGCCCGCAATGGCTTGATACCAGTTTTCGCAAGACGAAGCCGTGATCAAAAATGCTACGTTATTGATAGCTGCTTGAGCAATATATACAAGGGCTGCAAGCATATTTTGCTTAAAATGCTTGCCTTCTCGGCCATGGACGTTTGGATGCCCAAAAACTGTGCATGCCGTTGAATTTCCTATCGCAAGCCGCAGCCGCTGTATTTCAAAGCGCCATCACATCTTCAAACGGATGCCTATTCTTCCAACGGTAGGTTGAAAAATCGCGTTGATCGGTGGTGAGGATGCGACCCGTGCCCAGGTGCTCAGCAAGTAACACGAGGCTGGCGTCTGCCAAATCCATGGGCAGGCGGCGGTAGCGGCGCATCAAAGCTTGGAGTTGATTGGCGGAGCTGGTCGGGACGTCCCAAATCTGCAAGACGCCCGAAGTCACATCATCAAACACTGCAATGGCGCAGTCGACATGTACGCGGTTGGCAAGGAAGTAGGTGGCTTCTGTGAGCACAGACCATGTGGTGATCCAGCCTTCGGTGTGGGTTGCGGCGAAGGGAAGCGCCCGAGCGTGATGCGCGTCGTTTTTATCCAAAAGCGCAATCAGGAAACCTGCGTCAACAATGAGCATGGCTGCGCTCGAATTCAACGGGAGGTGACGTTTTTAACTTGGCTGGTTTTTGCGGCCAATCCATATTTGGCAGCGATACCTTGGGCGTACAGCTCTTTGTACCGTGTGGACAACGTGCCTGCATCTGGCCCCTGGCTGCCATATTTGCCAGCCATGCTGACAATTCTGCTTTTGGCTTTGGGCTGATTCGCTTGCATCATGGTCTCGTGATAGTGCGCCAAACTGAGGCGAACGATTTCACTGATGCCCAATCCTGTCTTGCGCGTCAGGGCGTTCAACTGCGCAGCCGCGCTGGCGCTCAAACGAGCGTTGATTTTCAGGCTGTTGGATGGGTCAGATGTAGCTAAGGTACTCATGTACGACAGTGTACGACAAGCCGAAAATCAGCGCAAACGGGTCGCATACGACGAGGCAAACAGCTTGCGTCAGTCCCGTCAATCAATCATGCAAACGACTCTGCACAAACCGGCGTAGCAAAGCCATGGCTGGGCCTTCGGTCCGGCCGAGCAGGGTCACCATGGCGAACCGGGCTGTGGCTTGCAAAGGCGGGTTCATGGGCAGCTCCACCAATTCGCCTGTCAACAGCCCCTGCCGGGCAGCCGCACTGACCCCCACAAACACGGCGTCGGTCTCTCGCACGGTGTCCAGCAGGCTGGACACCTCTTCGCAGCACAGGGTGATCATCTGGTCCGGGTTGGCGCGGGGGCCATAGGCATCGACCAGCAGGCGCGCCACCTCGTCTGACAGCGGCGTGGAGGCCACCGGATAGGCCAGCAGCTCGTCCAGACTCACTGTGGTGAGCTGGCACAGGGGGTGCTGCTGACGGCAAATGAAGGCTGCGCGCAGTTCGGTCACACCCTGAATCAACAGGTCTGCCGCGGGGGCGATGCGCCGCACATCAATCACCAACGCATCCAGCCGACGCTCACGCAATTGCACCAGCTGCAATTCGGGGGCACCGCGCAAAATCTCGGTGCGCACGCCCGGGTGGTGGGTGGCCATGTGCTGCAGCAACGGTGTCATCAGCAGGGCCCCCGGCCCGGAGCCCAGCCCCACCCGCAAAGCACCCATCTGACCCGATGCGAGTTGCCGGGCACTCTCGCGCAACTCATCGGCTTCATCCAGGATGCGGCGCGCCCGATCCAGCACCAGACGTCCCAGCGGCGTTAACTCGTTGCGCTTGCCAATACGGTCCAGCAGCAAACCGCCCAGTTGGTCTTCCAGCGCCTGGATGCTGCGACTCAGCGCCGACTGCGTCAGGTTTTGCTGCTGCGCCGCGCGGCTGAACGACCCGGTTTCAGCCAGGGCCAGCAGGTGTCGCAGTTGCCGGATGTCCATGAGCCCAGTCTAAATGAGTCTTATGAATACAAACAAGACAAACAATGCATTGGACACATCAAACAACGCTGCCTAGGATGAAGTCACCTACACAACCCACCGGAGAAATCGCATGTTTGTCACCAAACGCACAGCACTCAAGGTTGCCTTGGCTGCCTTGGTCACTTTGTCATTGGCAGCGCCTGCGCTGGCCCAAACTTACCCCAGCAAGCCGGTGAGCCTGCTGGTGCCGTACCCGGCGGGTGGCTTGTCTGATGTGATTGCGCGCCGGGTCAACACCGCGCTCGGCAAGGCGTTGGGGCAAACCGTCATCGTGGAAAACCTGGGTGGTGCCAGCGGCAGCATCGCGGCGCAAAGGCTGCTGAATGCGCCGTCCGACGGCTACATCCTTTACCAGGGCTCGCCCAACGAGCTGATCTTCGCGCCGCTGGCGCTATCAGCTGTCAAATACAAATCGGAAGACTTCCGCCAGGTGCATCGCATTGCCATGGCGCCCATGGTCATCATGGCGCGTGCCGACCTGCCCGCCAACACCGCCGATGAACTGGCCGCCTACATCACCAAGGTGGGCAAGGAAGGCAAGCCCCTGAGCTACGCCAGCGTCGGCATCGGTTCGTTCTATCACTTGCTGGGCGAGCAAATGAGCAAAACGCTGGGCGCGCCCATGCTGCATGTGCCCTACAAGGGCGCAGCCGATGTGGTGAAAGACCTGGTCGGCGCGCAGGTAGACATTTTCATGACCCCCTACGGCGCACCACAGGCCGAGCTGGCCAAGCAGGGCAAGATCAAGTTCATTGCCGCGCTCTCGCCCGGCCGTGGCCCGCTGATGCCCCAGGTGCCCAGCACCACCGAAAGCCGCGCGCTCAAAGGCTTCACCGCCGAAATTGGCACAGGCTATTTCGTCAAGCGCGACACGCCGGAGCCGGTGGTGCAGGCACTGCACAAGGCCCTGCAGGCTGTGCTGGGCGACAGTGAGGTCAAGGCTGGTATGGTGGCGCTGGGCCAGGAGATTTCGCCCCTGCAAAGCCTGGAAGTTGCACAAAAAGCCTTTGTGGACGAGACGGCGGAATACCGCGCCATTGCCAAGTCCATCAACCTGCAGCCGCAGTAAACGCACAGCAATGGCCATGCCTGCCCGCACGACGACCCATCCCACGCTGCTGGCCCTGCAGGCAGACGCTTGCGAATTCACTCGCGTACGGCGCGACATTCACCAGCACCCGGAGCTGGGCTTTGAGGAGCAGCGCACCAGCGAGCTGGTGGCCACCCAGCTGGCGCAGTGGGGCTACCAGGTCGAGCGCGGCCTGGGCGGCACCGGTGTGGTGGGCCAATTGCGGCGCGGCACTGGCACCAAAGCATTGGGGCTGCGCGCCGACATGGACGCTCTGCCCATTCACGAGGCCACCGGGCTGCCACACGCCAGCACCCACCCCGGTGTGATGCACGCCTGCGGGCACGACGGCCACACCGCCATGCTGCTGGCCGCCGCCAAACATCTGGCCGGGCACGGCCAGTTCAGCGGCACGCTCAACCTGATCTTTCAGCCCGCCGAAGAAGGCATGGGCGGCGCGGTGCGCATGATGCAAGACGGCTTGTTCGACAAATACCCCTGCCACGCCATCTTTGCCATGCACAACATGCCTGGCTACCCGCCAGGTCACCTGGCGTTGCGCGACGGTGCGGCTATGGCCTCTTCCGACTACGTCACCATCACCCTGCGCGGCACGGGCGGGCACGGTGCCATGCCGCACCATGCAGCCGACCCGGTGGTGGCCGCCGCCAGCCTGGTCATGGCCCTGCAAACTGTGGTCTCACGCAACGTGGATCCGATGCAAACCGCTGTGGTCACCGTCGGTGCGTTTCACGCCGGGCAGGCCAACAACGTCATTCCCGACCACGCCAGCTTGAGCCTGAGCGTGCGCGCACTGGACCGCGGCGTACGCGAACTGCTGCGCCAGCGCATCGTTGAACTGGCGCAATTGCAGGCCCAGAGTTTTGGCTGCCTGGCCGAGGTGGACTACCGCAGCGGCTACTGCGTGCTGGTCAATACGGCCCCCGAAACCCATTTCGCCCGCGCGGTGGCCCTGGAGCTGGTCGGCGCTGACAACGTCACGCTGAATGCGCCCGCCCTGGCTGGCAGCGAGGACTTTGCCTTCATGCTGGAAAAAGTACCCGGCAGCTACCTGCTGATCGGCAACGGGCAATCCGGTGACGGTGGTTTTGCCGGCCACGCCTGCATGGTTCACAACCCTGGCTACGACTTCAACGACCAGAGCCTGCCGGTGGGCGCGGCTTTTTGGGCGTTGCTGGCGCAGCGGTATTTGGTGGCCGAGACTGCTGGCTGATATCGGGATGGCGGGAAGTGTGTTGTATTTTTTTGTGCCGTCGTGATCGAATCACGCCATTTTTTGATCTAGCCCTTGCGAATACTGCTCAAGCAGCTACTATTTTTATAGCACGAGGCCAAACGGTCGTTCAGGCAACGCGCATGAAGCCACCAAAAAACGCGGCCAGCGCGTCGGTGGCACTCAGCGGAAAAATCTGCGCGATGTACTGGTCCGGGCGCACCACCACCAGGCCGCCTTGCGCGCGGTCGATGTGGCGCAGGGTGTAGATGTTCTGGCTTGCATGTTCCACTGCGCAGAAGGCTTTTTCATAGTCGCGCAGCCCGTAGCGGCCCTTGCGCGGGAACAGCAGCTCGGGCAGGCTGGTGATGGCCAGCTGGTGGTGACTTTGCTGGAACACAGCGCGCACATCGAACACCGCGTCGATATCGGCACCTGCCGGGGTGTAGCGCTTGAGCGGGGACTGGGGCGATTTCGTGAGTTCGTGGCACAGCTGGCGAATAACTGAAGTGGGCGACGTGGGCGATGCTGCATCGCCCTGCCCTGCGAAAGCGATCAAGCGCCAGCGGCCATCTGCCGCCAAGGTCTCGCCCAACTGCATCGTCTTGCCGTCGCCCAGGCGAACCACTGGCGCTGAATGAAAGCGGGTGCCAATCACCAGCCCCGGGGCCAAATGTTGGTGCGTGGGCGCGCCGGTGAGCAGCGCGGGGTGGTAGCGGGTGGCGGTGCCCGCCGTGTAGCGGCCATGCTGCACGAAATAGCGCTGCACATCGCCCGTAGCCTGCGTGGCGGGGTCGCTCAACAGGGCGGCCCACTCGCGGTCAAAGTCGATCAACTCTTTGGCCACGGCTTGCCGCTCGGCCGAATAAGTGTGCAGCAAGCTGGCGGGGCTGCGGCCCTGCAAAACCGCCGCCAGCTTCCAGCCCAGGTTGAACGCGTCTTGCATCGACACGTTCATGCCCTGCCCGGCTTTGGGACTGTGGGTGTGGCAGGCATCGCCCGCAATGAAGATGTGCGGCAAACGCGTCGCCATCTCATCGGCTTGCAGGTCGTCAAACCGTTCGGTCAAGCGCTGGCCGATTTCATACACCGACCACCAGGCCACTTCTTTCACGTCCAGTGTGTAGGGGTGCACGATGCGCTGGGCGGCGGCAATCAGTTGCTCGATCGTGATGTTGCGGCTGGAGACGCGCTCGTTCGGGTTGAGTTTGTCCAGCTCCACATACAGCCGAACCAGGTAACCGCCTTCACGTGGAATGATCAAGATGCTGCCCTCGTGCGCCGACTGAATGAGCGACTTGAAGCGGATATCCGGGAAGTCGGTGACCACCAGCACGTCCATCACGCCCCATGCGTGGTTGGCCGAATCGCCCTTCAGCGCCAGGCCGATGGACTGGCGCACGCCGCTGCGCGCACCGTCACAACCCACCACATAGCGAGCGCGAATCGTCTCCACTTCGCCTGCATGACTCGCATCTTGCCGCTCGAACTGCACGGCGACAGAGTGCTCTGTCAGCCCATCATCGGTACGCTCAAGACCGACCAAACGACGGCTGTAATGCGGCACCAGCCGCGCGGGCGCGCGCGCCATGGTCTGCAGGTAAAAGTCGTGCACGCGGGCCTGGTTCAAGATCACATGCGGCATGTGTGACAGGCCGTCTTCCACGTCCTGCACGCGGCCGCTGCGCGCAATGCGGCTGCTGTCAGCACGGCCCGGCTTCCAGAACGTCGTTTCGTTGACCCAATAGGCCTCTTGCAACACCTGGTGCGCAAAGCCAAACGCCTCAAACATCTCCATCGTGCGGCAGGCCACGCCATCAGCCTGCCCCAGCTGCAACGGCCCCGGCTTTTGCTCCACGATCACCGTGCGAATGTCCGCAAACGCCGCCAACTGCGCAGCCAGCGTGAGCCCGGGCGGGCCGCAACCCACGATCAACACATCTGCCTCAACGGGCAACGTGCCTGCCGAGGAAACGGGTGTGGCATCGTTCAGAACGCCAGGGTCGCCGGGTCGAAATCCGTTGAGGTGGTATTGCATTTTTTGTCTATCTCGTTTGATACGTGGGGACTGTCGCAGGCCTGGACTATTGCGTCAAAGCCAAGAATTCAATAGTGCGTATATGGTTTTGATATAGCGCCTTAAACTGGCCGCATGGCAAAGCTTGATCTGGATTGGCTCGGCGTTTTCGTTGAGGTCTACAAAACCCAAAACGTCTCGCGCGTTGCGCAGGCACTCGGCATGGAGCAGGCCAGTGCCAGCATCGCGCTGAACAAATTGCGCAGGCATTTTGACGACCCGCTGTTCTGCCGCACCTCGGCCGGCATGGCCCCCACGCCACGCGCACAGGCCATCTACCCCGAGGTGCTGGAGGCGCTGGTGCGGCTTGACAAGGCGCGTGGTGCCACTGGCGCTTTTTTGCCCGCAGAGGCCACCCGTGAATTTCGCATTGGCATGACCGACATCAGCGAAATTGTGCTGCTGCCCCGGCTCATCAACCACCTGCAGACCACTGCGCCGGGCGTTGCCCTGGCGGCAGAAAACATTTCCCCAGACAGCCGCCGCAGGCTGGAATCTGGCGACCTCGACCTGGCCGTGGGCTTCACGCCCGATCTGGAGGCCGGTTTTTACCAACAAGCCTTGTTTGAGCAAAACTTCGTCTGTCTCGCGGCCAGCGCCCACCCGCGCATTGGCGCAACGCTCACGCGCAAGACGTTTTCGGCCGAGGGGCACATCCAGGTTGTCACCTCCGCCACGGGCCATTCCATCGTGGACAAGCTGCTGACCCAAAACAAAGTGGCGCGCCGGGTGGTACTGCGCGTGCCCAGTTACCTGGGCGTGGCTCGCATCGTGGCCCAAACCGAGCTGTTGGTCATCGTGCCCCGGCGGCTGGGCCATGCGCTGGCGCAGCAGGAACACGTGAAAGTGCTGGCGCCGCCCCTGCCGCTACCGTCCTACAAAGTCAAACAGCATTGGCACGAACGTTTCAACCGGGACGCCGGCAACACCTGGCTGCGCCAGACCCTGGCCGAGCTTTTTATGGGTGGGGAGCTGGATTCTGACCGGTAAGGTCGGCAAGAATTGCTATCGTTATGGTAGCTGCTTGAGCAGTATTTAAAAGGGCTGGGGGCCTGAATGGTAGCCGGTTGAAGCAGCCCTAACTCGGGAGTTCCGACGTAAGCCCTCTAGAATCCTGCGAGGTTACAAAGTGATAACAGGAGGAAAATCATGAGGAGAGTTTCTGTCAAGCGTGTCATCTCCGCGCTATTGCTTTGCGTGGTTGGCGTCAACGCTCTTGCGCAGACCAAGCAAACTTTTCGGGCGCAGAGCGAGCGCGTCCTTTCGGCTGATGAGCAGCAGATTCTGGTACTGGTCAACGAGACTGCTGCATTGCTTGACCAAGGCCGAGTTGAACCAGCAGCCAACACTGCGCAGCGCGCCCTGGATCTGGCCAAAACTACCCGCATGCGTGACGTTCAGGCAGCCGCTCTTCATAACTTGGCGCGGGTCGAGGGCAAACGGGGGCAGAGCGATCTTGCACTGCGTTTGTTGCGTCGCGCCCTTCTGCTGTATGAAATCGAAGGCAATATCGGTGGGCAGGGCACTATTCGCCTGGAGATGGCTGACACACTTGATCAACTGGGCCAAGCTGAGGTTGCCAGGAAACTGGCCGACGCTGCTCGCAACCTGTCGGCTGCCGCTGGTGACAAGCTGGGCTTGCTCAATGCCACAAGCTTTACCGTGCGAACCCACCGCAGCGATGCTGCAAATAAAGACGCTCAGATCGAAAGCCTGCTCGAGCAAGCTCAATCCCAAAGTGCGCCGGTTGCAGAGGCAACCGCTCTGCGCCAATTGGGTCGCCGTGCGATGGAAGTGGGCGATCTTCAGGATGCACAGCAGTTTTTTGACCGCGCGTTGGCGCGCGCCTCAAGCGCCTTGAATCCGGAGGCGGAATCGTATTCCTTGCTGGCACTGGGTGAGCTTTCTGCGGCTCGGCACAAGCCGCTTGAGGCGCTGGGCTTTTACCAGCGTGCGCTGGCCGCAGCCAGGAAAGGCAACGACTCAAATGCCGTGGGCAATGCCCTTTTGAAGTCTGCACTGTTGCATGGCTCGATGGGTAACGCGGGGCGCATGCGCGAAGAAGCAACGCTGGCGCAGGAAGCATACAAAATCGGTGGACAGCTGGTAGGTCAAGGCCTCGTCAGTGAAGCGCTGGGCGACGTGGAATGGATGGAGGGCAATAGAGAGCGATCCGAGCGCCTTTACCGCGAAGCCGTCAGGCTGGGTCAGACAACAAGCCGACCGGCAAACGAAGCCAGCGCCCGCCTGCGCTTGGCCTCATTGCTGCGCCCTACTGCTTTTGGTGCGGCGAAGTTAGAAGCCGAACGTGCTGTTGAGCTCTATGAGAAAGCAGGCATGAGATCCGGTGTTGCACAGGGCATGTATGAGCTCGGGCGCGTTCACGGCGCAGCCAACGATTTCCGTACCGCCTTTCAAATGCTTCGAACAAGCCGCGATGCATTTGCGCAGATCAATAAGGACGACAAAGTGGCCATGGTGGACTTGATGCTCGCGGGCGGTCAGCGCCACTCGGGCAACTTGCCCGAAGCGCTGGTCGCAGTCCAGCGTGCGATTACCGGCTACGGCAAGGTGGGCATGCCGCTGGAGCAAGCCAAAGCGCACCAGGAGCATGCCGAAATTCTGGCAAAAATGAACGACAGGCAGGGTGCAGAGGGTGCGCTGCAGCGCGCGCTGTTGTTGGCCCGGCAAGCAGGCAGACCGAAATCTGTCGAGGCTGTACTGCAGCAAATCGACCGGCTCAAGAACGGAGCCTGACATGTCGCACGCGTTTCCCGATACCCAGCCGTTAGTCCTCAAGAGTGGGTCCAGTTCGAGGCCTTACGTTGTGTGGTCCACGATGCTGCTCACGCTTGCGATGCTGGGCCTGACTGCCGCGACGCTCTACACCGCCAACACATGGAATTCTCCTGGCGAGGATGTCCTGCTCAAATGGGGTGGCAACTCGGCCATGACAACGCTAGACAACTGGAACGGGTGGCGACTCATCGCGGCTAAGCTGCAGCTCGGGTCAACGGTCGGCATCGTTACCTTTATTCCATTTTTTTGGGTGGTCGCAGGCGCATTTGAGCGTCGCTACGGTGGCTTGAGCCTGCTGCTCTCATTTCTCCTGATCTCTGCCCTTAGCAGCGTGGCGACTCTTTACTTCCGCGACTTCAAAACGGTGAGCGTCGGTGCAGGCGGACCGGCATTGGGCCTTGTACTGTGTTTGCTTGTCGCCAGGTTTCGCAAGGTCGACGCGGCGTCTGACAGCCAAGACCTTTCGATACTCAAAGGTCTGGCTGTGCTCCCCTGGCTGAGCCTTTTGGGGTATGCCGTTTACAAAGGAAAAGCGGACTTCGCCTCGCTGATTTGTGGGCTGGCTTGCGGCATTTTCTTGGGTTTTGTGCTCGAGTCGAAGGCCGGTAAAGCGGCTGTAGGGATGCGGCGATGGCGAGGTACTTTTGCAACATCGATGGCTGCGGCAATCGCGATTGCCGTCGGCATGTGGAATGCGCCACAACCTCCGTATTACTGGGCCGAGGTGCTCGCTTTGAAGCAGGCCGCGCGCGAATACGAATCACAGATCAACCCGCTGAACACGCGTTTTGAAGCATTTATGAACCAGGCGATGGACAGCGATATCCAGCCCAAGGAATTGGTGTCGCAAATGGAGGCGGAGCTGATTCCCCAATGGCGTGCGGTCGAGCAGCGGTGGAGCGCGTTTACGATCAACCCGGCCATGCCCGATGCTGTCATGCTGGCTTCGATGAAGCAGTATCCACAGAATCGGCGCGCGTTCCTGGAGGCAACATTCAGGGGTTGGTCGACTGACGATGAGTCCGCCTTCATCGAAGCTGCAAAGCACAAAGAGAAGCTTGAACAGGCTCGTCTAGTGCTGATAGGTGAATCACCCGCGAAGATTTCGCCGCAGCCGCCAGACCTGGCAACCAAGCCGACCCAGCCAAAGTGAAGGCAGCTTCCTGTTTGACGACGTGCGCCAGCGCGCCAAAGACGGCAAAGTAGCCTTCAACTTCAATCTTGAGCTGGCCAAACCCGGCGACAAAATTGATAACGCAACCGTCCCGCTGCCAGAGGGCCGCAAGAAGGTCAACCTGGCATGTTGAAATCACCGGGACTGGCTCGTAGTCGCGGGTTTCGCGTCTGTCGACGGCTCCCATCCGCTATCCTGAGGGTTGGCAACCACGGAGTTTTTCCTTGCGCATCCTGCTGGTAGAAGACGACTCGGCCCTGGCCGACACCACCACCCGCGCGTTCGAGGCCCAGGGATGGGCTGTGGACTGGTCGGCACGCGGCGAACCGGTGCCCGCTTCGGTCAAGCAAGACCCCTATGACCTGGTGGTACTGGATATTGGCCTGGCCGGTATTGACGGTTTCGAAACCCTGCGCCGCCTGCGCGCCCAGGGCAGTACAACGCCCGTATTGATGCTCACCGCTCGCGACGCGGTGGAAGACCGGGTGCGTGGCCTGGAAAGTGGTGCTGACGACTATCTCGTCAAACCCTTTGCGATTGCTGAGTTGGTGGCGCGGGCACGGGTGTTGACGCGCCGCGCCCAGGCGCGCCAGGGCGACGTGTTGTCGCTGGGACCCCTGCGCATGGACCTGGCGGCCAAGCGGGCTTTCTTGGGCGCGGTCTCGCTGGAGCTCTCGGCGCGTGAATGGAGCGTGCTGGCCTACCTGTTGGAGCGTGCCGGCAAGGTCATCAGCAAGGAGCAGATCACGCAGGCCATCTCCGGCTGGGACGAGCAGTTGTCGAGCAATGCCATCGAGGTATATGTGTCGCGCCTGCGCGTCAAGCTCGAACCTGCTGGCGTGAAATTGCGCACCGTCCGCGGCTTCGGCTACCTGATGGAGGCCGACCCTGCCGACCCACCCACTGCAAGCTAGCGACACGCCTGCGCGCAGCCTGCGCCGCACACTGCTGGCCTGGCTGCTGTTGCCGCTGCTACTAATCGTGCCCGCGGCAGTAGCGCTGCAATATGCGCTGGTGCTGAAACCCGCGCGCGACGCCTTCGACCAGGCGCTGGGCAACACGGCGCTGTCGGTGGCCGCCTTCGTGCGCGACGACCAGGGTGCACCACGCTTTGATATGAACCCGCAGGTGGAGCGCACCATTCGCACCGACCAGCAAGACAGCATCTATTACGTGGTGCTGGGCCCTGCGGGCCAACGCCTCGCCGGTGACCCGCCGCTGGCGCAGAGCCCGCGCACCCTGGCAGCCGACGAACTGGCCTACTTCGACACCGACATCGACGGCCAGACCGTGCGCGTGGCCGCGCGTGGCGTAGCCTGCGGCGCGGTTGTGTGCCAGGTGCGCGTGGGCGAAACGCAGGTCAAGCGAGAGCGTGTGTTCCGCGAATCGCTCGTTGGCACCGTGGTCGGCGTGCTGGCGTTTGCGCTGGCCAGTAGCTTGAGCATCGTGCTGGCGGCGCGCCGCGGCTTGTTGCCTTTGCAGCAGCTGGGCGAGCAGGTGGGCCAGCGTTCACTGGACGACCTGCGCCCGCTGGATGAGAACCGAACCCCACGCGAACTGCACAGTCTGGTGGCAGCGATGAACCGGCTGCTGGAGCGACTACGCAGCGGCTCACTGGCCCAGCAAGCTTTCCTGGCCGACGCGGCGCACCAACTGCGTACGCCGCTGGCGGCAATGAAGAACGAAGCCGAACTGGCGCTGGCCGAGAGCTACCCGCCGGCGGTGCAAGCCACGCTGCTGCGGCTGAACACCAACGCTTCGCGGGCGGCGCGACTGTCGTCGCAGTTGCTGGCACTGGCGCGCAGCGACAGCGCTGCCACTGTGGCCCTGCCTTTTGAGACGCTGAACTGGGAAACCATCGCCGCGGAGGCGGCGCAGGAATGGGTACCGCGCGCGCTGGCCGCTGACATCGATCTGGGCTTTGACTTACAAAGCGCGCCTTTGCAGGGACGCGGCTTCCTGTTGCGAGAACTGCTGGCCAATTTGCTGCACAACGCACTGGCCTACGCCGGCACCGGCGCGCAAGTCACGGTGCGCTGCTGGCGCGATGGTGATACCGCTGTGTTGGAGGTCGAAGACAACGGCCCCGGCATCGCGGTCGATGAGCGCGAGCGGGTGTTTGGGCGCTTCCAGCGCGGCAGTACAACGAACACACAGAGCGCAACCGGACAGCCTGGCACCGCTTCTGAGGGCAGTGGACTGGGCCTGTCCATCGTGCGCGACATTGCCATCGGCGCAGGCGGCCGGGTGGAATTGTCGGACCCGCCTTCTGGCTGCGGTCTGCTGGTACGGGTGCGCCTGCCGGTGTCCGTGCACGGTGCGCGGTGACAGCTTTCTGTCAGCCTGCGCTCAGCCCACCCACGGCTATTTTGTTCACAATTGGTTTCATGTTGCGACCCCGCTCATCTCCACTGTCGGCCTTACCGCTTTCGCCACGATTGATATGGCCAGATGAAGTATCAATAAGCGCCTGCCGAAACGGTGCTGTGCGTGTGATCCAGCCAATTGTGTTGGCCTGCGTGCTGTGGCTGTGCACGGCCGGCGAGGCAACCGCGCAAGGCAGTGACCCACCCGCGCGAGTGGGTCACGCCAGCTTGCTGGGCGACACGCTGGACTACAGCAAAGACGGCAGCACGTGGCAGCCGGCCTCGGTGGGCGCACCGCTCACCGCACTGTCAACACTGCGTACGGCGCAGTCGCGCGCTGAACTGCGCATCGGCTCTACCGCGCTGCGCCTGGCGCCACAAGTCCAGCTGCAGTTTGAACAGCTCGACGATGCCGCCGTCGTCGTGGCGCTGCACATCGGCCGTCTGAACGTGCGCTTGCGCCAGTGTTGCCAGGCCGGCGACCGGCTGGCGGTGCTGATGGACGGTGCACGCTTTGATGCCACCAGCGCTGGCAGCTTTCACCTGAACACCGACGCCCGTGACCTGCGCGTGACCGTGCGTGTGTACGCGGGCAGCGGCACGCTCGCGCTGGGTGACCAGCGTTTCACGCTGACGGCCGGCCAACAAATGTTGGTCGACACCCAGACCATGAAGGTGCTCAAGCAGGGCCCGGCTGAGCGCAACCCCATAGACGACTGGGCCGACCAGCGCGACGCAGACGCGCAGGCCCGCGCTGCAAGCGGGGGCACCGCTTCATACACGTCGGCCGAAATGACCGGCGCTGGCTTGCTGGACGAACACGGCGCGTGGCGTATCGACCCGCGTTTAGGCCCGGTGTGGTTTCCGCGTGGGGTGGCGGCAGACTGGGCGCCTTACCGCCAGGGCCGCTGGGCCTGGGTAGAGCCGTGGGGTTGGACCTGGATCGATGCTGCGCGCTGGGGTTTTGCGCCCTTTCATTACGGGCGCTGGACGTTTTTGGCCGGGCGTTGGGGTTGGCTGCCCGGCAACGCGCAGGCTAGGCCGGTGTACGCACCCGCGCTGGTCGGTTTTTATGGCACGCCGCCCGGTGGTTGGGGACTGGCTGCGGGTGCGGGTGCAGTGGTGGGTTGGTACCCGCTGGGACCTGGCGAGTTCTACGTCCCGCCAGGCAACCCCAGCCCCGCGTATGCGCAAACCTTGAACGCACCGCTTGGATTGCAAGACCCCACCACACCGCCTGCCTCGGCCGACCCCAGCAGCCACCGCTATGCACAGACGTCCTTCGCCGCCACGGTGGTGCCAAGGGCTGCCTTTGAAGGCGGGCTGAGCGCGGCGCCGGCGCGCCTGGACATCGCCCCCGGCACGTTGGCCGGTGCACCTGCACTGGGCAGTGACGCGGTGCCTGCCGCCCCACGCGCCATGTCAGTGGCGCCGCGCCCCGCCGATACCCGGCCAAAGCCCAGCCGCTGAGGCCAGGCACTTGGGCGTCGCTTCAGCGCATGAAGCCCAGATTACGCACCCCCGGGTCGAAGCTGGCCAGATTCGGAAACACCTCCAACGCCTGGCCGTCCGACAGGCCGAACCAGCGCCCGAGCGTGGCCCCGAGCTGGTCGACCGAGGTGGTGGGAAGCAAGGCACCGTTGCGCAGCTGATCGGGGCTGCCGCTGAATTCGTCCGCGCCCGAACTTCTGGCGACCAAGGTGGGGAATTTGCCGTACAGGTCGCCGCCTTTCACCGCACCACCCATCACGAACTGGTGGGCGCCCCAGCCATGGTCGGTGCCGTCGCCATTGCTGGTGAAGGTACGGCCAAAGTCACTGGCGGTGAAGGTGGTGACGTTGTTACGCGCGTTGATGGCCCCCAACGTCGTATCGAAGTACTGCATTGCATGCGCCACCCGCGCCATCAGCTCGGTGTGCTGTGAGTTTTGGCCGCTGTGCGTATCGAAGCCACCCAGACTGACGAAGAACACCTGGCGCTTCACACCTGTTTTACCTGCTACACCCGCCTGCACCAGGCGCGCCACCATCTGCAGCTGTTGCGCCAGCGGGCTGAACGCGGGCTTGCCGCCGCCCGGGCTGAGGTACTGGAGCTTGGGGTCAAGGGTGGGGTCGTAACTGCCACTGGTGGGTGTTGTGCCAAAGGCAGGGTCGCTGGCGAGGCTGAGCTTGTCGCGCAAGATGCCCTCAGAGGAAATCGAGCGGGCTGCAATGGTGGCCACATCGGCCTCGAGCACATGACCGCCCTGAGCGTTTTGGGCGATGCTTGCCAACGCACTGGCTACCTTGGAGGAACCGTAAACCTGGGTGCCGTTTTCAGCCCCCAAGCGCAGTGCACCGCCCCCGCTGACCTGGTACTGGCGCACAGTTTGCCCTGACAACCACACCGCACTGCCTGCAGCTGAAATCGCCGTGAACACGGCGTTGGTGTTGTTGTTGGCAGCCACCATGTCGGCCAGGCGTCCGCCCCAGCCGAGGGTGGCGCCTTCGGGCATCATGGTTTGCCAAACGCTCTGCTGGTCGTTGTGCGAGAACAGGCGCGGTGGTTTCGGGTGGGTCGCCAGCCCATACAGTGCCTTGGTGGTGGGTTTCACCAGCGGGCCGATGTTGGGGACGATGGCCAGGCGTCGATCGGTGTCGAACAGCGATTGCATTCTGCTCATGAGCGGGTGCAGCGCATACGTGCGGCCTTGCGGATTGGTGGGCGCGATCGGCAGCACACCACCCAATCGAGCCGGTGAGCTCGGGCTGGCGCCCAGGTTGGGCGTGCCCCTTTCCAACAGCGCGATCGACGAGCGCATCGCTGTGTAGGCGGTCCACGAGGCGGCATCGGTGGGCAGCACCATGTTGAAAGCGTCGTTTCCGCCAAACATGAAGAGGCACACGATCGCGCGGTAGTCGCTGGCCGTCTGTGCTGCGGCTGAGCCAGCCGCCAGCAGGTTGAGGGCCAGCGGCGCGCCCGCGCCAGCCGCCATCGACAGCGCGCTGGCCTGGCGCATAAAGAGGCGGCGCGACGCATGGTGGTGAATGGCGGGCGCGCTGACAATGATTTTGGGGTGTGTCATGGTTGTCGACTCCTGATTACTTGATCACAATGAATTCGGGGGCGGCCACCGTCAGCAGAATCGCTGCGTTGACCCGCTGGCGCCTGGCAGCGTTGACCTGCGTCGGCGAGCCGCTACCGAGTGGAATGTCCTTCACCGCGTCGATGATCAGGGTGCGGCGTGCCGCGCCCACCGCACCGTAGGTCAGGCGGGTTGTCACGCGGTCCACAAGCGCTGGTACATCCACATCAGCGGTCAGCGCCAGTTCGGCTCTGTAGTCGCCTTGCAGGTCACGTCGGGTCAGGCCTGACCCCGCAGGAAACCCAACACCTGCGCTGATGCTGTCGCGCATGAAATTCACATAACCGGCGACGCTGGTCTCGTTGACGATCTGCAGCTCGGGTGCGACCAGATTGCGCGCTGCGCTTTGTGTTCCCGGCGCGACGTAGCCAGGGCGATAGAAGTTGAACACCGAGGGCGAATGCAGCGGTGCCTGGCCCAGTGCCGTGCCAGGGTTGCTGGTTATTTCAATCTCGAACTTGCCTGAACCGCTGGCATGTGGAAAGGCGCGCATGAAGGCCGACAGTCTCAGCACCGGTTCGCGCACCTTGCCTGTGGTGTCCCCCACCACGCGCGCCTCAGGGTGCATCAGCACGGCCTTGAGCACCGCTTTCAAGTCACCCCGCACACCCTGAGCGTTTCTGTTGAACGCACTCGCGACCGCGTCGACGTAGGCCGGGCTGGGGTTGCTGGTGGTGAAGCGCTGGATCAACTGGCGGCCGATGAAAGGCCCAACGTTGGACTGCGCAGCCAGGTGATCCAGCGCGATGCGCAGACTGTCGGCTGCGGTAGTGCCTTGCGGAATCGTCAAGTTGAGAAAGGTTTTGGCTTCAGTGCTGTGGTAGTCGTTGTAGGGGATCATCAACCTCAAGTCACGGTCGGCATACTCCCGGTTGCCGTTGTTGGACTTGCCGCGAAGAAAGCAGCCCTTGTCTGCCGGAACCGGGCAATCCCAACTCCAGCCGGTGAACACCTTGGCAAGCCCCGACACATCGGCCGGCGTGTAGGACTCGAGCACCGCGCCGTTGCTACCCTTGCGCGCGCTGCCGTCTTGGTTGAGCTCCACCAGGCCGATGCTGAACAGCTGCATCACCTCGCGAGCGTAGTTTTCGTCGGGCACGCGGCCGGTGGTGGCGTCGGCCTTCTGGTTGGCGATGTGCGTCAGATACATGCCCATCATGGGGTTGCGCGACACCTTCTCCAGCAACTCGCGATAACTGCCGAAGCTGTAGGTGTTCAACATGTCGAGCCAGGCGGCCACCGCGCGGTCGTAGTTGTCCACGTCGCCGTCTTCGAGCGAGATCACGAAGATTTGCGACAGCGCGTACGCCATGCGCAATCGCAGCTGGTCCTGCCCCGTCAACGCATTTTTCCAGAAGGCCGCCCCGACCTCCTTGTCATTGCCGTCGTTCAGAGAATCGAAGAACGCCTGATGTGTGCCGCTGCGTGGCTTGGCGAATTGTTCGTCGATCCAGGCTGAGTAGCCGATGGTCATCAGCCGGTCGATGTCGGCATCCACAGGTCCGAAGGTGGCTTGTGCCAGGAAACGCGCGGCCTCGTTGCGGGTGGCGGGCTTGTCGGTGGCCACAGGTGGTGGTGGCGGTGGTGGTGGCGTCGAAGCGCCAGTAACGGTCAATATCAGCGTTGCAACAGCGCCTGCCGTGCCGCCGCCGCCGCTGCCCGAATAGGGTTTGGCGGTGATGACGTAGGTGCCAACGGCCGGTGTCCACGTGGCGTAGACCGGGCCCGTGTTGCCTTTGTAGGCATAAGGCGCCGTGTTCTCCGTTCGAGAGCTGCTGCTGTCGCTGAAGACCACACTCTTGACGTTGCTCGCATTCGCACGGATGTTGATACGCGGCGTGCTGGCAATCGAGACGGTGCCGCTGGAGCCGAACGTGGCGATCTCGGCGCCGGTATCGGCGTTGACCACCGTGAACGATGACACCGTTTGAGCTGTGGCCCAGATCGGTGCCAGGCACGCTGCCGCCAAGAGCGCGGGGCCGCGCCAGGGGTTGTTACGCATCTTCCAACCCTTCATGAAAGCGATCCATCGCGGTGAGGTCATTGGGCTTGGCAGTCGCGTGAAGTTCGGCATGCCGCCTGCTGATTGCGCCGCACGGCTGTGCGGCTCACCTGGCGAGGGCGCAGGTTCGATGTGATTGAGAACACGTGGGCGATCTCTCGTGGCAACTGTCATGGTGACTACTCCTGTGATGGCGTTGAACGGTGCGTGGCAGAAAAGACCTGGTAGTTCGTTCCATTAAAACCATGACGAATGAAATTGATGCATTTTTTTGTCAGGCTAGGCGCAGACCCGCCGCCGCACTGGCGGTGCGGTCAGGGGATGCAACGACGCATGGCGGAAAAAGGCGCGATTTCATGTCGTGGTTTTGGTGGAACGGACTACTAGGCCTTGATCGGTGTGTTGCTTCAAGTGCTGAACCTGGATTCGTGCTGCCACCCAGGTCACTGTGCAAGGTGGGCTTGTCAGCAGGCTGAGACACCGCTGACGTTGAGCTGACAAATGCGCGGTTTAGCTGGAGATTTCGCAAATGTCGGCGCTGGTAAATGCGGTATCCAGTCGTAGCTGGCCGATCAAACTGACGTGAGTTCCGACGATCCGTGGGACGTTGAATGGAAGCCGTCGCTGACCTACGTGCCCCAGATTTGCCATTTGCGATTTGCGAGGAATTTCGAGCTGCAGCCCCTGCCAATACTGCTCAAGCAGCTATTATTTTAATAGCGACTCACTTCGCTTGGTGCTTGCCTGAAGACCTGACCAGACATGACGCTGCTGCCACTGCATCACATCGCCGCCAACGCATCACACGTGGCGCCCTGCAACTTCCCTTCGAGTTTCCTGCGAGTTCTGCACAAGCCATATGGAAGGTGCCTGAAGTATTCTTACGACGCGGTGGTCGTGCGTTACAGCGACCAGGGGCAAGGTGTGCGTTACAGGGTTCTCGCATGCAGCCGCAGAAATGGGAAACACGTTCTTAATGTCTGATGTGGCGTGTTTATTGCGGAGCGGAGCAAAGCCCGCACAAATCCCGCCCTTGCCCTCTTGCTGGCTTCTCTCACGAACCACAGACGAAGCCTGTCCGATGCTCCCTTCGTGCTGCGTACCTGTGCGGCAATCGGTACAACGATTCCTTTAAACGCGGCCACCTCAAATCGGGTGCCGTCGTTGATCACGATAACCAGATCGTCTGCTGGATTGGTGACGATTGGGGGCGGTGCGGTGCGGCGCTGACTGGAATGAAGTGCATGGTCCCGGACGGACAGGGAGCCATACCGGGGACACAGTAGACGCTACTTTATTGATAGCTGCTTGAGCAGTGTCTGCAAGGGCGGTAGGCAGATTTGGCTTGTAAGTTTGTAAATGGCCGTTTCGCTGGCATTTGTAAGCGGTTTTATCCTACACATGTTGAATTTCCGCCATGTTTGAATAAGTGGGGAAGTATTAATTGGGCTTGCCGCTGCAAAACTTTCGGTATTCTAAAAATAAGGTACACAAGAGCCCTCTTGTCAAAAATGCTGCATGACATCCGACCATCCCGATATTCCGAATCTGGCCTCAGCGCCAGTCGTAGTGACTGATCTGATACCTGAGCCGACATCCAAGGTGCCTGAGCCATTTCTGCTACACATGCCGGTCAGCATTCGCAGCGTATCGCTGGTAGTTCTTGCCGGATTTGCAGGTCTTTTCATGCTGCATTGGGCTAAAACGGTTTTTATCCCTGTCATGCTGGGTTTGGTGTTCAGCTATGCCCTGTCGCCAATCGTCAACTGGTTGGAGCTTAAACGTGTGCCGCGCTGGCTGGGGGCCGCAGTACTGTTACTTGGTATTTTGGGCGTGGTTGGCGTCACTTCATATTCATTAACGGATGAGGCCGTCAAACTGGTGGAATCGCTTCCAGCCGCAGCGCAAAAATTTCAGCAGGCCATCAAATCGCGGCGCGATAAATCGGTCAGCACACTGGAGACAGTGCAAAAAGCCGCTGCGCAAATCGAGCAGGTTGCGCAGGAGGGTGGCCCTTCTTCGGGTCCCAATAGCCGTGGGGCGATACGGGTGGTGGTTGAAGCCTCACGCTTTAATATTAAAGACTATTTGTGGAGCGGCACCTTGGGGCTTATGGCCTTGGTAGGCCAGTTCACAGTGGTGGTTTTTTTGACTTATTTCTTGATGGTCTCAGGCAACACCTTCAGGCGAAAACTGATAAAACTGGCCGGACCCTCCCTGAGTAGTAAAAAAATTACCTTGCAGGCACTTGATGAAATCACAGGGCAAATCCAGCGATATCTGCAGGTGCAGCTTTTCACCAGTGCGCTGGTGGGCGTCCTTACCGGGGCGGCATTGCACGCCGTTGGGCTTGAAAATGCTGCGGTATGGGGCATCGTTGCAGCGGTGCTGAATCTGGTGCCCTATATTGGCTCTGTTGTGACTGCTGTGGCATCAGCCGGGGTGGCGTTTTTGCAATTTGGCTCACTCAATATGGCGCTGCTGGTTGGCGGTATTTCACTGCTGATTCACACCATTATTGGCAACCTCATCACACCCTGGCTTACCAGCCGCGCCAGCCGCATGAACCCTGTTGCTGTCTTTGTGGGCCTACTAGCCTGGGGCTGGCTGTGGGGCGTGTGGGGCTTGCTATTGGGAATACCCATTTTGATGATTGTCAAGGCGGTTTGCGACCGGGTTGATGACCTCAAGCCTGTGGGTGAATTTTTGGGGTCTTGAATTCAATATTAATTTGCTTTGAAATCAGGCGCTTCTTGCTCATTTATTTATTGAGCGGGCATTGTTTTTTAGTCACTTTTTAATCCTGACAACAGAATTCTTTCCACCAAATTCTGCGAAATGCCAGTTTTTTCAATACGCGGTCATCGCCTCATCCGAGTCTGGCTCGACCCGGATACCCTCAAGCTCGGGCACCCTCAACTCTGTGCGCAACCTCGTCAATCATGTCGCCCGCATGCATGCCGAAGCCTGGTGTGTTCCGCAGAAACCTATCCGCAACGACAACAGGTCACTAAATATGGAGCACATGCACTTCAGTGCTATTCGATGCACCGCCACTTTTGCGAATCGCGAATACTTGACGATCTTCTGCAACACGCAGTTCCCAGGTGTTGTCAACTTCATGCAAGGCGGTCTTCGTCTGCGTAGTGAATTCTTGGTAGCCAGCATGTGCGGCCAAAATGTGTAGTTCGCAAGTGCCCGAGTCGGTGCCGTTCTTCTTGAAGGCGAACACGTCGCGATTGTGCGCAATGTCGAATGACCATAACTCATTGGACTCAGGTAAAGCGGTTTTGGTCTGGATCACAAACGTCTGAAAGTTGTGTTTCGCTGAGAGGATATGCAGCTCTGTGCTGTTGGACTCGCCGCCATTCTTCTTGATCGCCACCACATCACGATTGTGTGCGATGACAAATGCCCAGCTGGCATCGGTGGTGCCAAGGGCGGTTTTGGTTTGTGTCGCGAACTTTTGGTAATCGTGCGCCGCCGACAGCACGTGAACCTCCGTCGTGCCACTTCCTGTGTTGCTCTTGTTGATCGCAAACACATCATTGTTTTGCGCAATGCCGAACTCCCAACTCGGGCCAGCCAGCGCGAGCGCAGTTTTCGTTTGCACCGAGAAACTCTTGTAGTCACTTGCTGCGGTCAGGATATGCACCTCGGTCATGCCACTGCCGGTATTGGCTGTTTGGATCGCAACGAGATCGTTGTTGTGCGCTACGAAAAAGCGAAAGTCGGCGTTGCTCGCGGCCATCGCGGTGCCCGTTTGCAGGCTGAAATGGCTGTAAGCGGTCGGTGGCTCAGGCGTGTTGATCTGCAACGTGCCGCCGATGATCTCGACCTGGTCTTTGCCCGGAACTTGCCGCAGTGTCGGGCCGCCGGTGATGCGCAGCGGGGTGATGTCTCTACGAAACGGCCACGGTGGCCCCGCATAGCAACCTGCAGAACTAACCGAAACATTGTCTTTATTGAATATTTCCTTCAGCGCAGCTTGTGTCGAGGCACTGACCGCGGCGCCAATGCCGCCGCCGACCACGGCGCCACCAATCACCAATGCCGCGGACGCCGAAAACCCCGCACCGACCAAGGCCGATGCTGCAGTTGCGGTGGCCAACGCGCTGGCCGAACTCAAGCCAGTCACGCCTGCCGTGCCCGCCATACCGGCCGTCACTAGCGCTGGACCACCCGCATAAGCCGCGGCGCCCGCCGTGACAGCTGCAAGAATCACTGTGCCGACAATAATCGCCACCGGCATGATCGCATCCCAGTCCGTAATCCGATCTTTTTCATCCAAAAACACCGACGCCCGCAACGTAAACCATACCGCCCCGGTGTCGCGCGTAAACGTCTGGCCCGGCATGATCACATCGAAATACAGCGGGCCCACCTGACTCAGGCTGATCTGTAGCGGCCAAATCGTTTCGTTTTTAATACTAAAACCGGGTGTAAGCATGGTGTGCTCCTGTTCGTGTGTGGGTTGGCGACAGAGCGAGAGTGAACCGGATTCCGCTAAGTATCAACACTTTCACGCAAAAGACGCAATTTGAAACATTATTAAAACAACAGAAGGCGCGTCGGTGGATTGCAGAAGCCACCTGCTTTCTTGCCAACTGCGTGCACGTCGATTGCGCCCTCGCCGTGTTTGATGATGTCGCTTCAGGCATCTTGCAGATTTGGGATGTTCCGACCAGTTCTGCCAGGCAAGTCCAAGCTTTGATGCGACGCTACCGCCGCATGCCAATGGATTTGGCAGATGCCACCCTCGGCATCCAAACGTACATTGCATCTGACCGCGATGGTTTCGTTTGAGCCGCACACAGACGCTGACGTCTTGCCCCTTTGGCTGCCGCTCACGAACATTGGCTCGCCATGCCGGGTTATGTTTGTGAGTCAAAAAGGCTTCTAGGCCAAGCGTCTCCTGCTCAAGCAGCTATCAAATTTATAGTGATTTGCTGTGTTTCGGTGTAGGCATATTGCGTTGTAAGACTTGACCATACCTGATCCCGATGGGATGCAATGACCCCCGGCTTTTCCTCTCGCCCACTTCCTACTGCAGGCCGGGTGGGTTGCCGATATTCGAAGTGACGTGGCTCCATCACGCTTGTTTTCTCGAACCTTTCTACGGATGAAACATGAAAACTCGCGGACTACTTTTTTCTGCCCTCATCGGCGCGGTGGCCAGTGCACGCTCCATGACGCCAATGGCAAGCATCGCGGCGGCGCGGCTTTTGGGCCGCCTTACACCGGGGCGTCTTGTCGTGCTGGACCGTTCCTTGTTCACGGCGGGTGCTCTGGCCATGGGGTCGGCGAATTGCTTGGCGACAAGATGAAGAGCGCGCCCGACCGCACAGTTTTTTTGGGATTGCTGGCACGGGTGCTGAGCGCGGGCATTGCAGGCGCTGCATTGGCCCCGCGCGGCCGCGAGCAGGCGGGCTCCCTGGCCGCAATTGCAGTGGCCGTCCCGCTGGCTTACCTGACATTGGCGGCCCGCGAGCAAGGCATGGCGCGCATAGGTCAGACCCGAAGCGGTTTGATCGAAGACGCACTTGTGGTCGCCCTGGGCGCTACGGTCGTGGCGCTTGCAGTAAGGCCTAAAAGCAGTTTTTGATGGGCACCAGCCTGCGTGATGAAACGGATTTGGCCGTTACCCTGTCTGCCCTGAACGAAGCCGCCAGTACGAGAAATGAAGTTTGGGCTCGCTGGGGAGACAGACGGATTGCGGTTGATGACTGATGACTACTGAAATGAAGCTCCCGCCCAGGTATTAACTGCTCAGGCAACTATGGAATTGAGAGCACTCAGAACGCGGCATTTGATATTTCAAGAGCTGCCCCGACCTGACCACAATGGTTATGACCCCCATGGCTGACCCAGAAGGGTATTGCGCAGCGTATAAAAACTTCTTCGAGGCCTTCTACGGTGTTACGGCGGCAATAGTCCGGGCGTTGGCATAGGAAAAACACCCAGCTTCACGCGGGGAGCCGTCCTACACGGGGATTAAAGCAATGGTGAGAACCTTGTAGCTCACCCACTTCGGCCCAGGAAACACCCCATGACATATTTCTCACATATCCAACGCTTTGTGGCATTGGCCATAACGTCACTGCTGCTTGCCGGGCCCGCCCTTTCAAAGGGAAAAGACGATAACGACGATCAGGGCAAAGGCAATGGCAAGCATGCCCAGAAGTTTGAGGAGAAGCAGGACAAACGGGAAGCCAAAGAGCAAAAAAAAGCTGAAAAGCGCGAACGTAAAGAGATCCAGCCCGGCACTTACTTCAACGACCAGCAGCGCACGGTGGTCCGCGAGTACTACGTGCAAAACTACTCGAGTGGCAAAAAATGCCCCCCAGGTCTGGCAAAAAAGAACAATGGCTGTATGCCCCCCGGCCAGGCCCGTAACTGGGTGGTTGGCCAGCCAGTGCCAACAGGCGTCACGATCTACGCAGTGCCTCAGCCTGTGATCGTGCAGCTACCACCTGCCCCGTACGGCTACCGTTATGCCCGCATCGGCGGTGACATCGTGCTGGTGCAACAGCAAAACAACCTGATCGTCGACATCATTCAAGTTTTGCTGGGCGGCTGATGCAGCAAGGATAAGGCAATGCCGCGCGAACGGCGTTGAGTGAGCACCAGTCCAAAAACCGAATAAGCCGGGCTTCCTGAAGCCCATGGTCCGTGCAGTTTGAGTAATTGCAGGTGGCCCAATGGCAAGCCAACTTTGTGCAACTGCGCTTTCAGTCTGCTACGCACGCAGCCCCGCCCCGCAGTGCATCAAAGTCGCCGCATCAATCTGCTGACGAAGGCGCTGACGGGGATTTTGGAATGAAGGGGAAACTGCTGTTTAACGCGAAAGCGGGCTGCAGCCCAGGTGTTGGTTGCGCGGGCAGCTATGGAATTGAGAGCGATTGAGTTAGGGAATGGTGATTTTTCAAGACCTGACCAGACCTGACCTGACCTGACACCGATGGGATGCGCTGACCCGACTGTTCCTCTCGCCCACTTCCTACAGCAGGCCGGGTGTTTGGCCGGTATTCGAAGTGAGCCGACTCCATCACGCTTGTTTTCTAGAACCTTTCTACGGATGAAACATGAAAACTCGCGGACTACTTTTTTCTGCCGTCATCGGCGCGGTTGCCAGTGCGCGCTCCATGACGCCCATGGCAAGCATCGCGGTAGCGCGGCTTTTGGGCCGCTCTACGCCAGGGCGTCTTGTCGTGCTGGACCGTCCCTTGTTCACGGCGGGTGCGCTGGCCATGGGCGTGGGCGAATTGCTAGGCGACAAGATGAAGAGCGCGCCCGACCGCACGGTTTTTTTGGGCCTGCTGGCACGGGTGCTGAGCGCAGGCATTGCAGGCGCTGCATTGGCCCCGCGCGGCCGCGAGCAGGCGGGCTCCCTGGCCGCAATTGCAGTCGCCGTACCGCTGGCTTACCTGACATTGGCAGCCCGCCAGCAAGGCATGGCGCGCATAGGTCAGACCCGAAGCGGTTTGATCGAAGACGCATTGGTCGTCGCCCTAGGCGCTTCGGTCGTGGCGCTTGCAGTAAGGTCTAAGAGCAATTTTTGACAGCGCCAAATCTTGCGCTGTGCTCGACGCTTTCGTTAGGGCTGTAGCCCAGGTGTGTATTGCTCAAACAGCTATATAAAATGTAGCGCCTATGTCGCCGATCCCGGTTGCGCCACCAGCCGAACACCCAGCGCATGGCAAACTTTGTAAATCGTGTCAAACCGGGGTTGGGAACTGGGGCGTAGTGCTTTGTAGAGCGCCTCTCGGGTCAAACCGGATTTTTCAGCCACGGCACTCATGCCACGGGCACGGGCCACGACACCCAGCGCGTGGGTGAATTCGCCGATATCGTTTTCTTGGAGCACCAGCGTCAGGTAGTTGGCAACGTCTTCTTCGGTTTTGAGCATTTCCGCCATATCAAAATCTGGCAGATCGACAACTTTGAGTTTCTGGGTCATGGCTAATTACTCCTCAATCGATTTCGACAAGGCAATGGCAGCGGTAATGTCGGCCTGTTGGCTTGATTTGTCGCCGCCACCGAGCATCACGATGATGATGCCGCCGAGCTCGGTGTAGTACATGCGCCAGCCAGGGCCAAAGGACTCACGCATCTCGCAAACCCCTTCGCCAACAGGCTTCACATCTCCCAGCAGGCCGCGCTGCACCTTGTCAAGCCGCTTGGCCAACCGGATGCGAGTCAAACCATCGGTGATGCTCGAGAGCCAGTCGTCAAATTCTGCTGTTCGTTTGACCGTGTACATGCTAGCGATTGTAATCACTTGTTCACAATTCAAGCTGACGTGGCGTTGATTGATGAAAAACAGGGCTGTAGCCCAGGTGGTTATTGCTGAAACAGCTATTGAAAACGTCGCGGCTATGTTGCCAGCGTGTCAGCGCAAGGCGCACAACGTCTGCGTTGGTGGCTTGAGCTGCTGGATCACGCAAGCACTTTGAAGGCCACACGAACACTGAATAAACGCAACCCGCGAATGCTGAAACGACGAAGTTCACCATACGCCAGCTTTGACAGGCAAGCCAAAAGAAACACCCCAGCCAACTACGCCGCAACCTTGCTGAAGCCTTTGCCGTTGACTGTGCGCAAGAAGGTTTCGAAGAGCAAATAACTTAAACGAACAGTATTGAGACCTGACCCCAGGCTGCACTGTGTTGATTTGTGACCCCAGGCTGTATGTGCTGACCCCAGGCTGCATGTGGGTAGGCAGGCGGGCTGCGGGTTGATGGCAACTTGGGCTGCAGCCCATGAATTAGCTGCTCGGGCAGCTATTGAATTGAGAGCGAACAGAGTGTGAAATGTGACGTTGCATCACCCCCGATGTCTCGCGCGATGCAATGAAATTAGCAGTCATCTGTGAAGCCCTACGCGGTCGCCAGTACCGGGCCTATTGGCAGGGATCCTCGAGATCGGACAAAGTGCATGTGTCTACAGTCTGGATGAATACCCTGGTCGTTCCAAGGCGGCAAGCCAGGTGTGCTGCCGAGCTTGAGCGCAAACGGTGTGGAACTGATCGTGACGGCTGAAAATTCGGGTTTGGGCGGTTGAGCCTTACCTACGCAAATCATGTGGTGAAGAAACTGGCAAAACGCTAGCGATGCGCCAAGCTGAGTGTGCGCACCGGCCGATACTCCGCTTTTCAGTTCCACAAGCAAAAACTGCGGGATAACCTTCACCGTGTTCCACGCCACCACAATGCGGTCGCATCTGCGATGGGCAAACTGGTGCCCACCCCGAAAGCACGGCCAGTCGGCCTTCATGGCCTCCAGCTTTATGGCCTCGTGACTTGCCAAACCACTCACGTTCAGAGTAAACGGTTTCTGGCCTGTTTCTTCGATCATGAAGTGCCCACCAACAATTTTGCGCTCATCCCTCAAAGAAGAGCTCAGTACATCGCGCAACGCATCAAAGTACTCGTTTTCCGTCATGTCTGCCCCTTGCGGGTCTTACTGGTTTTAGGTTGTGATTCTTCTGACTCGCCCCTAGTCGCTTGCACCGCAAAGTAGATTTCTTGCGCAGCCGCGTTCAACTGCTCAATGCTTTCGTCAAATAGAGGCGTGCGAATACCGCTGTTCGAATCGACAGACATAACCTCAGCGCCGCCTGCATGGAACTCGTAGGCGTGCACTTTTTCGGCAGGCAGCCACTGCGCGTTTTTCAGGCCGTGCCGCGCCGCAATTGAGTCCCGCTCGGGAAATTCCTTGCTTAGCATCACTAGGTTGCCCCACTCGCGCACCATGTAGTCAGAATGGGTGCTAACTACCACACGGATACCCCGGTTCACCAGCTCCGCCAGCAGGCGGGCGATGTTCCTCTGGTTCAGCGGGTGGAGATTCAGTTCCGGTTCGTCGATCATCAGGCAGTCACCCGGCTGCGCCAGATGGTTGAGGTATGACCAGAGACTAAAGAACGTCTTGGCGGTGGACGAACCGAGGTGTAGGCCCAGCTCGGTCTTGCTGCGCAACGGGGCGATACTGATGTCGCCGTACCGATCCACCTTGTACTTCACGCGAAGCACTTCCTTCTGCAACCAGACAGCCATGTCAGCGAACTTCTCGCTGGTCTGGCGCTTGATCTCGGGTTGCGCGTTCATGAACTCAATGTAGTCATGAATCGGTTGCGGATAGCGGGAGATGATGATGTCTTTGAGTAGCTCGTTGGTATCTAGCGTTTGGCTGGTTACGTGACGCAGCAGGGCAGCTCGGCGCGAATTGAGCTCTCGAAAAAATAAATTGATGCCGCTGCGTTCGGCAGGCAGCAACAGCACGCGACCCTGGCGAATTGGGCAGTACAGCTCCATCAAGACATCGTTCAGGGCGCGTTCAATCTGGACTGCGCTGCTCCAATCTCCTTCAATGCTGATTCCAGCGCGCTGACCATCCTCAGAAAACTTGCACGTCAGAACCGACAGATCCTTTTGCGATTTGGCGCGCTCCCCATACGAGTAGTCGAAGTTGGCAAGGTGCGCGTCAATGTCCTGCTGCGATAGAGTTATTTCAAAAATGGCGTCTTCAGTGAGCGTGTTATCGGCCACAAAGAACCGCGGTAGCGCTTCCTTGAGGCCACGAGCGATGCTGATTTGCGCGTGCTTGACAGCATCCGGCCCCAGTAGAGACGATCGATCCACCATCAGCCGACGCTGATCTAGCAGCAACTTGGCATGCTGACGCGCCCAGTCGAAGGACGCGACAAAACGCGAGTCCATCAAGGCATTCAGCACATACAGGCCATAGGTCTTGCCCGTGTTGTTACTTCCACAGAAGATAGTTAACGGCTTGGGTTCGATCTCGATGCGCTTCTTGATTGCGCCAAAGTTTTCAATAGCAATTTTCATAATGAACCTCTTTTAGAGTGGCTTCGCGCTATACCGCGCAACCCCGCAGCCATTGCTTGTTTTTCGACAGGCCCAGCGACTCCAGCAGAGTTTTGATGCCAAACAGAAATTTGTCGTCGTGCACCCAGGGTCTACACGCCCAAGTGCTCAACGGAAGAAATTGCATCTGCAAGCACCCTTGGCTTCTCTGAATTGTGGGGCATTGCGGCCCAAATACGAAAGCCATGAATGACGACTGCTTTAACCAAGAATCTGAAGGCTTTTTGACCCTTCTGAAATGCAAGTCACCGCAGCTTGCTTCGTCCCTTCAATTCCGCGTACGCGTTGTATGTCGGTTCCTGAGGTGGAGAAACTGGCACCTGAGCAGGCTTGTTGCTCAGCTCAACCAGCTTCCCGCCATCAAATTTCAGCGACTGCGTCCAGCCACGCTCATAGTGATTGAATTCCTGCGAAGCAGTGGGATAGGGATTTTTGTAGATGCCCTTGAAAGTGTAGTAGTCCGACTTACCTTTGAAAACAATTTCGGCTTCCTTGGGCATAAAACGGCTCCTGTTGCTTCGTAGGTAATCAGTCTACAGATACGAGGTTCAACCACTTCACGTCTACGAAGCGCTCTTCGACCTTTATGAAATAGGAAGTCGCAGCAGCCAAGTGGCCGCATGCCCTAGATTTGCTACTTCCGCACCGGCGGCAAATCCGTGCAGCTCCCATGCGCCACCTCCGCCGCCATGCCAATGCTCTCCCCCAGCGTCGGGTGCGGATGAATCGTCTTGCCAATGTCCACCGCATCGGCCCCCATTTCAATCGCCAGCGCCACTTCACCAATCATGTCGCCTGCATGTGTGCCGACCATACCCCCGCCGAGGATTTTTCCGTGGCCGTGGGCTGACTCGCTGTCATCAAACAGCAGTTTGGTGAAGCCTTCGTCGCGGCCATTGGCTATAGCGCGGCCTGATGCGCTCCACGGGAACAAGCCCTTCTTCACTTTGATGCCCTGTGCCTTGGCCTGGTCTTCGGTCAGGCCGACCCAGGCGATTTCGGGGTCGGTGTAGGCGACTGACGGAATCACCCGGGCATTGAAGGCGGCGCTCGCCAGTTCTTTGTTGCCTTGCAGTTCACCGGCGATGACTTCTGCGGCCACGTGGGCTTCGTGTACGGCTTTGTGGGCGAGCATGGGTTGGCCGACGATGTCGCCGATGGCGAAGATGTGGGGTTGGTTGGTGCGCATCTGGATGTCGACGTTGATGAAGCCGCGGTCGGTGACGGCAACGCCGGCTTTGTCGGCGGCAATTTTCTTGCCGTTGGGCGTGCGGCCTACGGCTTGGAGCACCAGGTCGTAGAGCTGGGGTTCTTTGGGTGCGCCCTCCCCTTCGAAATTGACCAGGATGCCGCCGGGTGTGGCTTGTGCGCCGACGGTTTTGGTTTTGAGCATGATGTTGTCAAAGCGCGGCGCGTTCATTTTCTGCCAGACCTTGACCAGGTCGCGGTCGGCACCCTGCATCAGGCCGTCCATCATTTCCACCACGTCCAAACGCGCGCCCAGCGATGAATAGACAGTGCCCATTTCCAGGCCGATGATGCCGCCGCCCAGGATCAGCATGCGCTTGGGGTTGTGGCCCATGGCCAGGGCACCGGTGGAGTCGACCACGCGGTCATCGACCGGCATGAAGGGCAGGCGCACGGCTTGGGAGCCGGCGGCGATGATGCAGCGCTTGAACTGGATGGTTTGTGCTTTGCCAGTTTGCACTTGCGCGTCGCCCGCGGTTTCCTGCACCTGCACATGGTTGGCACCCACGAACTGGCCCAGGCCGCGCACCACGGTGACTTTGCGCATTTTGGCCATGGCAGCGAGGCCGCCGGTGAGCTTGCCCACGACCTTGTTTTTGTGGGCGAGGAGCTTGGCGCGGTCGATCAAGGGGGCGGTGTAGCTGATGCCCAGGTCGGCAAAGTGCTGCACCTCGTCCATCACAGCGGCCACATGCAGCAGGGCTTTGCTGGGGATGCAGCCGACGTTCAGGCACACGCCGCCCAGGGTGGCGTAGCGTTCGACCAGCACGACTTTCAGGCCCAGGTCTGCGGCGCGGAAGGCGGCGCTGTAACCGCCGGGGCCTGCGCCTAGGACGAGGAGGTCGCAATCGATGTCTGCAGCGCCTGTGTAGGTGGTGGCTGGGGCTGAGGTCGGGGAGCCCCCACCCCTGCCCTCCCCCAGAGGGGGAGGGGGAGATACCGCAGACGCTACGGTATTGATAGCTGCTTGAGCAGTATTTACATGGGCGGGTGGCTGATTTGGCTTTAAAACGCCTGTTTCAGCGACTTCCAGGGTCAGCAGCACCGTTCCCTCGGCCACCTTGTCGCCCAGCTTGACCTTGAGTTCTTTGACCACGCCCGCATGGCTGGATGGGATTTCCATTGACGCTTTGTCGGACTCCACGGTGATGAGCGATTGCTCGGCTTTGATGGTGTCGCCGGGTTTGACCAGCAGCTCGATGACGGTGACTTCTGAAAAATCGCCGATGTCTGGCACTTTGATGTCGATGACTTGCATAACGCGCTCCGATTACTTGGATATTTGTGTGCCGTCATTCCCGCGCAGGCAGGAATCTAGTGTGTGCGAAGGTGGATTCCCGCCTGCGCGGGAATGACGGCTAGGTGCTTACTTGGTTGTTAGCTTCACGGTGAAAACCTCCATCGGCCCTGCCGAATTGCGGTCAAACTCGCAGCCTGCCAGCACGCCGGCTTCTGCAATTTCGCGGGCCGTTTTGGCTTTGGCATACACCGCGTGCATGGCTCCCAGCGCAAAGCCGCGGCCGGAGCCTATGCCCCAGAACTCGTTGAACTCGAAGACTTCGCGGTAGCTGTACAAACCGTAAATGCCGCTGGCGTTCGCAATTACCGTGCTGAACTGGCTGGACTCATAGGGGTCGCTGTCTTCTTCCTTCGTCTGCAAGAAGAACTTTTCTTTCAACACCGGGTGGAGTTGCAAAAACGTGTCGTACACCTCGTCTTTGCTGTGCAGCTTGAGTGATTCGGGTGGCAGCAAGGCCAGGGCTTTGCGCAGCGCGGGGAAGTGGGCAACGGTGCCTGCTGCGCCGATGTAGCTGGGGCCACCGACTGCGTCTACCTTGAACAGCTTGCTGTTGGCCTCAAAACGGTGGCCCAGGCACGTGTCGCCAAAAGTCACCAGGCCATCAGAGGCGATGGCGACTTGGCCAGCTTTTTTGACGACGACGACGGTGGTCATACCGAACGCTCCGGGTTCGTCGTCATAGCAACACCCTTCTGAAATCACCCAGAATTTGGCCCAGGTAGGCGTTGAATCGTGCGGCAGAAGCGCCGTCGATCACCCGGTGATCCCAGCTCAGGCTTAAGGGGAGCATCAGGCGGGGCACAAACTTTTCACCGTCCCACACCGGTTCCATATTGCTCTTGCACACACCCAAAATGGCCACTTCTGGCGCATTGATGATGGGGGTGAAATAGCGCCCGCCAATGCCGCCCAGGCTGCTGATGGTGAAGCAGGCACCGCTCATCTCGGCCGGCGTGAGCTTGCCTTCGCGCGCTTTGGCAGCCAGCTCACCCATTTCTTTGCTGATGGCCAGCACGCCTTTTTTGTCGGCGTCTTTGATCACGGGCACGACCAGGCCGTTGGGCGTGTCGGCGGCAAAGCCAATGTGGAAATACTGCTTGAGCACCAGCTGGTCACCGTCGAGCGAGCTGTTGAAATCGGGGAATTTTTTCAGCGCGGCTACGCAGGCTTTGATGAGGAAGGCGAGCATGGTGACCTTAAAACCGCTCTTTTCGTTCTCTTTGTTGGTGCTGACGCGGAATGCCTCCAGGTCGGTGATGTCGGCATCGTCGTGGTTGGTGACGTGTGGAATGACGACCCAGTTGCGGTGCAGGTTGGCGCCGCTGATTTTTTTGATGCGCGAGAGGTCTTTGCGCTCCACCGGGCCGAATTTGGTGAAGTCGACTTTCGGCCAGGCCAGCAGGTTGAGTTCGCCACCGCCGCCACCGGTTTTGGCTGCTGGTGCAGCTGCGGCGATGGCTTTGGTTTGCAAAGTGCCCGCCATGACGGCTTTGGTGAAGGCTTGCAGGTCAGCCTCTGTGATGCGACCTTTGAGGCCGGTGCCTTTGACCTCGGCCAGCGGCACACCGAGTTCGCGGGCGAACTTGCGGATGGAGGGGCTGGCGTGGGGCAAGCCGGTTGCCATCTCGGTGGGGTTGTGGGCTGGCGCGGCTTGCACCACCGCTGCGGGTGCTGCGGCGGCAGGCACGGCAGCGGGCGCTGGAGCCGAAGCTTGAGCGGCAGATGGTGTAGGCGCAGGTGTTGCAGCGCTTGATGAGGCGGCCCCCTCCACCACCCCCAACAAATCCCCAATATTCACCACATCGCCCACCTTGACGGCAAGCGACTTGAGCACGCCTGCGGCACCCGCAGGAATCTCCATGGAAGCCTTGTCTGACTCCACCGTAATGAGCGATTGCTCCAGCTTGATCGTGTCGCCGGGTTTCACCAGCACTTCAATGACGGACACGTCTTTGAAATCGCCAATATCGGGCACGCGCAGTTCAACCGGGCCAGATGTGCTTGCTACCGTATTAATAGCTGCTTGAGCAGTATTTACAAGGGCGGGGGCCTGTTTTTGCTCTAAAACGGGGGCAGGAGCAGCTACGGGCGCAGGTGCAGCACCCGCAGCTTCCACCACCAACACCACCGACCCTTGCTTGACCTTGTCGCCCAGCTTCACACGCAGCTCTTTCACCACGCCCGCCGCTGCCGACGGAATTTCCATCGACGCTTTATCCGATTCAACAGTAATGAGCGACTGCTCAGCCTTCACCGTGTCGCCGGGCTTGACCAGCAGCTCGATCACGGTGACTTCATCAAAGTCGCCAATGTCGGGGACTTGTACTTCTACCAATGCCATGTGCTGCTCCAATCAGGCGTAAAGAGGGTTGATCTTGTCGGCCTGGATGCCGTACTTGGCAATCGCCTCGGCCACTTTGGCCACGGGCACGGTGCCTTCTTCGCTCAGGGCTTTCAATGCGGCCAGCACGATGTAGTGGCGGTTCACCTCGAAATGCTCGCGCAGCTTGCTTCTGAAGTCGCTACGGCCAAAACCATCAGTACCCAACACTTTGTAGGTTCTTCCCTTGGGGATGAACGGGCGAATTTGCTCGGCGTAGGCTTTCATGTAGTCGGTGGAGGCGACCACCGGGCCTGCGTGCGGGGCCAATTGCTGCTCCACAAAGCTCTGGCGCGGCGTGGCCGTGGGGTGCAGCAGGTTGTGGCGCTCGCAGTCTTGCCCGTCGCGGGTGAGTTCGTTGAAGCTGGGGCAGCTCCAGACGTTGGCGGCCACGCCCCAGTCTTTCTCCAACAGCTCTTGCGCGGCGATAGATTCGCGCAAGATGGTGCCGCTGCCCAAAAGCTGAACACGCGGTGTCATTTTTGGGCCTTCCTTACAGAGATACATGCCTTTCATGATCTGCTCTTCCGTGCCTGCCGTCAGCCCCGGCATGGGGTAGTTTTCATTGAGCAGGGTGATGTAATAAAACACGTTCTCCTGCTTTTCCACCATGCGTTTCAGGCCGTGGTGCAGGATGACGCCGACCTCGTGCGCGAACGTGGGATCGTAAGAAATGCAGTTGGGAATGGTGCCCGCCAGGATGTGGCTGTGGCCGTCTTCGTGCTGCAAGCCTTCGCCGTTCAAGGTGGTGCGGCCCGAGGTGCCGCCGAGCAGGAAACCGCGTGCCTGCATGTCGCCGGCCGCCCAGGCCAAGTCGCCAATGCGCTGGAAGCCAAACATGGAGTAATACACATAGAACGGCACCATGATGCGGTTGCTTGTGCTGTATGAAGTGGCCGCCGCAATCCAGCTGCTCATGCCGCCCGCTTCGTTGATGCCTTCTTGCAGGATCTGGCCCTTCACGTCTTCCTTGTAATACATCACCTGGTCTTTATCGACCGGGGTGTATTGCTGGCCCGCCGGGTTGTAAATGCCGATCTGGCGAAACAGGCCTTCCATGCCAAACGTACGGGCTTCGTCTACCAGAATAGGCACGATGCGCGGGCCCAAAGCCTGGTCGCGCAGCAGTTGCGTCAAGAAGCGCACATAGGCCTGCGTGGTGCTGATTTCGCGGCCTTCGGCGGTGGGTTCCAGCACGGCTTTGAAGGTGTCCAGCGCGGGCACGGTGAACTGCTCGTCGGCCTTGACGCGGCGTTTGGGCAGGTAGCCGCCCAGCGCTTTGCGACGGGCGTGCAGGTACTGCATTTCGGGCGTGTCGTCGGCTGGTTTGTAAAACGGCAGTTTGCTCAATTCACTGTCTGGAATGGGAATATTGAAGCGGTCGCGAAAGGCCTTGATGTCTTCGTCGCCCAGCTTTTTGGTCTGGTGCACGGTGTTTTTGCCCTCACCAATCTTGCCCATACCAAAACCCTTGACGGTCTTGATCAGCAGCACCGTGGGCTGGCCTTTGTGGTTCACGGCTTTGTGATAGGCCGCATACACCTTTTGCGGGTCGTGGCCGCCGCGCCGCAGGTTCCAGATGTCGTCGTCGCTCATCTTGGCCACCATTTCCAGGGTGCGCGGGTCGCGGCCAAAGAAGTGTTTGCGCACGTAGGCACCGTCGTTGGCCTTGAACGACTGGAAATCGCCGTCGTTGGTCTCCATCATGATTTTGCGTAGCGCACCGTCTTTGTCGCGGGCCAGCAAAGCGTCCCAATTGCTGCCCCACAGCAGCTTGATGACGTTCCAGCCCGAGCCACGGAATTCGCCTTCCAGCTCCTGCACGATCTTGCTGTTGCCGCGCACTGGGCCGTCCAGGCGCTGCAGATTGCAGTTGATGACGAAGATCAGGTTGTCCAGGTTCTCACGCGCGGCCAGGCCAATCGCGCCCAGGCTTTCCACCTCGTCCATCTCGCCGTCACCACAAAACACCCACACCTTGCGGTTCTCTGTGTTGGCAATGCCGCGTGCATGCAAGTATTTGAGAAAGCGCGCCTGGTAAATCGCCATCAGCGGGCCCAGGCCCATGGACACGGTGGGGAACTGCCAGAACTGCGGCATGAGCTTGGGGTGCGGGTAGCTACTTAAGCCCTTGCCGTCTACCTCCTGGCGGAAGTTGAGCAACTGCTCTTCGGTCAACCGCCCTTCCAGGTACGCCCTGGCATACACGCCGGGTGACACATGGCCCTGGATGTACAGGCAGTCACCGCCGTGCTCCTTTCCTGGTTCAGCAGATTCGGCATGCCAGAAGTGGTTAAAACCCGCTCCAAACAAGTTGGCTAGCGAGGCAAACGAGCCAATGTGCCCACCCAAATCGCCGCCATCGGCCGGGTTGTGCCGGTTGGCCTTGACCACCATGGCCATGGCGTTCCAGCGCATGTAGGCGCGCAGGCGCTCTTCAATTTCCAGGTTGCCGGGGCAAATCTCTTCGTCTTGCGGCTCGATGGTGTTCACATAGCCCGTGGTGGCCGAAAACGGCAGGTCAATACCCTCCTGGCGGGCTTGCTCGAGCAACTGCTCAAGCAAAAAGTGAGCGCGGGCACGGCCCTCGTCGTTGGTGGCGGCGCTGGCAATCACGGCGCTCAGTGCATCAATCCACTCGCGCGTTTCCGTCGCATCGGTGTCTTTGGGGTCGTTGGCGGCTGCGGCAAACAGCGCGTGGGGCATTGCGGACATGGTTTGTCTCCTGAAAAGCGTTTGGGGATGGGTACGCAGACGTAATTTAGCCCGTGGTTAGAGCCAAGCCTCTAGTTTCGCATAAATAGTTTTAAATTTCAAATGGTGTTTTTGTTTTTCATATAATGAAATTTAAGCGAACTTCTAAAGCATCTTCAATAGACCACAGCCCTTACAAATACTGCTCAAGCAGCTACTATTTATATAGCAATGTGTTCACACCGCAGGCTGAGACCAATGGTCAATTGCAATGGCGTAGCGTGTGGCCTTGCCTACGCCGTCCACCTGCAGCAGTCCTTTAGCCAGCAAATCAGCCAAATCCCGCGTGGCAGTGGCTTTGGAGGTCTGGGTGATCTTGCTGTACTTGTCGGCCGTCAAGCCGCCCAAGAATCCGCCCCCCAGGGCCTCGCTGCCCGCCTCCAGCAAACGGTTTAGCACTTTGGTTTGCCGCAGGCTCACACCACACTCCGCAGCTTTCAGGCGGAATGCGGCTTTGTCCAACACCTGCTTGACGACGGCTTGCGACGTGGTGCAGCTGTGGGTAAAAGCCTCCACAAACCAGACCAGCCAGGCCGTGATGTCGGGCGTGTGCCCCGTCGCGCTGCGCGAAGCGGCATTCAACGCCCCGTAGTAACGTGCCCGCGCACTTAGCATCTGGCGCGACATGCCAAAAAGATAAGCAGCTGTGCTGGGCGCACCCCGGTCTTGCGCCAGCGCCATGTCCACCAGCGCCCGCCCCACGCGGCCATTGCCATCCTCAAACGGGTGAATCGCTTCAAACCACAGGTGCGCCATACCGGCACGCACCAGGCCATTCAAAGGACTCGCCATGCAGTTGCGGGGCCTTGTCGCTTCAAACCATTGCAAAAAAGCCGTCATCTCAGCCATCACACCGCTGGACGGCGGTGCCTCGTAATGCACCACCTCACGCCCGGGCAGGCCGCTGACGATCTGCATCGCATCAGCATGTTCCCGGTAGCGCCCCACGGCAATGCGCCGCACGCCCGACGTACCCCCGGGAAACAAGGCCGATTGCCAGCGCCACAGGCGGTCATGGTCCAGCGGCACGTCACAGGCCTGCGTGGCGTCTTGCATCACGTCGATCAAACCGTCCACATCGCGCGCAAACGGTTTCAACGCACCCAAGCCCAACCGATACGCCACAGACGAACGCACCGCCCCCAAGTCGAGGTTTTCCCCTTCAATCGCAGCGGTAGACACAGCCTCTTGCACCCACAAAGCGCCCGCAAGCTCCTGAGCCTGAACCAGCCCGATTGCATCCAGCAGCCCCACCAATTTGCCTTGCTCCAGACGCGCCGCCTCTACTGCGGGGGACAGATCTACAGCATTAAAAGTAAGCTGGGGCCAATCGGGGTGCTGCCATATGAAACGTGTCGGTTGGAGGTGGGTCGGCGGGGTGCTTGATGTGGTCATGAGGCGTATTTTAGATAAATCGGCTCAAAAAATGAGCCGAAATTATGAAAATGCGCCTCACCTGTTGGCGAGCGGCGGCTAATCCACCAACTCGGCCAACCGAATCACTTCCATTCCGCCACCGCTTTGCATCGCGTTGATATCTTTGTCGTGCGTGACGAAAAAATTGCACCCTGCGCGGGTTGCTGTGGCGTGGTGCAAGGCACCAATCAGCTTGAGGTTGGAACTGGCGTGCAGTTGCGGCACTTCATCAAAAACCTAGCTGCTGTCGCCCTGCACGGTGATGAAGTTTTTGCGGTTGAAAAAGGCTTTGCCCCTTGCAATTTGTGCAGCGTTGTGTGTTTTGTAGGGATGCACCATAAATTCAGCCACCGCCGCGTCGCCCGTGAACCCAAAAAACTGCTGCCTGTCGCAGGCCTGAATCAGCACCGCCATGACTGAAAAATACGGCTACTTGTTATCGAAGAAAAATATCAATCCGCTGGTGTCGAGGTAACACCATATTGACAAATACAGTCAAATTTCAAACACTTCTTCACCACCAAACGTCGACATCACTTTGAGCATTACCTTCAAGTAAGCACAACCAGATTTCAACTGCTCTTGCAAATTTTGAAGCTCACCCAAATCATCGGTTTGGTGTGTACTACCTTTAATTAAATCGTTAACTGAAACGCGCACCTCTCCAGGTTCACCTTTGTGGTTTGTAAACTTTCTGGACGCAACCGTCATTTCGCCTACTTTGTATTTTTCAATTAAAAGCCTGTCGACATCGGGTATTTCACACTTTGCTACCAACTTAAAACTAACACCCTTGTGGCCGCCAAAGATCCCCTTGACATCTGACTGATCCTTGTTTATTACCAATTTCATATGTTATCCATTTAAAAGTTAATAAAATATTGCAACGATTATATAAAAATTCAAAGCAATAGAAACCAATGTACTCTCCAAATAAGTACATCAACCAAATGATTCAACCGTTATCAACCCGAAACTCAACTCAATCTGAATGCAGAGGTTGCAAAGATGCCCCTGAGCATGTTTATCGGTTAATCGGGGACAAATCGCTATTTAGTTGAGACAGGTGGAACAACTCTTCTGTTGTCATACTGTGCACCTTCTTTGAAAGCAACTCATCAATGTACCAATCAGCGGCACCTGCATAATAGTTAACATTTTTGCTTATACTCCCGACGATTTTATCGCCGACAAAAATCTTCGTCGATTCATACAATGGCCATAGAAAAAAATACTTAAGAAAACCTGCAAAGATCCCGGGAATTATAAGAACTAATTGTAACCACCATTTGCCCGAGGAAAGACTTCGCTCAACAGTCCAATTGTACATATTGAGTCCATAGCTCATAACTTTCAAGGAAAAATCGAGCCATTCTTCAGGCATCCAAAATCTGGCCAATGGCAAAAAACACGCACCGCAGCACAGTAGGTGAACCAAAAGAAATACTGAAATCACCACTCCAAAAAATGGCGAGATGATATTTCCAATACCAATAAATATGGACAAAATAATAGACCCAGAGACAAAAGATAATATTGCCTGCATAGCAATGTCTTCGTCAAAATCTCTTTTTAGTAAATCCCTCAAAACAAAACCGTCGCTGACAATTATTTTCTTTTCTTCATGCTTATATTTTTTTTCTTTCACCGTAGACCAAACCGATGCAAAACTTGATTGAATTTCCACGGCATTTCTACGCAAAACGGCTTCAGGCTCCTCATGATAAAAACCTGATTCGTGGTTGTACGCATCACCTGCTCTACAACTTCCGTCAATAATAGACAAAATTAATTTGCAAGCTTCCTCTACCTGTTGAAATTTCTTTGTGTATTCTGCCGTCAGATTCGGATTTTTTAGGTTTGATATTTTATCCGGGTGCCATCTCGACTTATTTTTTTTCTCTATACGTGGCATATCTGATGCTGTGTGTGCAGATACGTCAACGATTTCTAATAATTCAACGGCTTGGTCAAATGTAAGAGGCATTAAGAATACTCTGATTCAGAAGAGTTTAGATATCTAATATTATATGGTATAAAACCATTGAGTACAGCAAAACACCTAGGCTAGACTCGTGTCGTCGAGACGCTCTACCGTGACTTGCCTGTACCACTGCATGTACTACAAGTCTTTTTCTCGCTTGGTTTACCGTTATCGAATAAAACTCTAAATCCTTTACCGCCACAATCTCTGCACTCCATCTTTGGTGCATTTCCCATATTTTTATCTGGCGATTCATTAATTGTCATGTTGAACTCCGTTTGTTTAAATCAAATAATCATGAATTTGTAGAGGTGCAATGTCTACGTTACGGTTTGCACATTTTCTAAAGTATTGGCATGCAGATGTAAATTATCATTCACGCCAAATAAAGCCTTTGCCCTTGCATGAGTTGCAAGTTTTTACTCCATTGCACTTCGGACAAATTGTCTTAGCCCCCATCAAATAACCTAGGCCCAACGTAATAACGCCTGCCCCATGATCAGTCACATTTCCACTGCCTGAGCATTTGATACATATTCTTTCTCCCTTACAGGTCGAGCAAGTATATTTTTTTGGTTTTGGCATTGTGCTATTCCGAATTAATGATTCGAATTTAATCAAAATCTGTTATCTCAATTTCGTGGTTTGCGCCTCCAGTTAAGGCTTTAGCCAGATCAATCGCGTCAGATAAAGATGATCCGGATCCAGCTTTGCCGTTATAGCCACCGAAGATACCTGCGTCATAGTTATACAGAGTCTTATCGCTTTGGTTATAAATATAATACTTATAACCATTTGATGATTTGACTCGGATTCTTTTCTTAGACATTGAAAATCTTTCAGGTTAAAAATTAATCGACGATGCAAATAAATAAATGTTTTTATTGCTTCCAAGTCTTAGGGGACACTCTTGATATAGCCCGAAGTTATCGCCTCTAAAGCGCTACTAAATGTGTCACTTGTGTCAATCAACCGCATCCGTCAAACTGTCAGCATGGATGAGGGAGTGTTTTCGATAGACGTTGGCACCAACACGGTGTCCGGACTCGGTGGCTGCGTTCGCTTGCGGCATCACCAGGCGGGGGCGTTTCTGGCTGCTTTGGTTGAGCGCCTGGGTGGTGGCACCGAGCGGCAGCTTTGCGCAGTGGGGTTTGTGGCTTTGTGGCGCACCGTGGACGGGCCGACCAAGGTGGTGGGTGAGCCAGACCGGACGGCTATGCGGCGGGTGCTGCGGGCTGTGAAGGATGGGTTGCTGGCTTTGGGTTGCACCAGCCGGGTGATGAATGCGCAGCGCCATGACACGGTGGGGCCTTGGTGGTTGGTGGTGGGCGCTGAGGAGCGGTGGCAGGTGGTGGACAGCCGCACAGGTGCGCCACATGCGCGGCGGGAGGCTGCGGACAGCGGTGGCGGCGACGATGGCGATTTACATACGCTGCCAGACGCCAATTCCCCCAGCAAAGGTGAATCGCCACCGTTTCCCCGCTTGTGCGTTCAGCGAACGCCTGCGGCTGCGCTTGGCGTGGTGGCGGCGGTGATGATTGCCGACGATTTGGCACGGCAGGCGCAATATGGCGACGCGGTGGCACATCTGGCCAGCCACCAGCAGGCGCTGGGCTTGTCTGCCGAAGCCCGCGCGGTGTTTGCGGTACGGCAGGTGCGCTGGTTGCGGCGCAGCGGATTGCGCGCTGAGGCCCAAGCCGTGATGCTGGCCGTAGCGCCTTCGGTTCGCAAGGCGCATCCGCAAGTGCGGGGCTTACTCACCGCAGAGTTTGCGTTGCAGACCGCGCGACTGACTTATGACGAGAACCCGACGGGCAACGCGCCCAAGATCAACTTCGAGCGCCTGGGCCAGCAGATTGGCCAGGCGGGTTCGGCGCAGTTGCTGTGGGAGGTGTGCAACCTGCAGGCGCTGGCGTGCCGCCGCAAGTTGCAAGCGCTGCTGGCGCGCGAGGTGCCTGCGCAAGCGGCCACCCTGCTGCGCGTGGCGCAGCAGGCTACAGATTGCTTTGAAGCGGCGTTTTTCTGGCTGACGCTGGCGGGTGATGCCTACCACCTGCAGGCGGTGCTGGTGAATTACGCGTATCACCTGCAATGGCCGCTGTCGCACCAGCTCAACCATGTGGCGCTGGTCAGCACGCCAGACCAGATTGCGCATGTGGTGGAGGCTTGGCGACTGAGCCAGGCGGTGATTGAAAAGTTTGACCTGCCCGAAGACAGCGCTTGGGACTACATCATGCTGGCCGATTTGTGGCTGGGCCAGCCGCAGGTGCGCGCTGTGATTCGCAGCGACTGGCGGCTGTGGCCGGGTAACCGCTCGCCCGCCGTTGCCGCGTTTTATGCGCGCGGGGTGGAGCTGGCGCGCCAGACTGGCGATGCGCGCCAGCAGGCCCTGGCGCTAGACCGCAGCGCAGCGTTTCATAAAGACAACGGCGACTCTGAACTTGCGCAGCATGCACTACGGGAACTGGATGGCATGCGCCAGGCAGATGCGGAACTGGCGGCGCAGTTGTGCAAGGAAAAGCTGTGGACGCAACGCAACGCAACGCAACGCAACGCAACGCAACGCAACGCAAAAAACTGAAATAGGTTTGGGGCGATTACAAGCTTAATCGCTACTATTTTTGTAGCTGCTTGAGCAGGATTTATAAGGGCTAATCTGGATTTTGGCCTCACACTGGCCACTACGCCGATTGTGCGTCACGCCTTTCCTAGCGCGTACTGCGTTTTCCTGTTTGCCGACTCATCACAAGGGCGCCGCAACCCAAACCGTCAGCTTGCGCCGCTCGCCCTGCCACACGTTGTCGGCACCACTCAAGCTGCGCACGTAGCGTCTGTCCAGCGCGTTGTCCACGCGCAAGCCCCAGCGCAGGGCATCGGGCGTCTCACTTGGCGCAGGCGCTTCCCAGCGCACGCCCAACACGGTGTAGCCCCCGGCGCGAAAGCTGGCTTTTGAGTCACCTGCCAAACCACTGGCACCTTGCAGTTGCAGTGCCCATTGGCCGCTGCTGTTGCGGGTGCTGGCGGTGACTGCGCCAAACCGGGTGGGCACACCGACCACGTGGCTACCTTGAGTGCCGGTGGGGCTTTGCACCCGCACGTGTTGCTGGGTGAAGCTGCCTTTGAGTCGGTGGCGTGCGTAGGCCAGGCTACCCGATGCGGTGACGCCGGTTGAGCGGTTGGTGCCTGTGAGCACAAACGCATCAGGGTCTACCGGGTCGCGTGCGGGCAGGTTGGTCTGGCGCAGGTCGAAGGCTTGCAGGGCTAGCTCACCGCTAGGGGAATCTGGCGCGCTACCACGCCAGTTTTGTTGCCAGCCCAGCTCCCATTGCATGCCCTGGCTGGGCGGCAGGTAGGCTCCACCGCGAAAGGTGCCACGGTTGGGCTGGAATGATTCGGCCCGGCTGAGCCACCAGCGCTGGGTAGGCACTGGCTTGTAGCTGATGCCCACGGAGGCGGTGTTGTTGGCGGAATCGGCAACACGCCGTGTGCTGCCGTTGGCGCTGGCACCGCTGTCTATGGCCAACCACGAGCGCCGCAGGCCGGTACGCAATTCCCAGTTACCCACGCTCAAAACGCTAGCCGCGCCTAAGCCGCGCTCGCGGTACGACTCAAACGCAAAGCGGGGGCTCAGAGCCAGCGTTGCCAGGTTGGCGGGGAATACGGGGTCAACCAGGTTCAAGGTGAAGCCGCCAATGTTTTGCGGGCCGGCAAATGCGCGTTGCTGGTGGTGGTGGTCATAAGCCATCGTCCAGCTGTGCTTTGCTTTGCCCAGCGCGTGCTGACCGTTGATGCGCAAACCGGCGTCGCGCTGGGCGTTGCGCTCGTCGATCAGGCGGTAGTAGCCACGCAATTGGGTGGCGTTGCGCGGGTCAAAAAAGCCCAGCAAAGTTTCGCGGCGGGTGGATTCGACGCGCTGCCAGTGCAGCTTCAGCGTGGTGCTGTCCGTGATGTCTTGCCGCAAATACAGCGCTTGGCGGCGGTAGTGGCGTTGGGCATCGGCGCGGTTGTCCACATACGGTTGATCCAGCCAGAATTTGCCACCTGCGTAAGCGGTGCCAAATGGAAAAGGCATGGCGTTGCCGTGGTATTCCAAATCCAGCCGCAGATCGCCCGTTGTCCACGGCAGCTTGCTTGACAACAGCAAGGCGCTGCGGCTGTCCGTCACACGCTCCACTGTTTTTTCATTGCTAAGGGTGCTGGCTACGGCACGCACCTGGAACACGCCAGGGTGCCACTCCGCATCAAAGCTCAAGCCCAGGCCGCCATTTGAACTGGCGGTGGCTTGCAAGCGCTGGAACGGCCTGCCTGTTGGCGTTTTGCTGATGTACTGAATAGCACCGCCAGGGCTGCCCGCACCCAGCAACGTGGCATCGTGGCCTTGCAAGACTTGCACCTGCGCCACGGTGGCCGGGTTGCGGGCAAAGCGCCAGGCAATGTCGGCATGGCCATTCAAGTAAGCCCGCGAACCTTGCAGTTGCTGGTTAGCCTGGTTGCTTTGGGTAAAGCCGCGCAGGCCGATGCCTGAAGACAAACCCAAGGAGTTATTGGCATCCCAGTGCGCCAGGCCTGAGTCGACAAGCAATTCGTCAAGCCGCGCGGTGCCGCCAGGCGAGTCTTCAAGGTTCAACGTGACGACCCGGCCGATGGCCGCGGGTGAATCGTTCAGGCTGTTTGGGCTCTCTGGCGTCGTTGTGGCGCGCACAGTGATTTCTTGCAACATGGCCCTGGCCTTTGCAGGCTGAGCCACCTGCGTGGTTTCTTGGGCAATTTGGGAAAAGACCGAGGGGCTGTTGCACAGCGCAGGCAGGGCTGCAAGTGCATGAAAAAGGCGCAGTTTGGCTGTCGTCATCGTGTTCCACCCTGAATGTTGTCGCGATCAACGACTTTGTTTTAATTAGTCATAAAGTTTGCCACTCGAGACGTCAAAGGTCAAACCTCAGCAAGGTTTCGCAAGCCGTGAGCGTTGTAATTTTTGAAATTTTGAGCCCAATCGACCTCTAGCCCAAGTGAATGCTGCTCAACCAGCTATTAAAAGCATAGTAAAACTGCTTCTGTTTACCGTTCTACACTGCCCCCATGTCTGGCCCTGAATCCCTGCTCCCTGATTCCCTGGCGAAAGCCCATGCTTTTCGCGGCTGGCGCAGCTGGTGGCGCAAGCAAAGTGCGCCCTCGCAAGACCGGTTTGCCATGCTGGCGCCGCTGGCGGCCGTGGTGTTGTTTCTCGCGGCGATTGCGTCGGCCTTTTGGTACTTGCGCAACGAGGAAACGCAGCGTGAGCAGGAAGCGGTGAAGCGCGATGTGGAATATGCACAGCAGCGGGTTCGGTTGCGGCTGCTGGAGCGTCAGGAGCAGTTGATGCGGCTGGCGCGCGATGCGTCAAACAAAGACATTGACTTTGAAGAGTTCATGGGCCGCGCCGAATCGCTGGTGAGTCAATACCCTGAGCTGCACACCATCAGCTGGATCGACGATCGCCGCCGCATCATGGCCAGCTACGGCGCGCCGAGCGTGAGCCCCCTGCAAGCGCGCGTGGCCGGGCAGGTGCTCGGTGTGGGCGATACCGAGAGCATCTACAGCCTGTCGCGCGACTTGCAGCAGCCGGTGTATTCGCAACCCGTGCCGGGGCCTGACAACACGGGCTTGCTGCAACTGCACATTCCCTTTTCCATTCAAGGCAAGTTTGCCGGCGTGATATTGGGCGAGTACTCCATGGACGGGCTCATGCGCTACGCCGTGCCGTCTGAAGTGGCGGCCAAATACGCCGTGGCCTTGCTGGACGCCAAGAGTCAGGTGCTGGCGGGGCAGACCGTGCCGCCGCGCAACCCGGCGACACAACTTTTGCCGTGGGTGGAGCCCATGAATGAATACGAAGTACCCGTGTCCCCAGTGGGTAACGGGTTGGTGCTGCGCGCCCAGGGGTACCGCACCTCGCAGGGCGTGGTGGGCAGCGCACTGTTTTGGCTGGTGGGGGCTCTGAGCGTGCTGACGGTGTGGATGCTGGTGGGCAACTGGCGGCACACGCGGCGGCGCATGGCCACGCAGCAAGCCCTGGTGTCGGAGACCAACTTTCGCCGCGCGATGGAAAACTCCATGCTCACCGGTATGCGCGCGATGGACATGCAGGGGCGCATCACCTATGTGAATGCAGCGTTTTGCCAGATGACCGGCTGGACGGAAGCCGAGCTGGTAGGCCGCACCCCGCCGTTTCCCTACTGGCCCGAGGGCGACCGCGACGCGCTGAGCGCCAAACTGGAAGGCCAATTGAAGGGGCGCGATGCGAGCCAGGGCGGCTCACAAGTGCGCGTCAAGCGCAAAGACAACAGCCACTTTGATGCGCGGCTGTATATGTCGCCACTGATTGATGCGGTGGGCAAGCAAACTGGCTGGGTGACATCCATGACCGACATCACCGAGCCCAACCGCATTCGCGAGCAGCTGTCGGCATCGTATGAGCGCTTCACCACCGTGCTGGAGGCGCTTGACGCCGCGGTGTCAGTAGCCCCGCTGGGCAGCGAGGAGCTGCTGTTTGCCAACAAGCTGTACCGCTTGTGGTTTGGCACGCAAACCTCAGGGCATTTGAAAATGGTGGCACAAGCCGGCATGCCGCAGCAAACCCCCAGCGACGAATCGCTGGACGAGGTGGACTCGTTTGTGGGCCTGCCCACCGGCGCACTGACGACCGCGCAGTCGGGCAATGCCGAGATTTTCGTCACCGAGCTGGGCAAATGGATCGAAGTGCGCTCCCGCTACCTGAATTGGGTGGACGGGCGGCTGGCGCAAATGGTGATTGCCACCGACATCACACCCCGGCGCGTGGCAGAGGAGCAATCTGCCGCGCAGGCCGAGCGGGCGCAGTCGGCCAGCCGCCTGATCACCATGGGCGAGATGGCCTCCAGCGTGGCGCACGAGCTGAACCAGCCGCTGACCGCCATCAACAACTATTGCAATGGCATGGTTTCGCGCATCAAGTCCAAACAAATCACCGATGACGACTTGCTGATGGCCCTGGAAAAAACCGCCCACCAGGCCCAGCGTGCGGGCCAGATCATTCAGCGCATTCGCAGCTTTGTGAAGCGCAGCGAGCCCAACCGCGCCAGCGCCGAGGTGCCCGGCATCGTGGCCGAGGCGCTGGAGCTGGCCGAAATCGAGCTGCGGCGGCGCAATGTGCGGCTGTCGCACTACGTTGCAGCGCGCCTGCCCCAGCTGGATGTGGACACCATCCTGATCGAACAGGTGCTAGTGAACTTGATGAAGAACGCTGCCGAGTCGATTGACCTGGCGCAGCGGCCGAGCGCCAACCGCAACGTGGAGCTGCGCGTTTTGCCCAAACAGATGGACGGCCAGGCGGTGGTCGAGTTTTCAGTGCTGGACACCGGGCGTGGTTTGGCCCCGGAGGTGATGGAGCGGTTGTATGAAGCGTTTTTCTCCACCAAGGCCGAAGGCATGGGCATTGGCCTGAACCTGTGCCGCACCATTGTGGAGTCGCACCAGGGGCGGATGCACGCGGAGAACATCTACAATGCCGCGCAGGTGGTTGGGTGCCGTTTTTCCTTCTGGATTCCGGTGTCTGACGCTACAAAATCCATAGCCCCGGTTGAAGCGGATGCCGAGAAACCCATCGGCGCCACCCCGTAAATGCACTCTCAAAAGTCCTCTTGAAAGCACCCCCATGAGCTTGATTCCCAAAAAAGGCACGATTTACGTGGTTGACGACGACGAAGCGGTGCGCGATTCGCTGCAGTGGTTGCTAGAAGGCAAAGACTACCGGGTGCGCTGCTTTGATTCAGCCGAGACGTTCTTGTCGCGCTACGACCCGCGCGAAGTGGCTTGCCTGATCGTGGACATTCGCATGGGCGGCATGACCGGGCTGGACCTGCAGGACAAGCTGATCGAGCGCAAGTCGCCACTGCCCATCGTGTTCATCACCGGCCACGGTGACGTGCCCATGGCCGTAGACACCATGAAAAAAGGCGCGATGGACTTCATCCAGAAGCCGTTCAAGGAAGAGCAATTGGTGGCCGTGGTGGAGCGCATGCTGGAGCACGCCAAAGCCGCTTTTTCAGACCACCAAAGCGCAGCCAGCCGCGACGCGCTGCTGGCCAAACTCACCGGCCGCGAAGCGCAAGTGCTGGAGCGCATCGTGGCGGGCCGTTTGAACAAGCAGATTGCCGACGACCTGGGCATCAGCATCAAAACGGTGGAGGCGCACCGCGCCAACATCATGGAAAAACTCAACGCCAACACCGTGGCCGACCTGCTGAAGATTGCGCTAGGGCAAAACGCGCCCAAGGCTTGATTCATGTAGATTTGAGTTGCTATTTAATTAATAGCTGCTTGAGCAGTATCTATAAGGGCTGTAAGCACTTTTCATCATAAAACGCCATGACAGCCCAACTAATCGACGGAATCGCCCTCTCCCAGCAACTGCGCGCAGGCGTGGCCCAACGCGCTGCTGTCTTGAAGCACAAAGGCGTTACGCCCGGCTTGGCGGTGCTGCTGGTGGGCGAGAACCCGGCCAGCCAGGTGTACGTGCGCAACAAAGCCAAAGCCTGCCAGGACAACGGCCTGCACTCGGTTCTGGAGCAGCACCCAGCGAGCTTGTCAGAGGCGGACCTGCTCGCCCGCGTGGCTGCGCTGAACGCTGACCCCGCCATCCACGGCATCCTGGTGCAGCTGCCGTTGCCTGCGCACATTGATTCGCAAAAAGTGATTGAAGCGATTTCGCCCGCCAAAGATGTGGACGGTTTTCACATCGCGAGCGCCGGGGCCTTGATGACCGGCATGCCAGGGTTTTGGCCATGCACGCCGTATGGCTGCATGAAGATGCTGGAATCCATCGGCTACGAGCTCAAAGGCAAGCATGCGGTGGTGATTGGCCGCAGCAACATTGTGGGCAAACCCATGGCGCTGATGCTGTTGCAACAAAACGCTACCGTCACCATATGCCACAGCGCCACCGCCGATCTGAAAGCCATGACCTTGCAAGCTGATGTGATCGTGGCAGCCGTGGGCAAGCGCAACGTGCTCACCGCAGACATGGTCAAACCCGGCGCCGTAGTGATCGATGTGGGCATGAACCGCAACGAAGAAGGCAAGCTGTGTGGCGATGTGGACTTTGCAGGCGTGCGCGAAGTGGCAGGCTGGATTACCCCCGTTCCCGGTGGGGTGGGGCCGATGACCATCACCATGCTGCTGGTCAACACCCTTGAAGCGGCAGAACTTGAAGTTGCCAAGCGCGCCGCCAACTAAACCACCATGACCAACCCTCTCCTGAATTTTTCCGACCTCCCCCTGTTCGACCAGGTACGCCCCGAACACGTGGCGCCCGCTGTCGAGCAGCTAATCACCGCCTCCAACCAGGCCCTGGAAACCGTGGTGGCGGCTGGTTTCCCCGCGCAATGGTTGGACTTGTCCAAAACACTTGACGTGGCGGGCGAGCGCTTTGGGCGCGCCTGGGGCATGGTCAGCCACTTGAACAGTGTGGCCGACACGCCCGAGCTGCGCGCCGCCTACAACGCGTCGTTGCCCGTGGTCACCGAGTTTTGGACCCGCCTGGCGGCCGACGAGCGCCTGTATGCCAAATACAAAGCCGTCGACCCAACTACCTTGAATGCCGAGCAGCGCCAGGCCCGGACCAACGCGGTGCGCAACTTTGTGCTCTCAGGTGCGGAGCTGCAAGGCGAAGCCAAAGCCCGCTTTGCCAAAATTCAGGAGCGACAGGCCGAGCTGAGCCAGAAGTTCAGCGAAAACGCGCTGGACGCCACCGATGCCTACAGCTACTACGCCAGCGCGGACGAGCTTGCTGATATTCCAACCGACGTGCTGCACACCGCGAAAGCTGCTGCCGACACCGATGGCAAGCCGGGCTATAAGCTCACGCTGAAAATGCCCTGCTACCTGCCGGTGATGCAGTTCGCCACCCACCGCCCCTTGCGCGAGCGCCTGTACCGCGCCCACGCCACGCGCGCCAGTGACCAGGCGGAAGGCGATGCGCGCAAGTTCGACAACAGCGCGCTGATCACCGAAATTCTGGCGCTGCGCCAGGAAGAAAGCCGGCTGCTGGGCTACCAGAACTTTGCCCAGGTGTCGTTGGTGCCCAAGATGGCCCAATCGCCAGAGGAAGTGATTGCCTTCCTGCGGGAGCTGGCCGCCAAGGCCCGGCCTTTTGCAGAAAAAGACCTGGCCGATTTGCGTGCATTTGCCGCCAAAGAGCTCAGCTTGCACGACCTACAGGCCTGGGATGTGCCGTTTGCGAGCGAAAAGCTCAAAGAGGCGCGTTACGCCTTTAGCGAGCAAGAGGTCAAGCAATATTTCACCGCGCCCAAGGTGCTGGCCGGCTTGTTCAAGATTGTGGAAACCCTGTTTGAAGTGAGCATCCGCAAAGACGCTGCACCCGTGTGGCACGACAAGGTTGAGTTCTACAGAATTGAACGCGACGGGCAACTGGTCGGCCAGTTCTACCTGGACCAACCCGCCCGCACCGGCAAGCGCGGCGGCGCCTGGATGGACGACGTACGCGCCCGTTGGCTGCGCCCAGACACCGGCGCGCTGCAAACGCCGATTGCGCACCTGGTGTGCAACTTTGCTGATGGCGTGGATGGAAAACCCCCGCTGCTGACGCATGACGACGTGACCACACTCTTCCACGAATTCGGCCACGGCCTGCATCATTTGCTGACGCAAGTCAACGAGCGTGATGTGTCCGGTATCAGCGGTGTGGAGTGGGATGCGGTGGAGCTGCCCAGCCAATTTATGGAAAACTTCTGCTGGGAATGGGATGTACTCAAGCACATGACCGCGCATGTCGATACCGGCGAGCCCCTGCCCCGCGTCTTGTTTGAAAAGATGCTAGCCGCCAAGAACTTTCAAAGCGGCCTGCAAACGCTGCGGCAAATCGAGTTTTCGTTGTTTGACATGCTGCTGCACACCAGCACCGATGCCAAGGTTGATGTTCTCGGTCTGCAGCAGCAGGTGCGTGACGAGGTGTCGGTGATGCAACCCCCTGCATTCAGCCGCTCGTCGCACACCTTCAGCCATATTTTTGCCGGTGGCTACGCAGCGGGTTACTACAGCTACAAATGGGCCGAGGTCTTGTCGGCCGATGCGTATGCGGCGTTTGAAGAAACAGCGGGCAAGGACGGCTTGCCCAATGTGCAAACCGGGCGAAAATACCGCCAGGCGATTCTGGAAGCGGGCGGAAGCCGCCCCGCGATGGAATCGTTCAAAGCATTTCGCGGCCGTGAACCCAGCCTGGATGCGCTGCTGCGCCACCAGGGCATGGCATAAGCTAACTTTTTTGGAGAACCACCTATGACGTTCAAACAAATCCCAGAAAAAAACGCCGTAGTTGCCGCTTTGATGGTGGCTGCATGCGGCCTTATCGCAATGCCCAGCGCACAGGCTCAGCAGCTGTACAGAAGCGTGGGGCCTGACGGAAAAGTCACGTTTTCTGACAAGCCGCCCGTTGAGCCTCAAGCCCCAGGCAAAGGCGCAGCCCCGGCATCGCGTACGGGCACAGCTCCGACCGCAGCCCCCGCACCTTCGGGCGCCCCCTTGCCATTTGAGCTGAGGCAAATCGCCACTCGCTTCCCCGTCACCCTGTACACCTCCCGCGACTGCACGCCCTGTGGCACAGCGCGCGCATTTTTGAGCAGCCGGGGTGTGCCGTTTACCGAGCGCACCGTCAACACCAATGAAGACATTGATGCGCTCAAACGCCTCAGCGGCGACAACACCATGCCGTTTGCCACCATTGGCGGTCAACAGCTCAAAGGGTTTTCCGATTCGGAGTGGAGCCAGTTCATTGATGCTGCCGGTTATCCCAAAACCTCGGCTCTCCCCGCCACTTATCGCAATCCGGCCCCCGCACCGCTGGTAGCCGTTCAGGAACGCGCGGCTACTACCGCAAACGGCACCGCAACCGCTGCACCCTCTGCAGCCGCCGCACCTCAACCTGCCGCTGCACCCGCCAACCCCTCGGGCTTCAAGTTCTAAAAACCAGTGTTTTGACCCCGCTCGGCGTCCCCAGCAAGCACACGCTGGCGCGCTGGTGGGCAAAAACCCCCACCGTCACCACGCCTGGCCACTGGTTGACTTGTGACTCAAACGCCAGCGCATCAGCAATATGAAGGCCCTGAACATCCAGGATGTGCTGGCCGTTGTCCGTTACCAGTAGCACGCCGTCACGCTGCCGCAGGGTGGCCTGCCCGCCCATCGCGGCGAACTGTCGGCTGATGCGTGAAGCAGCCATCGGAATCACCTCCACTGGCAACGCAAAAGCGCCCAGCACAGCCACTTGTTTTGACTCATCCGCAATACACACAAACTGCCGCGCCTGCGCTGCCACAATTTTTTCACGCGTCAGCGCCGCGCCACCGCCTTTGATCATGCAACCCTGAGGGTCAATCTCGTCTGCCCCGTCGATGTAAACCGCCAGCTCACCCACCTCGTTGGCATCAAGAACCGCAATGCCCAGCGCGCGCAGCCGAAGGGTTGACGCTTCGGAGCTGGACACCGCGCCGGGTATGCGGTCTTTCATACTGGCCAGCGCGGTGATGAAGTGGTTGACGGTGGAGCCGGTGCCCACCCCCACCAACTCGCCGGGCACCACATACTGCAATGCGGCTTGGCCGACCTGGGCTTTCAGTTCATCCTGTTTTGTGGCATCCATCATCAGTGAAAATCCTTGTGTTTCCCGAATTATCCAGGCCCCAAATCCGCTCCCCAAATCCGCTCTCTACATGTTGCCCTACGCCCTCGCCCGCCCCTTCCTTTTCGGCCTCGACCCCGAGGTGGCCCACGACCTGACCATGCATGCGCTGGCTAACACCCAGCACACGCCGCTGCAACTGGCCTGGCGCGCACGCCGGGTGGAAGACCCCGTGACGGTGGCAGGCCTGCACTTTCCCAACCGGATCGGCCTGGCCGCCGGACTGGATAAAAACGCGAGGTGCATCGACGGTCTGGGTGCGATGGGTTTTGGCTTCGTCGAAGTGGGCACAGTCACCCCGCTGGCGCAGCCGGGCAACCCCAAGCCACGCATGTTTCGCCTGCCCGGGCAGCAAGCGCTGATCAACCGACTTGGCTTCAACAACGACGGGCTGCAGGCATTTGTAACCAACGTGCAACGCTCCAACTTCCGTCAAACGGGTGCCATCCTGGGCTTGAACATCGGCAAAAATGCCGCAACCCCCATTGAGAACGCCACCGACGATTACCTGACCTGTCTGGACGGTGTGTACCCCTATGCCGACTACGTGACGATCAACATCAGCTCGCCGAACACCAAAAACCTGCGCGCCCTACAGAGCGACGAGGCGTTGGACGGTTTGCTCGGTGCCCTGGCCAAGCGCCGCCAGGCACTGGCTCGCAAGCATGTGCGTCGCGTGCCGCTGTTCGTGAAAATTGCGCCCGATCTGGACGAAACCCAGATCAAACTGATCGCCGCCACGCTCAAACGCCACGGCATGGATGGTGTGGTGGCCACCAACACCACCCTCAGCCGCGAGACTGTTAAGGGCCTGCCCCATGCAGAAGAAGCGGGCGGCCTGAGTGGCGCGCCCGTGCTGGAGGCCAGCAACCGCGTGATTGCCCAACTTCGCGCAGAACTGGGAAGTGCGTTTCCCATCATCGGCGTGGGCGGTGTGATGAGCGCGCAAGACGCCGTAAGCAAAATCACCGCCGGGGCTGATCTGGTGCAGATCTACACCGGTTTGATCTACCAGGGGCCAGGTTTGGTTAAATCGGCAGCTCTGGCGATCAAGGCAGCCGCCCGGTAAATTTTGTGGCGGGCGGCAGCTTCATCGGCTTGTGCCAGATCAGCCGACTCCCCGCGAACGACCCAGTGGACTGACGCCGATGTATTTCTCACAACTCTCAACGGCAAGAAGCATGGCATTCGCCCTCCTGCTCTGCACATCTGCCCTTGGAGCGCCACCCCGGCCGACGACGGAAACCCTCTACTTGCTTTTCCAAGTCTTTACTGCTGCATCGAGGCCAGACCAGGCCATGGACGCCACGATGATGCTGACAGATGTTCCCGACCGTCCGGCGCTCCACGCCTTTATCAGTGGGATCAAGGATCGAATCGGAATGACTGGAAACATTCGGCGCAAACTCGGCTTTGTCCCCGGCCCGATTGCTCTAGACCATACTGACAGCCAAGTTAGCGGCATGATCAAGGACTCGTTTGCGATTGCCAGAAAGCTTGATATGGCAGTCGCGTTCCACTTGGACGATTCGATGTTCTGGGCGCGGCATCCCGGTTTGCGCCAGGGGGGCGAGCATCTGGAGTGGATCGATTGGTTGGGAACGAAGAATACGGGACGTCGCGTAGATTGGGGCCCGGACCCAGCGCGAATTGCGCCTCAGCTCTGCTTCAACAGCGTGCCCGTGATAAAGGCCGTGAAGGAACGAGCCGCTTTGATCGGCAGAGAGATTGCGTATGAGCACCGCCTGCTCAAAAATGAGGGCCGCGAGCATCTCTTCGCTGGCGTCATCGCTGGTTGGGAGACGATGATAGGCAGGGACTTTGCAAGCGACCACGCGACGGGTTACTGCGCTTTGACGAACGCGGGCTACAGTCGCACGCGGCCGCCGGCCGATGTGGACACCGCTCGGGCAACGGTGGTCAAAGACTTCATGGAGCTATGGGCTCAGTCCATACACCGGGAGGGCGTTCCAAAGCACCTCATTTACAACCATATTGCGTTCACGGCGCAAGGTTTGTCGGGCAACAAGATCGACCATCCACCTGGAACTACCGCTTTCAGCGATCACTATCGGCCTGGATTCAGCACCTACCCCTCGCCCGGTGCACTTTCCGAGATTCGCGCCCTACTCAATCAGTACGGCACGAAGCCATGGGCTTCGGTTGAAGGCACAAACGTTGTCCCCAACGGTTTGCCCGGTGAGAGAACGATGGAGACCTACCTGGGCCGCATGTTCAACCACGGCGCGACAATGGTGAATATTTTCTCCTGGGGCATCGGGCCGACGGACGCCAAGCGGAACCCCTTTCGCCTTCCTACGGAGGGCCCAGACGCTATCGACGGATACCGATTGTTCTTGTCCGGAGCAACTTTGCGCGAAGAGCCCGCAGAACCGTTCAGTCTGACGGCGTTTCAGAACAAGCTTCAACACATCCAGTCGCGCTTACCCCAATGGATCCAGCGCACAAAGCGCCAACACGATGCACAAGCCATCATGCGCCGGCTGGAAGGTCATGCAAAGTCAGGCAACCTCGCCTCTGCCGATGAGGCGGCCGACGAGGTACTAAGACTCCTGAAGGAATAGCTAGCTGGTTCGGTGCAAACCACCGCCTGAGTCTGCGCGCATAGCTTCATGCGCAACAAAACACGCCACCGTCATTCAGATTGGGCGTAGAGCTTGCTAGTATGGGCAAGGGGCATTCTTCCCCGCATTGCCCACGCTGAACCGAGACAACGCCTATGTCCATACACGCCGCCTTAAACCACGTCACTCACTACAAATACGATCGCCCGGTCAACCTCGGGCCGCAAGTGGTGCGCTTGCGGCCTGCCCCGCATAGCCGCAGCCAGATCATTTCCTACTCGCTCAAAGTAGAGCCTGCCGAGCACTTTGTGAACTGGCAGCAAGACCCGTTTGCCAACTACCAGGCGCGCTTGGTGTTCCCCAAGCCCACCACCGAGTTCAAAGTGACGGTGGATTTGGTGGTGGACATGTCGGTGTTCAACCCGTTTGATTTTTTCCTCGAACCCACCGCGCAAAAGTTTCCGTTTACCTACGCGACGGAGCTGGCGCTCGAGTTGGCACCCTACCTGGTAACCGAGGCGCCCACGCCGCTCGTGCAGGCCTATCTGGCCAAAATCGACCTGACGCCCCGCCCTACCAACGACTTTCTGGTAGCGCTCAATCAACAGGTGGCGGGTGACGTGCGCTACCTCATCCGCATGGAGCCGGGCGTGCAAACGCCAGAAGAAACACTAGAGCTGGCTAGCGGCTCGTGCCGCGATTCGGGTTGGCTGCTGGTGCAGATTTTGCGCAACCTGGGCCTGGCGGCCCGCTTCGTGTCGGGCTATTTGATTCAGTTGATTCCCGATGTGAAGTCGCTCGACGGGCCGAGCGGCACCACGGTTGATTTCACCGACCTGCACGCCTGGTGCGAGGTTTATTTACCCGGCGCAGGCTGGGTGGGCCTCGATGCCACCAGCGGCTTGCTGTGCGGCGAAGGCCACATTCCACTGGCCTGCACGCCAAGTCCTTCCAGCGCCGCGCCCATTGAGGGGCTGATGGACGAGGCTGAGGTGGAATTTGCCCATCACATGCAGGTCACGCGTATTTTTGAGTCGCCCCGCGTGACCAAGCCTTACACCGAAGAGCAGTGGGCCGATGTGCTGAAGCTGGGCCAGCAGGTCGACGCTGATTTGCTGCAAGGCGACGTGCGCCTGACCATGGGCGGCGAGCCCACCTTTGTAGCCGTGAGCGACCGCGACGCACCTGAGTGGAACACCGAGGCGCTGGGCCCCACCAAACGCGGCTTTGCCACCGAGCTGGTGCAAAAGCTGCGCGCCGAGTATGGCGAGGGTGGTTTTCTGCACTTTGGTCAGGGCAAGTGGTATCCCGGCGAGCAACTGCCACGTTGGGCGCTGAGCATTTTTTGGCGTGCTGACGGCCAGCCGATCTGGAAAAACCCCGAACTGTTTGCCGATGAGCGGCTGCCAAGCAACTACAGCGCCGCCGACGCCAAACGCTTCACCGACACGCTGGCCCGCAAGTTGGGCGTGACGAATCAATACGTGCAAACCGGCTACGAAGACGTGTTCTATTACCTGTGGCGCGAGCGCCGCCTGCCGGTGAACGTGGACCCGTTTGACTCGCGGCTGGACGACGAAATGGAGCGCGCCCGCCTGCGCCGGGTGTTTGAGCAAAAGCTGGATGCGGTGATTGGCTATGTGCTGCCGATCAAGGCGGAAGATGGCCCTTCTTTAGCTAGCCAGATATCGGGCCAACCAGCCCTGGCCGGGCCGGTGTGGAAAACCGGCCCCTGGTTCTTCCGCGACGAGCGCATGTACCTGCACCCTGGCGATTCGCCCATGGGCTATCGCCTGCCGCTGGATTCCATGCCCTGGGTGACCGATGGCGACTATCCGTACCTGGTGGAGCCCGACCCGAGCGCTCCCACCACCTCCCTACCCGCTTCTGCTGAATTACACGATCGCTATACTTTCAATAGCGGCTTGAGCAATATTTACAAGGGCGAGAGCCCTAAAACGCTTCAAACCACCAACCCGGCAGTCCCTGCGCGCCGCTTGAGTCAATTGCAAGGCCAGCTCGAAGCCGCCCGCGCCGCCACTGCCGCAGGCAACGCCAACGCCCGCACCGCCGCACAAGCCGAGCCTGCGGACTTCTCAACGCAAAGCCCCAACCGCTTCGAGTCCGCCCACTGGATCACCCGCACGGCGCTGTGCGTCGAAGCGCGTGATCCACGCCGTGCCAACGGCCCGAAAGCAGAGCTGCAAGGCACCAAAACCGGCTGCCTCTACATCTTCATGCCGCCCCTGGCCAACTTGGCCGATTACCTGGATTTACTAGCCGCTGTGGAAGCCACCGCGCAGGAGCTCGGTTTGAAGATCGTGCTGGAAGGCTACCCGCCCCCACGTGACCCGCGACTGAAAATGCTGCAAGTCACGCCTGACCCCGGCGTGATCGAGGTCAACATTCACCCCGCGCACAACTTCGGCGAGCTGGTCGCCCACACCGAGTTTTTGTACCAGGCGGCGTTTGAAACCCGTTTGTCTGCCGAGAAGTTCATGACCGATGGTCGCCACACCGGCACCGGCGGTGGCAACCACTTTGTGATGGGCGGTGCCACGCCCACCGACTCACCGTTTCTGCGCCGCCCCGAGCTGCTGGCCAGCCTGCTTTTGTACTGGCACAACCACCCAGCGCTCAGCTACCTGTTTTCCGGCATGTTCATCGGCCCCACCAGCCAGGCCCCGCGCGTGGACGAAGCGCGCAACGACCAGCTGTATGAGCTGGAAATTGCACTGCGCGAGATCAACCGCAACCGCGAAATCTACGGCCAGGCCATGCCGCCGTGGATCGTTGACCGCACCTTGCGCAACATCCTGATCGACGTGACCGGCAACACCCACCGCAGCGAGTTTTGCATCGACAAGATGTATTCGCCCGACAGCGCCACCGGCCGCCTGGGCCTGCTGGAGCTGCGCGCCTTCGAGATGCCGCCACACGCCCGCATGAGCATTGCCCAGCAGTTGCTGATCCGCGCCTTGATCGCCCGTTTCTGGCACACGCCCTACAGCGCCCCCGCCACCCGCTGGGGCACCAGCCTGCACGACAAGTTTTTGCTACCCACCTTCGTGCAAATGGATCTACACGACGTGCTGGACGACATGCGCCAGGCCGGTTACGCGTTTGACGACGCCTGGTTCGCCCCGCACTTCGAGTTCCGCTTCCCATTGGTGGGTCAGGTGCAGTCGGCCGGCATTGAGCTGACCCTGCGCAACGCGGTGGAGCCCTGGCACGTCATGGGCGAAGAAGGTGCCCCCGGCGGCACCGCCCGCTATGTCGATTCCAGCCTGGAGCGCATCGAGCTGCGCGCCACCGGCCTGAACGAAAGCCGCTACGTCATCACCTGCAACGGCCAGGCCCTGCCCGTGCAACCGACCGGTGTGGCGGGTGAATACGTGGCCGGCGTGCGCTACCGCGCCTGGGCTCCCCCGTCGTCGCTGCACCCCACCATTGGCGTGCACGCGCCACTCACGTTTGACATCGTCGACACCTGGATGAAACGCTCGCTCGGCGGCTGCCAATACCACGTGGCCCATCCCGGAGGCTTGAGTTATGACTATTTGCCGGTGAATGCTTATGAAGCCGAATCGAGGCGTTTGTCGCGGTTTGTGCGCATGGGGCACACGCCAGGGGTGATGAATATTCCACCAGCGAGTATTAATGTGCCAGGGAGCCGGGAGTTTCCGTTTACGCGGGATTTGAGGCGGTAAGTGGACTTCCCTGGTCGACAGTGACGCTTACCATAGACCAACTTTAAACAGATGAGATTCATTGAAAGAAAGACATGCCAACTTCACATGACGCCGATCAACAAATAAATCTAACGATTTCGCTTACGGAGGTTAATGATCTCCGAAAAAAAGTAAGCGATCTTGAATTGGAGATTATTACTCTTCGAAAAGAAAACGAAGATTTGAAGCAACAACTTGCAGAAATTCAAGATCCGAAACGTGCCGCTGATGCGAAAGCATTTCGAAGAAGCCGAGGCTACGACTGATCTATGCAGAATTATTTGCTGAATACGCCCAGTTTGCCTAGATAGAAAATTATGAAACTCGCAGACTGGCAAATGATTTCTTATTTGCGCTTGATACTATCACTACAAATATTTAAATGAATTCCACTGCTAAGTTAGTGTCCATTGTTGTTGGTGGATCAATATTGATCACAATTGCAACACCATTTTTTAAAAAAATGATGTCCAGCAGCGAGGATGTAGTTGTAGAGCACCTACTGAAAACAGCGGAACGTATCAACCGCGAAGGACCAAGAGCTATTGGGAATGGAGTTAGGCTAGATGGCGCAACCGCTGGTCCAGGCAGAACCATTACATATTTCCACACCAACCTAGAGGCGACTGCTGAGAACGTTGACAAGGATTTATTTCAAAAAATTTATGTCCCGGAAATGACTGCAAGGGTGTGCAAATCAATGACAGATGTTTTGAGTAAAAATGTGCTTGCAAACTACACCTACAAAGATCGCGACGGCAACGCAATCGGTACAGTTTCTGTCAATCAATCTGAATGTAAGTGACTATTGATCAATAGAGTAACGACACATCCCTGAAATTCATACCATGCAAACACCTGCCATCTGGTCGCAACCCGACATCCTCGGCGGCACCCCCGTGTTCGCAGGTACGCGCGTCCCGTTCCGCATCCTATTCGACTACCTTGAAACGGGTGACAGCATCGACACCTTTCTGGACGAATTCCCCTCTGTCAGTCGCACCCAAGTTATTGCAGCGCTCGAGCAGGCGCGGCTATCCGCCTGCCATGCGAATCCTGCTTGACGAGTCACTGCCCAGAAAACTGGGTTTTTTGCTGGTAGGGCACCATGTACTGACGGTTCAGCAAATGGGCTTTGCTGGGCTGTCAAACGGCAAACTACTCGCTGCTGCAGCAACCGAGTTTGACGTTCTCATCACGGGTGACCAGAACATGGGTTATCAGCAAAATCTGAGCCTTTTACCGATGGCGGTCATCGTTATGGTTGCGCCCAGTAATAAGTTGGAAGGCTTCTTGCCACTTGTGCCAAGCCTGCTGGAAGCGATAGATACGCTAGCGCCAAAGGCTTTTGTAGTGCTGCAATAGTTGCCGTGGAAAGCACCGTCACAAGCTCCAGTAGCGACTGGACCAACCGAAGCTATCGCAAATCCGCAAACGGATTCACCACCCGCACCGCACCCATCATTTCCCCCGCGTTCATATCCTCACTCAGCAACACCCCGCACCCCGCAATCTGTGCACTGGCCACAATCACCGCATCGTAAAACCCAATACTGCGGGTCTGGTGCAAGTCCAGCGCACTCCGAACAATAGCGGGGGTCACCTGCACCACTTCAAATTGCTCATACAAATCCAGTTGCGCACGAATATGTTGCGCCGGTAGTTTGAGTTTTTTGATCGCCACATTGCAATACTCCTGCAATACCTGCGTAGACAGCACTCCCGTCGCCGATTCGTATAACTGCTTCAGGAGCGCCAAGGCAGCACGCTGCTTGGCAGGTTCGTCGCGCGCCTCGACGTAGACCAGGATGTTGGTGTCTATGAATGAGCGAATCGCCATGGGAGCGCCTGCATCAGCGTTCGCTGGCTTCATCACGGTCAAACCGCCAGCCGTCCAGCTTGGCGGCTGACTGCAGGCAGCGCTCCTCAAACTGCTCCCACTGCGCACCCCGTCGTGCACTGCCCGCCAGTTGCTCCAGGTAGTCGCGCACCACCTGGTTCAGGCTTTTGCCCATTTTTTGGGCAGCCTCACGGGCGCGCAAAGCCACTTGTTCGTCGATAGACAGCGTGATGTTCATAGCTAGCTCCTTTTTGTCGAAGTCACACATATTATGTGCGATCGCCATCACTTGCCCAACAAGGGCATCGCTTCCCCCGTAAGCTCCCCCACATGTACCCCCTATCCGTCCTCGACCTCTCCCCCATCTCCCAAGGCAGCACCGCCGCCCAATCCTTTCGCAACACGCTGAGCTTGGCCCAACACGCGGAAACCTGGGGCTTTAACCGCTACTGGCTGGCCGAGCACCACGGCATGCCGGGCATTGCCAGCGCGGCCACCGCCGTGCTGCTGGCACATGTGGGCGCTGGCACCCGCAGCATTCGCATTGGCGCAGGCGGGGTGATGCTGCCCAACCACTCGCCGCTGGTGATTGCCGAGCAATTTGGCACGCTGGAGTCGCTCTACCCTGGCCGCATTGACCTGGGCCTGGGCCGTGCGCCGGGGTCTGACATGGCGACCGCCCGGGCGCTGCGGCGTAACCTGGCGTCGGATTCCGACGAGTTTCCGCAAGACGTGCTGGAGTTGATGGACTACCTCTCGCCAGCGCCCAAGCAATCGGTTCTGGCCGTACCCGGCAAGGGCTTGCAAGTGCCCATCTGGATCCTGGGCTCCAGCCTGTACGGCGCGCAGCTGGCCGCCATGCTGGGCCTGCCCTATGCCTTTGCCTCGCACTTTGCGCCCGCGCAAATGATGGACGCCATCGCCGTGTACCGCAGCACCTTTCGCCCTTCGGCGCAGCTGGCCAAGCCGTATGTGATGCTGGGTTTCAACGTGTTTGCGGCGGACTCCGACGAGCAGGCGCAGCTATTGGCCTCCAGCATGCAGCAAGCGTTTGTGAACCTGCGCATGGGCCGCCCCGCGCAACTGCCGCCACCCGTGCCCGGCTTTTTGCACAGCGCCGGGCCGCAAGCCCAGGCGCTGCTGCAAGGTGTGCTGTCGGCTTCTGCCATCGGTTCGCGCGATACGGTGCGCGCGGCCATGCAAGCGTTCATCAAGCAAACCGGGGCTGATGAGCTGATGGTGGCCGGTGCCATGTTTGACCACGCAGCGCGGCTACGCTCATATGAAATCGTTTCGGAAGTTCAAAAATCACTACAGTTTTGATAGCTGCTTGAGCAGTATTCACAAGGGCTGGCGGGCGATATCACTTGATTCGATGCCTGCTAGGCCCTTTCTCCCCACCGCCCGCGGGCAGAACTCCGGAAATCTGCGCACCACGGCGTCACGCACGGGACGGAATTTACGGCTGCGGCTGGCGTAACCATCCGGGGCGTGTATCTAATCAGGGGGTATGACAACCCACTCATCCTTTGCCCGCTGGCTCCCCTTCCTCAACTGGCCTCGCCCCACTGCCGCCCTGCTGCGCGGCGAAACCATGGCGGGGCTGACGGTGGCGCTGGTCATGGTGCCGCAGTCGGTGGCTTATGCGGCGCTGGCGGGTATGCCGCTGGTTACCGGCCTGTATGCGGCACTGCTGCCTGCCTTGATCGCCGTTCTGTTTGGTAGCTCTACGCGGCTGTCGGTGGGGCCGGCGGCGTTGACTTGTGTGTTGATTGGCTCGTCGCTTTCCGGCATGGCCGAGGTGGCCAGCGCGCAGTGGGTGCAACTAGCGGTGTGGCTGGCCATTTTGTCGGGGGTGATTCAGCTGGCCATGGGCGCGGGCGGCTTTGCCTGGGTGTTGAATTTGATCAGCTCGCCGGTGCTGATGGCGTTTACGCAAGCGGCTGCGCTGTTGATTGCCGCCTCGCAATTGCCCGCGTTGCTGGGCCTGAAAGGCGGTTTGAGCAGCCTCTGGCAAACGCCGCAAATTGACGGGCAGGCGCTCGCATTTGGTTTGGGTGGGGTGGCTGCGCTGGTGCTGGGCAAGCGCTACGTGCCGCAATGGCCCATGGTGCTGCTAGTGGTGGCGTGTGCGGGCGGCATCAGCTACCTCAGTGGCTATTCGGCGGGCGGTGGCGCGGTGGTGGGCAGCTTGCCTGCGGGCTTGCCGTCGCTGTACCTGCCGGGCTGGCCGGGTTGGGATACGTTCAGCGCGCTGCTGATACCGGCTTTGGTGATTGCTTTTGTGAGCTTTTTAGAAACGGCTTCGAGCGCCAAAACCGAGGCGCAGCGAGATGGCAAGCGCTGGAACGACAACCAGGACTTGATCGGCCAGGGCCTGGCCAAGCTGGCCAGCGCCTTCAGCGGCAGTTTTGCCACCAGCACCTCGTTTTCGCGCTCCGCCGTCACGCTATTTGCCGGCGCTAAAACCGGCTGGGCCACCGTGGCTTGCACCGTGTTTGTGTTGCTGGCTTTGCTGCTGCTCACCCCGCTGCTGTTTCACGTGCCCCGCGCCGCGCTGGCTGCGGTGGTGGTGGCCGCAGTGCTGGGCTTACTTAAACCGACGGCGTTTGTGCAGCTGTGGCGCATCAACCGGGTGGAAACGGCGGTGGCGGCCATCACCTTCGCCGTCACGCTGCTGACGGCCCCGCGCATTTACTGGGGCGTGCTGACCGGTGTGCTACTGGGCATGGCGCATTTTTTGTACCACCGGCTGCACCCGCGCATCATTGAAGTCGGCTTGCATGGCGATGGCAGCCTGCGTGACCGCCACCTGTGGAGCCTGCCGCCGCTGGCCCCCCATTTGTATGCGCTGCGCATGGATTCCGAGCTGGACTTTGCCGCCGCCAGCGGCTTTGAACGCGCCATCACCGAGCACCTGGCCGCACACCCCGACCTGCTGCACGTGTGCCTGTTTGCCCAACCGATCAATCGAATCGATGCCACCGGCGTGGAGACGTTTTTGCGCCTGCGCCAGACGCTGGAAAAGCGCAGCATCACGCTGCACATCAGCGGCATCAAGCTGCCGGTGGAAACCGTTTTGATACGTGCTGGGGCCTTGGGTGCGAGTGCGTTTTTGAAGATGTACCGCACCGATGCCGAAGCACTGGTGGGGTTAGGCCATCGTGCATAAGCACCGTTTGCTATGTTTTATATAGCTGCTTGAGCAGTATTTATAAGGGCTGTAAGCCGTTTTGGCTAAAAACTGGTTGCGGCATTCCGCATTCCGTCGCACACGCGCTGGTCGCGCCCCGCAACCAGCGCCCGTGCAACAACTCAGGTTGCCGCCGCAATCACTTCAATGGCAGTGCTACGAATCAAGGCCAGTGCGTTATCCACCTGCGATGGGCTGTGCCACAGGTGTGTGGACAAGCGAATCGGCAGCTCGTTCACGGTCGTGTTGGCAGCGGTCAGGCGCGGCACGGTGGAGTTGCGCACCACCAGGTTGCGCTCGGCCAGCAAGGTGACCAGGCGGCTGGACGGCGAAGCCGTGACAGTGGCGTTCGTCGCGGTAGTGCGGCGAACCAGGGCGCGCGTTCCATCCAGACCGTAAAACGGATTGAACGAGGTCAGCGCCGTGCTGAGCATGGGGTCGCGTGGCGTGTACAGCGCCTCGGCTCCCCATAGCTCCACAATGCGGGCCTTGGCGTAAGCCGACAGCGCCAACACATAGGTTTCAATGTCTTTGCGACCAATGGTGTCCCAGTCGGCGCAGGCTTGCGCCACACCGTTGATCAACGGCACATGCATGCTGCCGATGCTTTGAATGGCCGAGCCAATGTCGTAGTCACCACGCTGCGTCCAGGGCACTGTTTGTGTGGTGCTACCCGTGAGGAACGGACGGGAGCCCGCCTGCAGTGTAGTGTTGGCGCTGCTGGTCACCACCGGGTAGTACGGCGGCAAGGTTGAAGCTGCGTTGGGTCTGGCCCGGTTTCGCACAATCAGGATGCCGGTGGAGCCCGGGCCGCACTGCCATTTGTGTGCGGCTCCCGCCATGAAGTCCACACCCAGGTCAGCATAGTTGTAGGCCATCATGCCGGGCAGGTGGGCACCGTCGCAAATAGAGATCAGGTTGAATTCCTTGCACACCCGCATGATCTGATCGATGGGCAGCATGGTGCCCGTGATGAACGTCGGGCTGGACCACATGATGGCGCGCACTTTTTGACCTTGAGCCTGCGCTGCCAGCACTTCGTTGCGAAACAGCGTGTAGTACAGCTGCGCAGTGTGCGGGGCCATGGAGCCGTCGCCCAGCATCACATTGCCGTCGCCGACCGGCAGCCTGATGCGCCGCACGATCACGCCGTAGCGCTCTACAGCAACGCCCAAGGGCACGTCGCCGCCGGGGTGCTCCTGGTTGGTGGAAATCACCACATCTCCACGGTCCCACGGTATGCCCAGCAGCACTTTGGACATACCGTCCGAGGTGTTGTAGCTGACGACCAATTCGTCGGGGTCGACACCATAACCACGGCCTGCCAGCGTGCCCGTGCCGCGTGCGATGGCGGTGCGCTGGGTCAGGTAATTGCTGTAGCCGTTTTGTGATTCGACGGCATAGGTCTGGTTCTCGGCGGCAAACCGGGTCAGCACCGATTGCGGCATGGAACCGGCGGTGCCGATATTCATGAACACCTTCTGCGGGTTCAACACAAAGCGGCCCCGCACCGCCGTCCAAAAAGCCTCGTTGGCCAGCAACTGGGCACGCAGGGTTTCAGCTGCTGTGGGCACCACCTGTGCGTCGGCACCGCCGCAGCCGGTCAGGCCACCCAGCGACAGGGAGCCAAGCCCGACACCCAGCACCTTCATGAAGTCGCGCCGCATGGGCGACCAGCTGGCCACCTCTGGCGATGTGGCATGTGTATCTATTGCGGGAAAGGGCGACGCTGCATCGCGTGCGCCTACCTGTATTGCATTCGTCATGGATTTCTCCTGAAAAAAGATCAGATAGTCAATAAAACAAGAGCGCTTGGAGACATGTACATCGGCCTGGCAGCGCAAGACCAAGCCGTGTATTTAAAGGTGCTGTGAGGTGCTGTGAGGTGCTGTGAGGTGCCAAAACCGGTGCGCGCCCGGCTGGATGCACCGTTTTGCAGCTGATGAGCAGCCGCGCTTATTTGGTCGCAATCACCGCAATTTCGATCTTCACATCGCGCGGCAATCGCGCCACTTCCACGGTGGCCCGACCCGGCGGATTGGCTTTGAAATACTCGCCGTACACCGCATTCATCGCGGCGAATTCGTTGAGATCTTTCATGTAGACGTTGGACATCACGACGTTGTCATACGTCATGCCCTGCGATTTGAGCTTGGCTCCGATGTAGTCCAACACCAGGCGGGTCTGCTCCTGAATGGTGGCACCCTGGATACCGTTTCCTGCCTTGTTCAGCGGTATCACGCCGGCCAGGTAGTAGGTGTTACCGCTCTGCACAATTTGTGAATAAGGGCCGATAGCCGGGTACACGTCGGCTGTGGAGTGAATGATTTTTCCGGTGCTGGCACAGCCAGACAAGAGCGCCAGTGCAGCCAGAGAGCAGGCCAGCGTCGTTCGAATTCGCTTCATAGGATCCTTCAGTTGGTTAAAAGAAATACCTCCCTGGTGACAGCAAATCCGTTTGAGCAAGTCTTAGGCCAGCCTGCTTTGTGTCGCGATTGGGGAACCTTGCGCAAAACACAGGGCCGCGCAAAATTCTTTACGTAACATTTACAAGTTACGCTTTCACAACGTTGTGTGCAATAAATCTGACTTATTCACCATTTAGGCATGTCAACTTTAGACTTACCTCTTGACTTTGAGCGCCAGACGAGGGCGTAAACCACCACATTCCAGACCCCCAGCGCCGCAGCCAGCAGCATCTGAACCTCCCGCGTCAGGCCATCGGGGTAGATCACGGCCAGCAGGTAATGCTCGATAAACCCACCCGAATAACCTGCTGCACCGCCAGCCGCACGCAAGCTGTTTTCAAGCGGCGTGAGCGGGCAGGTCCAACCGGCGGCCACCACCGTGGCACCCCAGGCCATGCACGGCAGGTGCAGCCACCGCACCCAGCGCCAACGCAGCACCAGCAAGCCGCCCAGCAATGCAAAAGCAATGAAGGCTGCATGTGCGGCCAGAACGAGGTTGGCAAGGGTTTGGTAAAGCATGGGGTTTTGCAGGCGGGCAAAGACGTTGGGGATCAACTGTAAGAAACTTTCAGCACACCAGCACGCTCACGACACGCGTCTCCCGAAACACCTGGATCTGAACATGACACACCCCTTCACCACGCGCCGCTGCCTGCTCACCGTGCTCACCAGCGTCTTGCTGGCCAGCGCCCTGCCCTCGAACGCCCGCGCACAAAACATACCCGCCAGCCAACTGGTGGCGCAACTGAAAACCGGCGGTCTGGTGGTCTTCTTTCGCCACGGCGAAACCGGCCCGGCCTACGCCGACCGGGACAAAGCCGTGATGGGCGACTGCGCCACCCAGCGCAACCTGAACGCCGAAGGCCGCGCGCAGGTGGCCAAACTGGGGCGGGATTTCAAGACGCTGCAGATCCCGGTGGGCCAGGTCTTGTCATCCGAGTTCTGCCGCGCCTGGCAGCACGCCGAGGCCATGTTTGGCAAAGGCAACTACACCATCACCGAGCGTTTGAGCGTGCCCATCAGCTACCCCAGCGTGAACGACGCCGACCGGGCGCTGGCGGCCAAAAACCTCAACGCCCTGCTCTCCCAGGCTCCTGCGCCAGGCAAAAATACCGTGCTGGTTTCGCACGGCATCAACGTGCTGATAGCCACCAGCTACCACCCCAACACGCAAGGCGAGGCCGTGTTTTTTGGCCCGATGGCAAGGGAGGTTATGCGCGGCTGGGGTCGGTGTTGCCTGGGGAGTGGGTGGCGGGTAAGTAGGCGGTCTTGATATTCAAGCGCTGACGGCCAGCAGGCTCAGAGCGCAAGCTCATTCCTTAAGCCCAACACGACTGACCCAATAGCTCGGACTGCGGCGATGGTGGGCGAATGCCATGACTTGAATCTCACCGTCGGGCAGCGCGCGATAAAAGACGGAGTATGGAAAACGCGCCAGTCCTATGCAACGAACGCCGCTTGGATGAACCAATTTCCACGCATCTGGCCTTCCCTCAGCCAAGCGGACAACGCGCTCAAGCTCTTCGATGAGTGCAGCCCCAAGACCTGCGCGCTTGCCCTCGTAAAACTCAATTGCGTCAAGGTATTCAGTTTCCGCGCCAACCGCAAAACTATGACTCACCGAAGCAGCGCCCGCGCTTTTATTGCGACCACGTCACCAGAAACTGACTGCATCTTCCCCGCGTCAATCGCGGTGGCGCGGCGCGCAGACTCTTTACCCCAAAGGCGCTCAAACTCCGGTTCAGAGACTTCTTCCAAACTCAGCAACAAGCGCTGAGCAAGGGCTGCCCTGGCATCAACTGGAAGAGATAGGGCTTCGGTTTCGATTTGAGCGGGGTTCATGGCGTAATTTTAACGAGCCCTCCAGGGCAGCACTGCTCTGAAGAGCGTTACCGCCAGCCGGTACTGAACAAACTGACCTCGCGCGCCGGGGCGATGGGGATGCACTTGGTGCCCAGTGAAAACGTTGTCTAAAAATGCAGTGAAAATCAATTACCCCTATGGTGCTTCTTTGGAGGGCGAACTTGGTACGATTTTGAGACGAGCGGCCTTGACGAGCTGCAGGAACCTGCCGATTGAAGTGTTCGCCACAGTGGTACTGAGTTGTGGAACTACCCTTGCCAGCATGTCGCTCAATTCCAATATTTGAATTGGGTTTCCAGCGATTGCTGCGCGAAATTCGGGATTCTGCTCCCACGGTGCCTTATCGCCTTCTAGTCGCGTTACCGCAGTGATGTATGTGAATTCTCGGGTTCCTGTGGATTTCTCCACCGCAGCGAGAAACGCAATAGACCACTTCGGAATTACAAGTTCGCGAAAGGACTTCCATCTTTCACGGCCAGAAACCTTCTTCCTATTGATGATCGCCGAAACCTCCACCTTTGGATTGAACCCGCTCTGCCAACTTTTGCAACTTACAACTACGACTCGCTCAGATCCGTTCTTGAGTGGGTGAAATCCGAGTACATCAATATCGCTGTGGTTTGAATCCTGATTCGTTACAAAGTCATCGTGTTCTATGTCGGGACGAAATTTGATGTTGTGTTGAACGAAGTAGCCTTGGTGGAGCAAATATTCTTCGACGATCTGCTCGAGAATGTCTTCTTTTGTGGCCATAGTAAGGAAGAGGTTGTTGTACGCTTATGTCAGACACACTAATGTATTATATCCAGTTGATAAGTCATAGATTTAGGCAGATCATAGAACGGAGGTCAGCTAAATCGTTGCCGCAAAGACAGGTGTTGTAGCGAAATTTTCATTAAAATGATGCTTGGCGGATATCAAAACTCGTGCATATTTTTCTTGTTGTAATTGTGCGATTGTTATCGCGATATCGGGGCGCCAGCATCTCTCCCGAAACGGGGTGCGAGTGGATCTCGATTCATAAGAAAATGTTGCATATTATGACTACTTGAACTTATCAAGCGCGTGGCACATCGGAGGAACGCATGATTGCATAGTATATGTATGCATTTTCCACTTACCTTCTTCGGCTACTACCCCTGCAATTTCAACCCAAACGCCCGGCGTTCCCGAAAATGTGGATTGATAGGCATTAAAGACGAAAGGCCCCTTTCTACCGGGAATCTCTTCGGGATTGGATGTATTCCACAAAATTGGACCTGCAGTACGCTGACCGAGCGGTGTTCTGACGTTGCCGACAAGCTGACTATACGAAGCCAACGAAACAGAAGACTTTTCTCGATCCGAGAACATCGAATAAGCGAGCGACTGATCTCCTGTATCACTAACTGCAATGAAATTCTCAATGTATGCCTTGGCATCGGCGGTCGGTGGCGGTGAAATACCCTCAATTGCAAACTTCGCAGGGTTTGTGAACCAGACTGCTGCGAAAAGTGCGAGTGCTCCGCCACAACGAACCAGCCCTCGGTGCGGCAGAGCCTGTTCGAAGTGGATGAATCCAGGAATGAATGCTCCGACACCAGCCGCAGCAAGTGCAAGCGTTAGCCTAAATGCGAAAAACTGGGCGAGTGTTGGCTTTGGAAGCTGTATGAGAATGGCGAGTATCGCCGTCAAAAATATGACACCGAATAGAAAGACGGCATATCGCTCTAAATCCTTCTTCCCAATTGGTTCATTTTGGATCATGTTACGCTGCCTCAGTAAAATTATCAGCTTTGGTAGCTCTACATCATATTGTTTTCTGATATATAGTCAGTCAATTACAATTGCACTCATCCAAATTGGCGCTATCTGAGCGTAAAGTACAGGTTGAGTAAATATGGCCATTGGATCATTTACATGTAGAACCGGCTGAACTCCCTTAGGGCCACGAAAAAATGACATTCCCCGTACAACAACTACATGCGCACTGGATTGGCCGGTTCTCAATTGAACAATCACAGCATGTCCTCTAGCCAAAGTACGATATAGAGTCATTGGATCCGTAGGCGGGGCATATTTTGAGGTTCGACCTCCAAAATGCCGGATTAGATTTTGTATTTGAGGAATGCTGCCGGTTGTCACGCACAAAGGGTTATATTCACTGCAGCATGCAGCTGGAGTGGCCCCATTTGCTGTAGCAACTAGAGCGCATTGCGCCGGAGTATTGGATGGGCCGCGCGATGCGAGAATTATCTGTTGTGCAACCGCAACCCAGCACCAGACATCTGTTTCTTGTGGAATATTTTGAATTGGTATGTCAACAGGAGGTGGTACTTGGGCTTTCGCACTCGTTGTCACCACCACAACGGCCAAAACCAGAAGAAATTCAAGGACGTGCTTCATAGGTTCTCCTGATGTATAACGATTAGCGCTTATCCGGCGCGCGACCCAACTCAGCCCCTGCAACCACCTCTACGCAGCGGATAAACCTAGTTGGACCTAATCCATTGTTGGTTAAAGAAACTGCGGCGGTGGTATTTGGGATTGCCCACTGGGGTGGGGCGACTCTCCTTAAATTGTGGCTTTGAACACAGCGCCAGTCATACCCTGGATAGGCCTTGACTAATCCACTGCGCTGGGCTAGCCGCTGTTGAGCAATCAACGGCTCGAAATGACCCACACGGCACCCGCACAACGCAACGCCCCATATGCTTTTTTGAGGCGCTAGCCCTTGTAAGTCTTGCTAACGCAGCTATCAAATTAGGTGTCAATAACCCCAAGGTGCCGCGCAAGTGAGCCTCAAGCACTGACGATCCACCCCTCCAGCGGGTCCATCCCCCCCGGCAAACCGTAGCGCGCATCTCCCGCCGCAAACCGCTGCTGCGCCCAGGCGGCTTGGAGCATGCAGAGCACGGCGTCTAGGCTGTCGCCGCTGGCGTCGTCTACCAGGGTGTCGCGCTGGGCGTGGCTGACTTTCAGGCGGACCTGCAGCCGGGTTTGGCCGAGCTCCAGCGCGTGGATGAGGTCTTTGCGGGCGATCAGGCGGTCGGGGGTTTGTTTGGCCTTGTCGTCGCTTTTGTAGCTGCGCGCGCCCAGCACTTCGCGGGCCAGCAGGCCAGGGTAGCCTTCCAGCGCGACCCTTGTGCTGTCGCCGGCATGCAGCCCGGGCAGGTGCACGCCCGCTTGCAGCAGCAGGGGCACACCGGCGTGCAGCATGTAGGCCACGGGCGGGTTGACCCACTTCATGCTGGGGCTGGAGGCGGCGGGTTTGTCGGTGGCGCGGTGGGCGAATTTTTGGCCTGCGGGGCGGGCGTTGCAAAAAGCAGCGAAGGTGTCGCGAATTTGCGGGCGGGTGAGTTGGCTGTAGTGCTGCATGCAGGCCAGCCAGTCAGTGGGCCAGCCCAGGGTTTCGACCAGCTCGCGCGGCAGGCCAAAGGGCAAATCGAAGGCACCGACCCAGGGTTTGGGCTCTTTCAGCCAGTCGCCGAAGCTTGTCAGGGATTCAAATCGCTCTAATTTTGATAGCTGGTTGAGCAGTATCTGCTTGGGCTGCAGCACCAAAAGGCCTGAAGCGACGACGATGGGTTTGCGGCGGGTGGGGCTGCTGGTGAAGTCGACGCCGAGGATGGGCTGCATAGAAGTTGGTTGGTGCACTGCCCTCACCCCTGCCCTCTCCCAGAGGGAGAGGGAGTTAAGTCAATCAAGCCCGCCACAGCATGAAATTGGCCGGTCAAGCCCGCCTGAGCTGGAAATTGGCCGGTCAAGCCCGCCAGAGCTGGAAATTGCCCGGTCAAGCCCGGCCAATGATCGAAGCGGTCGCCATCAACTCCTCCAGCAGCGCCAGCGAGATCTCGCCGCTCACCGAGTAGGGGTCCAGCTCGGGGCGCTCGCTGTACTTGAGCACGATGGAGGTGTTCAGCTTGGCCAGGTTGACCTGGCCCATGGTCCAGCCGCCGAAGCGGCGGGCGGAGATTTCCTGGTAGTGCAGCAATGCCACATCTTTGTGGCGGGTATCGCGCACGATGTGGCCATACAGCTCGTTGACCTGGTTGCGACCACCTTCAATGGCCTGCAAATAGATGCCCCCGCCGTAGCACAAGATGCCGGTGATGCCGTTGCTCATGTTGTGGGCGCGGGCGGCAGCCAGGATGGATTCGGTGGCGCGAGTGGCGTCGTCATCGACTGCGCGGCTCACGTACAAAAGGCGTACCAGCATGGTTATCTTCTCCCCGGAATGAGTGCCAAAAACTCGCGGCGCAGGTTGGCGTCTTTCAAAAACGCGCCGCGCATCACCGAGTTGATCATTTTGCTGTCCATGTCTTTCACGCCGCGCCAGGCCATGCAGTAGTGGCTGGCCTCCATGACGAGGGCCAGGCCGTCGGGCTGTGTTTTTTCCATGATGAGATCGGCCAGTTGAATGACTGCCTCTTCCTGAATCTGCGGCCTGCCCATCACCCATTCGGCCAGCCGCGCGTATTTACTCAAGCCAATCACGTTGGTGTGCTCGTTGGGCAAGATGCCAATCCACACCTTGCCAATGACCGGGCAAAAGTGGTGGCTGCAGGCGCTGCGCACGGTAATCGGGCCCACGATCATCAGCTCGTTCAAATGCTCGGCATTGGGACACTCGGTGATGCTGGGGGCCTTGACGTAGCGGCCATTGAACACCTCGTTGATGTACATCTTGGCCACGCGGCGCGCTGTGTCGCCGGTGTTGTGGTCGTGCTCGGTGTCAATCACCATGCTGTTGAGCACGCCCTTCATGTGGCCGGCCACCTCGTCGAGCAAAAGTGCCAGCTCGCCGGGCTGAATGAAGTCGGCAATGTTGTCGTTGGAGTGAAACCGCTTCTTGGCAGCCAGCAGGCGCTCGCGGATCTTGACGGAGACCGGCACGCCGACATCGTCAGCGGCGGGGTCTGGGGTAGGGTCAGTGACGGGGGGGGTGGGCATCAACATGGATTAACTCTAGCACCGGGCTTGGTCACGATGTGGGTTTTGGGGTCTTTTAGGGCTGTAGCCCAGGTAAAGCATGCTCAAGCAGCTATGAATTCAGGAGTGACTGCGCGCCGCGATCCTGTGTTCCCGACACTGTCCCTGTGCCCGTACAAGAATCCCACACATTTTCAGTGCGCTGTATGGCTTCGCCAAATACCTAAACGCGCCCTTGCCAGATGGCCGGATCACGGCGACTGTGAAAAACAGCCACGACCACGACGCGTTGCGCTTGCTCATAAAAGTACAACCCGTAGGGGAAACGCCGCACGGTGATGCGGCGTAGATTTTTGTAAACGACGGGCCAACGCGCCGGATGCTGTGCCGCGATGGCAATGCAGCGGTCGATCTCCTCTACGAACCTGTTCCCAGACCTTTGCGCTGCACTTCGTACCACGCTGTGGCCTCTACGAACTCTGCACGCGCCGCACGACTTGGTGCGGGCGACTGCGTCATGACGCGATTTGGGCTAACGCCTGGGTTTTAACTTCGTTCCAATCGACCACGTCGTCCGGATGAGCCTTCAGATGGGCCAGGCGACGATCCAACTCTGCGGCTTGCGCTTGCGTGAGCGAAAAGGCTTGGCTGCTCGCGTTGCGCTGGGCAATCTCGTCCCACAAAGCCTGAACAAGTTCAATTTGCTCGGGCACGGGCAGCAGGCGAGCTTGGTTCAGCAAATCGGTATTCATCAGCACAGTTTAAGACAGTAAGACCTGCCGCGATAGTGCCAACCCTCACGCAAACACCCCCTGCAAAAACCAGCTCGCCTGCACTTGTGGCCGCTCGGGCATGTCCAATAACTGGCGGGCGGTCAGGCGGGCGCAAAAGACCCAGACCAGGCCGGCTTTCGGGCTGCGGGCAAGAAAATAGTCGCGCACGGCCTGGGGGTGAACGGCCAGGGTGTTGCTGTTGGGGTCGTTTCTCCACGCCACGTCCCACCAGACGATGTCGATGCGGTGGGCGCGGGTGAGCAGTTGCAGGGGTCCGCCGTAATAGGGGTTGTCGTCTTGTGTGGACAGCGCCAACGGGTGGGTCAGCAGCCACGGGGGCAGAAAGTCGCCATACGGGTTTGTGGTGGCGGCATTGGCCCGCAGCTCGAAGCGCTCCGCAGGGGAAAGGTCGTCCACACCCAGGCCATGCCCTGCAGCCACCCAGCGCTGCATGCGCTCCGGGCGGTGGTCGGCGTAAAGCTGGGGCACCTGAACATTTTCCGGGCCCATGCGGGCGCTCAGGCGCTCAACCAGCTCCAGCAGGCTGGTGCCCTGGCTGCGTTCTTCAATCAGCAGGCTCTCGCTGGCGCCCGCCCAAGGCGCGGTGTCCAGCGTGCGCAGGCGCAGGGCGTTGGCCGGGGCGGCGAGCGTGGCGCGCTGCAGATGCTCGCCCACCAGGCGCACCAGGTGGGCCATGTCTTGCGTGGGCTGGGCGGTGCGCACGGTGATGTGCTGGTGCGGCGGCAGCACCACGCCGTTGTGGCGCTTCAAATCCAGCGTCCATTGCAGCTCAATCGCCAACACGCCGCGCTGGCGGGCCGACAGCCACACCTGCAGTGCGTCCAACAGGCGCTGGGCCACCCACAGCAGCTCGGGTGCGCTGCTGGCCAGGCCGGGCAGTTCGAGTTGCTGGTCAAAGACATCGGGCAAGGTCAGCCAGGGGTAGACCTCGGGCTTGTCGCCATAAGCAGCATCCAGTGCGTCAAGCAGGCCCACAAAGCGCCGCGCCACCCCGTCCCGCGGCAGCGCTCGCACCTGGCCCCAGGTTTTGCAGCCAATGCGCGCCAGAACCGGCAAGTAAGGGGTGGCCGCGCTGAGGGTGGTCAGTGGCAGGGCATCGACAGGCGTTGCGGGTCGGCCCAGGCAGGCCAAACGCAACTGGGCAAGTGCTATTAAAGATGTAGCTGCTTGAGCATGTTTTACAAGGGCTAGAGGCTGATTTGGCTTTAAAACCAGCTCCAGCAGGCGTTTGCGCCCGCGCCACAGCCGCTCGCTGCCCGCCACCTCCAGCAGCAAGGCCTCCTCCACCTGCGCCACGCGCGGGGTGAACTGCAGCGCATGCCAGCCCCAGGCCGTGCGCTGGTGCTCAGGCGGCAAGGTGGCAATCCAGTGCATGCTGTTTTGCGGCTGATCCAACGTCGTACCGGCCGTATTCACTTGAGCCTTATTTATGCGAACTCGGGCTGGCGCGCCGGATTGAGTCGCGCACTGGCCTCCAGCAGCGCGGTCAGTTGTGCGGGGTAGGCGGCCAGCGACAGGGGCTGGGCCAGCGGGGAGCCACGCCGCTTGAAAATGTCTACCTCCAGCTGGCTGTGCGCATCGTCCGGCAGCTCACGCAACGACAGGCGCAGGGGCGCGGCCGACGCCTCCTGGCGGGCAGTTTCAGGGCGCATGACAAACAGGGGCTTGTGCTGGGTTTGCGCAACCAGGTGCAGGCGGCGCAGGTCCAGCGTGAGGTTGTTGAACGGCTGCGTCTTATGACCCGCAGCCGAACGCGCTGGCGGCTCCAGCCACAGCAGCACCGCCACCACCGGCCCACACTGCAGCGCCTGCTGCGCGGCCCACAGGCGCGTCTGCAGGGTGCTGGCCCATGGCTGCGCTTGCGCCTGCGGAGCCTGCACACACAGCAAGCGGGCGGGGGGCAAGTCGCGCGCTTGCAAGCTAGGCGCAAACGGCTCAAACGGCGCGCCCACCAGCACCAGTGGCCCGGCTTTTTGCGCCAGCGCCAGGCTTAAGCCCGGTGCCAGCAAACGCCAGACAAACTGGCCAGGCCGTGGCGCCAACAGCTCCACCAGGCCGCACACCGGCCACCCGCCACCCGGCAAAGCGGCATCCAGCGCGTCATGGCCGGTGGACCAGGTTTGCGTGTCGGCACCCGAACGCGCCATCTCGTGGCCCTGCCAGATGTGGGCAGACAGCAGGTGCAAGGCGGGGCGGGCAACGGTAGACACGGGGAAGCAAAAGTCTGAAAACTGGATTTTTAACTGTATTTTTATACAGCTAATATACCCCTGCAGTCGAATCTTTTCAACAAAGCCGCATGGACCCGGGGGCCAATTGCTTTGCCGTCAAGATGCAACCCCCCTGCTCTGCCCCGATCTGCACACAACCGCCTTTCATGCTCCAAGTCGTCTGGTTCAAACGCGATCTGCGCTGGCAAGACCACGCGCCCCTGCATCACGCTGCACACCAAACGGCCCAGCAGGGCCCGGTGCTGGCGCTGTGGGTGGACGAGCCGCAGGCCTGGCAGCAGAGCGACACCTCGCCACGCCACCACGCGTTTGCGCTGGGCTGCGTGCAAGCGCTGGCCGGGTGGGTGCAAAGCCAGGGTGGCCAGCTGTACACCCCTTGCGGTGATGTATTGGCCGTGTTGACGAATTTGAAGGCACGCTTTGGCAGTTTTGCCCTGCTCAGCCACGAAGAAACCGGCAACGACTGGAGCTACGCGCGTGACCGGGCGGTGGCCCGCTGGTGCCAGGGCGCCGGCGTGACCTGGCAGCAATTCCCCAGCAACGCCGTGGTGCGCCGCCTGGCCACGCGTGACCGCTGGAGCGCGCTGTGGGACGCGCGCATGAAAGCACCGCCGCTGCCTGCGCCGCACAGCGTAGCGTGGCAAACCATGCCCCGCGCCCAGCCCACTCAAACCAACTCTGAGGGCGAGTGCGGCCCCGCCGCCGCGCATGCGCTGCTGCAGTCGTTTTTGCAGCAACGCGGCCAGCACTACCGCGTGCAAATGTCCAGCCCGCTCACAGCCGACGCGGCCTGCTCACGCATCTCCGAGCACCTGGCCTGGGGCACCATCAGCATTCGCGAATGCGCGCATGCCGTGTGGGCGCGGCGCACCGAGCTGCTGGCCCTGCCGGCCGACCAGCGGCCCAGCGGTTTTTTGCAGTCACTCAAAAGCTTTGAAGGCCGTTTGCACTGGCACTGCCATTTCATTCAAAAGCTGGAAAGCGAACCCGAGATTGAGTGGCGCAACGTGCACCGCGGTTTTGACGGTGTGCGCAACGAAGGTGAGCTGGCCCCGCAAGAACAGCAGCGCCTACAGGCCTGGGCCAGCGGCCACACCGGCTACCCGTTTGTAGACGCCTGCATGCGCAGCCTGAACGCCACTGGCTGGATCAACTTTCGCATGCGCGCCATGCTGATGAGCTTTGCCAGCTACCAGCTGTGGCTGCACTGGCGGGCCAGCGGCCTGCACCTGGCGCGCCAATTCACTGACTACGAGCCTGGCATTCACTGGAGCCAGTGCCAGATGCAAAGCGGCGTGACCGGCATCAACACCCTGCGCATTTACAACCCCGTGAAACAGGGCCTGGACCAAGACCCCACCGGCGAATTTGTACGCCGCTGGGTGCCGCAGGTGGCGCATCTGCCCAATGGCTTGATTCACACGCCCTGGCTTGCGGGTGTGGCTTGCGCCGGTTACCCACCGCCCATCGTTGATTTGAAGCAGTCCACGCAGGCGGCCAAAGATGTGATGTACGTGCGCAAGGCGCAGCCCCAGGTCAAGGCCGATGCGCAGGCGGTGTATCAAAAGCACGGCAGCCGGAATCCGGCGCGCGAGGGGGTGGTGCGACGCAAGCCTGCTGTCAAAAAACCGCTGCCAGACAGCCCGCAGCTGTCGCTTGGGTTTTGATGATCTCGCGTGTAAAAAATCAGCCGCAAGCGCTGCCTTTGCTCCTTCCCCTTCCGGGGGAAGGCGGGGATGGGGGCAGGTGTGTCATGACGCTAGTAAGCAGTGGTAGCGCTCGTGCCCCCATCCCAACCTTCCCCCGGAAGGGGAAGGGGCAAAACCCGTTCATCTCCAGTCAATCAATTTTCAACAACAAGGATTCCCAATGACCTCCACCCACCCCACCAGCGTTCTCGTCACCGGCGCATCCGGCGGCGTTGCCCAAGCGCTTCTCGCCCGCCTGGCCGCATCACACACACCCACGCTGGCTGCCAGCCGCAGCGCAGCAGAGGGCCTGTTCCAGGCCGACACCACCACCCCCGAAGGTGCCAAAGCAGCCGTGGCGGCCTGCGTGGCGCAGCACGGCAGCCTGGGTGGCGTCGCGCACTGCGTGGGCTCCACCCTCATTGCGCCTTTGGGCCGCACCAGCGCCGAGCAATACCGCGAGGTGATTCGCGTCAATCTCGACAGTGCGTTTTACGTGTTGCAAGCCACCGTTGAGGCTGCCAAAGCGCAAGGCAAGCCCTGCAGCATCGTGCTGGTCTCCAGCGTGGTGGCGGGCATTGGCGTGGCCAACCACGAGGCGATTGCAGCGGCCAAGGGTGCGATAGAAGCGCTCACCCGCAGCGCCGCCGCCACCTATGCCGCCACCGGTATCCGAGTGAACTGCGTGGCCCCGGGCATGACCGAGACACCGATGACCGCCAACATCCTGAAAAGCGAAGCCATGCGCGCGGGTGCCGAAAAGCAGTACCCCATCAACGGCGTGAACAGCGCCGACGACGTGGCCGCCGCCATCGCCTGGCTGCTGTCGGCCGACGCAGCGCGCGTGACCGGGCAAATCATTCATGTGGACGGCGGCTTCACGCATATTCGGCCTTTGGTCAAGTGACGCATGCCTCAAACACAAGCCCACCGTCATTCCCGCGTAGGCGGGAATCCAGACGCGAGATCTTTACGGTTTGTCAGCGGCTTGGGTGCGCTTCAGGTGGATTCCCGCCTGCGCGGGAATGACGCTCTGAGGTTTGCACCTCATCAAATACATGTTTGAACCCACGCTTGACGCCGCGCAACAAACCCTAGCCGCCGTCAACCCTACCCAATACGCCCGCTCCCGCAACGCGCTGGGCGGCGCGGTCACTCGCCTGTCGCCCTACATCACGCACAACCTGCTGAGCATTCCTGCCTGCGTGCAGGCGCTCCAAAACAAACACAGGCTGACGTTTGACGACAAGCTGATCTTCGAATTCGCTTGGCGCGAGTTTTTCCACCATGTGTGGGGCCACTTGGGCGACAAAATTCTGCATGACATTCGCCCACCCGTCTGGCCCGGCAGCTACGCCACGCAACTGCCCGACGACATCACCCAAGGACGCACCGACGTGCCGGTCATCGACCAGAGCGTGCGCGACCTGTACGCCACGGGCTACCTGCACAACCACGCCCGCATGTGGCTGGCCAGCTACGTGGTGCACGTGCGCAAAGTGCACTGGCGAGCCGGTGCCGATTGGCTTTATGGCCACCTGCTGGACGGCGACCTGGCCAGCAACCACCTGAGCTGGCAATGGGTGGCTGGCACGTTCTCCCACAAACCCTATTTGTTCAACGCGGAAAACGTAGCCAAGTACGCGCCCGCCGAGTACCACAGCCCTGGCACCGTGATTGACACGGACTATGAAAACCTGGACGACATTGCCCGCAACCGTGCAGGCATGGGCTACAAACGTGGAAACACATCCGTAGATACTCCTGATTTGATAGCTGCTCCAGCAATATCTGTAAGGGCTACTGGCCTAAAAGACATAAAAATCACTGCCAACCAGCCCGTTCACCTGATTCACCCCTGGATGCTGGGCGAACCGGTAGCGCACGGCGGTGCCGCCATCGGCCTGATCCACACCCCGTTTCACAACCAATTCCCCTGGAGTGCCGCCCGCTGGGCTTGGGTCATGGCGCGCATGCAGTTGCTGTGCGAGGTGATTTTTGTGGGTGACGGTCACGAACTCGCTTCAGTCCTGAGCACCGCGAGCCGGGTCACCAGCAACGCCACGCTCAACCCGCACTACGCAACGTTGCTGCCCAGCTTGGCCAACCACCTGGCCCCAGCGCCACGCCTGCTGCCCGACCCGCCACGCCTGTGCAACAGCTTTTCCAGGTTTTACGAGAGCGTGCGGCGCAGCGCGAGTTCGCTGGATGAATTAATTGCCGAGCGTGGAGAACCTGCGCCGTACCGCTGGCATCAGAGTGGTTTGCCGGGTTTTGAGCCCCACACACCGCCACTCAACTCATGAAAAAAACCGCATTTGCCCTGGGCCTGGGTGGCCTGGTCCCCTTCATCGGCCTGGGCATTTGGGCCAGTGCATCGCCGCCGCACATGGCTCTGGCAGTCCAGCTCCAACAAGGCTACGCCGCCGCCATCCTGTCGTTTCTCGGCGCGCTGCATTGGGGCGCAGCCTTGGTCAACAACATGCCCACCACACACGCCCGCATCTCCTTGCTGTGGGGCGTCATGCCATCTTTACTATCCTGGGCCGCCAACACCCTGCCCGCCACTCAAGCCCTGCCCGCGCTGGCAGCAAGCATTGCCTTGTGCCTGCTGATTGACTGGCTCATTCGGCGCTGGCATGCCTGGCCAAGCTGGTATTTGTTGCTGCGGGTGGTGTTGACGGTGGGGGCGCTGGTGGGGATTGGGTTGAGCTGGGTAGCGATTCGATAGCGACACGTTGCAAAGCCCAGGCAAGCGCTGGCGGATCCTTTGTGGGATTGGTGCACGGCAAGCAGGAAAGTGATGCTTGATTACCCGGTTTAACCCCAAACGCCCGCCCCATCCGTACAAGCCAGTGTGAAAATCTCTTCATGCTTGCACCGCCCTCTGCGCACCCCGACATGCCCGACGACCAGTTGATGCTGGCCTACGCCGGTGGCGATGTGGCGGCTTTTGATGCGCTGTATGCACGCCACCAGAGCGCGCTGTTTCGCTTTGTGCGGCGCTTGCTGGGCAGCGCGCTAACGGCGCAGGCCGACGAGGTGTTTCAGGACACCTGGGTGCGCATCATCGGTGCGCGGGCGCAGTTTTCAACAGACGGCGTCGCAGGCGCCACCCATACGGCGAGCTGGAAAACCTGGGCTTTCACCATTGCGCACAACCTGGCCATGGACCGCCTGCGCAAAAGTGGCCGCGAGGTGCAGTTCGCAGCGTCTGACGACGCGGACGACCCGCTGGAATGGCTGCAAGACAGCCTGGATGTGAGCCACCCCTCCAGCGAAGACACGGCCCACTGGCGCGCGGCCGGTGCCCGCATGCTGCACTGCCTGGACGAGTTGCCAGCCCCTCAGCGCGCCGCCTTTTTGCTGCACCACGAAGACGGCGCCACGGTCGAAGAACTGGCTCAAACGCTCAGCCTGAACTTTGAAACCGCCAAAAGCCGCCTGCGCTACGCATTGACCAAGCTGCGCGGCTGCATGCGCCACTACCTGGTTGACATGCCCAACCAACACAGCCTGTCATGACCGCAAAACGTCCACCCTCATCCACACCCGGCACGCACTGGCGTGATGCGCGTCTGGCCAAAGCCCTGGAACATGCACCAGATCAGGCTGTAGCCCCTGTAAATACTGCTCAAGAAGCTATTAAATTAATAGCAATTCAAGCGTTGCAGGAGCAAGCACAAGCAGACGCTTTGGCCCCCAGCAAGCCAACTCTGACCCCACCAGCCGCAAATCCCACCCCACCCACACGCTCAACCTGGTGGTCTCGCCTGTGGCCTGCACAGGGCCTACGCGAGCGGGCACCCCGCATGCCGTGGAACGCAGCGTTTGCCACCGTGCTGGTCGCCGGCTTCGTGACCCTGCTCTGGCAAGGCCAGGAACCGCCGGGTGCTGAGCTAGACGCCAAACCAGATTCTGTGGCGCTGCCCGAGCGCAGCGCAGCGGCTGCACCGCCCATGGTGGCTGCGCCCCAAGCCGCCCCGCAAGCTGAGCCGATGACTGAATCGACCACAGCAGCGCAACCGGCAACGCCTTCTGTTACTAAACCAGTCGCAGCACCTGAAAAAGAAGCGCCAGCACCCGCCACCGTCGCCGCCAACAAAGCTGCACCGCCTGACAACAAAGACAGCGCTGTTTTGGGCAAAGTCAGCCCGGGCGGTAGCGCGGCCGATGTGGCTGCAGCCGATCCGTCCAGCGACAAACGCGCCCGCGCCCAGGCCGCAGGGTCCACAGAAGCCAAATCTGCACCACCGCCAGCCCCCACGGCTGAGCCAGCGGCGGTTGCAGCGCCCTCCGTACTTCGGGCAGACAGCCCGGCCCAAGCACCCACCGCCAGCCCAGCCCTTAAACGTGAGACTGCCCCACGCACAGATGCCGCCGAGTCGGTGGCAGAGTCCGCAGCCAAGGCGGCTGTCGCCCCGCCTCAAGACGCCAAGGCCACAGCAACTGCGCCCATCACCGACCGAGTGGCACAGCCTGCACCCGCCGCCCCCGCCGTCGCGGCTGCACCCCCTGCACTGGCCGCTGCAGCGCGGATGGCGGCTGCTCCTGCTCCTGCTCCTGCTCCTGCTCCTGCTCCTGCTCCTGCGCCAGTCGCCGTAGCGCCAAAAGCACCGCCTTCACCGCCTTCACCGCCTGCAGCGCCAGCCGCCGCGCCAGCACCTCGCGCACCCAGCGTAGTGCTCGCCATGCCCCCCATCACAACGGCGACCTTGCCCAGCATCGCCCTGGTAGATCCTTCAGTCTCCCGAGAGCGCGTGAGCACCGCCGCCTGGGACCAGGCCCGCATCACCTTCCAAGGCCAAACCACGGTCGTTCCGCGCCTGCGCGCCGAAGCCCTCGCAGCCCTGCTGCGCAGCCAGGAACCCTCGCTGGCCGACTGGGCCAACGCACCCGTATCCATCGACACCCGACCCATGCCCGGCCCGCCCGTCATCAGCATCGAACTGCTACAAAACGGCCAAACCCTCGGACGCCTGGAAGCCAACAGCAACTGGACACGCTGGACCCGTCAGGACGCAAACCAGACCCGCCGCATCACCCAGCCCACGCGGGAAGAGGCGTTTGTGGTGTTGGCGGATGAGGTTCGGCGGTTGAGGCCTTAAAAAAACGACAACACCCTCATTTATTCAAGCAAGTACACCGCACCAACCCACAGAAAGGAACCCCATGAGCCTCGCCTACTACCTCGAATTCGATCCTGAAGACTTGGACGTTGAATCGGTTGATGGCAAGTCTGTGGCCCGCGCTATCGACAAGCTCAACACCATGGCCGAAGCGCTGGACCTGAAGCCGCTGGAGGCGTTCTTGGGTCAGGCTATTGGCAATGTGGGTGACATGCTGGACGACGACATGGACCTGCCCGATGGCGAAGATGGCGTTGCCGTGTGGTTTGAGCCCGCTGACGGTTTGGCCACCATTCAAGGCCTGACAGCCGCGCTACGTGCCGACCCAACGCTCGTCAAGCGCTCAGACGATGTGCTGGAAGATTTGCAGGGCTTTCAGTCAGCTCTGGAAACAGCCGCCAAGAGCGGGGCCAAGTGGCATTTGGCGATTGATTTTTAAGCGGTTTAGCGGCTCATACATGCTCGCGCGAACCGCCACGCTGCTCGCTGCGCTGACTACTGGCTGCAGCCGGGAACCCGCTCTGGTCTATGTGCTGCAAGCACCCCAAACCCTGTCGCTCGCCGCATCGGCCACACCCACCAGCGTGTCGCTCAACGAGGCCGTCACCTTGTCGGCCCAGCGCCAAACGGTAGGCTCGTGGAAGCAAATTCCCCGCGCCCAACTCGCGGCAGACCAGTGCTGGATGGCAAGGCCACCGCCAGACGCTGAAAAAGAGGGTGCAGACAACCTGCAGTGGGCGGTGCAGCCCGAGGGCAGCGCACGCTTTAACACCGACTTTCGCGCCAACCACACCCGCCAGGTCAGCTTCTCCCAAACTGGCACGTTCATGCTGACGCCGAGCAGCGCCGTGTGGTGCGAGCGGCGATCGGTGACGGCAGCGGCGGTTCGGGTGGTGGTGACGAAATAAACGCCAGAATCAATTCACTCCTTAATTGATAGCTGCTTGAGCAATAGATACAAGGGCTGGATGCCGTTTTGCATGATTTTTACCCGTCGCAGACGTCTACAAACCCGTCATTCCCGCGCAGGCGGGAATCCACCTTCTGCGTGATCTTCGCGCCTGGATTCCCGCCTGCGCGGGAATGACGGGCAGGTGTTTCGGCACTGAACCGCCAACCCCGTCACTGGTGCCCAAACACCGCCTTGCGCTTGTTCACAAACGCGTCCATGCCCTCTTTCTGGTCGGCCGTGGCGAACAGTGCGTGGAACAGACGGCGCTCGAACATCACGCCGTCGGACAGGCCGGATTCGAATGCGCGGTTGACCGATTCTTTGGCGGCCATCACCGCAATTTGCGAGTAGTCGCACACCATCAGCGCCGCGCCCAAGGTTTCGTCCATCAATTTGTCCAGCGGCACCACGCGGCTGACCAGGCCTGCGCGTTCGGCTTCCACGGCGTCCATCATGCGGCCCGTCAGCGCCATGTCCATGGCCTTGGCCTTGCCCACGGCGCGCGGCAGCCGCTGCGTAGCGCCTGCCCCCGGCATGATTCCCAAGGTGATTTCCGGTGTGCCGAACTTCGCCGTGTCAGAAGCGATGATGAGATCGCACATCAGCGCCAGTTCGCAGCCGCCGCCCAGGGCAAAACCGGCCACGGCGGCGATCACGGGTTTGCGCACCTTGAGCAAGTGTTCCCAGTTGCGGGTGATGAACTCGCCCTTGTAGGCGGCCATGAAATCGAGGCTGCCCATGGCCTTGATGTCGGCGCCGGCGGCAAAGGCTTTGTCGCTGCCGGTGAGCACGATGCAGCCGATGGTTTCATCGGCATCGAAGGCCAGCAGGGCGCTTCCC